>JAYVSO010000001.1:0-33971 GCA_043775315.1 Verrucomicrobiota bacterium
TCCTTGCAGGCGGCACTGGTCCGCCTCTCGGGCCGCTGCCCCTGGTGCCGGACCCGATTCATTGACTCCTGCTGATCACTTAACCTAGTATTACTAAGAGCCTGTCTGAAAAACCGCCCGGTCAGGGGACCGGGCCTACAAGGAAGACGGCAAACCTTCGGTTTGTTGTAGGCCGTGTGCCCTCACACGGCGCCGCGTCGGAATTCTCAGACAGGCTCTAAGTCCAAAGGAGCGCCGCATCCGCCGGCAGTTGGAACGGGCCGACCAAAAGGCTTTCCGCAGAACGGGTGTTCATCCTGATTTCGCCAAGCTTCGAGGACTGAGGATTCAGGCGGCTCATCCGCTCCTTCGACTTCTTCTCGTCGGCGTCGGCCTTGGAATCATCGGCGGGGTTTTCTGGATGTGGAGTAAGGAGGACTCTCCTACGTGGACACTCCTGTTCAGCCTCTTCGGGCTGGCGCTGTTGATCCTTGGAATCCGTGGCCGCAAGCAGGAGGTCGCCAAGGTCTTCGAGAAGCTGGGTGACGCTTCGGTGGAAAAGATTCTCGAAGGACTGATTGATGGATTGTGAGCAGTTTCCTCTCGGCTTCAGAGCAGTTCCGTTGGTTCATCTCGCGCGTCAATGACTGCAACCACGGGTTCTCAACCATTTGTTTTGGCGTTCGGCGTCGGTGCGTTCACGCACGGCGTGCTCGGCGCCTTGAAGGCGGACGGCGCACGCGTGGCGACTTACCTCACCCGCCGCTACGCGCATCACGGACCAGCCTTGATCGGCCCAGTGATCGACGAGGCAGCGGAACCGAATCCCTGTCCGCTGCTCCGCGCGGATCGGCCGGACCTGGTCGTGCCGATGTCCATCGAATGGAGCCAGCGTCCATGGGCCAAGGAGTTCCTCGATCTCAAGATCCCCTTCCTCTGCCCGACCGGCGCCGCGCTGGAACTGGAGCGGGATCGCGATTTCGCCCGCCAGCTTTGCGAACGCTTCGGCGTGGCGTTCCCGCTCGCCTTCGTCGCCGCCGACCTGCGCCAGGCGGTAGAGCAGGTGAAGAGGCATGACCGGCCGTTCGTGCTGAAGAATCCCGTTTGCGGACCGAACAGCCCGATCCACACGATCGTCTGCGAGACGGTGGAGGACACGCTCGGCTGGTTGCCTCGGTTGGACTATGCCGACGGCGTCTTCATGCAGGAGTATCTCGGCCGGGCCGAGGCGGGCCACATCGCGCTCGTCAGCGCCGGGGAGACTTACCCGCTGGTGACGAACCAGGAATACAAGCGCGCCTTCGACGGCGACATGGGGGTGGTGGCGGGCGCGCCGTTGGGTGGATTGGTCGAACGCGACGAGGACGACCGCTACGGGCTTTGCCGCGAACTGCTGCGACCGTTGTTGCCGTGGTTTCGCGAGGTGAACTTCCACGGGCCGGTGCAGGTCACGGCCATCCGTCACGGCGGCCGCTGGCATGTGCTGGAATACAACGTGCGCCTCGGCGTCACCTCAGGACCGATGATCTGCGGGATGCTGGCGAATCCTTTGGCGACGTTGCTGGCCTGCGCACGCAACGAGCCGCTGGCTCCACAATGGCTCACCGGATTGAACTACGGCTGCTCGGTAACGCTGGCGGGCTATGGCTATCCGTTCACCAGCCTAGAAGGTCCGCGTGTGCCGGTGACCCGTAGGCCTGGCGTCCTCGCCCGGCCAGGATTCGGGGTCGGAAACCAAAGCACCGACTGGCCGGGCGGGGACGCCCGGCCTACAGAGGTTCTGTGGAACGAAGTCGCCTTGTCCGACGATGGACGGCTTGAAGCCACGGGGCATCGCATCTGCGACGTCGCCTCGCTGGCGCCGACCTTGGATGCGGCCATCGCCGCCAGCTATCGCGAGATCGGCCAGCTGCATTGCCTCGGCAGCTACTACCGGCGCGACGTTGGACGTTCGCTTTGGCCACCGGGAACCGATGCCGCCCAGCCGGTTCTCGAAACGCCAACCGCCACGAGATCCGCTTGGATCGAAATCAATCTCGCACAGCTTCGCCGCAATCTTGAGGCCGTCGGCGAGTTTTCCCGCGCCAAGAATTCCAAGCCGCCCAAGCTGCTCTTCGTCGTGAAGGACGACGGTTTCGGGCACGGCGCGGTGGACGTGGCCAAGATCGCGCTGACCTCCGGCGTGTCGCATCTGGCCGTGGCGGAGGTCGGCGAAGCCATCGAGCTGCGCGAGGCGGGCATCGATACGCCGACTCTTGTGTTCGGGCAACGGAAGGTCTCCGAGCTGAAGGACTGCCTGCGCTTCGGACTGACGGTTTGTGTCAATGATCTCGCCGTGCCGGAGCAACTCTCGGCGCTGGCCAGCGGGCTGAACTTGCAAGCCACCGTTCACTTAAAAGTGAACACGGGCATGAACCGATACGGTGCTTCTCCGAAAGATGCGGTTGCATTGGCCGCCGCGATCACTCGACTGCCGGGGATCAAGCTCGGCGGCGTCTTTAGCCACTTCGCCATGTCGGACGCGGCCGATCCGGCGTTCTCGTTGGAGCAACTTATGAGATTTCGTTTCGTGCTAACGGCCTTGGGCGAGAGCGGACATCGTCCGCCCTTGGCTCATCTCTGCAACTCCGGCGGCTTCTTGAACTTTCCGGAAGCGCACTTCGACATGGTGCGTCTTGGACTGCTCCCGCTCGGCTGGTTTCCTTCCCCGCACGTTCCGCGCATTGACGGGATTGCTCCGATCCTTTCGCTCAAATGCCAGATCGCTTCCATTCGCTTGATCGGAGCCGACGAAACGGTCGGTTACGGCCGGCGCTTCAAAGCGGATGGCCCGCGTCGCATCGCCATCCTGCCCAGCGGCTACGGCGACGGGTATCCGCGGCTGGTGAACACCGGCCACGTGCTCATTCGTGGCCAAAAGGCTGCGATCCGTTCCGGTGTTACGATGGACGCTATCATGGCCGACGTGACGGAGATTCCGGACGCAGCTGTGGGCGATGACGCGGTGTTGCTCGGCTCGCAGGGTTCACAGGAGATCTCGGCGCATGATGTGGCCGGGTGGGCCGGAACGGTTTCCTACGATGTGCTGGTGGGATTGAGCCGGAGGCTGGAACGACGGATGACCAGGTGAAAAGGCGGATAACTGATCCCGGACGCCGGATGCCGGATTTTGGCCACGAAAGCGTCGAGAGGCAGTCCGGCATCAGGAATCTGGTATCTGGCATGGGTATTCTTTCCCTCCCCGCCATTCGTCCCCTTCCCATATTCGTTCAGTGTCTTCACGCTCGCTTCTGCCGATGAAACTGGCCTTTTCGGAACTCAAGTCAGACTACTCGCGCTACACGTATCCCTACGTGGTCTGGGCGTTTCCCGAAGCGGGTGAAACTCCTGCGGATCTGTTCGAACGCGGTTTCCTGCCGGCCTCGCCCGATCTGTCGCGGTTCTACCTCTGCCGGAACATACGGGTGCGGTTGGGCCAGTTCGAGCTGACATCGGAGAACCGCCGCATCCTCCGCAAGGGCGCCGGCATCCTCAGCGAAATCGTTCCGCGCGCGGAGTTCGACTACACGGACGAGCGCCGCCAATCCTGGAAAACCTACGCCGACCAGCGCTTCGGTCAAGACATCATGGGTTTTGCGAGGATGGATCGATTGATGAGTTCCCCGGTGATCTCGCACCTCTTGGTCTATCGCGAGGAAGCGACCGGAAAGGAACTGGGCACGGCTCTGCTCCATCTCGAACCCGACCGCGTGGCCTACTACTACTTCGCCTTCTACGATCTCGGGGCGTTCAACCGGAGCCTGGGGATGTTCATGATGACGTCGGCCGTGCAGCATTTCGCCAACATCGGCTACCATGCGATCCACCTCGGCACGTGCTATTCGGAGAAAGCTCTCTACAAGACGCAGTTTGCCGGAGTCCAGTTCTGCAATGGCGCCGACTGGTCGGACAATCTGGATGAACTGAAGTTCCTGATCCGCCGGGAGCAGGCTCCGGTGGAGAAGCACCTGTTCGACACGCCGGAGTATCTGGAGCAGTTCTGCGGCGGAAGTGTGGCCGGATTGGAGAAGACGGCGTCGTTCAGCCTCGGTAAGCCGGCCTTAAAACCCTGATTCGTCCGGGCAATCGGTGATGACGAGGGCCATTTTCGTTCGGCTCGAATCTTGACCCGAATCCCGTTTGTTCCGAGAAACCATTCGATGAGTCATCCAGAACCATGGAAGCCGGAACCACCGAGCGCGGTTTGGCGCCGTCGCGTGATCAAAGTCACGGTCGTCGCCGGCCTGCTTTTGGCCGCCAATCTCGGTTACGACGCCTACGACTCGTGGCGCTATTCCAACCTGATCGGGAAAGCCAAGTCGGCGGCCGCCCTCGGTGATTGGCAGCAGTCCAGTTTCGCCCTGCGCCGCGCGGCCCAGATCCGTCCCGGAAACACGGAACCGTTGATCCTTCTGGCCGAAACCGCGGAGAAACTCAGCCCGTCGGAAGCCGTTTCGTTGCGAATCGCCGCGGCCATGGCCGATCGTAATTCGATCAAGCACCGGTTCGAACTGGTCCGGACGGCGCTGAGGATCGGCGACAACGCATCCGCCTCCCAGGCTCTGGCAACGATCGACAACAACGCCCGCTCAACGCCCATCTACCTTTCCCTGAAGTCCCAGGTGGATCTGGCAATCGGCGACCGTGCTTCCGCCGAGACCGCCGCCATCGAGGCGCTCCGACTGGATCCGTCCAACCCGACTTACAAGTTCCACCTCGCCAACATCCAGGTCGGATCGACCAACGAGACCGCAAGGGCCTCCGCCCGGCGGGTCCTCGAACAGTCGACAGCCATCCCCGGTCTGAAAAACGATGCCATCCGAATGCTCTCGGTCGAGGCATTGAACCGAAAGGACACTCCCACCGCCCGCCGCTGGATCGAGGAGATCCTGCGCTCCGGAAGAACCGATCTTGGCGACGAAATCCAGCACCTGGAACTGCTCCGTCTCGAAAAATCGCCCACGCTCTCGGCCAGGCTCGAAAGTCTGCAACGTCGGGCGGTCTCCAACCTTCAGAGCACCCTGACCTTGGCGACATGGATGATGGGAACCGGCAACGGCGCGGGTGCGAACGACTGGCTTGCCTCGCTGGGAACGAACATCACGGCGCATCCGGCAGTCCAGAACGCTCGCATCCAGAGTTATCTCCTGTCCAACGACGCCAAAGGCTGCATCCGCTGGCTGGAAAGCGATTCCTGGGGCGCGAACGACCTCTCAAGGCTGATGTGGCTGGCTCGTCTGCACCGATCACAGAAGCAGGAGGCCAAGGCCAAGGACGCCTGGAGCAAGGCACGGGACATCGGACTCGACAACCCCAGGTCCAGGCGCGAGATCTGGCAAATGGCGGTCGAGATGGGATGGAAGGAGGATTCGATGCAGGTCCTCCGCGCCGCCGCCGAAGCGCCTTCCGACAGTCGCTGGGCCCAGATGATCCTCTTCGACGTCCACTACAAGCTGAGGCAAACTCCGCAAATGCTCGAGATCTCCGAGCGTCTGCTCCGGGCGGCGCCGGACGACTGGTTCGCCAAGAACAACGTCGCCGCTTTCTCCCTCTTGCTGAACACGAATATCGCCTTCGCCGCGAAGCTCGCCGCCGAAGCGGTTACGACGCGGCCAAACGATCCGCTTGTGACGTCGACGCACGCTTTCGCCCTGCAAAAGAGCGGCAAGGTTCCCGAATCCCTCCTTGTTTTCGGCCGCATCCCCCAAGCCATTCGCAGCAAACCGGGCGTCGCCGTCTACTACGCCTCCGCCCTCGTGGAGGCGGGTCGAATCCAGGAAGCCCGGCGCTACATGACCTTGGCCGACGATCCCTCAATCCTTCCCGAGGAACGTGCGCTCCTGAACGCGAGCTTGGTCAAAGCCTCCCAGGCGCCGGCCTTGTAAGCCGGTCCCGGGACGAGCACGCCTCTCGGCGCAATGTGCAGCAGGCTGAACGGAAAAGAAGTCGTGGCGCAATACATCCGGCCCAATGGGATCACAGGCCAATAGATCTGAACCATCAGCGCGGCGATGTCATCGAAACGCTCCGTCTGATCCAAACCACAGATCACCTGCCTTTTAACTCGGTCGCAAGGATCGCGACCGAAACCCAAAGCCAGTTAGGCGCCGGCCCCGCCCGAATCACCGTTCCCACCCCGGTCACCATCGGAACGCCACCACAACCAATGCATCAAGCCTTCTCGGCAGGTTTGCCGTCAGACTTCGACGCCTTGGGTGTCTTAGCCGCCTTCGCGGCGTCAGCGACCGGAGTCTGATAGTAGAACGCGTATTTGTAGTAGGAATACTCCGGCAGGAACAGATTGGCGCGGTTGTAGACCAGCCCAAGGACCCGCGTATGGCGGTTGTAGAGCAACTCCAGCGACTGTCGAGCGAGGCGGGCCGAGGTAAACTCTCCCCGAAGAACGAAAAGCACTCCGTCGACCTTGGGCGCCAAACTGGTCGTATCGTCAGCCGCCAACACCGGGGGCGTGTCGATCAAGATGAAATCATACTTGTCGTAGACGTCCCGGAGGAAATCGTTGGCCGGGGAGCCGATGAACAATTCACCGGGGTTCTTGATGGCCGTGCCACGGGGTAGGAACCAAAGGTTGGGGACATCGGTCTGCAGGACGGCCTCCTCGAGCTTCATTTTCTTGGTGAGGACATCGCTGAAGCCCGGCTCCATGGGCATCTTCAGCTTCTCATTGAGGGAGCACCGTCGTTGGTCACCGTCCACCAGGAGGACCTTGGAGCCCGAAAACGCCATAGTCCTCGCCAAATTGGCCGACACGCTCGATTTGCCCTCTTCGGGAATGGAACTGGTGATGATGATCGTCTTGGGGCGCTGGCTTTCCTCTTCCATGAAAAGGAGAGAAGAACGGATGTTCCGAAACGACTCGGCGAAGCTATGCCGCTCGTCCCCTTCCGTGACCAGCTCGATCAATTGCCCCTCAACCTTCGGCCGGACCTCGGGAACTTGGCCCACGATTGGCTCCTCGAACGCCGCCTTGAGGGCGGTCAACGATTTGACCCGGTCATCCAAGAAGACGACCAATCCCACAATGGCAAGGCCGAGCACCAGTCCGGCGCTCGCGGCGATGACCAAGCGCGCGATCTTTTTGATCGGATACTGCACCGCCTCGGAAGCGGCCCGGACCTTGTTCAAATTCTCGATCGTCAACGCATCCCGGAGGACCGTATTCCGGATAAGCTCCTGAAGTTTTTCGATCCGCGGGATCAGCCGGTTGACGTCGGCCTTCAACTGGTCGTGTTCGGCAATGAGGACACCCGCCTCTTCCGCCCGTTTTTCCGCAGAAGTGATTTGGTCCTTCAAAAATGCGGCTTCCAGTTCGACGCGCCGCTTGCGGCTCTCGATCTGGTCCTCGGCCTGGGCGATCAGCACGGCCAATGTCTTCTCTGTGCGTAGAATCTGCTCGACCAGGTCGATCATCTTAGGGTGTTTCGGCTTCAGATCCCGGGCGTATTCTCCCTGCTGGAAACGGAGCAGTTCGAGGTTCTGCCGAGTGGAATAGATGCTCTGAAGAGGGTCGTTCTTCGACGCGGAAAGCGGGTCCTCGGTCTCGCCATCCTTGGGTTCACCGGACTTGCTCCCCGCCTTGGCTGCGCGGCCCGGTCCATTGCCGGGACGAACCATCCGGACCTCGCGGTCGAGCTGCTGCTCGAGGGAAAGTTTCTTCAGCAACTCCAACTCAAGCCGCAGGTCCTCGCCGTTCGATGAAAGGCGGGCGTAGATGCCGGCCGAACTCACGGCCCGTTCCCGCAGGAGGTCGACGCTGTATTTTTTCTGGAAATCGATCAGCTTCCGCGACTTCTCCTTGAGCTCCCGGTCATCCGAATTCAACTGGTCCCGAAGGGTGATGATCGTGATGTCTACGTTGGTCTGTCGGCTCTCGAGTCGCAGTTTGCCGAATTCATCCATGAACGTTTCGAGGAACTTCTGCACATAGCCGGGCTGGTTTCCGCTGGCTTCAAGCTGGAAAAGTCCGCTTCGCGGTTGAACCGAAACCTTCACCCGGACGGGGCAAACCGACTCTCCGGGGTAGAGGGCCTGCACCTGGTTGTCAGTCCGGCGCTTCACGTCCGGACTGTTCATGATCTCCGACTGCGTCGCCGCCATGTCCTCGGAAACGGCGATCGAGACATTCTCCGCCGCAGATCGCACCGAGATCGACATCGCGGCATACGAGATGAAGTCGGGAGGAGGCAGCTTCTGGACGTAGACGAACATGCCGCCCGCGGCAACTGCCGCCAGTATCACGGGTAACCACCAGAAACGTTTTACTCCCACCCAATAGGGATGCAGATGGGACACGACCGCCGAGGTCGAGATCCCGCCCTGATCGGCGTAACGATATCCGTATCCGTAGCCCTTGCCGTATCCAGTGCTCATAGAGGATTAAAAATTCTGGCTTCAACAAATATGCGGTCACCCGGAAAGATCCGGATGTCCTGGTCGACCTTCGCCCGTTCCATGATTTCCCTCATATCGACGTTGATCACCTGCGTGACGCCGTCTTTGGTTCTGGTCACCTTCACCACCCGCTTGGCCATCCCCGACAAACCGCCCGCGCTCTGGATTACCTTGCTGATCGGGACCTTGTCGCCGGGCGCAATATCGACATACCCCGGCCGTCCGACCGCGCCGGTTACCAGAACCTGCTCCAAGTTCCTTGCGCCGACCCGGTCGATTGCGACCATCGGAGTCGCCACATGGTAGTAGTCCTTTTCGAGAAGTCCCTTCAATTCCCCCGACAACTGCTTGCAGGTCTTGTTGACCGCTTTGACGCGACCGACGTAAGGAACGTCCAGTTCACCCGAATCCGTCACCGACAGCGTCCGCGGCTGATCGCGGTCCTCGATGATCCGGAAGCTGACCAAATCCCCGATCCCGATCTTGGTGATGTCGTCCAGTTGATTGGCCGCCACCACGGCGCTGCTGGAGTTTGTTTTCACCTCCGCGGCCCGAAGCCCGAACAGGCTCGCCAGCATGAGGGTTACGATCCCGAAAATAGCTCCCATTCGCATATCAGTGCTTGGTTAAACGGCAAAGCCGTGCCCGATTCAACCCCAATCCGGAAACAATCACCACCAGCGGTGGCTTCCGAACGGGCTCGACCTCGCGACGCGACCCTTGCCTCTCCTTGATCGGTGGACACCAAAACACCTTTACCCCTGTCTCCCCGTCTGTTTCGCTTTTCTCGGTGTTCGATCCGCGATGCGCGGCAGGAACACAGGGATCTCGGCCGCGAAACGGTCCAAGAATTGTCCGACCTTCTGGGAATCAACTGGGGCAGGTTCCGTCGCCCACCCGTTTTCCGAAAGTCGAATTGGCCGTGTTCCGACCATCGTAACTGTCCAGGCCTCATGCCCGGTTCCCGACATGCCCAATCCGAATCGTCATTTCGCCGAAAAGCGCAGAATGACCAAGTGCGGAGCTCGATCAAATCTCATCCTCCTATGAAAGGCATCATCCTCGCCGGCGGCGCCGGTTCCCGTCTGTTCCCGCTGACCCTCGTGGCCAGCAAGCAGCTCCAGCCCGTCTACGACAAGCCGATGGTCTATTATCCGTTGACCACGCTCATCGAGGGCGGCATCCGCGAGATCTGCCTGATCTCCACGCCTCATGACCTGCCCCGCTTCAAACAGCTCCTCGGCGACGGCTCGCAGATGGGCATTTCGATCGATTACCGCGAACAGGCCAAGCCTGAAGGCATCGCCCAGGCCTTCCTCATCGCCGAATCCTTCATCGGCAAGGACGCGGTCACCCTCATCCTCGGCGACAACATCTTCTACGGCGGCGATGGATTCAGCCGCGCCTTTGATGACTTCAAATCAGGCGCCACCATCTTCGGCTACCACGTCAACGACCCGGAGCGCTACGGCGTGGTCGAGTTCAACGCCTCCGGCAAGGCCATCTCCATCGAGGAGAAACCGAAGCAGCCCAAGAGCAGCTACGCCGTGCCCGGTCTTTACATCTACGACAACGACGTCGTGACCATCACGAGGAACCTCAAGCCCTCCGCGCGCGGCGAACTGGAAATCACCGCCGTCAATGTCGAGTATCTCAACCGCAAGACCCTCCAGGTGGAGAAGCTCAGCCGGGGATTCGCCTGGCTCGACGCCGGCACCAGCAGCTCGCTCCATGAGGCCAGCGCCTACGTCCAGACCATCGAGAAGCGCGCCGGCATCAAGATCGGCTGCCCGGAAGAAGCCGCCTTCCAACGCGGGTTCCTCTCGCTTGCCGATCTGACCGCCATCGTCGATAAGATGCCGAACTGCGAATATCGCCAATACCTCGTCGATGTTGTCGCCGAAGCGAACCGGCTTCGCGCCTGACCCGCCACCTGGAACTTGGAAATCTGAACCTTGAACCAATAAGATGATCCTCCTCCTCGGTGCCACCGGTTACATCGGCCAGGCCTTCAAAACCGCCTTGCAGCAGCGCGGCGAACCCTTCGTCGCGCTCTCCCGCTCGCAGGTCGACTACACGAAGTTCGAGCCGCTCCACGGTTGGCTGAAAGCCAACAAACCGACGTTCGTCGTCAACGCCGCCGGCTACACCGGCAAACCCAACGTCGACGCCTGCGAAACTGCCAAGGCTGACACGCTCCAGGGCAACACCCTCTTCCCCGCCGTGGTGGCGAACGCCTGCGCCGCGCTAGGCATACCCTGGGGGCACGTCTCCTCCGGCTGCATCTTCGCCGGCGCCCACGTCGGTGCAGGCAACGGTTGGCAGGTGGAAAAGGACATGACCAAGGCCAAGGTCCGCGCCCTCGCCGAGAAGTCCCCGGAGAAGATCCGTGGCTTCAACGAAACCGAGGAGCCGAACTTCAGCTTCCGCCAGCCCCCGTGCAGCTTCTACAGCGGCACCAAAGCTCTGGGCGAAGAAGCCATCGCCGGCGTCGGCAGCAGCTACGTCTGGCGCCTCCGCATCCCGTTCGACGAGGTGGACAACGCCCGCAACTACCTCTCCAAGGTCCAACGCTACGCCAAGGTCTACGACAACGTGAACTCGCTCTCGCACCGGGCCGACTTCGTCAATGCCTGCCTCGACACCTGGAAGTTCCGCGTGCCCTTCGGCATATACAACGTGACCAATCCCGGCTTCGTCACCACCGCGCAGGTCGTGGAGATGATCAAACGCATCCTCAAGCCGGACCGCACCTTCGCCTTCTGGGAAAGCGACGAGGAGTTCTACAAGTTCGCGGCCAAGACCCCTCGTTCCAACTGCGTCATGGATACCGCCAAGCTGAACGCCGCCGGCATCCATCTGCGCCCGGTCAACGAAGCCCTCGAAACCTCGCTCCAGACCTGGGTGCCCGAAGCGAAGTGAGGCTCCCATTTTACATTTTGAATTCGGCATCTTGAATCCCCCATGAATCTTCTCGTCACAGGCGGCGCCGGTTTCATCGGTTCCAATCTGATCCACCGGATCGTTGACCAGCCTTCGATCAACAAGTTGGTCAACCTCGACTGCCTCACCTACGCCGGGCACATCGCCAACCTCGACCGCGTTGCGGCCAATCCGAAATACGCCTTCGAGAAGGTCGATCTCCGTGACAAGGCCGAGGTCCTCCGCGTCGTCCAGCAGCATGGCATCACCCACGTGATGCACCTCGCCGCGGAGTCCCACGTCGACCGCTCGATTACGGGCCCCGGCGATTTCGTCCACACTAACATCATCGGCACCTTCAACCTCCTCGAAGCCTGCCGCGCCACCTGGCTCAATCCGGCATCCGGCATCGGGCATCAGGTATCAGGTATCGGGCATCCGGCGTCGGAGCGCCGCTTCCTCCACGTCTCCACCGACGAGGTCTACGGCTCCCTTGGCGACACCGGGCTCTTCACCGAGACCACGCCCTATGCGCCGAACTCGCCTTACTCCGCCAGCAAGGCCTCCAGCGATCTCCTCGTCCGCGCCTACTACCACACCTACGGCCTGCCGGTGGTCACCACGAACTGCTCGAACAACTACGGTCCCTACCAGTTCCCGGAGAAGCTCATCCCCGTCATCATCCAGAATCTCCTCGCCCGGAAACCGCTCCCCATCTACGGCGACGGCATGAACATCCGCGACTGGCTCTACGTCACCGACCACGCCGACGCCCTCTGGGCGGTGTTGAACAAGGGCCGCCTCGGCGAGACCTACAACATCGGCGGCCACAACGAGTGGGCCAACATCAACATCGTGAAACTCATCTGCGACCTCGTGGACGAGCTGAAACCCGAGCTTGGCGGCCAGTCCCAGAGGCTGCTGACCTTCGTCAAGGACCGCGCCGGCCACGACCGCCGCTACGCCATCGACGCGACCAAGATCAAAGACGAACTCGGCTGGGTTCCCGCCGAGACCTTCGAGACCGGCATCCGCAAGACCGTCCGCTGGTATATCGCAAATCAGCCTTGGCTTCAAAGCCTGACGGCGGTTCGGACATGCTAAGGTTGATCCCATGCAGCCCCTACCGCGTGTCCTGTGCACAAGCCAACTACAGCAAGGCCTGCCTGCTCTTCACCAGCTTTCTCTCTCGAGTAGTCGCCAGATGAGCTTCTCACGCCGTAAAGACGATCTCAAAGCGTTCCTTGGCGCGGTCCTAAAGCACGGGTTTCCATCTCATGTAATCCATTTTGGCGAAGCACTCGGCGATGACCTTCTATGCACCGCGGTGGCTCGTGAGCTGAAAAAGCGTGGAGCCCGAAGGCTTTGGATGATGTCCAATCACAAAGTCCTCTTCCAAGAAAACGCCGACTTCGATGCTGTGGTCGAGGGCAACCATGCGTATTTGCGTCTCGCAAGACGATTCCTCGCCAGAACCATGTCCCTCAGCTATCACAAACATGACTTCAAGAGTGATACCTCCACACCCCTCAAGCACCACATAATAACCGCTCTTTGCATGAATGCAGGACTCAGCGGCCCTGTAGACCTTCGTCCTTGGTTCACGCTGAGCGCGTCCGAAAAACTGGCCGGACGCCGGACCAATCGTCAGGTTGCGATCCAAAACTCCGCGGCGTCCGCAAGGTTCCCGATGCAGAACAAGGAGTGGGATCCAGTTCGTTTTCAGCAAGTAGTCGACGCACTTTCCGGAAGATTCAATTTTATCCAGGTTGGATCCGCGTCGGATCCATCGGTGCGGGGGGCAATTGATCTGCGTGGCCAGACCTCGATCAGGGAAACTGCGGCAATCATCAAGAATTCCCTCTTCTTTATCGGCCTCGAAGGATTCTTGGCTCACTTGGCCCGCGCGGTGGACACCCGCGCCGTCGTTGTCTACGGGGGCCGGTCCAATCCGTCAAAAACGGGTTATCCATGCAACGAAAACGTCCTCAATCAGCCTGAGTGTTCCCCGTGCATGCGATGGAGCGCTTGTGATTTTGGACATCGCTGCATGCAGGACATACACCCGCAACATGTCGTCGCCGCCGTTGAACGGCTCGAATCCCGCCTGGGCTCTCCTCTTGAGGTGACAACCGAGTCGGTCTGACGACACCGCACCGCAGTTTCGAGGATGCCCCTCGACCAGACTGCGCGCACGGCTTTCGGGCGATTCAGATGGAAGCGAATCCAGTGCAACGATTACTGCGCTTACTCGAACTCTATGGCCTGGCCCTGCCGAGGACCGCTTGGCAGCAGATCTGGCTGGGGATCCATATCCGCGCATTGCGCCGGCGCTATGAAACGTTCGACATACTTGGCGGAAGCCCTCCGTGGAAAGCCGCGGACACTCGGCTGCTGGCCGTCATCACCCATCATACAGGCGGGCCCTACGCAAACGTCCACAAGGCGTCAAAGCACGAAAAACTCCGCGCCTGTATAGAGGGGTTGATGGCGTCGTTCTCTCACGTCCGGGAACTTCGCGTCGTCATCAACACCGTTGCAGACGCCAACGTGATAGACTCGTTGCCGGGGGAGTTGCGGGATTTCGTCGAAGTGCGGATCCAGCAACCCGAGGATCCGATGTTCCTCGGGTTCCTCGCCCAGCCGATCATGTTCGAGCACGCCGACAGCTTCGACCACTTCTTCTGGCTCGAGGACGACATCGTTGTCGAGGACTCCATGTTCCTCGAGAAGGTCATCCGTTTCAACACGGCGGCCGCAAATCCTTCGATACTCCTGTCACCGAACCGCTACGAATTCTACCATGGAGTGAAGAACTATGTGGACATGTATAATTGGTCCAGACTTGCTCCAATTGTCCTTGGTGATTTCCATTTCAAGCAATGCGCCAACCATAACGCTGGCTGCTGGCTGCTAAACCGCGAACAACTGGAGCGTTTTGAACAAGACGGGAGGAAGTCATATATGAAGGAATCATTCCTCGGCCCGCTCGAGTCGGCCGGATTCGGACACCTTCTGGAATCCTTTCAGGTCTACCGCCCCTGTCATCCCAACTTGCACTTCCTCGAGGTTCGACACTGGGATTTGCGTTTCTATGAGGCGTATCTCGAATGGGCCCGAAGCCGCGGCATTTCTCACCGGAGACCCGTCCGTTGGGATTGATTCGATTTTGGATTTGTCCGTGAACCCTGAACATAAATGGAAACAACGAACTCCGTAATCCTCGAAGCAGGCCGCGCAGACCGGCAGTATTGGCGCGACATCTGGCGATTTCGCGAACTCTTCGTGTTTCTCGCGTGGCGCGATCTCGCCGTCCGCTACAAGCAGACGGCTGTCGGCGTCGCATGGGCCTTGGTGCGTCCTTTCGTGACGATGGTCGTCTTCAGCGTGTTCGGCAAATTGACCAACATGTCGACGGACGGCGCTCCTTTGCCCATCATGACCTTTGCGGCCATCTTGCCTTGGACTTTGTTCTCCTCGGCTCTCTCGGAATCCGCGGGCAGTCTTTTGGGGAACGCCAATCTGATCTCGAAGGTTTATTTTCCACGTCTCATCCTACCCGCCACCAGTCTGATCGTTTGCTTCGTTGATTTTCTTATCTCGCTGGCCTTTCTGGGAGTCCTCATGGTTTGGTTCCAATATTGGCCCACGCTGCGCATCTTGACCCTGCCGCTCTTCACATTGTCGGCCCTCCTTTCGTCCGTTGCGGTGGGAATCTGGATGGCGTCGCTGACCGTCAAATACAGGGATTTCCGGGTCGTCGTCCCGTTCATAATCCAGTTCGGGACGTTTATCTCGCCGATCGCGTTCCTGAGCAACATTGTCCCGGAGAAGTGGAGGCTCCTGTATTCGCTCAACCCGATGGTGGGCGTAATCGACGGATTCCGTTGGGCTGTTCTCGGGCAGTCGGTCAGTTTCTATTGGCCGGGATTGCTTCTATCCACCGTGCTGAGCGTCGTCCTCCTTTGGACGGGCATCCTGTATTTTCGCCGCACGGAAAAAACCTTCGCCGATGTAATTTAAAGTCACGGCCACCTCGCACAACCAATTCCATGCCTACGCCTTCCATAAGCGTCTCAAATCTTGGCAAATGCTACACCATCTACCACAAGAGGGATGGAAGCGGGCTCCGACACGTGTTGAACGATGTCCTTACGGCTCCATTTCGCTTGGCTAAGAGCATCCTCTCGAAGAACACGGCGACCGTTTCGAGTTCTCATGCAACCGAGGATTTCTGGGCCTTGAACGATGTCAGTTTCGATATAACTCCGGGCGACGTGGTTGGTGTCGTCGGACGCAACGGTGCGGGTAAATCGACCTTGCTGAAGGTTCTTTCTAGGATCACGGAACCCACCAAAGGTCGCGTTACCATGAACGGCCGTGTGGCGAGCCTTCTCGAGGTGGGCACTGGCTTCCACCCTGAATTGTCCGGCAGGGACAATATCTTTCTCAACGGCGCCATTCTCGGAATGTCTCGCGCCGAGATCAAACGAAAGTTCGACGAGATCGTCGCGTTTTCGGAAATTGAGAAGTTTATCGACACTCCGGTGAAACGTTACTCGTCGGGCATGTATGTCCGCCTCGCCTTCGCCGTCGCCGCGCATCTGGAGCCAGAAATTCTGATCGTCGATGAGGTCCTGGCGGTTGGAGACGCCCAGTTCCAGAGGAAATGCCTGGGCAAGATGAACGAAGTGTCCAAGGGCGGAAGAACAATACTCTTCGTCAGCCACAACATGAGCGCCATCGCCCAGCTCTGCAAATCAGGGCTCTTTTTCCAGCGGGGCAAGCTTGTCCATCAGGGGCCGATCAGTGAAATCGTCACCCGTTATCTTACCAGCGACTCAAGTTCCGGAGAAAATCGTGGCCTCGCCGCCGACGTCGAGGACCTCCGTAAGCGCAAGAAACTTTTCTTCCATTCGGCAGGCATCCGGACTGCCGCGGGAACCGGCTCGATTGATCTCGATGTCCGGGAACCGTTCGACATCGAATTGGGTTTTGAGGTTCCCAAGTCCCTTTCGCGGGTGGACCTTTCCGTTCAAATCATGAACACGGATGGGCGTCCGGTCTTCACCACTCTCCAGTCTGAATGCGATCCAGCGGCCCCTGAATCGGTGCGCCAGGGGCGGTATGTCTCAAAGATTACCGTTCCCGGCTACCTGTTGATGCCCGGAAACTATGTCGTCCACATCGCCGCCCACGAACCCGCCGGAGAGCTTTTCGACCGCCATGAATCGGTCCTGGTTTTTACGATCCACGACACCGGAACGGCGTTCGCCATCTACAACAACTACGCCGGAATCGGGACTGTCCTTCAGAGGATTCCTTGGAGGGTCGAAGCGGAACCTGCAGCTGCCTGATGATTCGGAAACTGTTCAGTAGAATCTACGCCAAGTTCCTCAGGGATCTGGTGCTCGAAGATATCAGGCACCACGCCATCCACTCCCTGAAATTGATGGGTCCGGCCGAGAAACTGAGCATCGCGCCGACGGCGGTCTTGAACAACGCGCTCCTCAACACGAACTCAGGCACGATCACCATCGGCGACAACGTCTTCTTCGGCCATGATGTCCGCGTCCTGACCGGTTCTCACGACATCACGAAGACCGGCAAGGCCCGGCTGGATTCCAGTGCAGTGGCCGGCCATGACGTGATCATTGAATCCGGTGTCTGGATCGCGAGCAACGCCACCATCATCGGCCCTTGCCGTATCGGCCGGGATTCCGTCGTCGGGGCTTGTGCCCTCGTGACCCGCGACGTGCCGCCAGGAACGGTTGTCGGTGGTGTTCCGGCCCGGAAGATCCGCCAACTCTAACTGATTCCTCCTGATGAGCCTCCTTTCAAACCTCGCTGAACTTCCGCTCCGCTGGCCCCGGCTGCGAAAGCGCCTCCGCTTCGCGCTGGACCAACATTATTTCGCCGAGGCGGACCGTGCGGTCCCGCTCGAATTTGGCTGTTCAGCTCCAATTTTGCATGTGGATTACTGGCGCTCGTTCGAGGAGATCTTCTTTCAGGGCGAATACGAGGGGGCGGGCAGGCGGTTCCCCCTTCCCAACCGATGGCTTGATCTTGGATGCCACGCGGGGTTTTTCTCGCTCTACATGCTGTTCCAGTGTCGGCGACAGGGGGTCAAAGCCGGGATGGAGGCTCTTCTCGTCGATGGCGACGGCCGGGTGGCTCCTCAAATCCGTCGGCTCGCGGAACGCAACGATGCCGTCGGCCTGATACGCTTTGAGCACGGCGCTATTTCTTGCAAGGCTGGGCCGCTCAAGTTCCGTGAGCGCGAGTGCATGGCGTCCGGTCCGGACAACAATCCGGCCAGCACAAGCGCCGGCATCGTTCGCGACGTGCCGGTCATCCCGCCGGCACGCATTCTGGATCTCCTGCCGCCGCCCTATGACCTGATCAAGGTCGACATCGAAGGCGGCGAATACGATCTCCTCACAGGCTATCAGGACGTCCTCAAGCACACGAGCAACATGCTTTTCGAGTGGCATTCCTGGCATGGGGGCGGCGGTGGATTGCCCCAGCTCAAGGCCTTGGCCGCCGATCTCGGCTTCACACGCCAGCAGGAATTCAAGACTCCCCACCAGACTCCCGCCCAGGGAACCAACGCCGAATGCGGCGTCCTCCTCCTCCAACGCGAATCCCGATGAACCTGATCGAACAACACGCCGAACTTGTCCAAGTGCTTCAACGCAGCGAGAGCCTCCTTCCGGCGGTCTCAGCGAGTGCCGACCTGATCATCTCCACGCTGAAGTCCGGCGGAAAAATCCTGACCTGCGGCAACGGAGGCAGCGCGGCCGATGCAGCCCACATGTCCGAGGAGCTCGTGGGACGCTACAAGGGCAACCGCATTTCGCTTCCGGCCGTCTGCCTCAGCGTGGACGGTCCGCTGCTGACCTGCATAGGCAACGACTACGGCTTCGACGCCATCTTCAGCCGGCAGGTGGAGGGTCTCGGCAAGCCGGGCGATGCGCTGGTCACATTCTCCACCAGCGGCAATTCCCGGAACATCCTTCTCGCGGTCGAAGCCGCGAAATCCAGGGGTCTTAGAACCATCTCCCTCATCGGCAAGGACGGTGGCAAAACCCGTGGTTTGTCGGACATTGATCTGGTCGTTCCAAGTAACACCACGGCCCGAATCCAGGAGATTCACACCTTCGTCATGCACTGCTGGTTGGAGCGCATCGAACTCGAGTTTCCCTCGATGTGACAAGTGGGACTGTTCCCCAAGCCACAACAGCCTGCCGCAAGCTTCGGCATCGCTGCCTTTGACTGCTTGCGCACCTTCGGGCGCAGGCTGGCGAAAACCCGAAATCCCGTGCTCCGATGACCCTGTTGCATCCAGTTCGTGCCTACGTCGCGATACTCCTGCTCCTTCGCACATGATCCAGGCTCAAGGCTCCAGAACCCCTTTCAGCGCGGCCATGGTCGGCTGCGGCGCCTTGGCGGAACTGTATTATGCGCCGGCGCTCACGGCTCTCCATTGGGCCGAACCGATCCGGGTCACCGCGATCGTTGACCCCAATCAAACCCGCCGTGCCGTCCTTGCCCGTTTCTTCCCCGAAGCACGCGGTCTGGCCTCGGTCGATGAGCTGAAACCGGGTGAAGCGGATGTCGCCATCGTCGCGTCGCCGCAGAAATTCCACGCCGCGCATACGATTTCACTGCTCCGCTCCGGTGTCCATGTCCTCTGCGAAAAGCCGATGGCTTCCTGCCTGCAGGAAGCCCGGGACATGGTGGCCGCCTCGGCCGAAAACGGGCGCCTGCTATCCGTTGGGCTGTTCCGCCGCTTTTTTCCGACGAGCCGCTTGGTTCATGAACTGGTCGTCGGCGGTGCGTTGGGACGCCCGGTTTCCTTCGAATGGATGGAGGGCGGTCCCTTCAACTGGCCTGCTGCCTCCCCCTCGTTCTTCCAGAAGTCGGCCAGTCCCGGGGGCGTCTTCGCCGACATCGGGACCCACGTCCTCGACCTGCTTCTCTGGTGGTTCGGCGAACCGGAATCCTTCGACTACGAAGATGATGCCATGGGCGGCATCGAGGCCAACGCCCGTCTCCGCCTCCGTTTCGGCCATGGTGTTTCCGGGTCGCTCCGTCTGTCGCGCGACACGGCCATTCCCAACGGCACCCGCATCCGCTTTGAACGCGGTTCCGTCTGGTTCCAGGGCGCCAGCGCGGATTCCGCCGTGGTCCAGCTCGACGGCTGCTCCCATGTCGTGCGGGGCGGGCTCCACGCCGCTCCGGCCGAAAACGCCGGGGTGGGAACCGGCTTCGGCACATCGGCCCGCACCTATTCCCAGAGCTTCATGGAGCAGATCCTCAACCTTTGCCGCGCCATCCGCGGCGAGCAAACTCTGGTCGTCCCGGGAGCGGATGCCGCGAGGGGCATGGATCTCATCGAACGCTGTTACGGGGCCCGCCGGACGATGGCGATGCCTTGGTTGACGCACGGAGAACTGGCAGGCATCGGACGCGTCGCCGCTGCCCAAGGATCGGTGAAATGAGTTTCCCGAAAAAAGTCGCCGTGGTTGGGGCCAATGGCTTCGTCGGCAGCCGCATTGTCGAGCTGTTCCATCTGTCCGGGCTTTGCGAAGTGGTCCCCGTTGTTCGTGGCGTCAATGCCCTGCCCCGGCTCAGCCGCTTCGAGCTGCCATGGAAACTCGCTGATGCCCGCAAACCCGAAGCCCTCGCCGAGGCGCTGAAGGGTTGCCATGCCGTCGTCCATGCTGTCGTCGGTGATCCGCGGGGCATCGAGGAATCTGCTGCTGCTTTGATGCCGGCAATCACGCGGGCGCAGATCCGCAATCCTCGCGTCGTCTATCTCAGCACCGCGTCGGTTCACGGACAGAGTCCGGCTCACGGCACCACCGAGGAATCTCGGCTCAGCGACGCCCAGGAGGTCGACTACAACAACGCGAAGGTTCGCGCCGAACGCGTGCTCTTCGCCGACGCGGCAAGACACATGGTCGAACTCGTCGCCCTGCGTCCCTCTGTCGTCTTTGGTCCGCGCGACCGGTGGGTCACCACGCTGGCCGACGAGTTGACCCGTGGCGTGGCCTGGCTGATCAACGGCGGCACGGGCATCTGCAACACGGTCTACGTCGACAACCTGGTCCATGCGGTCCGCCTTTCCCTCGGCGCTCCCGCCGCCGCCCTCGGTCAGGCCTATCTCGTTGGTGATCGCGAACAGGTTTCCTGGTCGGACTTCTACCGCGAAACCGCCCTCGGTCTGGGTTTCGATCCTGCGACCATCCACCGGATCCCAACACCCTCGTTTCCCGCCAAATCCTGGACCTCCAAGCTCGACGGGCTTCGCGCCTCGCCGACCGCGCAAAAGCTCCTCGCGCAGGTCCCGCGCGTGGTCAAAGGCGTGGCCAAAGGCGCGATCAAGGGCCTGAGTCCGTCCCCGGAATACAGTTCTTGGTATCTGCCCGGCACTCCCAGTCCGGCTCCGTCCAGGGAGATGGTCCTTCTCCAGCAGTGCGTCTATCGGCTCCCCCACGCCAAGGCCGAACGCCTCCTCGGCTACCAGCCGCCCGTCTCCTTCGCCGAAGGTCTCAAGGCCACTCTCGACTGGCTCAACTGGACCCGGCAGTGACGCCATCCTTGGCGAGCCCGTCAAAGAACGCCCGGTCGGGGGACCGGGCCGACAAGACCAAGGTGATCCCACGTTTTTTTGTAGGCCGTGTGCCGTCGCTCGGCTGTGTGTGGGCTTGTTTGACGCGCTGTAAGGGAGCCGCTGATTTGATGGGGGGAAGCCAAAGCACCAAAGGTGCGGTTCGAAACCAGCCCAGGGCAACGCCCTGGGAAAAGTGTTTGGGAAACAACCCAAGCCCTGAAAGGGCGGACTATGGGAAACGGCTCCAAATGGAAATGGGGAGCGCACGCGTCCCGGTCCATTTTCATCCTCCGATTCCAACTTCGGTGTTCGGGTTAAATCTGGGTCATCCTTGGACGGACCGACGCAGTTGAAGGTAGGGCGGGCATCCTGCCTGCCCCGTGCTGGCAAGGGTGTCCGCCCGGATCGGGTTGCTGGAAAGCCCGCACCATCTGGTTGGCAGATTGGATGCGCCATGGGCAGGCAAGATGGCCGCCCTACCTTGCTTCGGCCGCTTCGCGGCCAAAGGCCAACTGCATCGTTCCGGCTTGGACCAGACTACAAATTGATGCCCCCGCTCGCTCCATCCTTTGCCGATTGGGCCATTGTCGCCCATAAGGACGATACCGGTTTTGGCCGCATGGCCGCGGACGCCCGCAAGGTCCTCGGCTTCGGCCGGCACTTCGTCATCCCCTCCGAGCGCCTGAAGGATCATCCCGTCGATGGCACGTCGGAGAAATGGTTGGCCAAGGATGCTCCCGAGGAACTCGTCCGGTCCCTCCTCTCCGAAGTCCGCGGCATCGTCTTCTTCGAGCGTCACGCGTGGCATCCGGCCTTGCTCCGCATCGCCCACGAATTAGGCGTCGCCACGGTGTGTGTGCCCATGTGGGAATGGTTCAAGGGCGATGCTCCCGAGTGGCGTCACTGCGACCTGTTCGTCTGCCCGACACGGTTCACGGAACACATCATCCGCAGCTATGGCTTCACCAACACGGCCGTGCTGCCATGGGCCGTGGATCTCGACAAGTTCGCCCCTCGCCGGATTTCCGGTCCGGCCCGCCTTTTCGTCCACAACGCCGGCCTTGTCGACCACGATGATCGCAAGGGCACGCGCGACACCATCCAGGCGTTCCGCAAGGTCAAGCGGAACGACGTCCGCCTGCTCGTCCGCATGCAGAAGGCGACGGATCTCCCGCCCATCGACGAACGGATCGAAGTCCGCGTGGGCAATCTCGGCGATGCCTCCGACCTCTACGCCACCGGCGACGTTTGCATCCAGCCCTCCAAGATGGAAGGGCTCGGCTTCATGGTCCTGGAGCCCGCCTGCTGCGGCATTCCCGTGATCACGACGGACTACCCCCCGATGAACGAATTCATCCGCCAGCCGGAGATGCGCTGCGCCACCCGCTGGTTCAAGCGCAGGGCCTACGCCAGCCAGTGGATTAGGCATTCGCATCTCAAGCTGCCGAGCATCTCCGACCTCGCGCGCCGCATCGAATGGGCGGCCGACAACGACATGGCGGATATTTCCAGGAGCAACCGCTCCTGGGCCGAATCGTTCTTTGATCCAGCAGCGCTCGTCGCCGCCTGGTCCAAGGCCCTTCTCCCCCTCGTCCGCCCCCGCGCGACATCCTGATCCGGTATCAGGCATCCGCCCCCCGTCATCCGGTATCTTTAATTTTTCATTCCCCATTTTTCATCCCGCATCCCGCATCATCCCCCTCCTCCACCTCTTGCACCAGGTCAGCGTCTACATTCCTTGCTTCAACAACCGGGGCACCCTCGCCGAAGTCATCGCCTCGGTCCGACAGCAGACCGTCGACGTCGACGAGATCGTTGTGGTGGACGACGCCTCCGCCGACGGTTCGCCCGAAGTTGCCCGGGCAGCCGGCGCGCGGGTCGTCATCCAGTCCTCCAACCTTGGACGCGGCCCGGCCCGGCACCGGGGCATGGATGAAACCTCCGCGCCCTTCGTCGTGTGCTGCGACGCCACCAATGTCCTTCCGCCCGACTTCGTCTCCCGTGGGTTGGCCTGGATGGAGCGTCCCGAAATCGCCGCCGCCTACGGCCGCATCTCCCAGCGCCCCGGTGGCAACGCCGTCATCCGCTGGCGGGGGCGGCATCTCTTCAAGACGGGCGCACCGCGGAACCCGGCCGCCGAAGCCGCCACCTTCGCCACCTACGGCGCCATTGTTCGGCGCAGTGCGGTCCAGGCCGTGGGCAACTATGACGCGTCCCTTCGACACACGGAGGATGCGGAACTGGGCACCCGTCTTCTCCGTGGCGGCTGGAAGATCATCTGCGATCCCGAGTTGGCGGTTTACTCCGTCGCCAAGAACTCGCTCGGCCAGGTGCTGGAGCGCTACTGGCGTTGGCACGCCGGGGTCGATGAACGGTTCTCCTTCGGCGGCTACCTGAGGAAGACTTGGTTCTCGATCCGATGCATGGCCGTGGAGGATCTCCGCGAAGGCGACCTCGCCGCCGCCTTGATCAGCCTCCTGCTGCCCCACGCCCAGCTCTGGCGCACCCTCTTCTCGTCCAAGAAACCCTGACAAAGAATCCAGAAAGGTAGGGCGAAGGCTCCCGCCGAGCCTCCAATCCTCATCTTCGTCATGCTCCTCGTCCTCGTCCTCGTTCTCGCCCCTTTCGTCCTTAGTCATTCGTAACTCGTATTTGCCTTCGTGTCCTTCGCCGTAAAACCAACGTCCCCCTGGCGCTCCCGCGCCCGGGCGGCGGCGCGGTCGCTTCGTAGGACGGTGGCGGCTCCCTTACGGCTTCTCCCGGGCTCGTCGCAACAGTTCGGACCGCCCCGCCGCTTCTCCGTCTCCACCGCCCACTGGCTCGGGGCTCATCCGGCGAACGGCCGCTTCATTCCGCTGTCTCCCGAGAAACGCACCAGGCGCAAACCAGCCCACCATGCCGATGCGCCCATGGATGCATTGCTGGAACTCATCCAGGACGGAACAACCCGGGCCCGTTACTTGGCCGACCTGAAGAACTGCCGCGTATGGGGCCTTGGCTACGGCTGCGTCATCGGACCCGATGACACCCTGCTCGCCGATGTCTCCCCCTCGGTCGAAAATTTTGGACCCGAGGCCCTCCGTCTCCGCCGCCACGAAGCCCTTGAACGTCTCCGCCTCCCTCCGGCCGCACGGCTGGAGGGCCGCACGCTCGCGATCCATTCCTTCGGCCACGACAATTTCCACCATTGGCTCCTGGACTCGCTCCCCTCCTTCGGCGAGGCGATCGCCGCCGGCTTTGAGCCCGCGAAGTTCGACCGCGTCGTCCTCCACAACAACCGCCCCCGCTACCTCGTCGAATCCCTGCGCCTGCTCGGTCTGGATCCCGCCAAGATCATGGTGCAGTCGCCGGACACGCACTTCGTCTGCGAACAGCTTGTCGTTCCGTCCTACTCGGAACCTGGCCGCCTTCCGGAACAGTTCGATTACACGCCCGAAGGCCTCCAGTTCGTCCGCGGCCTTTTCTTTTCCGGGAATGTCCCGAGCCCCGTCCGCGCCGACCGCATCGTGGTTTCGCGCGAGAAGGCCCTGACCCGCCGCGTGGTCGACGGCGACACGTTCCACGCCGCTCTCGGGAAAGCGGGCTTCACCAAAGTCTGTCTGGAGGACTACACCGTGCAGCAGCAGGCCGCGCTCTTCCGCCAGGCCAGGATCGTCGTCATGCCCACCGGCGGCGGCATCGCCAACATGGCCTTCTGCGAACCCGGCGCGCGCATCGTCGAACTCTTCGACCCGGCCTACCTGCCGACCTTCTCGCTGACCCTCACGACCTCCCTCGGCCTCGACTGGGTGGCCCTCGTGGGTGAGCCGACCGTCGTCGCGGCCCCGGGCCACAGCGACATCGGCAACAACGCCGACATCCGCCTCTCCGCCGCCCGCGTCCTCAAAGTGTTGCCCTAGTTGTCGGAACCCTGATGCCTGATGCCTGATCTCGGTTGTTCGATGTTGGTTGTTGGTTGTTCAGTTTTGGTTGTTGGATGTTCCCTCTCCTCATTTTGAGCTTCCGCTCCTTCATCCGAGCCCATCCGTGAAATCCGCCTCCTTCCTTGCCTGATGAAGCTCTCCGTCATCATCCCCACCTGCAACCGGCCGGATGAACTCGCCCTCTGCCTGCAGCGCCTCGATCCCGCCGCGCAGTCGATGGCGGCGGACCAGTTCGAGGTCATCGTGACGGACGACAGTCCAAACCAGGCCACCGAGCAGCGGGTCAAAGCGCAGTTCCCTTGGGTCCGCTGGGTCCAGGGTCCGCGCCGTGGTCCCGCCGCCAACCGCAACAACGGCGCGCGTTGCGCCTCCGCGGAATGGCTCGTGTTCACCGACGACGACTGCCTGCCCGAGCCCACGTTCCTCGGCGCCTACGCCGGCACCATGGAACGTCCCGACTGCCCGGAAGTCCTTGAAGGACGCACGTCCGCCATCGGCACGAAGGACCACCCGCTGGCCAGCGCCCCGATCAACGAATCCGGCGGCTACCTCTGGTCGTGCAACTTCGCCATCCGCTCCTCCGTGTTCCGGGCCGTCGGGGGATTCGACGAGGATTTCCCCTTCGCCGCCATGGAAGATTCCGACCTCGAACTCCGCCTCCGCCGGCTGGCCGTGCGCCGCCTTTTCGTGCGCGACGCGGCCATCCTGCACCCCTGGAAGATGCCCTCCGACATGAAGCTGCATTGGCGGCGGCACCTGAAGTCGCAGATGATCTTTCTCCGGAAGCACCCCGAGGAGAAGGCCCGGTTCGCCTTCTCCGGCCATTTCCGTTCCATGCTCCGTTATGCGGTCAAGGGCCTGTTCCTCGGTTTTTTCCGGAACGGCCCGTCCGTTTTCCGGCACCAGCCCCTCATCTGGTGGGGCAACTTCTACGCGGCCTGGGTGCTCCTCGTGAAACCCGATCCGGCCAAGATGAAAACCTGACCGAGCATGGTCCCGCCTCGCATCTCCGTCGCCCTCGCCACCTACAACGGCGCGAAGCATCTCCGCGCCCAGCTCAACAGCATCGCCGCCCAGACGCTCCCCCCGTCCGAGATCGTCGTCGGCGACGACGGCTCGACCGATGCCACCTTCGACATCCTCGGGGAGTTCTCCCGCACCGTCCCGTTTCCCGTGCGCGTCCAACGCAATCCGGCAAACCTCGGCTACTCGGACAACTTCCTCGCCATCGCCTCCCGCTGCGAAGCCCCCCTCCTCGCCTTCTGCGACCAGGACGACCATTGGGAACCCGCCAAGCTCGAACGCTGCGGCGCGGCCTTCGCCGATCCCGGGGTGATGCTCGTGGTGCATGGGGGAACCGTGGTCGACGCCGATCTCAACCCCACCGGGGAGACACTCGCCCCCGACCTCGGCACCCGTGCGACGTTCAAGCACCTCGTCCTCCAACCCCAGTGGACGATCCACGGCATGAGGATGGTGATCCGCACCGGCCTGCTCCGCCGCCTGCCCCAGGCTCCCCGTCCCCTCAGCTACGAGATGCGCCGCCCCGCCGTCACCATGGCACACGACCGGTGGACCCCGTTCCTCGCCGGCGTGTTCGGCCGTTGCGTCCTTCTGCCCGACCGCCTCATCCGCTACCGCCAGCACGGGGGCAACGTCTGCGGAGTCGGCGCCGCCTCGGTGGAAAACCAACGCCTCTCGAACCGCCTGCAGATGGCCTCGGCGACCGGCTCGGACGCCTACCGGCACTGGTCGATGCTCGCCCTCGACTGCAGCCGGTTCCTGGCCGCCGCCGCCCGGGACCATCCCTCGGATGAAACGGCCTTGCTGGCCGCCTCCCGCGTCTACGCCTCGACGGCCGACGCCCAGGAGGAGAGGGCCCGGCTCTACGAAACCACATCCCCCCTCGCGCGTCTCCCGCGCTTCGCCCGCATGCTCTTCGCCCGGCGCTACGCCTCCAGGGACCGGGGCGGCCTCGGGGGGAAATCCCTGCTGAAGGACGCCCTCGTCGCTGTCCGACCCTGCTGATGCCGATGCCCCTCAAGCTTTCATGAAAGCCAGTCTCCTCATCAACACCTGCCGCCAGGCCGGCTCCCTGGCCAAGGTCCTGGATTCCCTCGAATCCCAGGCGCACCTCCTCAACGAGATCATCGTCTCCGAGGACGGCGACGACGCGGCGACGGCCGAAGTCATGGACCGGATCGGTTCCCGGCTCCCGACCCGGGTCCATCATGTCTGGTGGCCTTGGGACGGCTTCCGTCTCGCCGAAGTCCGCAACCGCGGCCTCCGTCTCGTCACCGGCGACTACGTCATCCAGATCGACGGCGACTGCGTGGCCCACCCCCGGCTGGTCCGGGACCACGTCGCCATCGCCCGGCCCGGACGCTTCCTCCAGGGACACCGCGCCTGCATCGCAGAATCCGCCGTGCCGGGGTTCGACCACCGGTTCCTCACCCGCTGGAGATACTTCCTCGACGGCCGCATGACAGGCCGGAAGGTCGGGTTCCGCTTCGCCCCGAGGCTCGATTTCAACCGGGAATTCGCCTGCGCGCTCGGCTGCAACATGGGCTTCCTGATGGACGACCTGCGGAAGGTCAACGGCTACGACCTCGACATGATGGGCTGGGGCGGTGAGGACTACGACATCGCCGGCCGTCTCGGGCTCGTCGGCGTCAAACCGCTCGTCATGGACCGCGCGGGAATCGTCTACCACCTCGACCATCCCCGCCTCTCCAAGGCCGGCGCGACGAAGAATTATGCCTCCGTCGACGCGAAGCTCGCTGCGGGAACCTTTCGTTCCGCACGCGGCCTGGCCGAGACGAGCCCGGCCCACGTCCGCCACATCCGTTGAGCCGCGGGATGGCCACCGCTCTTCCCCCGGCCGGATCCCCTCAACGTTCTCGAACAATGTCCAAACACCGACTTCTAGCGTTTCATCTTCCGCAGTTCCATCCCGTGCCGGACAACGATCTTTGGTGGGGCAAAGGATTCACCGAGTGGAGAAACGTCACGAAGGCCGAGCCCCAGTTCCCCGGCCACTACCAGCCGCATCTGCCGGCTGATCTGGGATTTTATGATCTCCGTTTGCCCGAAACCCGCCAAGCCCAGGCGGACTTGGCCCGCGCCTACGGCATTCACGGCTTCGTCTATTATCACTACTGGTTCAACGGTCGCCGCATCCTTGAACGGCCGGTCAACGACATCCTCCGTCTCGGCGAACCCGATTTCCCCTTCTGCCTCTGCTGGGCCAACGAGAACTGGTCACGCCGGTGGGACGGAAACGAAAGGGAACTGCTGCTCGCTCAGAACTATTCGCCCGAGGACGATCTTGAGCACATCGCTTGGCTGATTACCGCTTTCCGTGACCCTCGTTACATCAAGGTCCACGGCAAACCGCTCCTTCTTGTCTACAAGCTCAACCACCTTCCCGACCCGTCCGCCACAGTCGCCCGTTGGCGCAGGGCCGTCGAAGCTGCGGGCTTTCCAGGCCTCTACCTGTCCAACGTCGAGGCGGATATCCCAGAGCACGGTCTTGTGCCACGTCACGGCCTGGATGCCGCCGTTGAATTCGCGCCGGATTGGAAAGCCCTGCCCCGACAGCGCGTCAACCCGTGGCTGGACTGGATGCCGCGTCGCATCATGCGGCTCCGTTCGGGCGCGTATGCCCGGCACCGCATCTTCGAGTATTCGGAGGTCGTCGAACGGATGCTGGCCAAACCAGCCGTGGACTATCTCCGGTTCCCGGGCGTGACGCCGGGCTGGGACAACTGCGCCCGCCGGAAGGAACACGCCATCATCCTCCGCAACGCGACGCCCGAAGCCTACGGAGCCTGGCTCAAGGAGACCCTGCGCCGCTTCAATCCTCCCAACTCAGAGGAGAACTTCGTCTTCATCAACGCGTGGAACGAATGGGCCGAGGGCAACCACCTCGAACCCTGCCAGAAGTGGGGGCGCAAGTATCTCGAAGCTACGAAGGGGGTCATCAGGCTCTCGGCCTCCGCTCCGGTCGACTGAATCCATCGCGCACACCCAGGCATCCTGAACCGCCGTGTCGTCATTCCCAGACCGCCTGCGCGAACTCGGAAGCCCGATTCCCACCAGATGGATCGGCCGGCAGAATCCGGACGCAGGAGTTTCTGAAACGAACGAGAACGGATCGAGCGCTTCGTTCGGTATTCTCTGACAACCAATCACTATCTACACAATGAACTGTAAAATCTGCCAGTCGGCCACGGAGCATTTCGGCGAAGCCACACTCATCGCAAAACACAAGGCGGAGTATTCCCGTTGCACTGCCTGCGGATTTATTTTCGCACGGGAACCCCGCTGGTTGAGCGAGGCCTACAGCAGCGCCATGACCTCCACCGACATGGGGCACGTTTCACGCACCGACCAGAACTCGCTCCGCACAAAGGCGGTCATCGATCTGTTTTTCCACTCGACGAAGCGGTTTCTGGACTACGGCGCCGGTTACGGGATGTTCGTTCGGCGGATGCGGGACAAGGGCTACAATTTTTTCGCCTACGACACCTACTGCGAAAACCTCTTCTCAAAACAGTTCCTGCTTACCGATCTCTCCAGAGAGAAGTTTGACCTGGTCACTGCATTCGAGGTCTTTGAACATTTGGAGAATCCGGCGGACGTCTTTGCCAACGTGCTTGAACGCAGTGATAATCTGCTCTTCTCAACGGAACTACTGCCGGAACCGAATCCGCCGCTCTCCGGCTGGTGGTATTACGGAATCGAGCACGGCCAGCACATCAGCTTCTATACGTTTAAGTCATTGCAGAAGGTGGCCGCCATCCACGACCGCCATCTCACATCCTGGGGCAACCTGCACCTGCTCTCCCGAAAACCGGTCAGCCTGTTCTGGTATCGCAAGGCGACGGACAATCGCAACTCCGAGTGGCTTGGACTATGGCGACGGCGCCCAAGCCTGCTCGAGCAGGACTGGCAGGATCTTCGTAAGGAGGTTCTCACCAAACTGGGATACCCGGTCTAGGCGCGGCCGCAACTAGCGATTCCAGATACAACCGTGCAGAGTTGCGAGCCACGAAGGCCTCCAATCCATACAATATGAAACCACTGAGGATCGCAGTCTGGCACAATCTTCCGAGCGGAGGGGGAAAGCGCGCCCTCTATGATCAGGTGCAGGGCCTCAAGGCCCGGGGACATTATCTGGAGGCATGGTGCCCTCCCACTGTAAATCAGCGGTTTCTCCCCCTTGAACCTATCATCAAGGAGCACGTCGTGCCTCTGAATGCTCCCCTTCCGCTTCTCTCCAGCCCACTATGCCGTCGACCGGAGATGGCTTGGCGCATTGCACGTAGAATGGCGATGATGGAGGAGCATTGCCGTCGCTGCGGGAAAGAGATAGCTGCGGGAAGCTTTGATGTTCTGCTTTCACATCCATGCCAGTTCTTCCGAGCTAGTCCGATCGCGAAGTATTGCCAGATCCCGAAGGTGATCTATTTGCAGGAGCCTTTTCGCGAGCTTTATGAAGCTTGGCCGGAGTTCCCGTGGGCTGCACTGAGCAAGGGATACCGTCCTCTTTCTCCCCGCTACTGGAAGAGCCTGCTATCTGACATCCACGCCTTGCATGGCAGGCGCATCCAAGTGCGAGAAGAGCGCGCTTGGGTGGGAAGCTACGACCAAATTCTGGTCAATTCCCTCTTCAGCCGGGAAAGCATGCTGCGCACCTACAATCTCGATTCTCGCGTGTGCTATCTGGGAGTCGATACTGGAAATTTTCGCCCCACGGCCGCAGCCAAGGAATTTTTCATCATTGGGCTTGGAAACATCTTTTTTAACAAACGTCCGCTCGTGGCTGTGCAGGCCGTCGGCACCATGCCCGTTACAAAACGTCCGAAACTGATCTGGGTCGGCAATTTTGCAGACGATCGTTGTCTCAACGAGGTGCGATCGGAAGCACGGCGCGTCGGTGTGGATTTCGAGTTCAAGGTTCTGATTCCAGACGACGAACTGCGCAATCTCCTGGGCCGCGCCGCTGTAATGATTTACACGTCCCATCTGGAACCGTTCGGCTACGCACCCCTTGAGGCGAACGCCTGCGGCACTGGCGTGGTTGCCATTGCCGAAGGGGGCGTGAGGGAAACAGTGGGCAACCCCCTTAGCGGCGTGCTCGTGCCCGGCAATGATCCGAAGGCACTGGCGGAGGCTATGCTTCCGTTCACCGACAATCTTGGGTTCGCGGCCGATTTCGGCCGAAAGGCGCGAGGCTATGTAGAGTCATGTTGGTCACAGGTGAAAGCGATGGAAAGGCTGGAGACCGAGCTGGAGCGTGCGTTGACTCGTGGAAATCAGTCAACCACTCGTCCTCTGACATAGAAATATAGGTGCCTCGGCTTCCCCAATCCTGTCCGCGATATCGGCCCAAACTCAGTCGAACGCTGCGGCTATTCGATCATCGAACACCGCCACTCTGTCGGAGCAATGCTCCCAATTTTTGGAACCAACCGTGTCTTGCGCCGGATCAAGCTCAGTTGGCGGCTCCGGCTGCTTGGCTACGGCGTCAGGGTTTTGCCAAGTCTATTCGGTTGCCAGCACGTCCTGCGATTGAAAGCGCGGTGAATAGAAGAACGAATAGCGACACTGCCAAGATGGAGATCTCACTTTCCGGCATTTTCTAAGTTTGGCTGTCATCCAGCACCTTCCCGGGAAAATTTCATGAACATCATCTCCCTCCTCAAAGACCCTGCGGCCAGTGGCCGTAAGGTCGCACACAAGGCTAGGAAGGCTCTACGCTTGATATCGGGTCAGGGCGGCAACGCCGGGACGTGCCCCATCTGCGGGCCCAATGCCTTTTTCGAGATCAGGGGGCCTTGGCTAAGGGATGAATACAGCTGCCGGCGCTGTAGAAGCATCCCGCGCTGGCGCGCCATGATGATGGTGCTGGAGGAGCAGTTCCCTGACTGGCGCAGCAAGACGGTCCACGAATCGTCCCCAGGAGGATCGCTGTCAGGCAAGCTGAAGGGAGAATGTCCCGGCTACGTCCCGTCCCAGTATTTTCCCGGCCAAAAGCTCGGCGAGATATTCAACGGGTTCCGGTGCGAAGATCTGGCCCGCCAGACCTTCGCAGACGGAAGCTTCGACGTTGTGATCACATCGGACGTGCTGGAGCATCTGCCCGAGGCTAGGCTTTCGATGGTCGACATCGCGCGGACCCTGAAACCCGGCGGAGCCCATGTCTTCACCGTGCCTTGGTATCATTGGAAGGACACGCTCGTGCGGGCCAGGCTTGAGGACGGCAAGATCAGGCATATCGAAGAGCCCGACTACCACGGCAACCCGATCGACGAAAAGGGATCGCTCGTCATCACCGAGTGGGGCCGGGAACTCCCGTTCCTGATCGCGAAGTGGACCGGTCTACCCACGGCCGTCTTCCGCATCGTCGACCGCAGCCATGGAATCGATGGGAAATTCCTGGAGGTCTTCGTCAGCCGCAAGGAACCGGCCTGAATCTCGGAAAAATTCCCCATGGATGCAGGCAATCGTCGACGGGCATACCGTCCTGAGCGGAGCGAGGCGAACAAAGTGAACGTCTTGGGCTGTCCTGTAATTCCAGGCGGCTACGCTCGCGCAGGCTCCGCCTGCCAATAGGGGACGGCTCGGTGATTCGTCCCTGCCGGAGATGGTTTGAAGACACGCCCTGATGGTTTATCGAACCCGCCCTTGGAAACCGGTCTGCTTGGCCGCCCATAACCCGCCCCGTCGTCTGTGAGCCTCTCCCGATCCATCGTCGATCTCGCCCTCCGCGTTGCGAAGCCCCTGCTGGCTCCGCGTCCCGGCACGGGGGAACCACGCTCCATCTTCGTCCTCCGCAACAACGACCTGGGCGACACCCTGCTCTGCACCCCGCTCTTCGCGGCCTTGCACCGGATGTTTCCCCACGCGCACCTCGCTGCCGGCATCGGTCCTTGGGCCACGGATCTCCTCGTGAACAACCCGCACGTCCACGAGGTCGTCCCCATCACCGCCCCGTGGCACAACAAGTTCGCCACGCCCCCGCCGCAGTCGCGCGGCCGTTCCATGCGCTACCTGCGCACCAGCCCCGAGGTGGCGGCGCTCGCGCAACGGCGCTTCGACCTGGGGATCGACGTGGTCGGCAGCTACGAGGGATCGCTCCTTCTCCTCAAAACGCGGATGGCGCGGCGGATCGGCGTGGAGGGCTATGCCGGCGGCCACACGGCCTGCACGCACTTCATCCAGTTCGACGGCGCCGAACACGTCGCCCAAGCGGCCCTGCGATTGGCCCGTAAGGCCGGCGAAGCCTGCTCCACCAAACCGGATCGGTCGGACATCCCGGGCATCGCCGACATTGAACCACGCGCGCAGATCTTCCTCTCCGCCGCCGAACAGGCCCGGGGCGAAGCGGTCTGGAACAGTTTTGCCGGCGCAAGAAAACGCATCGTAATCGGCCCCACGGGAGGATTCACCGGGAAGTGCTGGCCGGAGGAACGCTACGCCGCGCTGATCGGGAGGCTGTCGAAACGCGCCGACGCACCGGCCATCGCCATCGTCGGGGGCAAGGGCGACGGAGAACTGGGCGAGCGGTTGGCGGCGGCTGGCACCCACGGCGTGGCCCGGAGCTTCTGCGGATCGCTGGCCCTGCGGGAGACGTTCGCCGTGGTGGCTTCGGCCGACGCGGTGGTGTGCAACTCCAGCATGCTCCTCCATGTGGCCGGGGCCTTCCGGAAACCGGGCGTGCTGCTGCTGGGGCCGTTTTATTCCGCCACGCGGGAACATGTGCTCCAGTGGGGTTATCCCGAAACCACCGCCCTCGGCCCGGAACGCGCAACCCCCCGCCTCGCCGAACCCGCCGAAGCCGAAGCCGCGCTCAACCGATGCCTGATGCCTGATGCCTGATGCCTGATGCCGGATCCCAGATCCCAGATCCCAGATCCCAGATACCGGATGTTCGGTGTTGGATGTTCGGTGTCTTGGCCTTCGTCTTTTTGGGTTCCTCGCTGTTTTCAGTGGGTTGGTGGGGCCGTTCGCGCCCGTGGTTGGCTGGCCGTTCTCCCTCACCCCAGCCCTCTCCCGCTGGGAGAGGGGGC
>JAYVSO010000002.1:0-19737 GCA_043775315.1 Verrucomicrobiota bacterium
GCCCCCTCTCCCAGCGGGAGAGGGCTGGGGTGAGGGAGAACGGCCAGCCAACCACGGGCGCGAACGGCCCCACCAACCCACTGAAAACAGCGAGGAACCAGATAGAATCCCCCCGCAAACGGATCGGCTCCAACAAACCTAAAATCGGTTGTGCCGTCCCCGTTGAGGTCCATGAAGAACTCCTCCAACGGAGCGCCGCTTTGAGGTTCGCCAACCCAAACCCACGCGCCGTAGCTGGAGTAGACTATGCCTTGACCATGGGCTTGGATGACTGCGGCCAAGCCGATCAAGAGTGCAACGATGAGCTTCATGGCTACCTTGTGAACGGCGCTATTCCACCCGCTTCGCCCTGGCGAAACAACAATTTGGTGATGAGTCCGTTCTACGCCGTGGCTTCGCCGGTTTGATGGCGCGTGAGAGGAGCTAAGGCAAGCTCGCTGAGGGAATGAAGACAGCATCTCCGGTCTTCCTGTTGCTTGGTCGGTCCGCAGCAAACACGGGAACGTCTGCGTGAATGGCATCTCCAGCATCCTGTTTCCGCCGAGATTTTCTGCGCCAATACCGATTTTTCTTGGGAAGCAGACGGCTCGTTGCGGAATGGAATGTCCCCGCGCAGCGGCCTCAGCCCGAGATCGACGCGGCGATGATCAGGCCGAGGGCGATGATCACGGCGCCCGCCAGGACGGCGGCGGCCACGTTGCCCTTCTGGATCTCCTTTTCGAGGTCCACGTGGGCGACGGCTTTGTCGAAGACCTTGAAGCCGGCGATCATCAGGGCGACACCGATTCCCGCGAACAGCGCCGCGTAGCCTACGGCATTGAGGAGGGAATTGGGATGCCACGACGAAGCGGCTATTCCGTCCGCCGCGGAAGCGCTGGTGGCAGTGAGGATGGGTGCGATCAGGTGGGCGAGTTTGGAGGTCGCGGTTTTCATTGGGTAGGTAGGCTTGGGAGCGGTGAGGGAATGGATCGAAAAAAGTGGGCCGGTCGCGTGGGTTCCGCGACCGGCCCGGCCAACCGTTGTGCGGATGGTTCCACCTCCTTGGCGGAAAAAGGGCCGAGGGTTGAGTATCTCTTCGGTAAATGGGTGGCGGAGTTGTTCAGAAAAAGTGGGGAATGAACCGGCTGCCATTTCCGGTGATGCGGGACCGGTCCTCGCGGATGCCGAGGCCGCAGGCTTCGTGGTTCACAATCCACACGCCGCAGACGGGATGGTTTCCGTCGAATGTCGGGAGCACGGCGGCTTCCTGGAGGATGTGGCCTTCATCCCCGTAGTCGCCGGTGGTTTCTTCGACCACGCGGTCGCCGCGCAGGAACGACACGTTGGCCCCTTCGCGGGAGAGCTTGGGTTTGCGGACGTATTCGCCCGGGAAACGTCGGCGGTTGTCCGGCGTGTCGAAGTAGGCGGGGAGAAGGTTCGCGTGGCCGGGGAACAGCTCCCAGAGGGTCGGCAGGAGTGCCTTGTTCGAGAGAAGCATCTTCCACGCGGGCTCGATGAAACGCGTGCGGGTGGTGGGAAGTTCTGTCGAGAAGTCGTCGGCCCACAGCCATTCCCACGGGTAGAGTTTGAAATAGGCCACGACCTCCGCGTCCTCCAGGTCGACGAACGCCTTTCGCGCCGAATCAAACCCGATGTCCTCGATGAAGAGCGCCTTCGTCTCCAGGCCTGCTTGATGGCAGGTGTCCTGGATGTAGAGCACGGTCTGGGCGTCTTCGAGGTGGTCCTTCAAGCCGCCGAGCCAAACGGGCGCCTTTTGGCCGTTGCCGAATTCCTTCCACGCCGCGATGAGCTTCTCGTGGATGCTGTTGAACTGGTCGTGTTCCTTGCCGAAGTCCTGCAGCCAATACCACTGGGCCACGGCGGCCTCGACGAGGGCGGTCGGCGTGTCGGCATTGTATTCGAGAAGCTTGGGCGCGTTGACGCCGTCGTAGGCGAGGTCGAAGCGGCCGTAGAGGCTAAAGTCCTCGCGGTTCCATGAGTCGACAATGCTGTCGATGGCCGACAAGGGCAGGCCGAACTCGGAGAAGCGTTTCGTGGCGATGACGTGCTCGACTGCATGGATGCACATCGCATGGAGGTCGTTGCCGGCGGCTTCGAGCACATCGATCTGCTCGCCAGAAAACCGGTAGCAGGCCGTTTCATCCCAATAGGGCGCTCCATCGATGGTGTGGTAGGTCAGGCCGATCTGCTCGACGCGGGTCTGCCAGTCGGGCCGCGGTGGAATGACGAGGCGTTGCATCAGGAGGAACTGGATCTCCAACTGGAACCGAAACCGCCGCGCGAGGTGTTCGGCGAACCCGGCGTAGCGATCCGCGACTTCGGAACCTGCGACGGGCTGCTCGCCGCGAAGGCCGGGGCGACGGGCGGAGTGGATTGGAAGTTGCCTCCCGAGTAGTAGCCGCGGCCGGGGATGAAATGGCCGAAGGGCATCGGATACCACGCGTGATACGGCGCGTGGTAGTAGCCGTGCGAGGCGCGGTAGGTGTTGTTCGTGTAGGTATTCGTGTCGGCCGGATCGAGCACGCCGGAATCTGTCCGGTCATCGCGGCTGCATCCCGCGAGCAACGCGCCGGAGAGGACGAGCAGGACGGTGGAAGAACGTTTCATCTGTGACTCGGCCAGCATTGGTGCGAACGCGGTTTCCTTCCATTGGAATTCTGCGGAGCTATTCCAAATCGTCCGGCCGTCGGGTGACGCGACGGGCCGCATTCCGCCTTCCTGTCTTTGGAACGTCCCGATACAAACGCATTCAAGTTCGCATGAAACGTATTCCTCTCCTTCTGGCCGCGGCCGCATTGTGTGTGCTTCCGGTCCGCGCCGAGAACTTCATCTGCGCCCAAGGCCACATCCATGCCGCGCCGACAGCCGGCCCTGGCTCCGGCATCCGCCGTTACGCGCCGGATCGGCGCGCGGACCTGCTGCATCTGATCATCGATGTCACGCCGGACTTCAAGCAGCGCAGCATTGCCGGCCAGGCAACGATCACCTTCAAGCCGATCGGCCAGCCGATGGAGGAACTCCGGCTCAACGGCATCGACCTCCAGGTTTCGTCGGTCGTTTCCTCGGCCAAACTCAAGGGCTACCAGTCCACGGCGGACGAAGTGATCCTAACCTTCGACAAGCCGCTGCCTCCCGGAGTTGAACAGAAGGTGACCATCGTCTACTCGGCCACGCCCGAGGAAGGCCTCTACTTCCGCACGCCGGAGCTCGGCTACAAGGAAGGGGAAACCCACCTGTATTCGCAGGGTGAAACCGTCTTTGCCCGGCATTGGTTTCCCGTGATGGATTCGCCGAACGAGAAGCTCACCACCGAGGTCATCTGCCATGTGCCGGACGGCATGACCGTCTTTGCGAATGGCAAACTGATGTCGCAGGAGAAGACCGCCGCGACCGGGTTGACCGCGTTCCGCTGGAAGCAGGAGAAGCCGCACTCGGCCTATCTCGTGTCGCTCGTGGCCGGGCAGTTCGCCGTGCTGGAAGACAAATACAAGGAGTTGCCGATCGCGTTCGTCGTGCCGCCGGGCGACGCCGCGTTGGCCAAGAAATCGCTCGATGGCACGAAGGAGATGCTCGCGTTCTTCGAGAAGGAACTCGGTTATCCGTATGCTTGGGAAAAGTATTACCAGATCGTCGTCCGCGACTTCCAATGGGGCGGAATGGAAAACACATCGGTCACCACGCTGACCGACCGCACCCTGCACACGGCCGAGTATGAAACGCTTCGCAGCTCCATCAGCCTCGTCGCGCATGAACTCGCGCACCAGTGGTTCGGCGACGTCGTCACGTGCAAGGACTGGTCGACGCTGTGGCTGAACGAAGGATTCGCCACCTACTACGATGCGCTGTTCCAGGAACACTTCTACGGCCGTGACCACTTTCTTTACGAACGTTGGCAGGTCGCCCGTGGCCTGACCGGTGCCCAGAATCCCCGCCCGATCGTCTACCGGAAGATCGCGCCCGACGCGCTCGACCAGTTCAGCAACCTCAGCTACCAGAAGGGTTCGTGGGTGCTGCACATGCTCCGGAGTGATCTTGGACCGGACCTCTACCGCCAGGTCATCCAGACCTACCTCAAGCGCTACCAGTTCCAGCCTGTCGTCACGGAGAACCTCCTGTCCGTGTTCGAGGAAGTGACCGGCAAGTCTTTCGACCAGTTCTTCGACCAATGGCTTTACCACGGCGGCCATCCCGAGTTGGCGGTGGACTACTCGTGGGACGAAAAGACCGGCATCGCCCGCGTCGGCATCCGGCAGACGCAGAAGATCACCGACGAGATCCTCCAGTTCCGCGTGCCGGTGACGGTGCGCTTCAAGGGCGACTTCGGCACGGTGGACAAGGTGTTCCAGCTCGACGATCTCGCGCAGGACTTCCATGTGTCGTTGCCTTCGGCTCCTAAGATTGTCCGCATCGATCCCGAGATCGCGCTCCTCGCCAAAGTCGAATTCACGCCGTCGCGGGCGCTTGTTGATGCGCAGTTGGCCGATGCTTCCGATCCGATGGGACGAATCCTCGCCATCGAGAAGATTGCCAAGGACAAGCAGGCCGATGCCGTGAAGCGCATCCAAGGCGCGGTGAAGAACGACAAGCAGTGGTTCGTCCGCTCCGAAGCCGCGAAAGCCCTTCGGCAGATCGGCACCGAGGAAGCCCTGACGGCGCTGCGGGCCGCGACGGATCAGCCCGACGCCCGGGCCCGGCGAGCGGTTTTCGATGCCATCGGTTCCTTCACCCAGCCGGCCGCGTTGGAGACGCTCATCGCCGCGTTGCCGAAGGAAAAGAACCCGGACATCCGAGACACGATACTGCGCAGCTTGCCCCGCCATCCGAAGCCCGAGACCCGCGCGGAGCTCCTCCGACAGTTGGAGTCGAAATCGTTCCGGGAACATCTCTTCGACGCGGGTGTAGCCGGACTGCGCGCGGCCGATGATGCGGCGCTCATCAAACCGCTCCACGAGGCCATCCTGAAACGCGAGAAAGACCTCGAAGGCCGCAGCCTCGGCCAGGCGCTGAGCGCCCTTGGTTTCCTCGCGCGCAACGAAACCGACAAGGCTCCCGTCCGTGATCTGCTGCTCAAGCACGCGTCGAATCTCCGTGATCCCGTCGCCCGCGGCGCCATCGGCGGCCTCGGTGAACTCGTCGATCCACGTGCGCGGCCTGTGCTCGCCGGACTCGCCGTCGCGGCTCCGAACGATGCGCGCCGCAAGGCGGCCGAGGCCGCGCTCAAAGCGCTCGACCAGGGCGTGAAGGCTCCCGAAGCCGTAACCGGCCTGCGCGGCGAAGTATTGGAACTCCAGAAGTCGAACAAGGATTTGAAGGCGGAACTTGAAACCCTGAAGAAGCGGTTCGACGCGGTCGCCACACGTCCTGCAGCGCCCGACGCCAGGAAGAAGAAATGACGGTCCCGCCGTTTCTCAGCCAGGTCCTCAAGGGCACGCCGGCGTTGCGACGGGCATATCTCGTGGGCGGATGCGTCCGCGATTCGCTGCTCGGAAAGGCGGTGAAGGATTTCGACATCGAGGTCTTCGGGGTTGATTACCCGGAACTTGTAGCGGGATTGGAGCGCTGGGGCAGGGTGGATCTCGTCGGGAAGAGCTTCGGCGTGGCCAAGTTGTCCGGACCGGACCGCGAGCAGTTCGACTTTTCCATCGCGCGCCGCGATTCGAAGACCGCGCCCGGCCACAAGGGTTTCTCCATCGACCTCGATCCTGCGCTTGAACCGCGCGATGCCGCCGCCCGCCGCGACTACACGCTCAACGCGCTCATGTTCGATCCGCGTTCCGGCGGGGTGCTCGATTTCTTCGGCGGCCGTCGAGACCTCGAGGCCGGGATTCTCCGGCACACCAGCGACGCCTTCACGGAGGATCCTTTGCGAGTGCTTCGCGGGATGCAGTTCGCCGCCCGCTTCGGGTTGGTTGGAGCGCCGGAGACGTTGGAGTTGTGCCGGAGCACGCGGGGCACCCATGCGGAGCTGCCGTCCGAGCGCGTGCGCGAAGAGTGGCTCAAGTGGGCCAGCCGCAGCGTGAAGCCGTCGCTCGGGCTCAAGTTTCTCGCCGACTCGGGCTGGATCGAGAACTACCCCGAACTCGAGGTCATGATGCGCACGCCGCAAGATCCGGAGTGGCATCCGGAAGGAAACGTGTTCATCCACACCGGCCATTGTCTGGATGCGTTGGTCGGCTTGGAGGAATGGCGGAAAGCGGACGAGACCGGACGAATCGTGCTGTCTCTTGCCGTGCTCCTGCACGATGTCGGCAAACCCCAGGTCACGCACGAGGCCGAACGGCATGGACGCATCCGGATCGTGTCCCCGGGCCATGAGGAGGTAGGCGTGACCGTGGCAGAGGGTTTCTTCAACCGGCTCGGCCTTCCAAACGTCATGCGCGACCGTGTGCCGCCGCTGATCCGGAACCACATGGCGTGTCATCGCGATTGGACCAGTCATGCCGTGCGCAAACTGGCGCGGCGCCTGGAGCCGGAGAATATCGCGGACCTCTGCACCGTAATGACGGCGGATCACATGGGGCGTCCGCCGCGTCCGGCGATCGTGCCACTCGGAGTCGTCGAACTGCTTCAGCACGCGGGTGAACTTCGGCTGAAGGATTCAGCGCCGAAACCGATCCTGCTGGGGCGTCATTTGCTCGAACTCGGATGGCAGCCGGGCGCGGAGATGGGCGAGATGCTCAAGGCTGCGTTCGAAGCCCAGTTGGAGGGCGCATTCCACGACGTGGACGGGGCGAAGAGCTGGGTCAACGGGAAGACCTCGTAGGTTGGAACGTTTGTCCTACTGCGTTGCGGCGCGGGTGAGGCGGTCGCGCACGGCCTGCCAACCGGGAGCATCCGGCGGCATCTCCACGAGGATCACTTCAGCGCCGAGGTCATCGCAGCGATGGAGCGCGGCGTAGAGCGCACGGGCATAGGCTTCCGGGTCGTCGGGAACGACGACGACGCGCGTCGGATCCGAGAAGTTCATGGGGACCGCGTGGACGACGATCACATGGACTTTCGACGCAGGCACCCCCGTGTCGGCGATCAAACCGTCGAGGTCCGGCTCCGTCTTCCACTGAGTCAGGATCATCCGGGCCTTGGGCGAATAATGCTTCACCAATTGCCCGGGGCTCTTCAGCGAAACAGCCTCCGTGGCGGATGCCGTGGCACGGGTGCCGTCGATGATTCCAAATGGCTTCAGGTCATCGGCCGTGACCATGCCGGGCCGGAGGATTCGTGGAGGGGAGCAGGTGAGATCCACGACGGTGGATTCGACGCCGACCTGGCATTGGCCGCCGTCGACGATCAAGCGGAGCTTTTCGCCAAGGTGCCGCGCGACGTGATCGGCGTTGGTCGGGGAAATCTGGTTCGATGGATTCGCGCTGGGCGCCGCGAGCGGAAGGCCGGAGCGGCGCATCACCGCCTGCATGAAGGGATGGCTCGGCCAGCGGATCCCGACCGTGTCGCCTCCGGCGGTGACGATGTCTTGGATCCGGTTGGAGCGGGGCAGAATCATGGTCAGCGGCCCCGGCCAGAACGCCGCCGCCAGTCGAGCAGCCAAGGCGGGCCACTCGCGGACGCAAGAACGGGCCATCGCGAGGTCGGCCACGTGGACGATGATGGGATTATGGGCGGGCCGGCCCTTGGTTTCGTAGATCTTTGCGACAGCGGCTGGATCGAGGGCGTTGGCGGCAAGGCCGTAAACGGTTTCGGTCGGTAGGGCGACGATGTCACCGGCGGCAAGCAGCGCTGCGGCCCTTTCGACAGCAGCGTCGAAGAGGGCGGGGGAGTGGGTAGAAAGTATCTCTGCCGTGGCGGAACCGCTCATGGAGCGTTCACGTTGGGCTGCGGAGGGGAAGCCGGGCAATGGGGAATTGCGGTTGCTGGCCGGAGGAGGGGATCACTGTTCCTTGGGCGGTTTGCCACCACCCTTGCCGGGGCCACCATCGCCGGGGCCGCTACGTTTGCCGCCAGGGCCACCCCGTTTCCCGCCGTTCTTCGAGACCCATTCCTGCCGCCCCTTCTCCATCTTTGCGAGCAGCGGCTTTTGGTCCTCGTTGACCAGGGCGAGGACGGAGGTGTGGAACTTCTGGAATATCTGTTCGGTCTCCTTGATCCCGTTCACGCGGACCAGCTCCACGTCCTTGCCCAACTGGATCACCATCGGGTTGATGGCGTTCGACTGGGGTTCTGTCAGGCCCACGTCCTTGCAGAGTTTGCCCATCATGAACTTCTCGAAAGACCATTCCTTGCGGTCGGGAGGCGGCATCGGCCGTTCGGACCGATGGTTGTCGTTCGAACCGGCTTTTCTCGAAGGAGCCAAGGCCGACGTCGCCATCGAGCCCGCGAGGGCGCCAACGGCGAACATGCCGGCGAGGCTGGAGATGAACTTGGCTTTCGAGATCGTGCTCATGGGGTCGAGACAAACATCTGGCTCACCGGAATGTCGGCGAAGGCCATTTCATTCGCCGGGATCTGGGCCGCCGAATCGGACTGCTGCCCGGCCGGTTGGGTGAAGTAGAGCGCAGCGCTGGCCACGACGATGAGGGACGCGCTGGCGAAGGCGCCCCGGATCACGGGCAGGAGCCAGCCGGGTTCTGCGGCCGGGGCCACCCGGCGAATGCTGGCAAGGACGCGTTGCTCGAGGGTCCACGGGACGGTCGAGTCATCGGCGGCCGCCGCGTTGCGGCGGGCTTCGGCGGCGGACCGCAGGAGGCGGTCGAGTTGGGCTTGTTCGTTTTTCATGGCGACCTTTCGGCGAGCAGTTTCTTCAAAGCTTTGCGCAGTTTATGTCGGGCCCGGAAGGCGCGCACCTTCACGAGGGCTCCGCTCCACCCCGTCATTTCCTGGATCTCGGCCACCGACCGGCCTTCCAGATGGAGCGCCTGCAATACAAGACGGTCCTCGGGCGACAAGGTTTCCATCAATTTCGTCACCAGCTCCGACGAACCGGCCTGATGGGCTGCATCTAGTTCATCGGTCGTTGCCGCCAGGTTTTCAACCACAACTTGCTCTTCCTCTCCGAGGTCGGCGAAACGCCACTCCGGTCGGCTGGCTTCGGCCTTGATCGCCGACAGGCAGGTGTTCACCGCGACGCGCGACACCCAGTGCGTGAAGGGGACCTTCCCCTCATACTGCTCAAGGCGTGTAAAAACCTTGGTATAGATCATCTGGGCCAGATCTTCCTCCTCCATGCGCCTGGGGCGATGGGATCGGACGATCTTCATCACGAGCGGATGCAGATGCTGCATCAGCGCGCGGACGGACGCTTCGTCGCCCTTTCGGACTCGATCGAGACATTCGGCGACGTTCAGTTCGTCTTCGGTCATGCATGCCGCCGGAGCGGCTGGTTCCGCGAGTGTCGGAGCCGGCCGCTGACCTGACAAGGAGGCGATGGCCACCATGCCGGAGAAGACAACCAGGCCGCCAGATGGTTACGCGTTTGTTTTCATCCGATTCCCGGGGCCAGATTGGGGGTGTCCGTGGATTTCGGTGTTCCGATTCCCGGTTTTGGTTTTAACGTCGAGGTGTGCTTCTGCCATTGATCCAGAGCCTTGAGACCGGCGCATCTCTCCCTGAAGGGGAGTTTGTGCCCGTCGCCGCCGCCCTGGCTGACGAAACAGTTTCAGCCCACGAAAAGGCGGATTTCCTGGCAGCCTTGGCGATGAAAGGCGAAACCGCCGCCGAGATTGCGGGATTGGCGCGGGAGTTGGGCCGGCTGTCGATCCGGCCGGAATTGCCGGCAGCGCTCCGGGGAATCGACATCCTCGACGTCTGCGGCACGGGTGGTGACCACCTCAACACGTTCAACATCTCCACCACTGTCGCGATCCTGTGTGCGGCGGCCGGGGTCGTGGTGGCCAAACACGGTAACCGCGCGGTGACATCCCAGTCCGGCAGTGCGGATGTCCTGGAAGCCCTTGGAATCCGGATCGACCTTGTGCCGGAGGAAGCGGTCGCCCGGCTCGCCGAACACGGTTTCGCGTTCTTCTTCGCTCCCAGGTTCCATCCGGCTTTCCGGCATATTGCGCCTGCTCGCAAGCTCTGCGCCGAGCGCGGTCAGCGGACGATCTTCAACTTTCTCGGGCCGCTGTTGAACCCGGTGCGGCCGAGCGTCCAGTTGATGGGCGTTTCGCGGCCCGAGCTTTGCGAGCCGATTGCCGCAGTCCTTCAGGAACTGGGTGTCCGCCGCGCGATGGTGGTCAGCGGGTCGGTTCCCGACGCCGGGCAGACGCGAGCGTTGGATGAATTGTCCATCCTCGGGTCCAACCGCATCGCGGAGTTCTACCACGGCCGCGCGTTGCTTCTGTCCGACGAGACATTCGAGATGCTGCCCTTGCGGCCGGCGTCCCTCTCGGATCTGCGGGGCGGCGATCGTGTCGCCAACGCGGGGATCATCCGGCAGATCCTTGGAGGAGACGAACTCGGTCCCAAGCGCGACGCCGTCCTCTTGAATTCCGCAGCCGCTCTGTTCGTGTCGGGCAAAGCCCGCTCCATGATGGAAGGATGGGAACTTGCGGCGGAAGTGATCGACTCCGGTCGTGCGGCCGCGAAACTAAGGCAGCTCTGCGGGTGTTGAACCTGCGGACACCGGTCCGGTTCACGCCATGTATTTCAACGTCATCGGCCCCGATCTCCGCGAATACGAGCTGATCGACGCCGCCACGCTCCGGCGATGGGTGCGGCAGCGGCGGCTGGATCTCGCCTCACCGGCCAAGGAATTTGGCGATACCGGTTGGCGCACGGTGGCGGATTTCCCAAACTCCCTCGAAGAACCACCGCCACCTGTTCCCGAAGCCTCGGGCCCGCCTCCGGTTCCCGGAACACCGCCTGAGCTGCGACTGGTCGATGGCATTCCGGTGATCCCGCCGATGGAGTTCGACCGGCCTCCTCCGAGCTACCTCCTCGCGTCCGTGCTGGCCTCGTTGTTCCTCTTGAGCTGCTTTCCCGCCGGATTGTTCGCGCTTTGGTTTTCGCTGGCCGTCGGCCGGCGCTGGCGGGCCGGGGACCGGGAAGGGGCCGAACGCGCTTCGTTCTGGGCTCGCGCATGGTGCCTGCTGACCTTGTGCGTCGGATTTCCCATCGCCCTGCTCGCATGGTGGCTGTCCGCCAAACTAGGAGGGCTTCTCTGATGGGCGATTCCTTCCACAAGACGCAGCTCATGCTCCGGCTCCGCCCGAAACAGCCGCTGAACCGCATCGAGGCCTGGGTTTGCCTGGCGGTCAATGTGATCGCCTGTCCGGGGCTCGGGACCTGGTATGCGCGGCGATGGACGGGATACCCGCAATTGATCCTGATGGGTTCCGCGTTCGGCATGTTCCTGGGCATCCTGGGTTGGATGATGCGCAAGGTTTACGATCAGCCGGATGTTTCCCCGTTCACGCCGGAAGTGATCCTATGGTGGAAGATATTTGCGACCTTGTTCGGGGCGGCGTGGGTCTGGTCGCTCCTGAGCAGCATCTGGATCATCTCGCAGACGCTGCCGATGCGGCGGCCAGTGCAGAAGTGATGTTGCCCGCGCAGGAGCGGGATTGTCGTTGAGAACGGGCTCGCGATTCGTTACGCCATCGCAATAGATCCGAACTGGCCCGAATGTGCCGGAGAGGCTGCATCTCAAGCTCAGCGTAAGATGCAATCTTGGGCGGCATCCGCATGTTCTAAGCCTATGAACACAATACAAATCTTCTTCAGCAATTTCTGGCCATCCTTTGCGTTGTTGCAGTGGGGGAGACACGTGTCCTTGGATGGAAATGCAGCAGTATTCGTTGGGCCAAATTCCTTCCGAGAGCTTTCCGCATTTTCAAAGGATGAGCAGAAACGTTTACTCCACCAGGCCGACGGAGAGGCGTTTCCTCGATGGCGCTTCTTTTTGCCGAGCTTGATTTACGCGACCCTAGTCTCTGGCATCATTGCGTTGGACTGGACGTTTCCAAAGATCACCGGGATTCCCGAATCATTTTGGGTGATCACGGCCTTTAGGATTCTGGTTCTGGTTTTGGTAGTTTGGATTGCTGGGCGGTGGGAGGCACACCAAATCAGGCCATTCTTGAGGACTCTTATCGAAAGGGCACACCACGCCGCCTAACCGGCGTTTCTCGTGGCCGCCGTCGCTGAACTTGGGGATTGCGGCCTGACAGCTCCGCCGGCGTGTGGCATCCCTAACTCATGCCCAAACTCACCGCTGCACAGATCAAGTCCGTCCTTGCCACCGTTCCTGCTTGGAAACGCAAAGGTTCCGCCGTCGTCCGGACCTTTCAGTTCAAGGATTTCGTCGTCGCGGTGAGGTTCGTGAATGCCGTGGCGAAGCTGGCCGAGAAGGCGGCGCACCACCCCGACATCGACGTCCGGTGGAACAAGGTTTCCCTGCTCCTCACCACCCATGACGCGGGTGGATTGACCGAGAAAGACTTCGCGCTCGCTGCGAAGTGTGACGCTGCTGCGGCCAAGCTGTAGTTGAGTTCGAGTCGTCCCGCATGGCCTCTCCGGCCCATTCCGTCCGCGCACTTTTCCGAAGCCGTTTCGGCTCGCTGCCCGTGCATGTCGTTGTAGCACCCGGCCGCGTGGAGATTCTCGGCAACCACACTGACTACAACGGCGGCCTCGTGCTCGCCGCCGCGATCGACCGCTCATTGGCCATCGCCGTGTCACCGCGTCAGGACGGTCGTGTGGAGATCGTCAGCGATCGCTACGCCGGTGCGGTTTCGTTTCTGGCCGATGATGCGACGCGCGACCCGGCCGCGACATGGACGGACTAGGTGAAGGGGATTCTCGCACTGCTCGGGCGTCGCGGAATTCCACCTCGCGGATTCAATGCCGCCGTGGCGGCGGATCTTCCAGCGGGCGCGGGCCTGAGCAGTTCGGCCGCCTTGACGACCGCCACGCTGCTGGCCTACCGGCAGATGTTTCCATTCTCGTTGCAGAGCGGCGTCGCTGCGCCGGAGCAGGACCGGAACGGACGGGTGCCGTCGCCGAGCGGGACGGAGCGCCTGGAGGTCGCGCGGCTCTGCCAGCAGGCGGAACGTGAATTCGCCGGCGTGAACTGCGGCTTGCTGGATCCCCTGACGATCCTGTCGGGCCGCGAGGGCTGCGCTCTTGAACTGGATTTCCTCCATCTCACGGTCGCACCCGTGCCGCTGCCACCCGAAGCCGTGTTGATGCTGGCGCCGACGGGTGTGCGGCACTCGTTGGCCGAAAGCGCCTACAACGAGATGCGCGCCGCGAGTGAGGAAGCCTCCGGTGTTCTTGGAGTCAGCGTCTTGCGCAAGGCCGACATGGGCCGGCTGGATGCCGCGAAAGCCCGGCTCAGTCCCAGGGCTGCGGCCGTGGCGGAACATGTGATCGCCGAGAACGCCCGTGTCGCCCGCGCCACCAGGGCTCTTCAGGAAGGTGATGCCGACGAGTTCGGCCAGCTGATGTTCCAAAGCCACGCCAGCTCCCGCGATCTCCTTGGCAACAGCTGCGTGGAGCTGGACGTGATGGTGGAGCTCGCCCGGTCGGATTCGAGATGCCTCGGAGCGCGGCTCACCGGCGGCGGGTTCGGGGGCGCGGCCTTGCACCTGGTCAGGGCCGAAGAAGCCGCCACTTACAAACCTTGGCTAACGGAGCAGTTCTACGACCGCACTGGCCGAACGACGGAGCCGTTCCTCTGCCGGGCCGTCGCGGGAGCTGGGTGAGAGAAGGCCTGGGAACACCCAACAGCCAACAGCGAATGTTCATTGACCGACGATCTCCCTCAACGCCGCCAGGCAGCGCTGGTTTTCGGCAGGAGTGCCGACGGAGATGCGGAGCCATTCGGGAAGCTGGTAGCCGGCCATCGGACGGGTGATGACGCCGCGCTTCTGGAGTTCGTTGAAGACCTTGGCACCGTCGCCCACGCGGATGAGGACGAAGTTGGCCGAGCTGGGGATGAACTCCAGCTTCATGGCCTTGAACGCCGATTCGAAGAATTCCACGCCCGCCGCGTTGTTCGCCTTGGTGGCCGAGAAATGGTTCGCATCGTCGAGCGCCGCCATCGCGCCGGCCTGGGCGATGGAGTTGATGTTGAAGGGCTGCCGGATCTTTTCGAGGGCGCTGATGATCTCGGGTGAGGCGACGCCGTAGCCGAGACGCAGGCCCGCGAGTCCGAAGATCTTCGAGAAGGTCCGCATCAAGATGAGGTTCTTCATCTGGCCGTCGCGGATCAACGGGACAAGGTTCACCGCGTCGTCGAGGAACTCGATGTAGGCCTCATCCATCACGAGGAGAACGTGGTCGGGAACGCTGTTCACCAGTTCCACGACCTCGGCGCGGCTCGCGAGCGTGCCGGTCGGGTTGTTCGGATTGGCCACGAACATCACCCGCGTCTGCGGCGTGATGGCCTTCACCATGGCCTTGAGATCATGCCCGAGGTTCTTGGTTGGAACGGTGACGAGCTTCGCGCCGAAGAGGCTGGTGACGATCGGATAGACGGCGAAGCAGTATTGCGAGACGACGACTTCCGCGCCCGGGCCCATGAAGGCGTGCCCGACGAACTCGATGATCTCGTTGGACCCGTTGCCGAAGATGACGTTGGCGGTCTCGACGCCGAGTTTCGTGGCGAGCTTCTGCTTCAGGTAGAAGGCGTTTGCATCCGGATAGAGATGGAGGTTCTTCAGCACATGCTCCATCGCGGCCAAGGCCTTGGGCGACGGGCCGAGCGGGTTTTCGTTCGAGGCCAGCTTGATGATGGAGGCGGCGGGCAGGCCGAGTTCACGGGCGACTTCCTCGATGGGCCGGCCGGCCTGGTAGACGGGGAGCGTGGCGAGCTGGGGATTGAATTGGAGGGGCATGGCTGTGGGGGATGGGGTTCTTACTCTTAATCCTACTCTTCGTCTTAATCGTCAGATCCTCGGGGCTTTATTGGATGTCGGTCCAAGGCCGCATAGGAGAGGGCAAAATCCCACACGCCATAGCACCCGATGCAAAGCAGCGTGGGTATCCACAGCCAGGTTGGAAGCTGGTCGAGCAAGTCTCCAAGGGCTATTTCCAAACCCGGCCAAACCAACATCAAGATCCCGCCTAGCACTCCCAACGCGAACGTGGCGATTCTGATGGCGTTGCGGGTTCTCCGGAAGGGAACAACTGCCGCTGAGTTTCCTACCTGATTCATTTGCCAGTGGAGATTACCCCGCGACTTCGGTCGAACAAATCGGAAAGGGAAGATCGGCTTTCCATGTGGGCCAGCAGCCTGAGCTAGATGGCGGCCAAAGATTAAGAGGAAGAGAATGATTAGGATTAAGACTCTGGTGTCACAGCGCCTTCACGATGCGGTCCACATCGACGTGCTTGGCGATGATGTCGCGGATGAGGGAGATCTTTTCGGCGTCGGTCGGCCGGGTCTTGACCGTGAGATCGTGGACGCGGCTGGCAACCTGGTAGGTCTCCTCCTTGGCCAGCAGCACGGGGAAGGGCATGCGGCGAATGAGATCCAGGACACCGTTTTTGGGTTTGATGCCGCCGGTGAGGAGAAGTCCGGCGAGCTTGTCGCCGTGGCTTTCACCCGCCCAGGCGGCGGCGGCGATGATGAGGTCGTCGCGGTCGCCGGGGGTGATCAAGAGAGCTCCGTCCTTGAAATGCTTCGTGGCGTTCTTCGCCGACATGGCCCCGACCACGATGCTGCGGATGCTGTTGGTGACCGGGCCTCCTGCGTGGATCAGCTCGGTCTGCAGTTCCTCCTGCACGAGCTGGATGGTGGGGCTGGAGAGGATCGGCTGATAAGGAAGGACGCCGAGAAGTTCGAGGCCCTTGCGCTTGAGGCCGCGCCGGGCGAACTCCGTGATGTAGTCGAGCTTGTCGGGCAGGACCTTGTTCAGGATCACGCCGATGATCTCGACGCCCTCCTTTTGGAACAGGGCCTGGTTGAGCGAGACTTCGTCGATGGGTTTCCCGATGCCGCCCTGGCTGACGATGATGACCTTGGCCCCGAGGACCTTCGCGACCTGCGCGTTGGACAAATCGAAGACGGAGCCGACTCCGGCATGGCCCGAGCCCTCGCAGAGCACGAAATCCTTCTCCCACGCGACGCGGTCGAAGGCTTTCTGGATCTTGCGGACGAGGGCCTCGTTGTTCGAGGCCTGGAGATACTTGCGGGTGAAATCCGGCTCGATGGCGATGGGGCTCATGGCCGTCAGCGGGCAGTTCAGGTTGTAGACCTTGTCCATCAGCACCGTGTCCTCGTCTATCTTACTCTCCTCGATCTCCACGAAGCGCTGGCCCACAGGCTTGATGTAGCCGACGCGCGGGAAGGTTTTCTGGAGCGCGGCCAGGAGGCCGAGGGACGTGGTGGTCTTGCCGTCGTTCTGGCGGGTGGCGGCAATGAAGACGCGTGGCGTGGAGGTGTTCATCGTCTCGGATGGATGGGGAACGGCTCCTTGGAATTATTCGTCGCCGGGCAGCACTCGGCCGGCTTCCGGATACAGCTTGGAATACTCGATCGACTGCAGGCCGATGATGGCGGCGACACCGAGGATGTCGTGGGCCGAGGCGCCACGGGAGACGTCGGACGCGGGGCGGTCCAGTCCGAGGAGGATCTGGCCATAGGCGTTGGCGCGGGCCATGTGCTGGACGAGCTTGGAGGCGATGTTGCCCGAGTTCAGATCCGGGAACACCAGCACGTTGGCCCGTCCGGCGACCTTGCTGTCCGGCAGCTTGCGCTGGGCGATCTCGGGGATAATCGCGGCATCGACCTGGAGCTCGCCGTCGAAATCGGCTTCCAGCCCCATCTCCTGCGCGCGCTGCTGGGCCAGCGCCGTGGCCGCCTGCATCTTGCCGATCGTGGGCGCGGTGGCGCTGCCCTTGGTCGAGTAGGAGAGCAGGGCCACTCGGGCGCGCTGGCCGGTGAGCTGGCGGGCAAGGCGCGCGGTGGAGATGGCGATGTCCGTGAGCTGGTCCACCGTCGGTTCGGGAATGACGCCGCAGTCCGCCATGAAGATGACGCCGCTGTCGCCGAACTTCGTGTCCTCGACTTCCATCACCATGCAGCTCGAAGCCGTCGTGGCCTTGGGCGCGACCTTGATGATCTGGAATAGCGGCCGCAGGACGCTGCCGGAAACCTCGCTCGTGCCGGAGATGAAGCCGTCCGCCTGGTGCATGGCGACCATCATCGCGCCGAAGTAGTTCGGCTTGAGCATCGCGTCGCGGGCCTCTCGTTCCTTGATGCCCTTCGACCGGCGGAGCTTCTCGAACCGGCGGACGAAACCGTCCAGTTCCTCGCTTTCGGCCGGGTTCGTGATGCGCACTCCTTCGAGGGAGACGTTGAGACGTTCGGCCGCTTCTTTGACCTTGGACCGGTCGCCGAGGAGGATCGGGACGCCGAGTCGGAGCGAATAGAACTGCCGGGCCGCCTGGATCACGCGCGGCTCGGTGCCTTCCGGGAACACGATGCGTTTGGGATGCCGCTGGAGTTTCTCGATCACACTGCCGATGAAGCGCATTGCTGGTGCTTAAAGGAGCATCCACCAAACTGCAATCTGCATCCTTGGCGGGGTTTTGATCGTTCTTGGAAACTTGACCCTGCTGGCGTTTGCTCGGGTTGGATCATGAGCCTGCCAACCGTCATCCTCGCTTCCGCTTCTCCGAGACGGAAGGAACTCCTCGAGCACATCGGGATCAAGTTCGCCGTCGTTCCCAGCCACACGGCGGAATCCGAGACCGAGATGCTGACCGCGGCCGAGATCGCGCAGCTCAACGCCTACCGGAAAGCCCGCGTCATTGCCAAACAACACCCCGACGCCCTCGTCATCGGCGTCGACACGGTGGTTGCCCTCGGCACGCGGCTCTTCGCCAAACCCGTCGACCTGGCCGATGCCGAACGGATGCTCGTCGAACTGTCCGGGAAATCCCACGAAGTCGTCTCCGGCGTCTGCCTGGTCCACCTCCGGAAACATCGGCAGGTTCTCTTTTCCGATCGCACCGAAGTCACATTCCGACCGCTGACCCGCGCCCAGATCCGGCGCTACCTGTCGTTGATCAAGCCGCTCGACAAGGCCGGTGCCTATGCCATCCAGGACCATGGCGAGCTGATCGTGGAGTGCGTGGACGGATCGTTGACCAACGTGGTGGGAATGCCCCTCGCCCGGCTGGAAGAGGAACTGGAACGATTCCTGGAATGAGCCTAAACGCCCAAGGCTCCTGAAGCACCAGAGGTGCGTTCGGATATTAGCCGGTGGTGCAAACCACCGGTCTCGGGCTCGGTTGGAATTCGCCCTGAAGGGGCGACGGAAGGCGGGCGTTGATCCCATGTCCACCGCCCTTTCAGGGCGGACCTGTTTATTGGGCGACACCGGTGGCTCGCGCCACCGGCTAATTTCCTGACTGGCCCTCCGGGCCTTCGCATCATCCCCGCCGCGCCAGCCACGTGTAGAACAGCACGGCCAATCCGTATCCCACCATCCCGATGCCCATGCCGAACGGCACCGGACGCAACCCGCTGAACACCGCCAGCAACACTCCCAGCAGGATGAACGGCGCTGTCTTCCCCAGCAGGCAGCCGAAGTAAAGCGAGCGCGGCGTTTCGGAAACGCGCCTTAGATACCAGTCGCGGTAGCTGTGCTCCCCCATCGTCCGCATAAGCCACGCCGAGCGGAAATTCTCCGCCGCGATGAGGAAGCTCGTCGTCGTCAGGATGATCGCGATCAACGGCACAAACGCCGCGCCGAAGCTGATCAAGATGCTAAAGGCGATGCCTCCGCGCCAACCGAGCCGGCGCGACAGGGGATTGCCCTCGTTCTCCAGCCGTGGCGTGGAGATCCAGGTGCTTAGAAGATCCAGCGCCCGGCCGGCCAGCAAGGCCAGGAGGCTTCCCCACCACCAGCGGCTGCTTGCGTCGACGATGATTTCCATCAGCGGAGGCGGCTCAGGCCCTCTTGCCGTAGATCTCGTCGGGCGACTGGAGGCGCGCCTCCGTTTCGCGGAACGCCTCGCCGTCCTGCTCCACCGAGCGGAAGAAACACGACTGGAACCCCTCGTGGCAGGCCGCGCCCGTCTGCTCCACCTGGATCAGCAGCGTGTCGCCGTCGCAGTCGAACGAGACGTCTTTCACCACCTGCACGTGGCCGCTGCTCTCGCCCTTCATCCAGAACTTCTGGCGGGACCGGCTCCAGAAATGGGTGCGCCCGGTCTTGATCGTGGTTTCGAGCGAGGCGCGGTTCATCCACGCCATCATGAGCACGCGCCCGGTGGACTGCTCCTGCACGATGGCCGGGATGAGTCCGTCGGCATTAAACTTCAGCTTCTCGTAAAAACTCATGGGTCGCGATATTAGGCGGCGAGGGCCTGATTGCAAGAAACGGGAAGCGCGGTGAGGTAGGTCAGGCTTTCAGCCCATGCCGTTTGGCCTCGAGCCGCAAACAATTTGACCGGCTGCGTCTTCATGTCGATAAATCCGGGCATGGAACCATCCGCCACGACTCCGGCCGCGCCGCCGGTCTGCTATCCGACCGCTGCCGCGCCGGGCCTGCGCCCGCCTTTCCGGTCGGAGCCGTCGCCGCCCACGCCGCCCGCGCCCAAATCCAAGTGGAAGAAAATCCTTGGTCCCCTCGGTGTGGTCGGAATTCTCGGGCTGAAGTTCTTCGGCCAAATCAAACTCCTGATCCTCCCGTTGCTGAAGTTCTTTCCGGTGGTCCTCAAGACGGGCGGCTCAATGGTGCTGATGATCTGGGTCTATACCATGATGTATGGCTGGTGGTTCGCGCTGGGCTTCGTGCTGCTGCTCCTCGTGCATGAGTGTGGTCACTTGAT
>JAYVSO010000003.1:0-13949 GCA_043775315.1 Verrucomicrobiota bacterium
TCTGGCGGTCCATCTCCTTGAGCACGGCGGTGTAGCTCTTGCGCGTGTTCGGTCCGGCGCCGTCCTCGTGCGGCACCCAGGGCGTGTGCGTGTCATCAAACCAGAGATTCACAAAGCACGGCTGGTTCGTGTGCGCGTGCATGAAGTCCAGCGTGCGGTCCACCATCCACGCGCTGCGGTCCCATCGCTTCACCTTGTCCTGCGGCGACCAGATCCAGTTCGTCGCGGTGATGTCGGGATGCGGCTCCGGGCTTTCGTAGGTTCCCATCCCAACGTCGTAGCCGTAGGCCGCGAACTTCGGGGCATTCGTCACATCACGTCCGCCGCCCAGGTGCCACTTGCCGATGTGCGCGGTGGCGTAGCCGGCGTTTTTCAACGTTCGTGGCAACGACGGCGCGGCGGGATCGAGGAAGTCCGCCTGCCCGCACTCGCGGTTGCCCTTGCGAGTTTGAAGAAAACTGGTGATGCGCCACGTGCCCGGCTGCTGGCCGGTGATGATGCCGCAACGCGATGGCGAACAGATCGGCGAGGCCACGTAGAATTGCGTGAAACGGGTTCCTTCCTTCGCCATGCGGTCGAGCGCCGGGGTCGGCACCCTGCCGCCGTAGCAGCTCACATCGCCCCAGCCGAAATCATCCGCGAGGACGACGAGGATGTTGGGTCTGGCGCTTGCGGACTCGGCTCCTTCGCATCGGTGGACGGCGAGCCCGAGCAGGACGAATAAAACGAGCCTTTTCATGGGTTCATCGGGTAAGAACGCGGATGTTCGTGATCTTTCCGCTCAACGGATTGGGCGCTTCATAGTCGCCGACTGCGGTCCTGGCATCCTCGCCGATCGAGAGGGCGTCCTGCGGTTGCTTTGGGATGAGTCCGGGCGCCTGGCCCGTGGCAACCCGCGTGCCGTTCACCGTGAGGGTCATCAAGCCTTTGGCTCCGAGCGTCGCGGTGATGGACACTTTTGCCGGCACTTCCGCGGGCGAAGTAATCGCGGTGGGTTTTCCGTCGATGCGGACAGTAAATACGAGGCGGCCGTCCTTGAGATGCAACGCGTAGCCGTGCTGGTTTCCGCCCTGGGCAAGGATGACTCCGTTCTTGGCCGTCGTCTCCACGTCGCAGCGGATGGTGAGTGGCCGGTTGGCGATCTGTGGGTTCTCGGGAGGGCCGGCCTGTGCTTGTCGGATCGGTTTGGCGGCGCGCTTCTCGACCACGCTGCAACGTTCGGCCCACTCGTCCCACGCTTTCGCCATTGCCACCACCCGCTGCGGTTCTTTCGCGGCGTGGTCGGTCATTTCCGTCGGGTCGTTGGCGACTTTGTATAGCTCCCAGGGCGTGTTCTGCAGTGCGACGAGCTTCCAGTCACCGTCTCGGACGCTGCGGTTGCCTTCATGTTCGATGAAGATCGGCCGCTTCGGCAACGGCTCGCCATGGAACGCGGGCAACAGGCTGATGCCTTCCTGGGGCAGAATTGAAATGCCCTCGCGATCCTTCGGATACGTCGCGCCGGTAAGCGCGCAGATCGTGGGCATGAAGTCGGTGATGTAGCCCGGTCCCGACGCGAGCCCCTTGGCCTTCAATCCAGCCGGCCAATGGACGATGAATGGCGAGCGAATGCCGCCCTCGTGGTTGTAGTGCTTGTAGAGGCGGAACGGCGTGTTGCACGCATTGGCCCAGCCGCTTCCGTAGCTCACGTAGCTTCCCGGGGCACCAACCGTCTTCAGGTCCTCGCCGGCATGCAGCACGTTTTGCGGCCCGCTGTTCTTGTCGAAGCCCCACGGATCCCATTCGGCGCATGCGCCGTTGTCGCTAAGGAAAAAGACGACGGTGTTGTCGAACTGCCCGGTCGTCTTCAAGTGCGCCACCACGCGTCCGATGGCGGCATCCATACGATCCACCATCGCGGCATACACCGCCATTCGCCGGGCAAGGTCGCGGCGGCGATCCTCCGGAAGAGAATCCCATGCGGGGTTGTCCTTGTCGGCCCAGCCGGTCTGCGTGTTGAACTTGTTCGCGGGCACATTGCTCCGCGGCGTGAGCCCGAGGTTGCCAGGCACGAGGCCGAGTTCCTTCATCCGTGACAGTCGATCCTCGCGGATGTGGTCCCAGCCTTTCTCGAAATACAGCCCCTCATACTTCGCGATGTCCGCCTCGGGCGCGTGCAGCGGGAAGTGCGGCGCATTGAAGGCGAGATACATGAACCATGGCCCACCGCTTTTCTGGCCATCGGTGATGAAATCAATTGCGTAGTCCGAAAACACATCCGTCGAGTAGAAAGCATCCTTTGCATAAATCCGCTTCGGTCGTCCCTTCGGCCACCGGGTGTAGAACGGGTCTTCCTGCCAGCACGAATTAAAGCCGCCGAGCATCCCGTAGAACTCGTCGAAGCCCCGTTCCGTCGGTGGATTGTTCTGGTTGAGGTGCCACTTGCCCACCATGTAGCTCCGGTAGCCGGCGGGCTTCAGCACCTCTGGAATGGTCGCGGAGTTCTTCGGCAACGTGCCGCTCAGGTTCGGAAAACCCGCCTGATGCGGGTGCAGTCCGGTGAGGATGCTCGCGCGGGTGGGCGAGCAACGGGCCGAGTTGTAGAATTGCGTCAGCCGGAGCCCGTCCTTCGCTAGCGCATCGAGGTGCGGGGTCCTGATCTCGCTCCCGTAACACCCGAGGTCGGACCACGCGAGGTCATCGGCGAGGATGAGCAGGATGTTGGGTTTCCCGGCTGCGGAGACCGGGCTGCCGGTGGCCAGGGCCACCAACAGCAGGAGCAGGAAGGCTTTCATTTTATGGTCGGGAGAAGCGCCTTTGTTTGATCGGACCGGGAGAGAAGGTCGCCGATCGGCTTATCGCGTTTCATCAGGGTTGTTTCTTCTTTGATTTCTTGCCGGCAGCGGCCTGCGCAATGGAGTTTCCGGGAGGTGCGGCGTCTTTGAGAAACATGGCGAGACGCGCTCGCAGTTCTTTGACCTTGTCAGGCCTCGAGGCGGCCAGATTGTTCCTCTCGCCGATGCCGTCCGAGAGGTTGTAGAGCTCCACGTCTCCTGAGAATTTTCCGTCATCGGCCGTCGCCTCCTCCGCATCCTTTTCGCTGGCGTTGACGAGTAGTTTCCAATCGCCCATCCGGATGGCCGCTTTGCCCGGGACGGTGCCCATCAGCAGGATTGCGTCGTGCGGCGACTTTGCGCCTTTAATCAGCGTCGGCCAGATGTCGAGGCCGTCAGGAGCCAGCTTTTGCTCGGTCGCGGCTCCTGCGAGTTTGAGCAGGGTGGGATACCAGTCGACGGCGTGCATTGGTTCCCGGTTGGTCGAATTGGCGGCGATCCGTCCGGGCCAATTGGCAAAGGCGCACACCCTCATGCCGCCTTCGTAGATGGTGCCTTTGCCGGCGCGCAACGGCGTGTTCATCGTCACTTTGCCCGGATTGGGGCCGCCGTTGTCGCTGGAGAAAATGATCAGCGTGTCCTTGCGGATCCCGGTTTCGTCGAGCGCCGCCGTGATTTGCCCAATGGCTTCATCCACGGCCGCGAGCATGCCGGCGATGGTGCGACGCGGCTCGGCCAGGCTCCTGTAGGGAGCCTTGTAGCTCTCGGGAACCTGATGCGGCCCATGGATGCCGTTGAAGGGCACGTAGAGGAACAGCGGCTTGCCGGCGGGCTTTTCGCGGATGATCCGGCAGGCGTCCTTCGCCACGAGATGGGTCGAATAGCCTTCGTCCGTCGAGGGCTTATCGTTGCGATACCAGTCATGTTTGCCGTCGCGGATGTGTGTGAAGTAATCGATCGCTCCGAACATGTGCCCATACTGCTGGTCGAATCCGCGGCGCGTGGGGGTGTAGTCCGGCTGGAATTCGCCGAGGTGCCACTTGCCGCAGATGGCCGTCTGGTATCCGGCTTCTTTCAATGCCTGCGGCAGCGTCCGCTCCGCGAGGGGCAGGCCCCACGGCGCTCCCGGACGAACGATCGTATAGACGCCGGTGTGGGTCGCGTAACGCCCCGTCATCAAGGCAGCCCGCGTGGGTGAACATACCGGTTGCACGTAGAACGAGCTCAGGATCGTGCCCTCCTTCGCCAGCTTGTCGATGTGGGGCGTGCGGATGTCAGTGCGGCCCATGAACCCGCAGTCTGCATATCCGAGATCATCGACGAGCAGGTAGACGATGTTGGGCTTGTCCGCCGCTTGGGTGGAAAGGCGGCAAAGTTCGAAGACGGCAATCAGAACAAGCAGGGCTTTCATGCGTGGCGGAAGAATGAACTGGCTGCGGGGCATTTTCCTTCAAAATCGGTGGCGTTCCCGGACGTCGACGGGTGAGCGTTCTGTTGGGTTGATGCAGCGCCCGGCACGAGGCAGGAAGGCGATGGTGCTGATGCGCCTGTCATGGCTGTTGAGGCGGACGGTCAGCGGGGAGTGCAGGTTTCTTTGGGATTCCACCTGCACCTTCGGAAAATGCACTTCTGCTCTGGTCCGTTTTGTCGGTGCCTCGCATCCGCAAGGGCTCAAGTCGTGCTGGAAGGACGGACTTCGAGCGCATTGCCTCCAGAAGGGACGCCGCACGGGGAAACAGTCACGAAGGGGAGCGACTGGGACGGATGGAGCGGGTGAAGGGAATCGAACCCTCGTGGCCAGTGGCAATGCAATAAGTTTAGAAAAATCCAATGAAAGCGCAGTTATGGACATTGCTGGACAAGGCTGGATGTTATCCCATACGGTTATCCCATGGCGAGCGTCCACAAGCGGCGAGGGAAAGAAAACTGGTTCTGCCATTACGTTGACCGGAACGGACGCCGCCGCGCCACGTCCTCGCTTACGACGGACAAGCGGGAGGCCGGGAAGCTGTGCTGGCAGCTTCAGTCCGTGGAGGACCAAGCCCGTTCCGGCCGATTGACCGAGGAACGCGCCCGCAAGGTTATCGAATCCAAGGTTGCCGAGATCATGACGGAGATCGGCACGCCGTTGTCTCAGGCGACGATCCGTGAGCATTTCGAGGCGTGGTTCAAGGCATTCCAGCAAGAGCGCAAGCAAGGCACCGTTGAGCGCTATCGCACGGTCAAGGATCGGTTCCTCCGTTGGCTTGGGGCCAAGGCTGCGAAGCCGCTGCCCACTCTCCGGGCATTGGACGTGGAACACTACCGCGATGCCATTGCCGAAGAAGTCAGCGGTTCCACGGTGAATTGCCACCTGAAGGTCATCCGTGTTTGTCTGGAGCGCGGGGTCAAAGCCGGGGCGTTTGACCGGAATCCGGGCCGCATGGTGGATAACCTAGGCGTTGAAGACCGGCACAAGCGCGAGGCGTTCACCCTTCCGCAACTGAAGAAGATCCTAGGAGCCGCATCCCCGGACTGGAGGACGGCGACGCTCTTCGGGCTCTACACCGGTTTGCGCCTGTCCGACCTCGCCAATCTCCGTTGGTCCAATCTCGACCTTGCCAGCCACGAAGTAACGGTGCAGACGCGGAAGACGGGCAGGGTCCAGATTCTTCCTCTGGCTGGCCCGTTGGCCTCACACATTGCCGCGCTCCCTTCATCCGACGACCCGAAGGCGTTCCTGATGCCATCGCTGGCGGATCGCAACGTGTCCGGCTTGAGCAACGAGTTCTTCGAGCTGATGGCGTCCGTGGGCTTGGTGGAGTCGCGAGGAGAACACCGGGCCAAGGGCGAGGGCCGGACCAAACGCCGAAAGCAATCCGCGCTGACATTCCACAGCCTCCGGCATTCCGCGACATCGTTGCTGAAACGGGCTGGCGTTTCCGCCGCCGTGGTCATGGACATCATCGGCCACGAATCGGAAGCGATTTCGAGGAACTACACCCACGTTGACAGCGAAACAAAACGCGCCGCTTTGGCGAAGCTGCCGGACTTGAATCCATGAAACCGGCCGCACATGGGCAGATCCTGCCGGGAAATATCGCATGGGACACGTTCTTGGATAAACAGGTGCAGGAGATCCTCGGCAAAGAGTTCATCGCTGAAGCCGACGCAAAAAGACAGGCTGAGAAGGATCTTTTGCAGATCCACGGCTTGGAAAAGATCACCGGCGACTATCGGGAATTGGCCGATCAAAGAACCCTGCACGTTCTGGCATCGCCGATCATGGCGTGGTCCGTGGCTGATTCCATCGCGGACAATCGGCACACACTAATGCCCGCGTGGCTCGCCAGAAGATTCGCTTCAGCCTATCGGGAGAATCCTGTTTTGATGGCGGATCTTCTGAAGGCCGTCACTAACTACCATGCGCTTCCGGAATCCGAGTGGTCTGAAGACCGGAGACTGTTTTGGATCAAATCCACAGCTTCAGGCTCCGACGATTCAGCCAGAGCCCGAATGCTGGGAGAGGAAACGCCAGATCCTAGGTGGAAAGAACTTGGCGACCTTCCCGGAATTGAATCGCTGACCGAAAGCCAAATGAAGATGCGCTACAGTCGCGAGAGGAGTCGGCGACAGGCGATCTTCGACCATTGGAGCGCGAGTATTTGCGCTTGGAATAAGGTCGAAAGCTCATTCCCCGACGAAGGCTGGCAAGTGTCCCGCTATTGAAAGTTCGTAACATCCAAGGCCGTTTTCTTGTTACGATCACGCCTTAGATTTCCCGCCACGCCGTCCGCAGGCTTTCGCTCGTATGCGACAGCCAATAACAACAAACAACAGCGGCAACGGGCGGAGTATCAACAGCGGTTCGGAATGGGTTCGCCCTCCGCGCCCGATGGAGCGGATCGAGGGTTTCAGCCGGGCGGAACTCTACAACCTATCAGGGCAGGGGTTGATCCGCAGCAAAGCCATCGTGAAGAAGGGCGCGAAGAAGGGCATCCGCCTTTTCCATGTCCAGTCGATCCGCGACTACATTGACGGCCTGCCCGAAGGGTTGCCCACGCGATGAGCACGCGTCCCGATGACCCGTTGCCTCCGCACGACACAGAAGCCGAGCAAGCCGTTCTCGGATGTGTGCTCCTAGCCCCTGACGATTGCGTCCCGGAGCTGCTGGAGTCGATCGGGGGAGATCCTAGCGCGTTTTACGACATCCGGCACCAAACGCTGGCCGAAGAGATTTTGGCGATGCACACGGCAGGCGAACGGATCGACCTCATAACGGTTCCGGGATGGCTTCGGAACCGAGGCAAACTCGACGACGCCGGGGGCCGGGCTTACGTCGCATCGCATCCGGACATGGTAGCGAGCCCCGCAATGGTGGGCACATACGCCAAGACAGTCCGCGAGCAATATGCAAAGCGGATGCTTATCCGGCACCATACCGAGGGGCTCGCAAGGGTGAATGGGCATCTGGGGGAAACGGCCAGCCTGATCGGTGAATGGCAGCACTCTACCGACTCGCTGAAGACCCTCCTGACAGGTGGAAACAACCCGGAGCTGCTTAGGTTTCTGGATGTTCGCCAGTTTGACTTGGCGAATCCGCCTGAGCTGGTGATTCCCGCATTCACTTTGGCGGGGAAGCCGTTGGCGACGCCGGGAAATCTTTGCACCATCAGTGCGCAAGCCAAGGCGGGCAAATCCGCGTTCGTCGGAGCCATGATTGCGTCGGTATTTTCTGACCCTGATGGCGCAGACACATTCCGCATCGGCTCCCAAAACTCCGACGGTAAGACCGTGCTCCATTTCGACACGGAGCAGAGCCGCGAAGATCATTTTAAGCTTGTCCACAATGCCCTACGCCGCGCTGGCAGCCCGCCACCGCACTGGTTGAAGAGCTATCTGTTGTCGGGCGAGAAACCGAGCCGTTGCCGGGCTCTGGTCCGGGCTGCCATCGAGCGCGAAGCCAAGGAAGGGCGGTTAATCCACTCCATCATCATCGACGGCGTGGCCGACTTGGTTTCCGACGTGAACAAAACCGAAGAAGGCAACGGGCTGGTTGCGGAGCTGCACGGATTGGCCATCGCCAATAGATGCCCCATCGTTTTGGTGATTCACCAAAACCCAGCCAACGGGCCGGGAACCGGAGAGAAGACACGAGGGCATCTTGGAAGCCAGCTAGAACGAAAATCCGAGACAAACCTGAAGCTCAAGAAGGCCGGTGAAATCACGACAGCGTTAAGCGACAAACAACGAGGCGCTCCAATCACCGATGACGACGGCGTGCGGTTCCGCTGGGACGACGCGGCCGGAATGCACATGTCCTGCGCGGAGGGCAGTCCGAACGTGAAACCCGAGAAGTTGGCGCAATACCGAGCCGAGCTGGAAGCAGCCTTTGAGGGCCGGGCTGGAATGAAGTTCGGGGAGTTGAAGGCATCGCTTATGGAACGGGCGAAGCTGTCCGAATCCAGCGCAAACCACCGCATCACCCGGGACTATCCGAAGGCCAAGCTTTTGCTGGTCGTGGCTGGCATCTACTCGCCAAAGAAATGACACCGGACTCCCAACTCCCAGACCGCTCCCAAACTACTCCCATGGGAGCTCGGACCAACATACAACTCCCAACTCCCAAGCCCATATAGAATGGGCTGGGATGGGAGTGGGGGGCAGGAAAGGAGTAGCTGGCAGCTACTCCCGAAACTTCTCAGGGGCTGAAACCGAAGACCACCATGACAAGCTCTGACTATTGGGAACGCGGCACACGCAAGACATTCGCGAGCGCAAACGCACCGGCATGCCCCCACCGTCAAAGGAAACTCTTCAACGATCTGGGAAAGCAGGTTTTGCGACAGCGCATCCGATTTTCGAGAGCTAGTGAAAAAATCACGAAGCGCACAAATGCCGAAAGCCGACACGGGGAGCCAACCCGCAACCAACTTCACCCCGTTGCACCAGACGTTTTTTTTGCCCTAGGCGACCACCAAGGCATCTACTCTGCGAGACGTAGTGGACAAGAATCGTCCGCGTGGGAAACATCTCAAAAACTGACCGAAAGTCGTCGCACCCATGAAACCCGTCACCATCCTTGCTGCGCTGTTGTTCGCCTTGCTCGCCGTCGCCGCCCATGGTCAGTCCGCTGGCGTCACCAACTGGAAACGCATGATCGGCACCAATGTCTACGATCTGCGCCCGGTCATGGTCGAAGCCATGGCCAAGGGGAAATCGGGCGGCAAGGCATCCTCCAGACAATCCACCAACGGCTGGCGGAGTGTCATTGGCAAGCCCATCACAGCCACGCGCGGTGGACTCTACATGCAGGGCATGAAGACCGGCGAGACATCGGTTGAAGGCCGGCCTTTCTACTACATCCGCAACGCTCCGGTGCATGCGTTGGATTCACGGGGCAGGCTGCCGGAGTATTTTTCAGGCTACTGCTTCACTACCACGAACCAGGTGCAGTTCACCTACGCCGGCGGCACCCGCACGGCCCAAGTCCTCGACCACGGCGTCGTCGTCAAGGCCGAGACGTGGTTTCCGTGAGATGAATAGGGCCGTGTTGAAGCGCAGCAGCACACCGAACACATCGCGCACGATTCGGTGGGTGCTCACGGCGTAGGACGGAACCGATATTGCAGGCCGCCTGCGCCGGGTCGGTTTTTCTTTGCTGACACACCCGCTCGCGGTGCTAGATGAAGCTGTGAGTAAAAGGTCCATTCTCGTTTTGGTGTTCGTCGCCGTGTTCGCGGTTTTGTGCAGTCCGCCTGCAAGCGGCCAAACAGGCTACGTCGCCAACGTCTACGTCGAAACCATAGCAGGTTCCGGGTTCACAGGATTGGTGAACGGTCAGGGAACCCAGACGATGTTTGACACTCCGAACTTCTTGGCTGTGGACTTTGCGACAAATGTTTACATCTGGGATTCGGGAAACCGGGTTATCCGCAAGATTGATCACACCTTTTCCGTTTCCTCCCTGCCGACAGTGATACCCACTGAAGCGGGTTCCTATGTCAGGGGCATGACTACCGACGGCACCAACCTGTTTCTAGCGGGTCGGGGACTCAACTTTCAGGATTTTCAGGTTTGGAGCGTCGCACCCAATGGCGCACTGGCAGTTTTGGGCTCAACCAATCTTTCGCAGCCGACGGGCATCTGCCGCGACTCGAAAGGAATCATTTTTGTTTCCAGCGAAGGTCAACGTCGAATCTATCGCCTAACGAATGGAGCCTTCTCCGTATTCGCAGGGTCCGGGGACAACGGATCAATTGACGGCACAGGAATTTTCTCCAGCTTCTGGATGCCGAGGCATCTCGCGGTTGATTCAGCGGATAACATTTGGGTTTCAGACGGTGGCCTGCTGAGGCGGATCACCCAAGCCGGAGCGGTGACAACGGTCCATTCGTGGAACTACGGCGGCCCGCTTGCCGTTGATTCCAGCGGAACGTTCTTCGGCCTTGGAGACATGACACAAGTTGGGCGGCTATCACAGGGAACCCCTTCGGTTCTCGCTGGTGCTTCCGCCTTTGGGTTCAAAGACGGGGAAGGCTGGCAGGCTCAATTCAAGCTGGTGAACCAAGGTGGAATCGCCATCGGTCCTGACGCTCGAATCTACATCGCCGACACTGGAAACCAGCGAATCCGGCGAATCACCTACGGCATGGTGCCAACAGGGATCTTGGGCATCGGGTTCTATGCCGGTTTGTCCATCGCCGGCCAAGTTGGCAGGAGCTACCGCGTTGAGTTCTCGACGATGATTTCCAACCCGCCGTCTTGGACCAATGCGGCGACAGTAAGGATTTCAGAAAGCCCATTTCTCTGGATCGACCCTGACTCCTCAAAGAATTCGCAACGGTTCTACCGGACAGTTCTTTTGCCGTAGCTTTCACTGCCTCTATTCCGGCGTCCAAAAACGACGACAAAGCCAGCCTTTCGCGTTCCGCCGTAATGGCACCGTGGGCGGCCTTTGAGAAGCTGCCGGTGACTTGGGCGGTCCAGCCACAAGAGCTGACGGATTGAGATTTAAGGTCTGAGAGCTGCTTGGCCGATATACCCGGTGGGATTTCTCAAGGACCATGAACACAACACATCAGACGACGGGAACGCTCCGGTTTCGCCTTCATTGGGGAATGTTTGTGCCGGTGGGCGTATTGGCAGTGGTTAGTTTCGCTCCGTTAGTGGCAGCAGCGGTCCTCGTCCAAGTCGTCGGCAGCATGGTTGGCAGCACGGCACCGATCTGGATTCTCGCGATACCCACGATCCCGTTGCTTCTGTTGGACGTGGTGTTGGCAGTCTTGGTCTGGATTGCGTTCGCCAAATCGGAAGTTGTGCTCACGGCGGATAAACTCTCGTTTCAAACCGGATTCATCCTTCGTCGATCGGCAGAGATCCCATTGCGGAACATCGAATCAATCTACCTCTTAGAGCCGATCCTTGGGCGGTTGTTGGGCTATGGTTCCGTCTACGTTATCGGAACAGCGGGAACACCGTTCGCACTGACCTATCTGGCCAATCCAAAGTTGCTCCATGCGGAGCTTCAGAAACGACAGACTGGAGCAGAGCTGCCGATTGGTCGAACCAAGTCATCAATCCTTGCTCCATCGATTGAAGATGGGGATTTCAGGTATATGCCGAAGGCGTAGCAACAAGGGCAGAATGCTAGGTGATACAACTGGTAGTTTGAAAAAGTGCCACCACCACCACCCGTAGTATCTCCGCTGTTCAGTTTTGTTTTCCATTTCGATTTAACAGCCATTTTTCGATCACTGAGCGAAATGAAACAATATTGCGGTTGTTGCGATTATTGCTTTTGTTGCTTTGAGCAAATCGGTATCTCGTCGATACTAAATTTGTATGAAAACTCTGACTGAAAACCGTCTTGATCCATCGTCGCTGACGCGCGAGGAACGCACTCAGTTGGACAAATTGAATGAATTGGTCCAATTGGAGGATCGCCCAAAACTGTGCGGTCGTGAAGGCGTGGAGATCGAACTGCCTGATGCCGTCTTTCACCACCTAGTGCGGGTTGTTCGGGATATGCGGGAAGGGAAGGTGATCGTCCTGTTTCCCGAGAACGAAAGCCTGACAACGCAGGCAGCTGCGAACTGTTTGGGAGTATCGCGGCCGTTCTTGGTGTCGTTGCTGGATGCGAGCGCCATCAAATTCCATATGGTTGGCTCCCATAGGAGGATCTATCTCAAGGACTTGATGGAATACCGCAAACACCGGGACCATGAACGTCGTCAGGGGCTTGATCAGCTGATGGACGAAGTGGACAAAGCCGGACTTTACGACGCGGTTGAACCGGAACATGCACGCTGACTTCAATGTCGTTCTCGACGCCTGCGTTCTTGCTAATGCCAGTCTCTGCGATCTTCTGCTGAGACTGGCAGAAACCCCTCGCCTCTACTTGCCACGGTGGACTCCGCGCATCCTTGATGAGGTGCAGAATACCCAGCAGCACAAACTGACCCAAAAATGGCCGAAGGCTCTTTCCGACAAATGGAGAGCCGAAGTAGAGAAGCACTTTCCAGAAGCCATGATCCAGGGTTTTGAGCCCTTTGAATCGATGGCCACGAATGATGAGGGAGATAGGCACGTGCTTGCCGCAGCGATCAAGGATCAGGCCGAAGTGATCGTGACCTTCAACCTGAAGCATTTCAAAAAGGAGGCGCTTGAACCATTTGGAGTAGTGGCCCGGCATCCGGCGGAATTTCTGATAACCCTCTACTCGATTGATCCCGGCGTGTTCGTTTCAAAGATCAGCGCAATCGCGACCGCCAGAAAAAAGCCCATCGGGGAAGTCCTGCTCCACTTGCGAAAGTCAGTCCCACGTTTTGTTGACTCCTTCGTTTTGAGGCTCGGCATCGAACTTCCCGAAGGATGATGGTATCGGTTGCCTGATCCTGCGCCGGGACTTGGCTGGGCCAGCCATAAGGACAGCGCCACCAAGGGGCCGGGGCTTGTCTGACGGGCGACCTTTCAGAACTACAGAAATTTGCCGCTCGCGGATAGGTGGTGCCACCCTTGGACACGTTCAAACATCCCCGGACATCTCATGCAAGATGTTATCCCAAGCAGTTATCCCTGATGCCGTTTGTTCTGTAAGTCCTTGAAGGAGAAAATGGAGCGGGTGAAGGGAATCGAACCCTCGTCTCGATTCTCCTTTTTCGAAGTGTTAATAACCAGCAGTTAACGTCTGTTTTGAAGCGTGTGTCTTGAACTATTTATTCCCGCTTTTATTCTCAGGTCATGGCCACTGTCATCCGTCGTGAAGAATCCCGCTTCTGGATAGCTTGCTTCACTGATCGCAACGGACGGCAATTGAAGCGCTCCACAAAGACGACAGACAAAAACCAAGCTCTGCGCGTGGCGGTGGAGTTGGAGCAGGTGGAGAGGCAAGCCCGCGCGGGTTCACTAACCACGGCTCAACTTCGGAAGGTGCTCAGTGATGTATCTGAGAAAGTGAACGGCGATAGCTTGAATGTCGCTTCGGTGACCGACCACCTGTCGGGCTGGCTCGAAGGAGTGAAAGCCAGAAGTGCTGCAGGAACGTCACCGAGGAGAAGGCTCGGGCCGCCAAAGCCAGTCCGGAACCGCTTCCTCAACCTTCGGAAAACTTCCGCACCGTTCCGCATGATGCGGAACCGAAACGAAGGGAAGAGCCAGATTCGGATGAACTCGCTGAACTGAGGAAAGAGAACCGGGATCTTCAAATCACCAACCGGTCCAAAGACATGTTCATCGAACGCATGGAGAAGGAGCGGGAGAAAATGCTCGAGCAGCTTGTCCAGCAAAGCAGGACGGTGGGGCAGTTGGAGACCAGGCTGCTCGGGTTGGAAGAAAGGGCGGGGGAATCAAAGTGAGTTATGAGGGAAGAAGGCGCGTCACCATGGGGTGGGGCTTTTTTTCAGTTGGGGAGCACGGCACATGGCGGTAGGCGTCACCCCAGTCCCTCTGTCGGTTCTCGCGTCGTAGAGGTCGTAGCGTTATGCTACGACCTCTATGCCCCTTCCAGATAGGGGTGCCCGGCGTGACGCTTACCTTCTCTTGGTCACCGAGGACAAACGTAAGCGTCACGCGGAGCACCCCTATCTGGACGGAGCATAGATGTCGTAGTCGTAGGGTATGACATCTATGACCGGCGGATCGGAGATACTGAGGGCG
>JAYVSO010000004.1:0-33015 GCA_043775315.1 Verrucomicrobiota bacterium
GGATGATGGCGCGCTCCAGCGGGCGCGGGGTGTAATACTCGCCGCCGTTGCGCCCGGCGTTGCCCATGTTCTTGATCTTGGCCTCGTAGAGGTGGGAGAGTTCGTGCTTCTCGACCTGCGAACCGAAGCGGAGTTCGTCAATGTGGTCGATGATCTCGCGCAGGTTGTAGCCGCTCTGGATGCGGTTCTTTATCTCGCCGAAGATTTCACCGATCTTGTATTCGATGGTGTCCGGGCCGGTGGCGCGGGCCTTGAAGGCCATCAGGTAGGGGAAGAGTTTTTGATTTACGAAGGCGGTGAGGTCGTCGCCGCCGAGCGCGGTGTTGTGGTCAATCTTGCTTGTCTGCCCTGAGCCGGCCGAAGGGGCCTTGGGCGCGGCCCAGCTTTCCCAGCGGTAGGGCTTGTCGAGAATGAACGCGTATTTCTTCCCGGAGAGCGCGGCCTCGGTGGCTTTGTCGGCTTCGAGGGAGTCGAGGTATTTCAGGAAGAGCAGCCAGGAGGATTGCTCGGTGTAGTCGAGTTCGCTGGTGCAGCCGGCGTCTTTCCAGAGGACGTCGTCGATGTTTTTGAAGGCTTGTTCAAACATGGAATTGTTGCCGGAATTCTCGCTTGTCGCGCCGGTGAAAGGCGAGGGCGGGTTGTTTTTCGCGCTTCTCGTGTCCTTCGTGGATGCCCCTTCGGCCGGCCTACGGCCTGGATTCGGAGAAGAGGCGTCGGATGATTTCCTCGATGGGGACTTCCTGGATGTCGATGTCCTGCACGGGCAGGCGGTCGAGGAGGGTCTTGCAGACGTGGATGACGCGGTCGCGCTTCACCTTGAAGGTCATGCTGACGGGCGTCCGCTCGGTGATCTCGCCGTAGCTGGCGAGTTCCTCCTCGGAGCAGGTGCTCTGTCCGGTGAAGCGGATGGTGAGGAGTTTGAAGTCGGCGAAGCGGTCGAGGACGGTCGCCAGCTTGCCGTCGAAGAAGACGGTGCCCTTGTCGATGATGATGACGCGTTCGCAGAGTTCCTGGATGTCGGCCATGTAGTGGCTGGTCAGAAGGATGGTGGTCTTGCGGGCGGCGTTGTGGTGCTTGAGGAAGTCGCGGACAGTCTTCTGGGAGACGACGTCCAGGCCGATCGTGGGTTCGTCGAGGAAGAGGACCTTGGGTTCGTGCAGGAGCGAGGCGATGAGCTCGAACTTCATCCGTTCACCGAGGGAAAGTTCCCTGACCATGACGTTGAGCTTTTCGCCGACGCCAAGGAGGGAGGTGAGTTCGTCGACGGTTTTGCGGGAGCGGGCGGGGTCGAGGCCGTAGATCTTGGCGTTGAGTTCGAGGGATTCACGCGCGGGAAGATCCCACCATAGCTGGTTCTTCTGGCCGAGCAGGAGGGCGAACTGCTGGCGGAAGCCGTCCTTGCGTTGCCATGGGGTGTAGCCGAGCACCCTCGCGTCGCCCCGGGTCGGATAGAGCAGGCCGCTGAGCATCTTCAGAGTGGTGGTCTTGCCGGCGCCATTGGGCCCGAGGAACCCGACCAACTCCCCTTCTTCCACGGTGAAGGTGACGTCTTTGGCCGCGGCGGTGGTTTCGTAGGTGCGTTTGGCCAGGCCGCGAACGGCGCCCCAGAAACCGGGGGCCTTCTTGTAGGTCCTGAATTCCTTCGTCAGCCCGCGCACTTCGATGACAGCCATGCGGGTAGGCTGCTCAGGTGACCGCAAAAGGAAAGAGGCCAGTAAGCACGGGGCAGGCTGGAAGCCCGCCCTACCCGGAACAGCATTGTTCCGGCTGGTGATTCGGGATCTGGCCTTGGGTGTTCGGGTTTCCGGAGCGTATCCCCGGTCCGCTGTGCGGGCAGACGCTCACTTTGCCCCAATGGAATGAAAGGCTTACGGTCCCGCGCTCCAACGATTTGGCGATCCCGCACCGTTTACGCAGTGCCCGAACGCCGGGGCGGTTTGGTGGTCGAAGAGATCTTAACCTGCTTCGCCGTTGGCAAACGGTTCCGGGACCTCTAAGTTCCCGGCCCTGTTTCCGAGCATTAGAAGAAACCAATAGATGCGACAGTTCGTCACCATAGCGGCCAATACGTTCATGGAGCTGATTCGTCAGCCCGTGTTCCTGCTGCTGGCCACGGCCTCGACGATCTTCTGTGTCTTCCTGTCGTGCGTGAATTACTTCGGCTTCGGCGACGAACCGAAATTGGTTCGCAACTCGGTCCTCGCCGTCATGCTCCTGTCGGGGTTGTTCGGCGCGGTGTTGAACGCCTCGGCCGCGGTTGCCCGGGAGATCCGGACGGGCACGGCGTTGGCGGTATTGTCCAAGCCGGTCAGCCGTTTCCAGTTCCTCATCGCCAAGTTCGCCGGACTCATGATGGCGTTGGCGGTGATCACCTATCTGAACCTGCTCGGCTGTATGGCGGCGTCGAAGATGGCCTTTGATGCGTATGGCTCGGCGGACTACGTGTCGCTGCTGATTTTTGTCGGGTCGATCGCCGCCGCCTATGTGGCGGCGGGACTCTCCAACTTCTTCCTGCGACGCACGTTCATGTCGGACGCGGTCTTCGCGCTGACCCTCCTGTTGACCATCGGGTTCATCATCATCTGGCAATACGACCGCGAGGTGCCGTGGACCGTGGCCAAGCCGGAAGTGAACTGGCAGATGATCCCGTGCGCGATCCTGATCCTTCTGGCGCTTTGGATCCTGGCGGCGCTGGCGCTGGCCTGTTCGACGCGGCTGGAAGTGATCCCCACCCTGTCGGTCTGCGTCGCGGTCTTCGTGCTGGGGCTGATGTCCGACTACCTTTTCGGCCGGCCGGCCGGGGAGGGTTCGGTGTGGGCCAACGTAGCCTATGCCGTCACGCCGAACTGGCAGCTGTTCTGGGTGGTGGACGCCTTGGACATGGGCCAGAAATCGATTCCCTGGGGCTACGTGGCCCGGGCCGCCGGCTACGCCGTGGCCTATTGCGGCGCCGCACTGGCGTTGGCGATGATCCTGTTTGAAGAGCGCGAGCTCAATTGAAGCACATGGAGAAGAACAACCTCAGAATCGGGCTGGTGAACTGGCTCATCCTCCTTGCGGCCGCGGCGGTGACGTTCGTGGCGGCGCGGTATGTGAAGTCGGCGTCCGGCCTGGTGGCCGGCATCCTTCTGGCCGTCGGCTTTCTGGTCGCGCTGGTGGCCTTCTTCCAGATGCGTCTGGAGGAGCGGGAAAGGCTCGAGAAGCTCGAGTTCGACGAGCTGAACCGCCAGAAGAGCTCGACCAACCTTTTCAGCACGGATGAAGCGGACACCTTCGCGGCCCGGCAGTCGCGCGAGATGTTCGAGAAGTATTTCGTGCGGGTCTTCGCGGTCCTTCTCTGTGCGGGAACCGGGTTCGGAACCTGGTGGTTGTGGAGTTACCTGGGCACGGCCGCGCTGGACGTGAGCGAGGAGCGCTCGACGATCGCGATGACCACGACCGGCCTGTTCGGCCTGATCCTGTTCCTGATCGGCAAATACACTTCGGGCCTGGCCCGCTTGGACGACCAGAGGCTGCTCCGGCCCTGCGGCAGCTACATGTTGCTCGGGGCCTACGTTTCGTTCCTTGTGACTGCGGCGCTGGCGTTGAACCTGATAGGATATCCCCGCTACGACCTCGACCTCGCGCGGATACTTCTGGTGCTCCTCGGGCTGGTTTCGGCCGAGACGCTGCTGACCCTGGTGGCCGAGATCTATCGGCCGCGAGTCAAGGGCAAGATCGCGCGGATCCTCTATGACAGCCGCCTCGTGGGAATTGTCGGCCAGCCGGAATCCCTCTTCCGCACGGCCGGCCAGGCGCTCGACTACCAGTTCGGCTTCAAGGTGTCCGAGACGTGGTTTTACCAAACGGTCCGCGAGAAGATCGGCCAATGGGCGGCGATCTGGATTCTGGTTTTGGTGGCTTCGACCAGCGTGGTCTTCATCGAACCCGGCGAACAGGCCGTGCTGGAACGCTTCGGTGCGCGCACCGGCGGCCTCCTGGAACCCGGCGTCCACTTCAAGGCGCCCTGGCCGGTCGACGATGTTTACCGGTTCAAGACCCGTGAAGTGCAGACTCTCAACGTCGGTTTCGTCCCCAAGGACGACGACCACGGCAAGACGATCCTGTGGAACGTCGCGCACTACAAAGAGGAGTTCAACCTCCTGGTCGCCAGCCGCGAATCGGGCACCACCAACGTGACCGGCGGAGTCTCCGTCCCGGTCAGCCTCCTGACCGTGAGCATCCCGGTCCAGTATCAGATCCGGGACGTCGACAAATTCGCCTACGCCTATGCGAACTCGGGAGAGATGCTGGAGAAGGTCGCGACCCGCGAAGTCATCCGCTACCTCGTCGGCGTGGACCTGAACGAAGTCATGTCGACCGGCCGAGAAGAGGCCGCGAAGAACCTCCGCTCGACGATCCAGAAACGCTCCGACGAACTCGGGCTGGGAGTTGAGATCCTCTTCGTCGGCCTGCAGGACATCCATCCACCGACCAAGGTCGCGGAAGCGTATCAGGCCGTGATCGGTGCGCGGCAGGAAGTGGAGGCCCGCGTGCTGATCGCAAAGGGATACGCCATCCGGACGGTGCTGATGGCCGAGGCGGAGGCGCAGCAGAAGATCAACGACGCCGAAGCCTTCTCGGCCCAGCGCGTCACAGGCGCGGCGGCGACCGCGGCGAAGTTCACCAACCAGATCCAGGCCTTCAACGCCTCTCCCTCGGTCTACCCGATGCGCGCGTATCTGCAGACCTTCGCCAGGGCGATCGGGCCTGCCCGGAAATACATCGTCACGACCACCAACAGCAGCGAGGTCTTCCAGATCAACCTCGAGGACAAGATCCGCGAGGACCTCGGCGACGTCTACATCCCGCCGACCCGTGACGAGCAGCGTGCGCAGCAGTTGAAGCAACAGCAGCAACCGCAGGTGCCCAAGGCCCCCTAACCCATTTCCAAAGACCCTCCATCCGCCATGAACAAGAACCGTCTCGCGCTCACCGTAGGGCTGCTCCTCATCGTCCTTTTCGCCCTCATGCTTTTCACCTTCCAGGTGAGGCAGACCGAGGTCGCGCTCGTCACGACCTTCGGGAAACCGTCCCGCACCGAGAAGGAGCCCGGATTGAAATGGAAGCTCCCTTGGCCCATCCAGCGCGTGCTCAAGTTCGACAACCGCGTGCAGAACTTCGAGGGCAAGTTCGAGGAGACCCAGACGCGTGACGGCTACAACCTGCTGATCTCCGTCTACGCCGGCTGGAAGATCGAGGACCCGTCCAAGTTCCGGAACGCCTTCGCCGACGGAGCCACCTCGCGCGCCACGCAGACCTTCGAGGAACGCCTCCGCAGCGAGAAGAACGCCGTCGTCGGCCGCCATCCGTTCTCTCATTTCGTCTCCACCGATCCAAAGGAGATGAAGTTCTCCGAGATCGAGAAAGAGATCGAGGACGCGGTGAAGCAGTCGTTGTTCGACAGCTACGGCGTCAAAATCAGTTTCCTCGGCATCAAGCGCCTGGGCCTGCCCGAAAGCGTCACGCAGAAGGTCCTCGAAAGGATGAAAGAGGAGCGCCAGCGGTTCGTCGCCAAGCTCCAGGCCGAAGGACTCAGCGAAGCACAGAAGATCGGCTCGGGCGCCGACCTTGAACGGACCAAGCTGCTTACCGCGGCCGAAGCCAAGGCCAGCGCGATCCGCGGCCAGGCCGAATCGGACGCCGCAAAGTATCTCGAGGTCTTCGAGAAGAATCCCGAACTCGCCCTGCTCCTCCAGAAACTCTCCGCGTTGGAAGCGTCTTTGAAGGATCGTTCCACCCTGATCTTCGATCCGCGCACGCCGCCCTTCGACCTTCTGGAGGGATCCAAGGTCAAAACCTCTCCTGCCACCCCCAAGTGAGGCGACCATGAGCGACAAAGACCACCACAGCCACGGACACGGGGATGGTCATGATCATGACCACGGACCCGAGCCCAAGCTGGTGTTGACCAATTCATCCGGCGGCGCCCCCGTGCCCGATCCGGATCAAAGCCTTTTGATGGAGGACACCGGGTCGCGGGCATTGGCCGAAGCGCTCAAGAGCAGTTTCGTCATCGTCCGTGGCTTGATGGTGGGCCTGATGGTCCTCTTCTTCGGTTCGGGCATCTTCATCGTCGAACCGAACCAAAAGGCGCTCATCCTGCGCTTCGGAAAGCCGCAGAGCGTGACCGAGGACCAGCTTCTCGGCCCCGGATTCCACTTCGCGTTTCCCTACCCGATCGACGAAGTCGTGAAGATCCCGATCAGCCAGGTCTACCAGGTCCGGTCGACCATCGGCTGGTTCGCCACGTCCCCGGAAATGGAGGCGGCTGGCGCCGAACCCGGCGGCAAGGCCACGCTCGATCCTTCGATCGAGGGCTACACTCTCTCCGGTGATGCGAACATCATGCACGTCCGAGCGACGGCGCGTTACACGATCAGCCTCCCGATCAGCTATGTGTTCGGATTCACGGACACTTCCAACACGATCCAACACGCGCTCGACAACGCGATTCTCTTCGCCTCCGCGCAGTTCCCGGTAGACGGCGTCCTGCGTCTCGACCAGGCCGGGTTCCGCGAGAAGATCATGTCCCGCCTCGACCAGCTAACACGGACGAACCTCGGGATCCGGCTGGAGGCGATCGACGTCGTTGTCCGTCCCCCGATGTTCATCAAGGGCGACTTCGACGCCGTGCTTGCGGCCGAGGCCGACCGGAGCCGGGCCATGAACGGCGCGCGGGGCTACGAGAACTCCATCCTGGCCAAGGCCAAGGGAGAGGCCGAGGCGTTGATCAACTCCGGCGAAGCCGACCGGTCCCGGATCGTCCAGACCGCCCAGTCCGAAGCGCGCTATGTGAACGATCGCTTGGCGGAATACCAGAGGACGCCCGGGCTCTTCCGCGAGCGGATCCTGGCCGAGGCCATGTCCCGCGTTTTGACCAATGTGCAGGACAAGTTCATGCTGCCCGAACGCGGCGGCCCGGCCCGCGAGCTGCGGCTCCAGTTGAGCCGTGAGCCGAAGAAGGCCGCCCAACCGCAGGCTGCCGATTCGGCGGCCTTCCTTTCCAAATGACCTGATCGCAACCCGAGAACGCCATGCTCAGCAACCGCCTCAAACACGATCACGATCATGATCACGATGACAGTCACAGCCACGGCCACGGTCATGGCGACGGGCATGACCACGACCACCATGACCACAAGGACGGGGAGAAGTGCGAGAGCTGCGGCCACGACCACTCGCACACGGAGATCAAGCTGGGCCAGACCATCCTCGGCCTGATCCTCGTCCTGAATTCCTACGTGGTGGAATGGATGTTTCCCGGAACAGACGTGGTCGCCGACTTCAGCGCGATGGCCGGGGCGCTCATCCTCGGCGTTCCGATCATCCTCACCGCCATCAAGGACCTTCGTCGCGGTGTGCTCAGCACGAACGAACTCGTCGCGCTTGCGGTCCTCGCCTCCTTCGGCACCCACAATTACCAGGAGGCCGGCCTGGTCGCCTTCTTCATGTTGCTCGGCGAGATCATCGAGACCCGCACGGCGGACGGCGCGCGCAACGCCATCGAATCGCTGATCAAGCTGACCCCGACCAAGGCCCGCCGCATCACGGCGACCGGCGAGGAAGAAGTTCCCGCCCGCGAACTGAAGATCGGCGACGTCATCCGCATCCGCCCCGGCGACAACGTCGCGGCCGACGGCCTCATCCTCACCGGCCAGGGCTCCATCAACCAGGCGAACATCACCGGTGAATCGTTGCCCGTGGACAAGAAGACCGGTGAAGAAGTCTTCGCCGGCACGACCAACCTTACGGGCGTCCTCGAGGTGAAGGTCAACCGCGCCGGCACCGACACGACTCTCGGAAAGGTCCGCGAACTTATCCTTGCCGCCGAGAAGACCAAGCTGCCGATCATGCGGATCGTCGACCAATACATGGGCTTCTACACCCCGCTCGTGCTCGTCTTGGGAGCGCTGGTCTGGGCTTTCAGCAAGGACCTTTCCCGCGTCATCGCCGTCTTCATCGTCGCCTGCCCGTGCGCCTTCATCCTCGCGACGCCCACCGCCATGGTGGCCGCACTCTCCGCCGCCGCCCGTCTCGGCATCCTGATCAAGAACGTGGCCGACATCGAACTGGCCGCGAAGATCAACGCCTTCATCTTCGACAAGACCGGCACGCTCACGCTCGGCAAACTGGTCGTCAGCCGGTTGAACCCGCTTCACGGCACGGCACCGGCCGACCTGCTGCGGCTCGCAGCTTCCGCCGAGCGTTACAGTAACCATCCGACGGCCAAGGCGCTTCTCACACTCGCGACCGACGCCGGAGTGAAGCTCGTCGAGCCGCAGGATTTCGCCGAAGCCGCCGGACGCGGCATCAAGGCCGTGGTCGAAGGAGCCACCATCGTCATCGGCCGCGCCCAGTGGCTGAAGGACAACGGCGTCACCGAGGATTTCCTCAGCACTGTGGACCTGAACGAGACCGAGGGCTTCAGCATGCTCTATGTGGCGAAGAACGGGCAGTGCATCGGCTGGGTCGGATTGCAGGACCAGACCCGCAGCGAGGCCAAGGAAGCATTGGCCGATCTGAAGGCCGCTGGAGTCCGTCGCATCGCCATGGTTTCAGGCGATCGCCAGCCTGTAGCGATCCGCGTGGCCCGCGAGATCGGTTGCGAAGAAGTGGCGGGCGATTGCCTGCCGCAGAACAAGGTCGAGTTCGTCCAAGCCATGAAGAAGAAGGGCTATCGCGTGGCCGTCGTCGGTGACGGCGTGAACGACGCGCCCGCCTTGGCCGCCGGCGATCTCGGCATCGCCATGGGTGCGGCCGGATCTGAAGTCGCCATCAACAGCGCGACCATCGCGCTCATGAACAGCGATCTCCGGCGGCTGCCGTTCCTCATCCGGCTTTCCAAGCAGACCCGCTCGGTCATCAACCAGAACTTCCTGCTCGGCATCGTGTTCGTGATCGGCGGACTGGCCCTGGCTGCGACCGGCTACATCAACCCGATCGTCGCCGCTCTCATGCACGTCGGCGGGTCGCTCATCGTCGTCTTCAACAGCTTTCGCCTCGTCCGTGAAGGCGAGGAGTTGGAGCCCTATCAGCCGGTCGTCGAAGCGCCGGCCGCTGCTCGGGCTTCGGGCCAACCGATAGGCTTCAAACCACGAGCGGCTTGAGCTATTCTACCGCCATGAGTGCGACTGAAATCATCGCCGAGTTCAAGAAGCTGCCGGCCAGCGACCAACGAACCGTGGTGCGGGAGTTGTCGGGCTTTCTGCGTGCTGGGCAGCCGAAGACGGATGGTGGTGACGAATTCAACCGACTCGCCGACGAGATGTTCGCGATGAACGCGGAATTGTTCCGCAAGCTGGCCATTTAAGTGGAGAACCTCCGATTCATTACGTTGGCGGAGGCAATGCAGCTTCATTCGAAATCGTTGGCCCTGTTCGACGGAAGCGAGTGTGTCCGGGAACCCGGATTGGTCGAGTCCGCCTTGAACGAACATTTTATGAACATGCGCACCATTGTCGTTTCTCTGATCGTTACTCTCTGCCTCGTCGGTTGTTCGAAGGAGGGTGGCTCGGCCAGCAAGCCCAAACGGCTTGTCCCTATGACGGCTGCTGAAGTCACAGCTTCTCCCGACTACAAGTTGGACCTCACCACCAAAGCAGGCATCAAACTCTACGTCCGCGAGTTGACGCCCGAGATTGCCAAGACAATCACCCCTAACAGTCCAGACCACGAGTTCCTAAACGGCGACAGCCAGAGTCCTTACTATTTCCTCGTGCTCATTCGAGACGGGAAGATTATCGACACAGATGCGGCGGGTGCTGGCGCTCTGAAGGCAGAAGAGACGGGCGAGATCATGGGTTTTACCATGAAGCGCGATAAGAAAATGCAAGAGATGTTGAAGGAGGCGACCAAGCAATGACCACGTCGGCTTGCCATGTGCGACAGCGAGAGGCGGGCGCCTCGTCGACATCTTCGTTGAGCTTGGATCGATCCACTCTACAGAGAAGCGCCTGTCCAAGGTCGGGCTTTCCGCCCGTCTTGAAGAGCTGGCCCATAAAACCTAAGTCACAATGACAACCCAGACCCAGCAGCCGGGCACCACCGAACGCACCGCCGAAACCGTCGTCGCCGTGCGCGGACTGTCGAAGGTGTTCAAGGACTTCTGGGGCCGGCCCAAGGCACGCGCCGTGGACAACGTCGACTTCGAGGTCCGCAAGGGCGAGGTCTTCGGGCTGCTCGGGCCCAACGGCTCCGGCAAGTCCACCACGGTCAAGATGCTCCTCGGCCTGCTCAATCCGACCAAGGGCCACATCGAGGTCTTCGGCCATTCGCCGAGGCATGTCGCCACCAAGGCCCGCATCGGCTACCTGCCGGAAGAGTCCTACCTCTACCGCTACCTCGACTCGGCTGAGACGCTCGAGTTCTTCGGCAATCTCTTCCAGCTCTCGTCCTCCGAGCGCCAGAAACGCGCCGAGCAGCTCATCGACATGGTGGGTTTGAGCAATGCGCGCACACGGCTCGTCGGTGAATTCTCCAAGGGCATGCAGCGCCGCATCGGCCTGGCCCAGGCGCTGATCAACGATCCCGACCTCGTCATCCTCGATGAACCCACCGCCGGCCTCGACCCGATCGGTTGCCGCGAGGTGAAGGACCTGATCGTCGCGTTGGCCAAGCGCGGCAAGACCGTCATCCTCAGCAGCCATCTTCTGGCCGACGTGGAAGATGTCTGCGACCGGGTCGTCATCTACTACGGCGGCAAGATCCAGGCCTACGGCACGCTTCAGGAACTCCTGACCAACCGCGATTCCATGCGGATCACCACACCGCCGTTGTCGCGCGAAACCACGGAGAAGGTCCTCGCGATCATTAGGCAGGACGTGAACGAGGATAAAATCCGCATCGATAACCCGACGCAGAACCTCGAGAGCTATTTCCTCGGCGTCGTCCAACGGGCGCGTCAGTCGGCCGAGACTTCCGGCGCCACGTCCGGCGGCAAGGTAGCGGCCTACTTGGCCGGCGAAGGCGAAGCGCCATCGCCCGAAGCGCAGACAGCCAGGCTGCTCGAACGATTGACGGCACCCGCCGCGACCGTGGAGTCGGCCTCCGCGATTCCGGCGACGGGAACCAAGCCCGCCGAATCCAGCGTCGACGTGTCCAGGCTGGACCTGCTCACCAAATCTGCGCCGGTTTCCCCGGTTCAAGCCGCTTCCGCGACGACCAGTCCGATCGTGTCGAGTCCCGCTCCCACGGCCGAAGAAGTCGCCAAGGCCAACGACAAGCTGTCGTCGCTTCTCGGAGGCAAGAAGTAACCCGTCATGGCTGAAGGGAAGCACAAGTTCGGAGTGTTCGAGGATCCCGCCGGGGGATTCCGGGCCGTCCCTGTCGGCTTCAACTGGGCGGCCGCGTTGATCCCGTGGATCTGGGCGGTTGCAAAAGGGCATTGGGGCCCGGCGCTGGCGCTGGTCGTGTTGGACCTGATCCTGGCGTTGGTCCTGTTCCCGATCGCCGACCTGCAATCGAGCGTGACGGTGTTCCGGGCGGTCTTGGCGGTGGGAGTCGGGTATTACTTCGGCAGCCATGGAAACCCGTGGCAGGCGGACAAGCTCGAAGCGCGGGGCTTCAAGTTCCGCGGCGTGATCGAGGCGCTGTCCGCGGGATCAGCCGTCGATCTGGTCAGGACCGGCAACGCCACGCTCGTCCGCCACCGCGCCCTGCTGTCCGCGTCGGCGGTCACGCTCGTTCCCAAGTCCCTTCAACCCATCGCGGCCATCGCGGCGCTGACGTGGAAGGCGGCGTTCCGCTTCCGGCTTTTCTGGGTGCTGCTTTTCCTCCTGATGGTGACGGTCACGGTGCTGCCGGCGGTGATCAAGGACGATGGAACCCCGCGCGGGTTCGTGCAGATCATGCTCACCTACACGTTGAGCCTGATGACGGTTCTCCTCGGTTTTTCCACCCTCTGGCTGGCGTGCGGCACATTGGCGCGGGACATCGAGGAGTGCCAGATGCAGGTCGTCGCGACGAAGCCGGTGGCGCGATGGCAGATCTGGCTGGGCAAGTGGATCGGCCTTTCGCTGCTCAACCTGGCCCTGCTTTCGATCGCGGGGGCGAGCGTGTATTTCTTCCTGCTCTACCGTGCCTCCGGGCTCCCGGCCGAACAGCGGGCGGTGCTCAACAACGAGATCTTCGTCGCGCGCGGCAGCCTCAAGGAGCCGATGCCGGACCTGAAGGGAGACGTCGACAGGATTGTGGCGGAGCGGATGAAACTCCCCGAAGTGGCGGCGTCCGTGGACCGCGCCACCCTCCGCATGATGACGGAGAACCAGATCAAGGCCCGGCACCAGGTCGTGATGCCCGGGTTCCTTCGGCAGTGGAAGATCGACCTGGGATTCCTCCAGGACCGCCTGAACAAGGAGCAGTTGTTCGTCCGGTTCAAATTCTTCGCCGCGCAGACGAACGAGGCCAACCTCTACCGCGGCGTCCTGAAGATTGGTCCGCCGGAGACGCCGAGGGTCCAGAAATTCGACCGGACCTTCGCGGCTGAAACCTTCCATGAGATTCCTCTTCCCATGGGGATGGCGGACGAGAAAGGAGTTCTAACGGCCGAGTTCCACAATTTGAGCGACACGACGATGGTCTTCCAGCTGGAGGACGGCTTTGAGCTGCTCTATCGCGAGAGCGGCTTCGGCCCGAATTTCGTGCGCGGCCTGACCGTGATCTTCTGCTGGCTGGTGCTGTTGGCCGCGGTTGGCCTGGCCGCGGGCAGCTTCCTGTCGTTCCCGGTCGCCGCGCTTGTGTCGGTCGCCGTCCTGCTCGTCGGCCTTTCGGGCGGCACCCTCCAGTCCGTGGTCGAGGAGGGAACGGTCCTCGGTGCGGACCACGACACCGGCAAACCGATCAACAAGTCGGTGGACGCCGTCATGGTGCCCGTCTTCCGCGGGCTTCTCGTCGTCGTGAACGTGGCCCGGGACTTTTCTCCGGTGGATTCCCTCAGCTCCGGGCGGAGCATCACGTGGCTTTCCACGGGCACCGCCGTGGTCCAGATCATCGGCCTCGCCGGCGGCATGTTCGCCGTCATGGGGATCTATGCCTTCCATCGCCGGGAACTGGCGCGAACCCAGGCGGCCTCCTGACATGAACCGCTCCGGCACCACGCTCTTCAAGGCCTCGCTCATCGCGCTCATCGTGCTGTTGCTGGTGGTGGCCGGCCTTTTCCAGAAAGGCCTCAACACGGAACGCACCGCGCTCGGGATGAACCGCTACGTCGAGCTCAAGGGCGCTCCGCCGGTGCTGGCCCTGACGACCGTCGCCCTCGGTGGATTCCGCGGCCTCGTGGCCAACGCGCTCTGGATCCGGGCCATCGAGCTGCAGGACCAGGACCGCTATTTCGAGAAGGTTCAGCTCGCCGACTGGATCGTGAAGCTCGAACCCCACTACGCGCACGTGTGGCGCGTGCAGGCCTGGGACATGGCCTACAACGTCTCGGTCAAGTTCACCGACCACAGCGACCGCTGGCGCTGGGTGCAGAAGGGCTTCGAGCTCATCCGCGACCAGGGGCTCCTCTACAACCCGGATGAAGCCACGCTCTACCACGAGCTGGCGTGGATCTTCATGCACAAGATGGGGCAGAACCTCGACGACGCCCACAGCCTCTACAAGCTGAACTGGGCCCGCGAGATGGATGTCGTCCTGGGCACCAACTACGTCTCGCTCATCGACCCGAAGACCGACGACGAAAAGGAACGCGCCAAGGAACTACGCGAACGCTACAAGCTCGATCCCGCCTACATGAAGGAGCTCGACGGGCGCTACGGGCCGCTTGAATGGCGCCTGCCCGAATCCCACGCCATCTACTGGGCGGCGCTCGGCCTGAAGAAGCCCGTCGCCAAGGATCCGATGGCCCTGCGCCGGATTATCTACCAGTCCATGCAGCTCGCTGTCACCCGCGGCCGGGTCATGCCGGACCTGGCCACCGGGCGGATCATCCTGGGGCCGAACATCGACATGAGCGAAAGGGCCAACGAGACCTACCTCGAGAGCCTGAAGTTCGACCCTGAGAACTTCGCCCAGGTCCAGACCTCCCATAAGAACTTCCTGCGGAACCTTCCCTACTACTTCTACCTCGAAGGCCGGACGAAGGAGGCTAGCCGGTGGTTCAACTATCTGCGGGAACAGTATCCCGGCGCCGTGCCCGAAGGCATGGACCTCGAGGCCTACTCGGTCAGCAAGATCTCGGAATACGCGGGTGAGACGAGCCAGGACAAGAGCACGGCCATTCTCAAGGGTCTGGTCACCCGCTACTATCTTGACCTCGCCACCGACAACGACGACCGCGCCGCGACGATGCTCCGTTTGGCGCAGAAGGTCCGGGCCCGCTACATGACCGAGATCGGTAAAGGCCAGGATATCCGCGTCTTCCTGCCGGAGGTTCCCGATCTCCTGCGGACCGTAAGGGAAGAGCTCCTCGGCCAGCAGTCAGGGGTGATGCCGGAAGTCCAGGCGATGCTCCGCACCCGGCTTGGACTGCCAGTGTCGACCAACTCCGTTGCGCCGGTGCGGATTCCGATGGCCCGCCCGCCCGAGGCCCCGGCGACCACCAACGCCCCTCCCGGCAAGGGCGCATGATCCTTCGGGAGTTTTCCGTTGCCTGTCCGTTCCGACGCTACCTAGGCTGTTCCATGCAGGGGCTGCCCCAGCCCGCTGTTTCCGGCCAGCCATGAACTCGAAAAAAAAGTCCGCGAAAAAGACGCCCGCCGGAAGCAACGCACCCACGTCCGCCGCTCCCTTGCCCGTTGCCGCCAAGCCCGCCCTAAAAATCGCGATCCCTCCGATCCTGCTTGAAGGTGATCCCGACCCGTCGACCTATCGGAAGGTCGCACCGAAGATTGTGCCTCCGATCGTGGCGGAGGTTCCAAACGTTGTCGTCTCCGAGCCAGCGAAACAACCGCCCATGGCTCCGGTCAAGGTTGTGACCAGGAGCGATTCGGAAACACTCAGCCTTGGGGAGCTTCGTCTTCTGGCGCGGGATCCCTACACGCTGTTCGCCCAATGGGATTTGGCGGAATCGGAGATGAACCGGGCGCGCGGCCGGGCCGCCGATGGGATGATTGTTCTCCGCGTCCATCGTCGCTCGGTCGAAGGACCCGTGGTCGTGGAGATCCCAGTGCTTGGCGGTGAACGCCATGAGTTCATCCCGGTGCCGCACGCGGCCACGCCCTACGCGTGCCTGCTGGGCTACCGGTCGGTCGAAGGCCGCCAGTGGTTTTCCTTGGCGCAGTCGGAGACGGTCGTGACCGCACCCGACCCGTTGGCCCACCGGACCGGAGCCACCGCCATGATGATGGGGCGCTGGAGCGCCCTGGAGGACTTCGCGTTTCAAGCGACCGAAGTTTCGTCCGAGATGCCGGGCCGGGCCATGGATTCGCCAGCCATCGCGCCATCCTTTGCCGCTCCGCCGTTCACCGCGGTTCCCGCTACAGTCCAACGGCGGGTCGAGAATCGGCCGCACTTGGCGGCGGTGGATCGTTTCGCCGTGCCGAGCTCGGCCGAGCTGATTTATCCGCCTGAGGCGTCCTGGCATCCCGGGGTGGTTCCCAGTTCCGCAATCCCGATGGCTGAACTGACCCAGGCGGCATCGGCTGACCTTCCGTCGAGCCCCGTGGTGTTGCCTCCGGAGATGCGGAAGGGTTTCTGGTTCGCGGTGAATGCCGAAGTCGTGGTCTACGGATCAACGGAACCGGACGCCGCTGTCAGCCTGGCCGGTCGCGCCGTCAAGCTGCGGCCGGACGGGTCGTTCAGTTTCCGCTTCAGTCTGCCCGACGGTCATTTCCGGCTGCCGATCACCGCGGCATCCGCCGACGGGATCGAACTCCGTGGAGCCGAGTTGCGGTTGTCGCGGTCGACGGGAATCTCGGGCGAGGTCGGGGTGCATCCGCAGGACAAGTCGATGCGCCCGCCGGTCGCCTGATTCCGAAAGCGTCCCGGATGATGAAAGCAAGCGGACAAGCGGCACGCACGGGTCTCGTTTCGGACGGGGTGTCCGCAGGAATTACCGGTCGCGGTGCGGTTGGGCGGGGTTAGGGTCTTCCCGGCATGAATCCGTATCGCAGGGCCGCAACGTTCCTCATCCGCATCGTCGCCATCTCGATGATCTTTTTCGGGGCGACCTTGTTCTTCTTCGACGGCGCGAAACAGAAGGTGTCCCGGCGAACGCCTGCACGCGTGGCGCCGGTCGGCGGATCGCCGGAAGCCCAGCCGGGGTGGGTCAAACGAATCGTCTCACGATCACTGCCGTGGGCGCTGGTGATCATTGGGGTGCCACTGCTGGTCGGATCCTCGGCCTTGGCACGACGTCTCACCGAGGATCTGGACGACGAGGAACCATCATCGGAAACCTAGCCTTCATCCTGCACGCGCACCTGCCGTGGGTCCGGCAATCGGCCCACACCCGCTACCTCGAGGAGAGCTGGCTGCATGAGGCCATCGCCGAATGCTACCTGCCGCTGCTGCACGTGCTGCGCGGCTGGGCGAGCGACGGCGTGCCCGCGCGGATCACCGTTTCGCTTTCGCCGACACTGGTCGCGATGCTCGACGATCCGCTGTTGCGTGGACGGTTTGCCCGCCGCCTAGAGGAGATGGAGGCGTTGGGTGAACAGGAGCGGTTCCGCACCGGCTGGCTGGGCGAATTCAAGGAGGCCGCCGAGTTCCACGCCGACCGCGTCGAACAGCTCGCGGGGCTGTATCGGGAGATCCGGGGCGACATCGCCGGGGCCTTCGCCGATCTGGCGAAGGCCGGAGTGGTCGAGCTCATCACGACTTCGGCGACACATGCCCTGCTGCCGTTCCTTCTCGATCAGCCGGGGTCGCTCCGGGCCCAGATCGTGACGGGCGTGAACGCCTTCCGCCGTCGTTTCGGTTTCAAGCCCGCCGGCTTCTGGGTTCCGGAGTGCGCCTTCGCCCCCGCTTTGGAAACCGCGCTGAAAGCCGGCGGCGTGCGGTGGTTTGTTCTGGAAACGCACGGGCTGAACGCGGCTGAACCGCGTCCGCCCTTCTCGCCCCTGACGCCCGCGCTCACGCCCAGCGGGCTGGGTGTGATGGCCCGAGATCCGGAATCCGCCCATCAGGTGTGGAGTAGGCAGGGCGGTTATCCGGGGGATCCGGCCTACCGGGAGTTCTACCGCGATGTGGGTTTCGACCTCGATCTCGACTACGTGGAGCCCTGCCTGCCCGCACCGAAGGTCCGCGGTTTCACCGGCTTCAAGTATCATCGGGTCACCGGCGGCACGAACGAGAAGCAGCCCTATCGTCGTGCTGAAGCCATGGCGTCGGTCCAACGCCATGCGGAACACTTCATCGCGGCGCGCCTGCGCCAATTGGATGCGGCGCAAAATGCCGGGTGCTCCGCTCCCCTCGTGACCGCGCCATATGACGCAGAACTGTTCGGGCACTGGTGGTTTGAAGGGCCCGAGTTTCTCGATGCCGTGGCCCGAACGGCGGCCAATGAAGGCCGGCTGAAGCTGGTGACTCCGACCGACCACCTGCAGTCGGCGCCCGAGTTGCCAGTGGTCCAACCCGCCGCATCCAGCTGGGGCGAGGGTGGCGATTGGCGGCTTTGGCTGAATTCCTCCAACGCCTGGATCCAGGAAGAACTTCTCGCTGCCGACCGGGCGATGACCCGCATCGTGACCACGTGCGTCGCCGCGGACGAGCTGGTGGAACGAGCGCTCCGGCAGATGACCCGGGAACTCCTGCTGGCCCAGGCGAGCGACTGGCCTTTCATGCAACGGACCGGCACCAACAGCGACTTCGCCCGATCCCAAGTGGAACTGCGGCTGGCCCGCTTCCGGTTGCTGGAGCGCAAACTGGCATCCCGCCAGCTCGATTCGGCGGAGATCGCCTCCATCGAGGCGGAGACGCCGATTTTCACCGGCACCTTGGCCGAGCCGGCATCGTGGATCGACGAGAGAAGCCGTTGAGCGGGCGGCTTGCCGGCCAGCCTGGAAATCTTCAGGCGGTCCGTTGACTTCGCGATTGCGGTTCCTATATTCAAACTAGACAAAGTTAATCCGCTTTGTCTTCAGACCATGCAAATCACCAAAGCAGGCGAATACGGAACGCTGGGCCTCCTGGCCTTGGCGCGGCGCCCGTTCGGTGAAGTCGTCATGATGGATGCCATCGCCCAGGAGGAAGGCATCCCCGCCAGTTTCCTTGGGAAGATTTTTCAGAATCTCGCCAAAGCTGGTCTGGTCCGGTCGGCGCGCGGGTCCGGCGGCGGATTCGCCCTGGTGAAGACGGCCGAGGAGATCACCGTCCTCGCCGTCATCGAGGCCATCGAAGGCAAGATCGCCTTCCAACGTTGCCTCGAAGAGAAACCCAACTGCACCCACATGGGCGGCTGCGCCCTGTGCGGGCTCTTTTCCGAGGCGCAGGACCGCGTGAAGGAAGTGTTCGGCCGGACGACCATCGCGAGCCTTTCCAAGAAGCACACGTCCTTCTCCGACCACCAGGCGGAACACGGTCTGACCGGCCCCAAACACCAGCCCGGAAAACCGCAGCCCAAGAGCCTCCTGAAACTTTCCAGAATTCCCCAACCAATTTAACGACCCAGCACTATGAGCGACACCTACACTCTCTACAATCAGACGGTCATGGACCACTTCATGAACCCCCGCAACATGGGCGACGTGAAGGACGCCGACGGCATCGGCGAAGTCGGCGCGGCGGCCTGCGGCGACATCATGAAGATCTCCATCAAGATCAAGGACGGGAGGATCGAGGACGCCCGCTTCAAGACCTTTGGCTGCGGCTCGGCCATCGCCAGCTCCAGCATGGCCACGGAACTCATCAAGGGCCGGACCATCGCGGAGGCCATGACCTTCTCGAACCAGGAAGTCGTGGACGCCCTCGGCGGCCTGCCCCCGGTGAAGATCCATTGCTCCGTCCTCGCCGAAGAAGCCCTCAAGGCCGCCCTCGAGGACTATGTGAAGAAGCACCCGGAACTGGCCTCGACGATCAACACGGCCGAGCCGGTCACGGCCTGAGGCCTTCGCCCCGCCCCATTTCATTCCCTGCGGCTGGGCCGGTGCCAACCGACAGCCGCAGGGTTTTTATTTCGTGGCCGCTGTCCCCGATGAATCCATCCACCACTCCGATGCGCCAAGTTTTCCTCGACCACCAGTCCAGCACGCCCGTGCTGCCCGAAGTCTTCGACTCCATGAAGCCCTACTTCATGGAGGCCTTCGGCAATCCGTCCTCGCTCCACCAGCACGGCCTGCGCGTGCGTGACGCCCTCAAGAAGGCGCGCCAGCAGATGGCCGCTCTCATCAATGCCGACAGCGAGGAGGAGATTTTCTTCACATCCGACGGCACCGAGTCGTCCAACCTCGCCATCAAGGGCGTGGCCTACGCGAACGAACGCAAGGGCAAGCACCTCGTCGTCTCCGCCACCGAGCACCCGAGCGTGATGCAGTCGGTCGAGTTCCTGGAAAAGCAGGGCTGGACCTGCACCCGCGTCAGCGTCGATCCCGAGGGCGTGGTCAATCTGGAGGAACTCAAGGCCGCGATCACGCCGCAGACCGTCCTCGTGGCCGTCCATCATGTGAACCACGACATCGGCACCATCGAGCCGATTGTCGAAGTCGGCCGCATCTGCGCCGAGAAGAACGTCCCGCTCTACGTCGACTGCGAGGCCAGCGCCGGTTGGCTACCGGTCGATGTGAAGCAGTTCGGATCAGCCCTGGTCAGCTTTTCCCCGCACCGTTTCTATGGGCCGAAGGGCGTGGGCGTGCTCTACCGCAACAAGAAGGCCCGCATCGTCTCCATCATGCACGGCGGCGTGCAGGAAGGCGGACGCCGCGCCGGCACCGAGAACGTCCCGGCCATCGTCGGCGGTGGAGTCGCGGCCGAGATCGCCCTGCGCGAGATGCCGTCACGGATCGCCCATACGGCGGGATTGCAGAAACGCCTGTGGGATGGCCTCAAGACGAACATCAAGTTCATCAAGCTCAACGGCCCCGAGCCCGGCCCCAACCGCGTTTCGACGAACCTCAACCTCTCCACCGAGTTCATCGAAGGCGAAGGCCAGCTGCTTCTCTGCGACATGAGCGGCATCGCCGTCGCCAGCGGGTCCAGCTGCGTGAGCAAAAGCCTGAAGATCTCGCATGTCCTCAGCGCCATCGGCCTTGATCACGCTTTGGCGCAGGGCAACATCATCATGTCGCTGGGCAAGGACAACACCGCCGAGGACATCGACTACGTCGTGGAAGCCTTCGGCAAGATCGTGGTCAAGCTCCGCAGCATGTCGCCCATGTGGGACGAGTTCGAGCGGGGCGTGATCGACTCCGTCATCAACCCGACCGGCCGGGGAAAATCCTTCAGCCAGCACGCCGCCGACATCTCGGGCAAGGCGGCGCATTGATCGGGTTGCGCTGGCCAATCCGTTTCCCACAGAGTTGAACCGCGTCCCGCAATGCTTACCCAAGACCTCATCCTCAACGCCCTCAAGGCGGTCAAATACCCCGGCTTCTCCCGCGACATCGTCTCCTTCGGCATCGTCAAGCAGGCCGAGGTTGATGGCGGGAACCTCAAGGTCCAGCTCCAGCTGACGACCGCGAACGCCCCGGTCGCGCTGCAGTTGAAGGCCGAATGCACGAAGGCTTTGACCGGTTTGCCCGGAGTCACCGGAATCTCCGTCGAAGTCCTCGCTCCGCAAACGCCCGGCGCGCCCACTCCGGCGTCCAATCGCGTCGTCGGGATCAAGAAAGTCGTGGCCATCGCGTCCGGCAAAGGCGGCGTCGGCAAGTCGACCGTCTCCGTCAACCTCGCCTGCGCTTTGGCCCGCCTTGGCGCGAAGGTCGGCCTGCTCGATTGCGACATCTACGGCCCGAGCATTCCGCTGATGATGGGCGTGCATGGCCGGCCCTACGTCAGCGAGGAGGAAAAGCTCATCCCGCCGGTCAACCACGACGTGAAGCTCATGAGCATGGGTTTCCTGATCGAGGACGACCAACCGGTCATCTGGCGCGGGCCGATGATCCAGAAGACCATCCAACAGTTCGTCGGACAGGTGGACTGGGGTGAACTCGACTTCCTCCTCGTCGATCTGCCGCCGGGCACGGGCGATGCGCAGCTTTCCCTTTGCCAGACCGTTCCCCTCGACGGCGGAGTCATCGTCACCACGCCCCAGGAAGCGTCGCTCGGCGTCGTGCGTAAAGGCATCAACATGTTCACCAAGGTCAGCGTGCCCATCCTCGGCATTGTGGAGAACATGAGCTACTTCACCGCGCCGGACGGAACCCGTGTGGAGATCTTCGGGCACGGCGGTGGAAAGGCCGAAGCAGAACGCCAGAAAGTCGCGTTCCTCGGCGAGATCCCCCTCTTCACCTCCATCCGCGAAGGTGGCGACAAAGGGGTGCCCGTCACGGTCGGAGATCCATCCAGCGCGCCCGCTTTGGTTTTTCTGCAGATGGCAAAACGGCTCCGGGACCTTCTTGGGGCGTGAGGCTTAGGGCGGGATGGAGCCTTGTGATGTGCACTAGGCGCCTGGTTTTGATCAACCTTTGCCGGCAAATACCGATTGAACACTGGCAGATGACGGATACCTTTCGGCACCGTGTTCCTTGTCTCCGCTACCATGGGCAATCAGATCCTAGAGAACGTTTCAGGAAATGACTTGGTCCGGAAGTCGTCGCTCTACCGCGAGTATCAGGCGGAGCGCGAGGAGATCCTGCGTCACAAATGGATCGAATCGGAGAAGGCTGGCTACGACATCGGGTTCGAGCGGGCGCTGACCGACTGGATCATCAACTACCGGGCACACTGGCGGAAATCCCGGATGCGGCGTCTGCAGGAGAGCAACTGATTCCGGGGCAGGTTCTACCAGTCCCGTCGTCGTCTCCACCGTCGCAAGAACCATCACGGATCCCAACCGATCACCGGATTGTTGGTCCGTCCCTCGTCCTTCTTCAAATCCCAGTAGTCGGCCAGTTTGAACTGCTGCACGTGGCCGTCCAGGAAGCCGATGTGGGCGGCCTTGTTGTGGGCGTTCGTATGGACGGCGTTCCTCGTGCCCCAAGCCCGGCGATGCTGGTTGTCGAACATCCAGACGGTTGAAACGGGCTTCCTGATCTCGAACAGCTTTGTTTCCCGCCCCTTCACCGCTCGATCGTTGATGTTCGCGTTGATCGCGTAGTGAAAAAGGTTCTTCCCGTCGGACCGGTTCGTGTTGCCCGGGCAGAGCCAGAGGGTGGCCGCTGCCTGCGTCACGGGATTGGTCCTCCAGTCCTGCGCGTTGTAGGCATCGACGCCGATCTCCCGTGGCAGGAGGCTCAACCAGCTGCCCTTGGGTTCTCCCGCAGCCGGATAGACCGAGCCATCCGGTGGCAACAGGGCATCGTGGCCCTGGGCGTAAAGGTGCGCCGCCGTGAGCCATTGCTTGAGGTTCGATTTGCAGACCGTGGCGTAGGCCCGGGTCTTGGCCTTGGTCAGCGCCGGAAGAAGCAGCGCCGCCAGGATAGCGATGATGGCGACGACCACCAGCAGCTCGATCAGCGTGAACGCGGCCAGCGCCCTGCGGAGCATGCGTTGGTGTTGCCCGTTCGACTTCACGGGCCAAGTTTCTAGCAGGGGCCCGGCATTTCTGGAAACACCGTTTGCGGCCGGGCCGCCTGTTCCCTAGCGTCCGCCCTCCATGGTCCGACTCGTCCTTTTCGACATCGACGGCACGCTCATCCACACCAACGCCGCCGGCATCACCGCCTTCGGTGAAGCCTTCCGCGAAATCTTCCACTATCCGGCGGCCGTCCGCGACGTGTCCTTCGCCGGGAGGACTGACACGGGACTGGCCCGGCAGATTCTCCGCGCCCACGGCCTTGAACCCACGCCGACCGACTTCAACCGCTTCTTCGCCTGCTACCTCCGTTGGCTGCACCACATTCTTGGAAGGGTCGGCGGTGGAATCTTAGACGGAGTGGGACCGTTCATGGCCGACCTCCGCGCGCAGCATGCGCGACCGACCTTTGGCCTGTTGACCGGCAACATCCGGCGCGGAGCCGAGATCAAGCTGGGCCACTTCGGCATATGGAACGACTTCGAGTTCGGGGCCTTCGCCGACGACCACGAGAACCGCAACGAAATCGCCCGCGTGGCCCAGCGGCGCGGCTCCGAACGGCTGGGCCGTGCTCTGTCCGGCGACGAGATCCTCGTCATAGGCGACACCCCGCTCGACATCGAATGCGGCCGGGCCATCGGCGCCCGTGTCCTCGCAGTGGCCACCGGGCATTTCACGGTGGACCAGTTGAATGAGCACAAGCCCGACTGGTCGGTGAAATCCCTCGCGGACCTCCCGGCCGCAGAAGTCCTGAAGTAGCGGCCTGACCGCCGCCTTGTTGCTGGACCGCGTTGCTCGTTCAGCCGACGCGTCTGGTCAGCCACAGACCGAGTGCGCTGAAGGCGACATTGGGCGCCCATGCGGAGATCCCCGGCGGCAGGTAGCCGCCCGTGCCCAGGGCCAGCGCGAGCCGTTGCACGATGAAGAAGGCGAAGGCGATGAAGATGCTGCTGGCCACTCCGACGAATGCATTGCGCCGACCCGCCGGCATCCCGAACGGCACCGCCATGAACACCACGACGACGCAGCGCCAGGGTTCCGCCAGCCGCGCGTGGAACTGTGTTTGGAGCAACGCCTGCCTGCCGGGCGGAAGTTCCGGATTCAAGGCGAGGTAGGTCCTGATCTCACTGAGCGACAACTGCGCACCCTTGGTGGCCCGCACGTTGGAAAGAGCCGCGATCTTGACCTCGCTGCGGATGAACTCCGGCGTCTCGCGCCAGTCGGAAAAGGCCAGTCGATTGGTCATCACTGGCGGATCCGAGATGGCATCGGAGGCGTTGCGGTAGCGGACATCGCGCACGTTGGAGAACACCCAGCTCCCGTCCTCGAAGCGCGCGCGCTCCGCGTAGATCTCCCGTCGGCCGCCGTCGGGCGTTTCCCAGAGAACCAACGGGCGGATCATTTCAGCCGTGCGGATGTTGCAGGATTCGATGGACCAGGTCCGCTTGTCGCGAGCGTTGCGGAAAGCCATTTGGGGGCGCCAATCGTCCTTGGACAATTTTCCGGAACCCTTGTCCAGCATCGCCGCCGCCCTGGCCGGACTGTCCGGTGCGAACCACTCGTTCACCGAGAGCAGCAGGAAACTTGCGATCACACCGACGCCGAGATACGGCACCATCAACCGCCAGGTGCTGATTCCGGCGGCGCGCATCGCGGTCAGCTCATGGTGCTTGGCGTGGTTCGTCAGCGAGTAGAGAAGCGCCAGCAGGAGCGACATCGGCAGGATCAGGTTCAGGAAACCCGGCATGGCGTAGAGGTAATACCGGGCGATCGCCGACGGCCCCATCTGCGCGTCGCGGAACTTCTCCAGCATGGCGAAGACGTCGAACGAGATAAGGAAGACCAGAAACCCCACGAGACAGCCGATCAGCGGGATCAGCAGTTCGCGCAGCAGGTAACGGTCGAGGAGACGCACGCCGCAGGCTAGAGGGCCGTTCACGGGCGACGCAAGATTGGCGGCGCTTGCCGAGCTTCGTTCAACCCGGTTTCATTTCCGCCATGGACCCCAAGGAAGCGTTGATCGCCCTGAACATGGTCGAACACGTCGGGCCGGTTCGACTGCGCAAACTGGTCGACCACTTCGGCGACGCGCCGTCCATCCTCCGCGCCAGCCGCACCCAGCTCCAGGCCGTGCCCGGCATCGGCGCCGAGATCGCCGATTCGATCGCCGGTTGGGAGACGACCGTCGATCTCGCCGGAGAACTCAAAAGAATCGCCGACTTCGGTTGCCACGTTCTCACCGCCGATGACGCGGCCTATCCGCCGTCGCTGAAGGAGATCTACGATCCGCCCGTCGTGCTTTATGTGAAGGGCGCGCTCACCGAGAAGGATCACAACGCCGTCGCGCTGGTAGGTTCGAGGATGGTGACGCCCTACGGCACCGAGACCGCCCGCAAGCTCGCCTACCAATTGGGCTACGTCGGTGTGACCGTCGTGAGCGGAGGCGCCCGGGGCATCGACACGGCGGCGCATCAAGGCGCGCTCCAGTCCAAGGGCCGCACCATCGCGGTCCTCGGCACCGGGATAAACCTGGTGTTTCCGGCGGAGAACAAGGAGCTCTTCCACCGCATCGCGGAGGATGGACAAGGCGCGCTCATCACCCAGTTCCCGTTCAACCGCAAGGCCGACAAACAGTCCTTCCCCATCCGCAACCGCATCGTCGCCGGCATGACACTCGGCACCGTCGTCGTCGAGGCCAACCTCACCAGCGGCGCGCTCATCACCGCCAACATGGCCACGGACTACGGCCGGCAGGTCTTCGCCGTCCCGGGCCGGATCGATTCGCCGCGCAGCAAGGGCTGCCACGACCTGATCAAGAAAGGAGCGAAACTCTGCGAGGGGCTGGAGGACATCCTGAGCGAGTTCGAGTATCTCTTCCCCCCGTCCAACCGCCCGGCCGGCGCGGGTGAAACCGGCGTGCTGCCCGCCCTGACGCTCTCGGAAAACGAACAGATGGTCTACGGGCTCCTGAGCGAAACCGAGACCACCATCGACGAGCTCATCCAACGCAGCGGCCTCCCCAGCTCCGCGGTCTCCGTGACGCTGCTCACCCTCGAGATGAAACGGATGATCAAGCAGCTCCCCGGAAAACTCTTCATCCGCAGCCGATAGGGTTTTCTCTCACCCACGGAGGACACGATCGGTAAGAGGACTGCCGAGCCGTCCTTCCTGAATGACGCCGTTTCCAGTCGGCCCACCGACTCACCCTGGCGCCGAGGCCTAGTATCCCAGCTTTGCCAACTCGTCCTGGAGCGCGGCCTGGAACTCGATGATCTCGGCCTGCGGAGGACGGTAGCCGGCGACCTTTGTGACGAGGCCGAGCCGGCCGGTCTGGTCGAGATGCCACGCGGCCGTGTTACCATCGCTGAAGGCCACCTGGCCGCTGACAAGCGCGCCGGGCTTTGTGATGGCATCCACCGAGACCTTGACGTTCCCGGTCATCGGCGGCAGCCCGTCTTCCGGCAGCGCACCGGGATCGGCGGCGGCATCGGGCGGGATGGGAGCCGGGCCGGGCGCTGTCGCGGGTGCGGCGGGTTTGGCGCCGAGGATCGGCGTGTGCTCGGCCGGCTTGTCGACGATCTGGAGCTTGAGGTCGCCGATGAGGAAGCGGACCTCCATGTAGGTCATCGAGACGCCGAAATCGGTGCCCAGCTTCTTCTGGATGTCGGAGATGGAGAGGCCGTCGGCCAGCCAAGTGGCCACCTTCTGTTTCTGTTCTTCGGAGAGTTGCATGTCTACCGCGACACTGTGGACCACGGACGCCCGCCGACAAACACGAATAGTCGGAGCCGTTTCCGTCAATGCGGGGATGGGCCATGAAACGCACGGCCTCAACCCATTGTCTGAACTGAGGAAACGGGTTAGCAACACATGTGAAGACGAGGAAGGAGAATGCCAAACCGCGAAGGGCATTCACCCGGATCGAGTTGCTCGTGGTGGTAGGCGTTGTGGTTGTTGTCATCGGGTTACTGATACCGCTTTTCAACAAAGGCCACTCCCCACCCACCGCCATTCGCTGCATACAAAACCTCCGTTCTATCACTTTGGGACTGCAGTGGCTGGCGGATGACAACGACCAGAAGCCACTCCTCCTCTCCGCAGAGGCTGCCTTCCAATATGGCAAATCATTGGCTCGCAACCCCGGCGGAATTCCGACTCTAGCAGGCTCCGGCTTCGATGAGCTCTGGAAACTCTACCTGGCCCTGCATCCGTATGTGAAAGATCCACACGCCCTTCGCTGTCCATTTGATCCCCAGTTCAGAAATCCCTCGATCCGGGCTGGCTATCAGATGGCCACAACAAACCCGTTGGCCTACTACTCGACCTCCTCGAACGCCTTTAGCTACTTCCTCGCCGTCGATGCGAAGAGGGATCCGGCCTCCGCGATTGTCGCGGGCGACAGCCATCTTGCTTCGAATCCCATCGGGACGGACAAAGCGCTGGGCGAAGTCGAGCTGGAGGGTGAGAAGCGGATTCGAGGGGAAACGGCAAAGGATATGCGGTGGACCAAGAGCCGTCATGCGGGACAAGGAGTCGTCGCCTTCGGTGATGGTCATGCGGAGATCCTCACTTCCGCTAGATTGAGAACTGTCTGGGCCAACCCGACGAACAACGGCGTCCGCATCTGGCTGCCGAACTGAGGTCTCAATTCGCGGAGCGAGGGATATCCGACGTGGTTCTACTCCATCGATGGTGTCTGGTTGTTCTGAGCCGGACTCATGCAATTGAAGGACTAACCGCGAAGCGGACCCGGCAAGGTAGGGCAGTGCATCTTGCCTGCCCAAGGCGTTCCCGCCCTGGAACCAAACGGTGCGGACGGATCAGGGCTCCGGAAGCTCCGGTAACACTTGTCAGCACGGGGCAGGCTGGAAGCCCGCCCTACTCTTTGCTGCATGAGTCAGGCTGAGGCTCCATGGTCCCCTTCATTTATTATCCGAGCGCCCCAAACAAAAAAGCCCGTCGCACTCGCGACGGGCCGATGTTTATCAATCGTTTGCTTGGGCCAAGGCTCAGGCCTTCGGAGACGCGCCGGCGACGCTCAGGCCGATTTCGATCTCGTTGGACACTTTGTCCTCGGCCTCGCCCGGCTTGATGCCGAACTCTGAGCGCTTGATCGTGAAGTTGGACCGGATGACGAGGAGGTCGCCGTCCTGCTGGCCGCCCCGGGCCTTAAGCTTGTCCTTCAGGTAGGTGATCTTGGCGGGAATGGTGAGGTCCTTGGTCACGCCCTTGAGCGTGAACTTTCCGGTGACATCGGCCGTGGTGACGGTGCCGGTCGTCTTGGCGTTCTTCACGGAAACGACCTCGAAGACGATCTCGGGATGCTTGGAGACATCGAGCCATCCCTCGCCGTGGAGATGCTCCAGCATGACGGGGTTGCCGACGTGCAGGGTCTTGGCGGCGATGACGATCTTGCCGGTGAGCGAGGCCGGCTTGGCCGGATCGAACATCACCTTGCCGGAAATGCCGTTGGCGGAGCCGCTGATGGCTTCGAGCGGGGCGTCGAGCTTGAAGGTGGCGTTGTTCACCCCCTTCGGATCCTTGAAGTCGAAGGCAAGCGATGCGGCGGACGCCGAAGCGGCGGCCAGAACCAGGGCGAACGTGGGGATGAGGAGTTTCTTCATGGCGGGTTTCTGTTTCAGGTTTGAGAGGCGGTCTTGCGACGGAGCAGCCGCGCGGCGGCGATGAGGGCGATGGAGACGGCTCCGGTCGCGGCGAGCAGCTCGATGCCGGGGACAAAGCGCTTGTCCCAGACGGGCGTCTCGATCTCGGTGACCGGATCGCGTTCCAGACGCTGCACGGAAGTCTTGGTCCAGCCCGTGTTGGCGCCGGCGGCGAACCACCAGACGATCCCCACGGCGGAGACCAGGATTCCTAGGCTTAACAGCGTCTTGTTCATCGCGGCGCGGGCGCAAACTAGCTGTAAAGTCCCGTCGTGCAAGCCGGCCTCATTCATCGGATCAGCCCGGCTTCACCACGTTCATCGTCCGGTCGCCAGGCTTGTCATGGAAGGGGATAAGGGTGCGTAACCGGGGACCAAGGGGGGCTTATACCTGAACACGGGACGTTGACGCTTGTCCGCCCGAGCCGTTGTATGACAGGCAACTGGAAGCCCGTCGAACCGTCCCGTGCCACGCATGGCCGCGGTGCGTCGGTCGAAACCAAGCCAAACCATGACCCTGGTCCAACAGATCTTCCAATCGTCGCTCGGGAGAAAATACATCGCCGCGCTGACGGGCGCCGGACTCTTCTTCTTCCTGATCGGGCATCTCGCAGGAAACCTGCAGGTGTTCGGCCCGCCGGATCTCATCAACGGCTACGCGCACTTCCTGAAATCGAAGCCGCTGATGGTTTGGGCTGCCCGGCTCGGCCTTCTCGCCTGTGTCGGTCTGCATATCTACGCGGTCATCTCCCTGGCCATCGAGGCCAAGGCGGCCCGGCCCGTCGCCTACTCCGGTGGCTCGGCCTACGGCTCCGCCTGGCGCTCCCGCTACATGCTGGTCAGCGGCCTCGTGATCCTGGCCTTCGTCGTCTATCATCTCGCGCACTTCACCGCGCTGCTGCCGGGCATCAACGGCTTCGGCGACTTCTCCAAGCTGAAGACGGAGCTGAAGGATGCCGGCGAAGTTCCGGATGTCTACGCGATGATGGTCCTCGGCTTCCGGGTCTGGTGGGTGACGCTGTTCTACCTGATCGCCCAGGCGCTGCTGTTCATCCATCTCGGCCACGGCTTGTCGGCCATGTTCCAATCGCTCGGACTGCGGAACCACGTCTGGTGGCCGCGCATCCAGATCTTCGCGAAGGTCTTCAGCACCGCACTCCTCATCGGCTACATCTCCATCCCGATCGCGATCACGCTGGGACTCGGCCGGGACTACTCGGACAACGCGAAGACGAAGCTGAACATGCCTCTGGGTCAGCAATCCCCTCCGCAACAGGATTCAGCGAACGGTCTCGTTCTGAAATAAGGCCCAAAGACATGTCGAAGCAGAAGCGTCCATCCAAGCCTCGTTCGCAGCTATCCATTGCTGGAATGGAGCAGGTTCGAGAACTGCAAAGCCTGCTCGTCCAACTGGAGAGCTTTGGGGAAAAATCACAAGCAGCCGACCCAACTTACGCGCCAACTTCGGAAATGACTTCCCGACCAACCGCTCAGCGAAGCAACTGATCATGGCCACTCTCAATTCCAACATCCCCGCCGGCCCGCTCGCCTCGAAGTGGGAGAAGCACAAGTTCAGCTCCAAGCTGATCAACCCGGCCAACAAGCGGAAATACAAGATCATCGTCGTCGGCGCCGGTCTCGCCGGCGCCAGTGCCGCCGCCACGCTCTCCGAGTTGGGCTACGAGGTGCACAACTTCGTCTTCCACGATTCGCCGCGCCGCGCCCATTCCGTGGCCGCGCAGGGCGGCATCAACGCCGCGAAGAACTACCAGAACGACGGCGACTCCGTTCACCGGCTCTTCTACGACACGATCAAGGGCGGCGACTACCGCGCCCGCGAATCCAACGTCCACCGCCTCGCCGAAGTCTCGGTCAACATCATCGACCAGTGCGCCGCGCAGGGCGTGCCCTTCGCCCGCGAATACGGCGGCCTGCTCGACAACCGTTCCTTCGGCGGCGCTCAGGTTTCGCGCACGTTCTACGCGCGCGGTCAGACCGGCCAGCAGCTCCTGCTCGGCGCGTATTCCGCGCTGAACAAGATGATCGGCGCCGGCGCGGTGAAGTCCTACACGCACGCCGAGATGCTCGACCTCGTGGTCGTGGATGGACACGCCAAGGGCATCATCGTCCGCGACCTCCAGAACGGCGAGATCACCCGGCACAGCGCCGACGCCGTCGTGCTGGCCACGGGCGGCTACGGCAACGTCTACAACCTTTCCACCTACGCCCGCGGCTCGAACGTCACGGCCAGTTGGCGCGCCTACAAACGCGGCGCGACCTTCGCCAATCCCTGCTACACGCAGATCCATCCGACGTGCATCCCCGTCTCCGGCGACTACCAGTCGAAGCTGACCCTGATGTCGGAATCGCTCCGCAACGACGGCCGAATCTGGGTGCCGAAGAAGAAGGAGGATTGCGCGAAACAACCCGCCGACATAGCCGAGGGGGACCGCGACTACTACTTGGAGCGGATGTATTCCGCCTTCGGCAACCTCGCCCCGCGCGACATCGCCAGCCGCGCCGCCAAGTATGTCTGCGACGAAGGCCGCGGCGTCGGTCCGACCGGCCTGGGCGTGTATCTGGATTTCGCGGAGTCGATCAAGCGCCTCGGCGAGGACAAGGTGCGCGAGCGCTACGGCAACCTGTTCTCGATGTATCACGAGATCACAAACGAGGACGCCTACAAGACGCCGATGCGGATCTATCCCGCCGTGCATTACACGATGGGCGGCCTGTGGGTGGACTACAATCTCATGAGCAACCTCCCCGGCCTGCACGTGCTCGGCGAGGCGAATTTCTCCGACCACGGCGCGAACCGCCTTGGTGCCAGCGCTCTCATGCAGGGTCTAGCGGATGGCTATTTCGTTATTCCCACGACGATCGCGAACTACCTCGTCAATGAAAAGCCCGGCAGCATCACCACCGAGCATCCAGAGTTCAAGAAAGCCGTCGCCGACTGCACCGCGCAGACCAAGCGTTTCCTCAACATCAAAGGCAAGCGCAGCGTGGATAGCTTTCACCGCGAACTCGGCCTGCTCGTGTGGGACAAGTGCGGCATGGCACGCGATAAAGCGGGCCTGAGTGAAGCCCTCCAGCGCATCCCCGAACTGCGTGAAGAGTTCTGGCAGAACGTCAACGTCACTGGCTCTGCTGACTTCACGAATCCCGAACTCGAAAAGGCAGGTCGTGTGGCAGACTTCATGGAATTCGGCGAACTGCTCTGCCTTGATGCCTTGAACCGCGAAGAAAGTTGCGGTGGCCATTTCCGCAGTGAGCATCAATACCCCGACGGCGAAGCGAAACGCGACGACGAAAACTTCAGCTACGCCGCCGCGTGGGAATACACCGGCAACTTCAGCAAACCCACGCTCAACAAAGAGCCTCTGACCTTTGAAGAAGTTCACCTCGCCGTCCGCAGCTACAAATAACTGGAGCCATCCATAGCCCGCCATGAACACCACACTCCATCTGCCAGCCGATTACGCCCAGCTTGAAAGCGTTTTGCTTGATCTGCCGGTGGAAGCGCGTCAAAAACTGACGCATGTGCTCATCCGCAGCATCGACGAGAACGTGGACATGTCCGAGGAGCGGCTTCAGCAGTGGCTTGATCACGACGATCGCGTTTTCCAAGCCGTCAAATCCGGGCAGATGGAAACCGTGGATGCTTTTGATGCACTGGCACGTGTCCGCTCAAATATCTCCAAGTCTTCGTGATGCATGTACGCTTGTCCTCACATGCCGAACAGCAGATCGCTGAAGCAGCCGCCCATCACGAGTCCTTGGAAAAAGGGCTCGGACCCCGGTTTATTGACTCAGTTCACGAGGCAATCGAGGACATTGGACGCTTCCCAGAGGCTTATCGCCGGATGCGAGGCACGACACGCCGGATCATGCTCCGCACTTTCCCCTGGGGTCTTTTTTACCATCGTCTCCCCGACTGCATTCTCGTCACCTCACTGATCCATCTGCATTCCGATCCCAAATCCTGGGAGCAATATTACGACTGAATCATCCCCATGTCCCAACTCAACCTCCACCTCAAAGTCTGGCGTCAGAACGGCTCGAACCCCGGGCATTTCCAAGACATCGAAGCTCCCGAGATCCCCGATCATGCCTCCTTCCTGGAGATGATGGACATCATCAACGAGCGTCTCATCTCGAAGGGTGAAGACCCGGTGGCCTTCGATCACGACTGCCGAGAAGGCATCTGTGGTTCATGCTCCATGCAGATCAACGGCGTGCCACACGGCCCGGCGAAAGCCACGACGACCTGCCAGCTCCACATGCGCAAGTTCCGCACTGGCGACACGATTTGGATCGAGCCTTTCCGTGCGCGTGCCTTTCCGGTTTTGAAGGATCTCATGATTGACCGCAGTGCCTTTGATCGCATCCAGCAGGCAGGTGGTTTCATCTCTGTGCGCACCGGTGCGCCGCAGGATGCGAATGCGCTGCCCATCGGCAAAGTCGTGGCCGATGCGGCGATGGATGCCGCCGAGTGCATCGGTTGCGGTGCCTGCGTGGCCGCGTGCAAAAACGCCAGCGCCATGCTGTTCGTCTCCGCGAAAGCGGGTCAGCTCAACTCACTGCCCCAAGGCCAGCCTGAGAAAGACCGCCGCACACTCGGTATGGTCCGCCAGATGGACAAAGAAGGTTTTGGAAATTGCACCAACCAATACGAGTGCGAAGCCGCCTGCCCTAAAGAAATCAGCGTCCGTTGGATCACCAAGCTCAATCGCGATTACGCAATTGCTGCGGTCAAAGACGC
>JAYVSO010000005.1:0-49262 GCA_043775315.1 Verrucomicrobiota bacterium
CATGATAACAGTGTGCCGGTGTGAGGTCACGCGATGCGGTGGTTGGTTCCCGAGTTGGTCTACAACGGCGCCGCCTTGGTGCGCGCCGCGGTAGCCATCGAGGGCGGCCAGGTCGTGCGCGTCGAGCCCGTCGATTGCCCGGACATCCGCGGCGAGGTCGAGCGTATGCCCCGAAAGGCGTTGTTCCCGGGGTTCGTGAACGCGCATTCGCACGCGTTCCAGCGGGGGCTTCGCGGCCACGTCCAGTTCGCGGAGACCGGCGCGGACTCGTTTTGGACCTGGCGGGAGCGGATGTACGGGCTCGCTTCGACGCTCAGCCCCGAGGGGGTCGAGGCGGTGTCGGCGCTGGCGTTTTTGGAGATGGTGCTGGCCGGGTTCACCACCGTCGGTGAGTTCCATTATGTGCACCATCAACCGGACGGCACGCCCTACGCCGATCCCGACGAGCTGGCGCTCCGGGTGGTCGCCGCCGCACAGGCCGTGGGTATCGAGATCGTCGTGTTGCGGGTCGCCTACGCGCGCGCGGGCTTCAACGTGGACGCGGCGCCTCGTCAGCGTCGGTTCATCGACCACGATCCGGACGATGTGCTCGCGGCGGTGTCGCGGCTCGCGGCGCGCGGAATTCGGACGGGGCTCGCACCCCACTCGATGCGCGCGGTGCCTTACGCGTGGTTGCAGCGGTTCCGGGATTTTGACGGGGTCATTCACGCCCACGTCGGCGAGCAGCCGGCCGAGGTGCAGGCGGCCATGCAGGAGTACGGACGTCGACCGTTGCACGTCTTCGGCGATGCGGGCCTTGTGGACCAGCGATTCACGGCGGTCCACCTCACCCATCCGGATGCGTCGGAGGTCGATCGCATCGAGCGCTCAGGAGGGCGGGTATGTGTGTGTCCGTCGACCGAATCCGACCTTGGTGATGGCTTTTTCCCCGCCGAGGCCCTGGGCGGGACCCCGGTTTGCCTCGGCAGCGACTCTCACGCGCTCATCGACCCGTTCGCCGAGATGCGCGCGATCGAGTGGAACGCCCGGAGCCTCGCTGGCCGCCGCAACGTATTGCCACACGTTGGGATGGATGGGCTTGCAACACGGCTTTTGGACACCGCCACCGTGCAGGGGGCCCGCGCGTTGGGGCTCGCCACCACCGGCGAGATCGCCGTGGGGGCGCAAGCCGATTTCATCGGCTTGGATCTGGATCATGTGTCGCTCGCCGGGGCGCGCACCCTGCCGGCGCTGGTGTTCGGGGGCGGCCCGGCCCTGGTTCGCGACGTATGGGTTGGGGGCCGTCGGGTGGTCCGCGACGGCCATCATCCGGCGGCGTGCGGGATCATCGAGGCCGCAGTTCGAGTTTTGGAGGCAACATGTTGATGGTCCATCCGGCCAGCGTTCGTTTTCACAGTGACCTTGGTTGGCTCAATTCTTTCCACACCTTTTCGTTCGGGGAGCACCACGACCCGCGTCGGATGGGCTTCCGCAGCCTGCGCGTCATCAACGACGACACCGTTGCCGGTGGTGGCGGCTTCGGGATGCACCCGCACCGCGACATGGAGATCGTGACCTACATCCTTTCCGGCGCGCTCCAGCACCGTGACAGCCTGGGCAACACCGCCGTGATGAAGGCCGGCGACGTCCAGCGCATCAGCGCGGGCACAGGCGTGCAGCACAGCGAGTTCAACAACTCGTCCACCGACCCCGTCCATCTCCTTCAGATCTGGATGATGCCGGATGCCAAAGGCGTCAATCCCGCCTACGCGGAGAAGAGCTTTGCCGCCGTGGAGAACCACGCGCTGATCGCCTCCAAGTCGGGGCGCGACGATTCCATCCCGATCCACCAGGACGCCGACATCCACCTGTTCAAGCTGAACGCCGGCGAGTCCGCCAAACATGAACTGCCCAGCCTGCGCCATGCGTGGGTCCACGTCGCCGTCGGAGCGGCCACGGTGAATGGACATCCGCTGAAGGCGGGCGACGCGGCCGCGATCAGCGGCGAATCCATCGAGCTGACGGCGGGGGAAGCAACTCAGGTGCTGCTGTTCGATCTGTCGTGAGACGCAATCGTTCCGATAAAGGCAGCCTCAAGACATCGTGAGCGAGGCCTTCGCCCAGGTCGGGATTACTGGGCATTGAACTGGAACCACTCCGCCATCAGCCTTCGACAGATTGGACCACGAACATAAACTGCAGGACGACGGTCTCATGGTCAGGGCGCTGAGGCTGCTGACCCGGGCCGTCTGCACGCACCGCTCGTGGTTCGTCTGGCCGCAGGTCGTCCTCTTCGGGCTCTGCGTCTGGTTCACCGTGGCGAAGCTGGAGTTCCACACCAACCGCAACGACCTCGTCGGGGCGGACAAGAAGTATCACCAGAACTTCCTGCTCTTTAAGAAGGAGTTCCCGGCCCAGGACGACCTCGTCGTGGTCGTGGAAAGCGAGTCGATCGCGCGGAACCGCCAGTTCGTCGAACGGCTAGGGGCGAAGCTGGAACTGGAGACGAACCTGTTCATCGACGTCTTCTACAAGGGCGACCTGAAGATGATGGGCCCCAAGGCGCTGCTCTTCGTGCCCGAGACCGACCTCAAGGATCTCCATCAGGCGCTGAACGACTACCGGCCGTTCATCCAGCAGTTCTCCCAGGCATCGAACCTCGCGTCGCTCTTCGGCCTGGTGAACACGCAGTTCCGGACGGCGAAGCAGGAGACCAACGCGGCGAACGACTCGCTCATCAAGGCCCTGCCCGCCCTGCGCCGGTTGATCGAGGATGGCACCGACATATTGAAGCGCCCAGGAACTCCGCCCTCGCCCGGGGTCAACGCCCTCTTCGGCGCGGGAGAGGAGGCGGAGAAGGCCAGCTACATCACGTTCGCCAACGGGAAGATCTACCTCGTCACCGCCCGCGCCAGGGGCGAGGAGGTCAACGCCGACGCCGTGGCGCGGATTCGAGAATTGATCGCCCGCACGCAGGTGGAGGTGCCCGGGCTGAACGTCGGCCTGACCGGTGAGCCGGTGCTCGAAGTGGATGAGATGGACCAGTCCCAGCGGGATTCAATGATCGCCTCCATCGTCTCGCTGGTCGGCTGTGCGTTGATCTTCATCTATGGCTACAAGTCGACCGGTCGTCCCTTGAAGGCCGTCTTCGCGCTCATCATTGGCCTCGGCTACACGATGGGCTTCACCACGCTGACGGTCGGGCACCTCAACATCCTCACCATCACGTTCGTCCCCATCCTGATCGGCCTCGCCATCGATTTCGGCGTCCATCTCATCACCCGCTACGAGGAGGAACTGCGGAACGGGCGCTCCGAACTCGAATCGATGGAGCTGGCCATGGTGAACACCGGCCAGGGCATCTTCACCGGAGCGCTCACGACGGCGACCGCGTTCCTTGCCATGGGCCTGACCGACTTCCGGGGCATCCAGGAGATGGGCATCATCTGCGGCGGCGGCCTGCTGGTCTGCCTTATCCCGATGATGACCCTCCTGCCCGTCCTGCTCCTCCGCGGCAAACAGAACGTCCTCGACCATGCCAGCCACCCGGTCGACCGCCGTGACAAATTGGAGCGGCTCTGGCTGGACCGGCCATGGACCGTGACCGGCCTCACGCTGGCCTTGAGCGGAATCGCAGTGCTGGGCGGCCTCAGGGTGAAGTTCGACTACAACCTCCTGAACATGCAGTCGGCGGGCCTGCCCGCGGTCGAGTTCGAGGAAAAGCTGATCCGGTCGTCCGACAAGTCCGTGCTCTTCGGCGCGGTGGTGGCGAACTCGCTGGCGGAGGCAAAGCAGCTGGAAGCCCGTCTTACCGCGTTGCCCGGCGTTTCGAGCATCGATTCGATGGCCAAGTTCATCGGCGATGACCAGACGTCCAAGCTCCGCACCGTCACCCGGATCAAGGCCGAGACCGGAAGCATCCGTTTCGCCCCGGTCGACCGGGAACTGATCCATGCCGAAGACCTCTCGCGAACTATGTGGTCGTTGCAGGGCTACCTCGGGCTCGCACTGGGCTCCGTCGGCGACTCGGACAAGTCGCTTTCCTTGGAACTGGCCTCGCTCCGCAAGGCCATCGCGGACTTCCGCAAGGGTCTGCTGGACGAGACGAATCCCGCACGCCTCACCCGTGCGACGGAGTTCCAGACCGCGCTCTTCGACGATCTGCACGCCACGTTCCGCTCGCTCCGGGAGCAGGACGATTCGGCTCCGTTGGGCGTGGACGACCTGCCTCATTCTCTCCGCAGCCGCTTCGTCGGCGTCACGGGCAAACACCTGCTGATGGTCTACCCGAGGACCAATGTCTGGGATCGAGCGCCGCAGGCCGAGTTCGTCCGGCAGCTCCGGTCCATAGACGCGAACGCCACGGGCACGCCCGTGCAGCTCTACGAATACACCTCGCTCCTCCGCAGCAGCTACGAGAAGGCCGCCTGGTATGCCCTCGGCGCCATCTCCCTGATGGTTTTCTTCCATTTCAAATCCCCGATGTGCGTCGTCCTTTCGCTCATCCCCGTCGGGCTCGGCTTCTTTTGGATGGTCGGCTTCATGGGCTGGCGGGGAATCGACTTCAACCCGGCCAACATCATGACCCTGCCGCTCGTCGTCGGCATCGGCGTGACCAACGGCATCCACATCCTCAACCGATTCGCCGAAGAACGTGATCCAGGCATCCTGGGCAAGAGCACCGGCAAGGCCGTGCTCGTATCAGGCCTGACGACGATCGCCGGGTTCGGCAGCCTCGTGATCGCGCAACATCGCGGCATCTCCAGCCTGGGTTTCACGATGGCCGTGGGGGTGACCACCTGCATGGTCGTGGGCCTGACGTTCCTGCCCGCACTGCTGAAGCTGCTCGGAAGAGCCGGCTGGAAAATGAAGAACCCGGCACCCAATTGAATCGGATGCCGGGCTCAGGAGGAACCGAGGAAAAAACCTCAAGTTAGGATGAAACTGGACAGTTCAACGTCGGCCGTCAATCGGTCATTTTGACAGCAGAACCATCAATGTCGCCTTGCCGTTAGGTTCCGCCACCGTTAACGGAAGCTTTCGCAGGATCAGCTTTGGCCGCTGCTTCCTTGTTGGATTCCGCGAACCACGACATGACGAAGAGAAGTCCGACACCGACGCAGATGCCCGAATCCGCGATGTTGAAAGCCGGAAAGCCGATCTCCTCGCCGGAACGCGTGCGCAGGTAGAACCGGATGAAGTCGACGACGTGGTTCAGGAATAGCCGGTCGCAGAAGTTGCCGACGATGCCGCCGAAAACCAACCCAAGCGCGAGCTGGCCGAGCCGGCTTTCGCTCCCGAAATGTTTCCGGAACCAGAGGAGAGCGACGAAGGCGAGACCCGATACGGCCGCAAGAACCTTGCTGCTCCCGTCCATCGAACTGAACAGGCTCCAAGCCGCACCGGTATTCTTCCAGTGCACAAACTTGAAGAACCCGACGATGACCTCGCGCTCCTCGTGGATGCCAAGGAACCGCAGGACGGCCTGCTTCGTCAGTTGATCCAGCGCGAAAACTGTGAACCCGATCCAGAAAAGGCGTTGGTTGGCCGTGAGCTTCATCGCAGCATAACCACCTTCGTCCCCGCGATAAGATCATGGAGGGCGCGGCGCTCTGGGTGCCAGACCACCATCAAATAGCCAATGCCCAAGGTCAGGCCGCTGACGAATTCCCCAATCCAACGCAGCAAAGCCCGGCCGAATCCGATCTTTTCGCCGGACGCCGAGACAATACGTAGCCCCATCATGAACTTGCCCGGCGTTGCCCCCGACGAAGTGACGAAGAACACCGTGTAGGCGAACGAAACGGCGACATCGAGCACCATCATCTTCACAAACAAGGCGGACCCGAAAAACTCGGGCGTCAACGCTTCCGGCGGTTTCCAGCCGAGCGCCGAATTGAGCAGCATCCCCATCGTGTAGAGCATGAACCAATCGAGCGCGTAGGCACAGAATCGTGGGAAGAACCCGGCGTTCTCCACGACTACGGCACCGTCGGAAGCGGGAACGTCATCCGATTCGACAAGCAACGCTTTCTTAGACGCCTGATTCAATTCGAACCGCAGCTCCACGTAGTCATCCGCAGGCTTGGCAGACGAAAGGTCGGACCGCTGGACGGGTGTTTCGACGGCGACACGGCCGTCGTGAATCCAGACGATCAGGTCGTCCAAGGACACGGGCCCATACTCCCGGCCGTCGCCGCCAACGATCTTGTAGGTGAAGTCCATCAGGTCGAAACACAGTATCTGATCGCGCAGCGCGGGACCAACGAGGAAATCCTCAGTCCCAAGCCGGTTTCAGCTCATCGTGACGACGATCTTGCCGAACTGAGCGCCTTTTTCCATGAGAGCGAATGCTTCCGGGGCGCGTTCGAGCGGAAACACATTGCTGATGACAGGCTTGATCGAGCGGCGCTCGACCGTGGCGAGCATGCCAGCAAAATCCTCCGGCGAACCCATCGTCGTGCCCAACAGACTGAGCTGCTTCCAGAAAACCTTTCGCGGATTGAACTCCGGCACATTCCCCGTCGTCGCGCCGAAGAAGACGATCCGGCCGCCGGGCGACGCCAGATCTATCAGCGAATTGAAGCCCGGCCCACCGGCCGAATCGACGATGACATCGAAGCCGCCGGCCAACTTACCAAGCATCTCCGCCCAGCCGGCGTCTCTGTAGTTCGCGCCGCCTTTCGAACCCAGGACCTGTGCTTTGGCGAGTTTGTCAGCGGAACCTGAAGTCACCCACACGTCCGCGCCTGCAGCCACTGCGAACTGAAGGGCGAACAACGCCGTGCCCGCGCCGATCCCGGTGATCAGGACCCGTTCGCCCGCACGCAACTGCGCCCGGCTGAACAACGCCCGCCACGCGGTCAATGCGGCGAGCGGCAACGCCGCTGCCTCTTCCCAGTTCAAGTGCGCAGGCTTCCCGACGAGGTTCGTCACAGGCACGGAGATCTTTTCGGCCAATGTTCCCTGGCGCGGATTGCCAAGGATGGTGAAGCGGTCACCAAAGACCTTCGCGGACGTGCCCCAGTCGAAGCTTGGATTGATGACCACGTCCCGGCCGACCCATGCCGGATCAACGCCGACCCCGATGGACTCCACCACGCCCGCGCCGTCGGATCCGGTCACCACAGGATATTGGATCCCCGCGTAGAGCCCGAGCTTTATCCACACATCGCGGTGATTCAGCGCCCCGGCCCGAATGGCGACGATGGCTTCGCCGGGAGCAGGAACCGGATCGGCGATCGTTTCGACTCGGGGCGGGATGTCTTTGCCGGATAGGACAAGGGCTTTCATGGCGGAAGAGGAGTCGGCTAGGAACTCAGGCTTTGCAAGACTTCCAACGCCGACTCCGGATTGTCCCGAGACCCGCCATGGCGAATCGGGAAGACGGCGGACCAATCGGCCTGTGCCGGACGAAGGGCCTGGATACCCCAACCCGAGATCGCCACAGTTCAAACGAGCCAAAAATCAGCGCTTGCCACCATTTTGAAATGCGCGCTACCTTCCGCGCCCTTTAACAGAAGGAAAAATTTATGTCTCGTATCTGCGAACTGACCGGCACGAAGCCCATGAAGGGCTCCAAGATTTGGCGAAGTGGTAAAGCCAAGAAGAAGGGCGGCATCGGTATGCACGTCACCGCCATCACCAAGCGCCGCTTCTTCCCCAACCTGCGCCGGGTGAAGGCCCTCCTGCCGAGCGGCGAAGTGCGCTACATCCGCGTCACCACCCGCGCGATCAAGAAGGGCCTCATCGTAAAGGCTCCTCCCGGCGCCCAGGCCCGTTCCCGCGCCAAGGCGGCCGCGGCGGCGAAGGCTGCAAAAACCGCGAAGTAGTTCGGGCCAATAGCCGATCATTCTCTCTGAGGCGCCCTGTCGCAGGGCGCCTTTTTCTTTTCGGCGCGAAAGGCGGTCAGGACCCGACCCATACGGAGGATTCAGCAAGAGTTAGCGGCCCTTGAGCGACTTCATCGTCGCCCGGCGCATCTCGCGTTCATCGTCCCGCTTCCGGATGTCGTCCCGCTTGTCATACTCCATTTTGCCCTCCCCTACGGCGAGAAGGACCTTCACCCGGCTGCCCTTCCAGTAAAACGACAGCGGCACCAGCGTGCGGCCTTTGACCGACGCCAGACCGGCGATCTTGTCGATCTCTGCCCGGTTCAAGAGAAGCTTTCGGGGAGCCTTGGGGACGTGGTTCAGCCGATTGGAGAAGGTATACTCGTCGATGTGGGCGTTGTGGAGCCACGCTTCGTCACGATCGACCCGGGCGAAAGCGTCCGCGATCTGGGCCTTGCCGGCGCGGAGCGACTTCACCTCGGAGCCATGCAGGACGATCCCCGCCTCGAACGTCTCGAGGATATGGAAGTCCCGGCGGGCCTTGTGGTTTGTGACGATGTCAGCCATGGGAGATTCCGGAGCGGATCAAAGTCCACCTTCGATCAACTGCCGGAAAAAGGCCAGCCGCAGACGGTGAAGCCTGCGGCTGGACGAAATCGAAAGATGATTCGGGCAACGATCAGGAAACTTTCCGGTCAGCCTGTTCCTTCATCATGGGTTCGCCTTCCTGGCTCCACGACAGTTTGTCCTCGATGATTTCGAGGAGCGCGATGTCCGCGGCTCCGAGATTGGCGGTGTCGGCTATGAGGGGCCGGCTGGCGGAACCGCCGCCCGAGTTGAGCTGGCGCACACGGCGGGAGACGACGTTGATCAGAATGTTGGGGTTGCCAACTTTCAGCAGGGCCTGTTTGACGTATTCGCTGGTCACAATTTTTTCTCCGATTGCAAGGCCGGGCAAGATAAGGGCGCGCGTTGAACCAGCAATAGAATTCTAACAGCCACCACCGGCGATGGGATCCAGGCAAGATCGGGATGGCGGGATTTCCCGGACTAGGGTCGACTTCCCAGCATGGCGGTGCCCATACCAATCAATGAACCCGACCGGCTGGAGGCCCTAAAACGCTACCGGGTCCTCGATTCCGGCAGCGAAAGGGCCTTCGACGACATCGTCGAACTGGCCTCGTTCATCTGCGGAGTGCCCATCGCGTTGATTTCACTGCTGGACGAGGAACGCCAGTGGTTCAAGGCCAAGGTCGGACTCGAAGTGGCCGAAACTCCCCGAAGCCAGGCGTTTTGCGCCCACACCATCCTCGGCAGCAACACCATGGTTGTGGAAGACGCGCGACAGGATTCTCGATTCGCTTCCAATCCCCTCGTGACCGGAGCGCCGCACATCCGCTTCTACGCCGGCACACCCCTCGTGACGCCCGACGGGCAGGCCCTCGGAACGCTCTGCATCATCGACCGGTTCCCCCGGAGGCTCTCGAACGACCAGCGCAACGCGCTCGAAGCCCTTGGCCGCCAGGTCTCGCTCCTGCTCGAATTCCGGCGCACCTCGCAGGAACTCGCGACCGCACTCGAGAAGGTGAAGACGCTGGATCCACTGGTGCCGATCTGCGCCTATTGCCGGCGAATCCGCGAAGACGACGGGTTCTGGAACCACATCGAGAAGTTCATCAAGAACAACACTGATTCCGAGTTTTCCCACGGCATCTGCCCGGACTGCGCGGAAAGCCAGTTGGCGGATCTCAACTCCCTTCTAAAGAAATAGGCCGTCCGCCGGAGACAGGTTGCCGCCCGGGAATTCGCCTGACAGCCTCCGCCCGCATCTATGGCTGAATCCGCATCCCTGCTTCTCCGCAACCCGGTCGTCGCGCCGCCGCTCGACCCCGGGTTTCGTCCCGTTTCCACGGGCTCGAGAAACTACTTGAACGCGGTTCGTGCATCCGGCATCGGCGCCCCGGTCGCGATCGCGATCGAACGGAACGACGGACTGACCGCGGTCCACACCACAGAGGTGTTTCCGTCCGGCTCGGCCCACCAGTCGGATACGAACGCCTTCATCGAGCGACTGGTTAAGTTCCTTCTCTGGCAGATTGGCGGTTGGAAAGTCACCATCTGCGGCCCCAAGGACCTCGCAGATCACATTGCTGCGGTCTACTCGAAGACCGGTGCCCGCAGCTTCGACGTGAACCTGATGGAGACAGTCTACGAAAGACCGTTCACCGTCGCCCATGCGGAGTTCTCGAAAGCTCCTCTCGCCAAGGAAGCGGCCGTAGCCGTCGGCGGGCATCTGGACGGTTGCCGGATCGGGTTCGATCTCGGCGCGAGCGACTACAAGCTATCGGCGGTCAAGGACGGCGAGCCGATCTTCACGACCGAGATCCCGTGGGATCCCAAGATCGAGTCCAACCCGGACTGGCACTATCAGAAGATCAACGAAGGCCTGAAGCTCGCCGCATCCAAACTGCCGCGCGTCGACGCGATCGGTGGAAGTTCCGCCGGCATCATCGTCGACAACCGCATACGCGCCGCATCGCTCTTCCGGGCGGTTCCCGCAAAGGACTTCGCCGAGCGCGGCACGAACGTTTTCCTTCGTCTCCAAAAAGAATGGGGCGTCCCGTTCGAGACGGCCAACGACGGCGACGTGACCGCGTTGGCCGGAGCGATGTCCCTGAACACGACGGGCGTCCTCGGCATCGCCATGGGTTCGAGCGAGGCCGCTGGATTCCTCGACAACGACGGTCGCATCCGCGGATGGCTGAACGAACTGGCGTTCGCCCCGGTGGACTATTCGACCACGGCGGCGACGGACGAATGGTCGGGCGATCGCGGTGTCGGGGCGTTGTATTTCTCCCAGCAGGCCGTGGTGAAACTCGCTCCGGCCGCAGGCATCGCGCTTCCCGCAGGCCACATGGCGGAACAGCTAAAGCACGTCCAGGACCTCCACAAGGCCGGCGATGAACGTGCCGTCCGGATCTTTGAAACCATCGGGGTCTACCTCGGCTACGCGCTCGCCCAATACGCCGACATGTATGACTTCCGACACGTGCTCGTGCTCGGGAGGGTGACCAGCGGCGCCGGCGGCGATCTCATTCTCGCCGGTGCGCGGGAGGTTCTCGCGACCGAGTTCCCGGACCTCGTCGACCGCATCGCCATCCACACTCCGGACGAGAAGAACAAACGCCACGGCCAGGCTGTCGCAGCGGCGAGCCTGCCCAAGATCGTGAAGTGAACCGATCCGACCAGGCACAGCGCCCAGCGCGGACAATATCCCATGAAGTTTCACCATCCCTCTGCCGACATTTTCGTTCCGGACAACTCGCCAACGGAACAAGCCCTCGCCCGCACGACCCACCTCGGGATCGGCGCCCACCAGGACGACCTCGAGTTCATGTGTCTCCACGGGATTCTCGCATGCTTCCAGAAGACCGATCGGTGGTTCACCGGCGTCACCGTCACCGATGGCCGGGGCAGTTCTCGCGCCAACGAATACGCTGGATACACCGATGACCAGATGGTCGCCGGCCGGCGCGTAGAGCAGCGCAAGGCAGCCTACGTCGGAGAATATGGGGCCGCGCTGCAACTGGATTACCCGAGCCGGGACGTGAAGGTCCCTGATTCTCGCCAGCTGGTCGAGGACCTCAAGCGCATCCTCGTCGCGACCAGTCCTGATGTCGTCTACACACACAACCTCGCCGATAAACACGAGACCCACATCGGCGTCGCAATTCCCGTGGTCCAAGCCATCCGGCAACTCCCCGCCGCGCAACGGCCCAAGGCGGTCTATGGCTGCTAAGTCTGGCGCAACCTCGACTGGATGCTTGATTACGAGAAGGTCGTCTTCGACGTGGGTGCCCGAGAGAACATCTCCAACTCGCTGATGGGCGTCTTCGATTCGCAGATCAGCGGCGGCAAACGCTACGACCTCGCGACCGCGGGCCGAAAGCGAGCCAACGCGACCTACTTCGAGTCGCACGCCACGGATCAAGCCAAGCTTCTCGAATTCGCGATGGACCTCACGCCCTTGGTGGTCGATCCCTCGCTGAACGTCACCTCCTACGTCCGCGGTTTCATCGATCGGTTCGCTGACGACGTGACCTCGCGTTTGACGAAACGCCTCGGCTGAGTTTGACGCGGCAGCGCGTGCAAAAGTTGGCGGCGCGGAAAAGAATTCACTGGCCGGAATCCGATCTTTCCGCGAATAGCTTCGCCGCAGCGACGTCACGTCTTCGTCGCTTGACCAGGAAGCAGGACCTTGACGGGGATTTTTTGGGAACGGCATCCGGGCGCAGCAGCATCGAATGAGGATTATCTACAGAGCATTGTTCGCCGTCTTTTTCTGGCTGAGCGCGCCTTTCTACTTCCTGAAGATGTGGCGCCGTGGCAACTGGCGCCCCGGATTCGGGCAGCGTTTCGGAAAATACAGCTCGAAGATCAAACAAGCCCTGACGAACCGGCACATCATCTGGTTCCACGCCGTCAGCGTCGGCGAGGTCAACATCTGCACCCAGCTCATCAAGGCCATCGAGCCCCGCGTGCCCAACTTGAAGATCGTTGTCAGCACGACCACGTCGACGGGCATGGGTGAACTCCAAAAGCACCTGCCCTCGCACGTCACCCCGATCTACTACCCCATCGATCTCCGCGGAACGGTGGCGCGCGCGCTGGCGACCGTCCATCCGGAGGCCATCGTCCTCGTCGAGGCGGAGATTTGGCCCAATTTCCTGTGGCGCGCATTCGAACGGGAGATCCCCGTCTTCCTCGTGAACGCGCGGCTGTCGGACCGTTCCTACCGGGGCTACAAACGGTTCGGGTTCATATTCCGCCCTATCTTCGCCCAGTTCGCCGGAGTCGGCTGCCAGAACGAGGCCGACGCCACCCGCCTACGCGAACTCGGCTTCCGGCCGGAAGCGATCCAAGTGGTCGGCAACCTGAAATTCGACGCGGCCAAACTCAACGAACGTTCGCTGCTCGACGTGCCCGCATTGCTTGCCCAGGTCGGAGTCCCGACCGACCGGCAAGTCATAGTTGCCGGGAGCACCCACGCGGGCGAGGAGGAGATACTCGCCGGAGTTCTCAAGAAGCTGAAGACGAAGTATCCGAATGCCTTTCTGGTCATCGTTCCCCGCCACGTCGAACGCAGCAAGGATGCGGCGCGCGGACTCGAGAAACATGGGTTGCGGTTCATGTTCCGCAGCGACGTGAACGCCCGAACGCAGCTCGCCGAAGGCAGCCTCGACGCGCTGCTCGTCAATTCGACCGGCGAACTCCGCTACTTCTACGAACACGCTGATCTCGTCTTCGTCGGCAAGAGCCTTTCAGCCGAAGGCGGCCAGAACCCCATCGAGCCCGGTGCGCTCGGAAAGGCGATGGTCTACGGCCCGAACATGCAGAACTTCCCGGCCATCGTCGCCGCGTTCGCCGCCGGAAACGCCGCCATCCAAGTGAAGGACGCCGCCGGTCTGGAAAAGGCTTTCGACCATCTTTTGGCCGACGCGACGACCCGAGACGAATTGGGCGAACGGGCCAAAGGGATCGTCCTGAAGAATCTCGGCGCCGCCGATCGCACCGTGGACATGATCCTACCGCATCTGCACGATGCCGAAGTCTACGTAAAACCCCGCCCCTGAGTTGCAGGCTGCGCTCGCCGGGCGACATCGTCGGGCCGTAGAATTTCCCCGTGATCGAACTAGAGGAAGCCCTCGCGCGCCTGCTTGACGGCATAGTCCCGCTGAAACCGGAAACCATCCCGCTCCGGCAAGCCGCCGGGCGTTTCATAACGGCTTCCGTCCACGCACCGATTCCGCTGCCGCCGTTCGACAACTCCATGTTCGACGGTTACGCGGTGCGTTCGGCAGATGTCGGCCACGCATGTTCGGAGTGCCCGGCCTGCCTCAAGGTCATCGGTGAAGTTCCCGCCGGCAGTGCTTGGCCAGACAGCATCAACGCTGGCGAGGCCGTCCGCATATTTACCGGTGCACCGCTGCCGACCGGGGCCGATGCCATCGTCATGCAGGAGGACACGACTCTCGGTCCTTCGGATGCCGGGACGGTCCGCATTCTGGAAGTTTCCAAACCGTGGGAAGGCGTCCGCTTCGCCGGAGAAGATGTGAAGGCCGGAAGCGAAATCGCCAAAGCCGGAGACAGGTTGACGGCCGCGCGACTTGGACTTCTGGCCGCCTTGGGATTTGGGGACATCGCTGTTTCGAGGAAACCGATCGTTGGAATCTTTTCGACGGGCGACGAACTCGTCACGGCCGGGAGTGCGTTGAAGCCCGGGCAGATTTTTGAGAGCAATCGCGCCTGCCTGATCCCGCTGCTGGAAGCCGTCGGCGCGACCGTGCGTGACTTTGGCATCGTCCGCGACGGCTTGGAATCAACCGCCGCAGCCCTCAAAGACGCATTCGCCGAATGCGATGCGGTCGTGACGTCGGGAGGCGTTTCGGTCGGGAAGCATGATCACGTGAAGCCCGCGCTGGAAATGGCGGGAGGCCATCTGGACCTCTGGCGGGTCGCCATCAAACCCGGCAAGCCGTTCGCGTTCGGAACGCTCGACGGGAAATGCCTGTTCGGCCTGCCCGGCAACCCAATCTCGGCCATGGTCACCTGCCTTCTCCTCGTCCGACCGGCCTTGCTGAAAATGCAAGGTTCACCGGCAACTTCGCCCAAATCGGTTCGCGCCGAGTTGGCGGCGGCTTTGGACAACGACGGGAATCGGCGGCACTACTTCCGTGTCCGTTTTTCAGAGTCACGAACCGTTGAGGAATGCGGACTCCAGGCGTCGCACGCGCTGGGCGGATTCTCCCTGTCGGACGGACTCGTCGCCGTTCCACCTGGGACTAGGATAAAAGCGGGGGAACCGGTCGAGGTTCTGCTCTGGGAATAATCTCAGAAACCGCGTTTGGGGAACGGCAGGACGGCGGGACGGTAGCGCTGCTCGTCCTTGGGCCGCTCGGGTTCGGACAACTTGGGACGTTGGGCGGAAACGGCGTCGGCACTCTGCTTGTTGAACGCGGCGGACGGCGTCAAATCGCGCGGCAAAGCAGGCGCCCGAAGGGGGTCTGCCGTAGCCGTGGCTGCGATCGGACTCGGTGCCTCGAACCGCGGGCGAGGCGCTCCTGAGTTTGGACTACCCGGCAAACGGAGGATGCTCTCCACCGAGAGCGGGTTCCCCAGCGAACCCCGGGACCGGGAATCGATTCCGCTAAGGATACCGTCCACCTCGGATTTCAGCGCCGAGCGGTTCCTCAACAGTTCAAGGTCCCGATCCGAGTTCCGGGGAAGGCCCGGCAGGTTGTTCAGGGACGACGACTCGCGAAGTCCCCCCATTGGATCAACCCCGGGGCCGGTCCTCAGAGGCAGCCCGTTAAGACCCAGCAAACCGTCGGCGACCCGTCCAGAGGGATCTCGGCGCGAACCGTCGCCCCGATTGAAATCGTTGCGCCCGGGTGAGGTTGCATTTCCACCTGGCAGAGTCGTGCGTCCGTCCAAATCGATGCCATTGCCTGAGGGGTTTTGCCGGGCCTTCCCAGAATAGTCCCGGACACCGAGGGCTCCGTTGTAATCCAGCGCCTTGTCTCCACCCGCCGAATCCAGCAGCCAGTTTTTCTTCCTACCGTCGTCTGCCGGACGTTGAACGGGAGCAGGGATGCTCATCCCAGGGCCGGCCGATGGGATCATCTGGATCCGGGCCCCTTCGAGCCGGTCGAGCTCGAGGTCGAGCTTCGACGGCGACCTCGATGTGGCCGGAAGCGCGCTCGATTTGGAAGACGGTGACACCGGGGTGATCTCGATCTTCTCGCCGGCCAGACTGACGGATTCAGAACCGAACAACCACGCCGCTCCGAAGATGGCCCCAACCGCAAGATTTCTAAGAGATCGCATATGAGAACTTGTTTGATCCTGATAACCGCCGAAGGGGCGGCGGTCAACAGCGGCCTGTGGCAGGAGGACCGGCAACGGTATTGCACGTCAGAGCCGCGTCTCCTAGGTTCCCCAGACATTTATGACGTTGACTGAAAAACTGCTCGCTCGCGCTTCAGGAAAAGCTTCGGTCCAGGCCGGCGACAACATCTGGGTTAACGCGGATGTGCTCATGACCCACGACGTGTGCGGGCCGGGGACCATCGGTGTCTTCAAGCGCGAGTTTGGCCAGAACGCCAAGGTCTGGGACCGCGAACGCGTGGTGATCATCCCCGACCACTACATTTTTACCGCCGACTCGAAGTCGAACCGGAACGTCGACATCCTTCGGGACTTCTCCCGCGAGCAGGACTTGCCCTACTTCTACGACGTCATCGACGACCCGAACGGCCATTGGCAGTTCGACTCGACGAAGGGCCTGCTGAAGAGGCAATACGGCTCCAACTACGCGGGCGTCTGCCACACCGCGCTGCCTGCCAAGGGCCACACCCGGCCCGGCGAAGTGCTCTTCGGCACCGACTCGCACACCTGCATGGCGGGCGCGTTCAACGAGTTCGCCACCGGCATAGGCAACACCGACGCCGGCTTCGTCATGGGCACCGGCAAGCTGCTGATCAAGGTCCCTGAGACCATGCGCTTCCGCCTCGAAGGCAAACTCCAGCCGGGCGTCATGGCCAAGGACATCATCCTGCACGTCATCGGTGAAATCGGTTTCGACGGCGCCACATACCGCGCCATGCAGTTCGACGGCTCGGGCATCGCAACCCTTTCCATGGACGACCGCATGACCATCGCGAACATGGCCATCGAAGCCGGCGGCAAGAACGCCATCTTCCCGTTCGACGCCCGCACCGCGGAATACGTCAACACCCGCACCAGTCTCAACGACACCAAGCAGCGCTACGAACCGGTCGAGGCGGATGCCAGCCAGAAATTCGTCTACGAGCTGGTCGTGAACCTCGACCACCTCGAACCCACGGTCGCCTGCCATCCCGACCCCGGCCAGCGCAAGAAGGCCAAGGACATGGGCCACCTTAAGTTGGACCGCGCCTACGTCGGCTCCTGCACGGGCGGCAAAACGAGCGACTTCGTGGAATTCGCCCGCGTGCTGCGCGGCAAGAAGGTCGTCATCGATACCTTTGGGGTGCCTGCGACTCCCGACATCGTGCGGGACCTTCAATCCACCCGTTGGGGTGCCAAGACCATTTGGCAGATCCTCGAGGACGCCGGCGTCCGTATGACCGAAAATGCCGGATGTGCCGCGTGCCTCGGTGGACCTGTGGACACCTTCGGACGCATGAACCAGCCCGGCCTCAAGTGCATCAGCGCCACAAACCGCAACTTTCCCGGCCGCATGGGTGACAAGGAAAGCCAAGTGTTCCTCGCCAGCCCGGCGACAGTCGCGGCGAGCGCATTGACTGGACGGATTTCCGATCCTCGCGAGTTGGCCAAGCCTTAGGCGTGCGATGGCTAAAGGCGTAAACCCGAGCCCCCGATACAATACCGCGTAACGTTTGGGGTTTTCGTTTGACTCCTCTGGTCAGAAATCTATTTTCACCTCCGTTACTCAGTTCTCAGTAAAGATTTTTTATGAAAAAGTCAGCAACCACGTTGGTCGGAGCAGCCGTTCTCGGATTGATCTTAAGCGGCGCTGCATGGGATTCAAAGGCTCAGGGCGTTAAGACCGGCAAGGCCGAAGTGCGTTCAGCAGGCGAAGGCGCCCGCTACAGCACGACGGCCAACGTCTGGGTTCCTGTCAAGAAGGGCGACAAGCTTCCCGAGGGAGCAACCATCGCTTCGTCTTCGTCCCCCGTTGATCTTTCGTTGAACGACTCGATCGTTCGCGTCCAACCGAACACAACCATCCGTCTGGACAAGCTGTCTGGCGGAACGGCGTCTGGCGTCAAGATCGTCGACACCCAGTTGAACTTGGTCGATGGCCGTGTCACCGCGAACATCCGCAAGCTGGCCGCCGGTGCTCGTTACGAGGTGAAAACCCCGAATGGCGTCGCCGGAATTCGTGGATCCAAGATCGATGTCCGCACCTATTTGATCGATGGAAAGCGCCTCACGATTTACAGCGTCGTCGAAGGAACGATGGATGTCGCCGAAACGACATCGTCCGGCGTCAAAACCGCCGTCGTGAACGCCGGTGAATCTTTCGTAGTTGGTGACTTCCCCGTTGGTCAGCAGGTCACGATTCCTGGTGTTGGGACCGTGACCGTCGGTGGACCTTTCCGGACTCCTGGTCCGATCGCCACCACCCCGACTGAAACCCCTACCGACCTCGTTACTAAGACGGACATCGGCGGCGGAATCACCGTGGAACCGCACACCTCTCCAGTTAACTCGCCCGGAACAACTCCTCCTCCTCGGAATGAGGACTGAGGTCTCCTAACGATCTATCCAACCCAGAGTAACTCGTGTTACTCTGGGTTTTTTATTTCCCGTGAAGAAACGCCCCTGGCTTCTGCCCACATTGATGACGAGCGTCATCTTGGGTTTGCTCTGCCTCATCGAAGTGCTCCAATACGGCGGATGGAGCTTCGGAATTCAACGTTGGGAATGGATCGTCTACGACAAGCTGATGCAGCTCACCGCCACCAAGCGGCCCGACGACGATTCGGTTTCAAAACTGGGGTTCGTGGAAATCCGCGATGAAAGCATCCTTTCCATCGCGGACGGATCCTTGGGTTTCCAGTTCGGCCTCTACTGGCCCAGGCACCTGCACGCCAAATTGCTGGACGAACTCTCCGCCGAGGGGGCCAAAGCGGTTGCTTTCGACGTTCTGTTCGCCGAACCGAGAGCAGACCACGCCCAGACCCAGCTCCCCAACGGAGAACTGATCGGGTCGGATGAGACCTTCGCCCGCAGCCTTTCAACTAGCGGAATAGGAATCCTGGCCGCCTCGGAAGACGTGATCCCCGACGATCTGTTTCTTGCCTCCAAAGTGCCGATCGGCGACATCTCCGCCGTAAAGGACGGCGACGGTGTCCTTCGCCGGGCAAAGCCCTTCAGTAATCACGAACGGGTTTGGCACCGCGCCATCCGGCAGCATGCGGCAAGTCAGAGTCTGGCGCTGACGAAGGCGCGCGTGAATGGAGAGGCCATCACAATTCCCCATCTCGGCAGCGGCCCAAGCCTCGTCGTCAGGTTGGACTCCGAAGGCCGATTCAACCCGGCGGATCTGGACCAGAACGGCCCGCCTTCGAAACCTTTCCAGACGTTTCGCATCTGGCACATGGGCATCATGCTCGCAGCCCGCTCGCTGGGACTCGACCTGGACAAGGCGGAATTGATCGGACGAAACCTTTCGATCCCGGGCACCAACGGAGTCAGCCGAACGATCCCCCTCGATGAAGAGGGTTTTTTCCTGATCGACTGGAAGACCAGCCACGGGGATCCCAATCTGACCACACTCAGCTTCGAACAACTCCTGGGCCGGAACATCCTGAGAAAAGAGGAGCCGCAGGAAAACACCTTCAGCAACAAGCTGGTCATCGTCGGCTCCACGGCCACCGGCAATGACCTGACCGACCGCGGAGCAACCCCTCTGTCGAAGGACACCTATCTGGTCAGCAAACACTGGAACGTCGCGGCCATGGTGATAGGCGACCGGTTCATCAGGAATTCGGCCCTGTGGTTGAACCTTCTGCTGATCGTGTTGCTGGGAACATTCTCAGCCGCGTTCACCTGGAACCTCCGCACGGTCCAAGCGTCCCTGTCGGTCGCCGTGCTCCTGTTGGCCTACGCGCTTCTGACCTACTGGCTGTTCGCTTCCCAACGATTCTTGATCCCATTCTGGCTGCCGGCAGGGGGCGGATTGCTGATCAACCACGGGATGCTTGTGACCTACCGTGCGAGGCTGGAGCAGAATGAGAAAAGGCGGGTGAAGGATGTCTTCTCCAAGATCGTCTCCCCGAACATCGTCCACGAACTTCTCAAGGGCGACACGGTCGTGCTGGGCGGGTCACGCCGCAAGGTCTCGGTCTACTTCGCCGACGTCCGCGGATTCACCGCCTTCATGGACGCGAGGGAACGGCAAACCGACACCCACATCCAACGCACAGGCCTCGCCGGCCTGGAAGCCGATCTTTTCCGGGACCAGGCCGCGGACAACAACCTCCGCACAATCAACGGCTACCTCGCGACCATTGCGGACAACGTGAAGAAGCACCGGGGCACCCTCGACAAATACATGGGCGACTGTGTGATGGCGTTCTGGGGAGCGCCCATCGAGGACAAATACCACGCCCTCCGAAGCGTCTTGGCGGCAATCGAATCCCAGCAAGCGATCGAATTGTTGAACGTGCAATCCGGCCGGGAAAACGAACAACGCGAAAAGGAAAACCCGGGCCGCATCGCCCGCGGTGAACCGCCGTTCGAGAAGCTGCCAGAAATCTCGCTCGGAACCGGAATCAACACAGGATTTGTAACCGTCGGCCTGATGGGCTCGGACCAGCACGTCTTGAACTACACCGTCTTCGGCGGAGAGGTGAACTTGGCGTCGCGCTTGGAGGGATTCTCCGGACGCGGTCGCATCATCATCGGGGAAGGCACCTACAGGGAACTGGAACAACTCGCGCCGGACCTGGCCAATGTATGCGTCCAGCTCGAGGTCACGGGACTGAAGGGCTTCTCGTCCGGCTTACAGGGCTACGAGGTTCCATGGCGGACCATCAACGCGGACCTGGTTGCGAAGTATCAGGTTTTTTGATTTCGACCCCGCAGTCAGACGGCTAGCTTCCTCGCATGCGGACGGCGATCTATCCGGGAAGTTTCGATCCCCTGACCAACGGCCATCTGGACGTCATCCTTCGGGCATCAAAACTATTTGATAGACTGATCGTGGCGATCACCCACAACGAGAGAAAGTCTCCCCTTTTCAGCGTCGAAGCACGGGTTAGCCTCGTAAAAGAAGCGACGGCCGGCTGTGCAACGGTTGAGACCGAAGGCTTCGACGGACTGCTGGTGGACTTTGTGCAACGCCGAGGAGGACAGGCCATCATTCGGGGTCTGCGAACCGTGTCGGATTTCGAATTCGAGTTCCAACTCGCCCAGATGAACCGGACGCTCAACGACCGGGTTGAAACAATCTTCATGATGCCGAAGGAGACCTACACGTTCCTTAGTTCCACGATGGTGAAAGAAATCGCCCGATTGGGCGGCGACATCGGACCGTTTGTGCCGAACAGTATCGCAACCGCCCTGCGCCAGCGGCTGGGCCAAATCCATCAACCATGAAATCGATCCTCCACTTCACCCTCCGCGAACTCGAAACGAAAGACCTCGAGATCAATGGCGACGTCGCGCCGGAAGAATTCGATATCGAGGGGGTGGATGAGTTGATCCATCTCCGGCAACCCGTCCATGTTGAACTCACCGCGCAGCACCTCGACGACGGCATCCTCGTCCGGGGCCAGATCACGGCCCAACTGGATTGCGAATGCGGCCGGTGCCTGAAGCCGTTCATGCACACCCTAGTCGTTGATCCCTTCGACGCGCACCTGCCGCTCACGGGCGATGACGCAGTGGCCGTCGACAACGAGTCTGTGGACTTGACTCCACTTTTACGGGAAGACATGTTACTTGAGTTTCCGCAGCATCCGCTGTGCGAAAAGGATTGTGATGGATTGGCCCGAAAAAAGCCGTCCCTAGCCAATCAAACTGACCCGTCCGTAGCTGAAGCGGCTGATCCGTCTTCGGTTTGGGCGGCCTTGAACAAACTGAAACTCTGATTTTATGGGCGTTCCTAAACGTAAGCCATCACGAAGCCGGCAGCGCATGCGCCGCGCCTACAACAGCGTGCTGAAGCTGCCGCAACTGATCTCCTGCACCCAGTGCGGGGCCCCGTCCCTTCCACACCGGGTTTGCCCGGCCTGCGGATATTACGGCGGCAAGCAGGTGATCAACATCGAAGCGGTAGCGTAATTCCTTGGAGGGCGCAGTTCGGCCGTTTGGCTAGCTGCGCCCTTTCCGTTTATGCGCATTGCGGTTGATGCCATGGGAGGCGACCACGGGGTGGCCGTCGTCATTGACGGCGTCAAGCACGCCCTCGCCAGCATACCATCCATCACCGAACTGCATTTGGTCGGACTCGAGGACGAAATTCGTCCCTTGATGACCAAGAGCGGGCTTACCGACTCTCGAATCAGGGTTCTGCATGCCAGCCAAGTGCTGACGATGGAGGACAAGCCGATGGACGCGATTCGAAAGAAGAAGGACTGCTCCATGGTCCGGGCGATCGGATTGGTCCGGGACGGCAAAGCAGACTCGATCATCTCGCGGGGCAATACCGGCGGGCTCTTCGCCGCCTCCTCGGTTCTCCTAAGGCCGATCGAAGGAGTCAAGCGTGCCGCCATCGCGGCCGTGATTCCGACCCAGCACAACGAGTTCGTCCTGCTCGACGCCGGAGCCAATGTCGAATGCCGACCAGAGCATCTGGTCCATTTCGCCATCATGGGGAGCGTCTATTCCCGACAGATGCTGGGCTACTCAAAGCCCCGGGTCGGCATCCTCAGCAACGGAACCGAGGAAGGCAAAGGCACCGAACTTACCCAGGAGACGCTCAAGCTCCTTCAGAACGTCGATCTCAATTTCATCGGCTACGTGGAAGGACACGACCTGTTTGAGAACAAGGTCGAAGTCGTTGTCTGCGACGGCTTCGTCGGCAACATCGTCCTGAAAACCATCGAGAGCCTCGCCACGGGAATGGTCCACTGGCTCAAGGATGAGCTGTCGGCCAACCCCAAACGCATGCTCGGAGCCTTGCTGGCCAAGAACGCCCTTCGATCCATCAAGCGGCGCATGGACCCGGACGCCTCCGGCGGCGCGCCGTTCCTCGGACTCAACGGAAACGTCCTCAAGGCCCACGGTTCGGCCAAGGAGAAGTCGATCAGCAGCGCGATCCGCATCGCCTGTGAGACCTCCAACAACCAGATCAACCAGATCATTTTCCAAGAAGTGCAGCGTGCTAACCTGAACCTGCCGACCGAGACTGCCATACAACCTGCATGAATCCCGCCCCTTCCCCCGAATCACCATTCCGGGGCAAATCATGCTCCATCGCAGGCGTGGGCTCATTCGTTCCGGCCCGGGTGATGACCAACGCGGAGCTGGCAACTCTGGTTGAAACTTCGGACGAATGGATCACGAGCCGCACAGGCATCAAGGAACGCCGCATCGCAGGGGCGGACGAATTCACTTCGGACATGGCGTTTCACGCGGCAGAAAGGGCACTCGCCTCCGCCGGAGTTACGCCTGACCAGATCGACCTGATCATCGTCGCCACGATCACGCCCGACATGCTGTTCCCTTCCACGGCGTGCCTCGTGCAGCACCGGCTCGGTGCGAAGAAGGCCATGGCATTCGACATCGAGGCGGCTTGCTCCGGATTCGTCTATGCCTTGGAGATTGGCCGGAGGTTCATCGAATCCGGATCCGTCACCAACGTGCTTGTGATCGGTGCGGAGAAGATCTCCAGCATCATCGACTGGACCGACCGCGCGACCTGCGTGCTTTTCGGAGACGGCGCCGGAGCGGCCGTCCTGCAGCATCGGCCTGGCAGGCGTGGGATCATCACCACGTGCCTCGCCTCAGACGGAACCAAGGGCGAATTCCTGTGCATGCCGGGCGGCGGGAGCCGCGTTCCAGCAACGGCCGAATCCGTCACAACCCGCCAACACTTCCTGCGGATGAACGGCAAGGACACGTTCAAGAGCGCCGTCAACGCCATGGTCGCTGTCGGATTTGAAGCCCTCGAGAAAGCGGGCCTGACGATCGACGACATCAAGCTCGTCATTCCGCACCAGGCCAATCTCCGCATCATCAGCGCAGTCGGGGAACGCCTGGGCGTCTCCGCCGAAAAGACCTTCGTCAACCTCGACCGCTACGGCAACACCTCCGCCGCTTCCGTGGCCATCGCACTGGATGAAGCCGTCACGACAGGCCGTCTCGTTCGCGGCGACCTCGTGCTCCTGCTCGTCTTCGGAGCGGGCCTCACCTGGGGTTCCGCGTTGATCGAGTGGTGACCGGTTTTGACCCGCGCCCCGGGCGTGCTAATTTCCGGTGTCCCTATGAGTGCTCGAACCCTCGGCGTCTGGTTTAACGAAGTCCCTTTCGGCGGCCAGTCGCTGTCATTGAACCTTCCCTGCTCGTCCATCACGCGCAGTCCGACCGGAATCGAATTCCCCTCGCAGTGGCCTCTGCCGCTGTTCGCCGAACTGGAGATCGATATCCGATGCTCCGAGCACGGGATCGACGAGCGTCGCAGGGGGGTCGTCGTGGCCTGCGACCCGCTCGCAGCCGGCGGCCATCGCGTCTGCCTCCTCTACGTGTCTCCGACCGACAACGACCTTCCGTCGTCAAATTCCCTGTCCGCCTGATCAATCGGCTGGAAATTCCACCGGCCGTCCCTACCGTTCCGCACCTCAGCCATGGAAATCTTCCACAAGATCCTCAAGGCAGCCGTGCAAGGCGGGGCCTCCGACATCCACATGAAGACCGGCGGTCCGGTGGTCTTCCGCATCAACCGACAGCTCATCGATGTCGAGGCGCCCTTCCCGACGCAGGAGTGGATGGACAAGGTCGTCCACGAGATCACGCCCGGCCACAATCGCGGCCGACTTGAGGCCGACCGCGAAACCGACTTCTCCTACTTCGTCCCGGGCATCGGCCGTTTCCGGACCAACATCTTTCAACAGCGCGGGACCTGGGCCCTTGCCCTCCGTCTGGTCAAAGCCCAGGTGCCTTCGTTCGAGCAACTCGGCCTAATGGAGGTCACCCTGAAGATCGCCGAGGCCCAACGCGGCATCGTGCTGGTCGCTGGCACCACCGGTTCGGGGAAATCGACGACGCTTGCGGCCATGCTGGAGCACATCAACTCCAACTTCCGGAAGCATATCGTCACTCTGGAGGACCCGATCGAGTTCGTCTTCGAGGACAACCAGTCCGTCATCGAACAGCGCGAGGTCGGCCTCGATACCCCTTCCTTCAGCCGAGCACTCAAGTCCGCGCTGCGGCAGGATCCCGACGTGATCATGATCGGCGAAATGCGCGACTCCGTGTCCTTCGCCGCGGCCATGAGCGCCGCCGACACCGGGCACCTTGTCCTGTCCACGCTCCATACCACCAACGCCTCCCAGTCGATCACCCGCATCCTCGACTTCTTCAAGGCCGACGAACGTGAACAGGTCCGGCGTCAGCTTGCCGGCACCCTCAAGGCCGTGATCTGCCAGCGAATGGTTCCGGCAGTCGACGGAACCGTGGTCCCCGCCCAGGAAATCATGGTCAACTCGGGCACGATCAAAAAACTCATCGAAGAGAACCGACTGGACAAACTAGCCGCCGCGATCGAGACGGGCGTGGACGACGGCATGCAGGACTTCAACCAGGCACTGCTCAAGCTCGTCCAGGACGGCAAGGTCACGAAAGAAGAAGCCCTCCAGCGGGCGACCAACGCCCAAGCCCTTGAGATGAACTTCCAGGGAATCTTCCTCAGCCAGGGCAAACGCATCCTCGGCTGATCCATCCTCGGAAACCTGAAGTCCAAAGGCCGAAAGAATGACGAAGGCAAAAGCCCGAAAGCTTCTGACCTTTCAGGCTTCGGGCTTCTTTCGGCCTTTGGCCTTCGTCATTCGGATTTCAATTGGCCCACTCGGGATGCTCGATGAACGCGTAGCAAAGCATGTGCGCGATGGTCATCTGCGCGTCCTCTGCGCGTCCGTAGTGGGTGTCGTTCACGACCAACGTTTCATCGCAGATCTCGGCGAGCTTCCCGCGCTTCGCGCCAACCAACGCCGCCGTGAACAGGCCGTTGTCCTTCGCCCAACCGCAGGCTTTCACGAGGTTCGGCGAACTGCCGCTCACGCTCATCGTCAGGACCACGTCACCTTGACGTCCGTAGTTCATGAGCTGGCGCACGTAGACATCTTCGTAGGAGTAGTCGTTCCCGAGCGCCGTCACCCAGCTGACGTTGTCGTTAAGCGACAAAACCCGGAAACGCCGGCCCACCTTGTCGGAGGAACTCTTGCCGAGATCGGTCACGAAGTGGGAGGCGTTCGAGGCCGAGCCGCCATTGCCGAAAACAAAGAGCTGCTTGTCCTCGTTCAAAGCCTGCTTGATCCGGGCAATGAGCCGGGCCACTGCGGCCTGATCGATCGAGTCGAGAACCGCCTTGTGGGCGGTGATGTAGCGGGCGATCCAGTCGTTCATGTTGCGGAAGCTTGAGGTCACTTGGCCCCGGCTGGCAACGGCACTTGTCCGGGTCGTCCGAGGTAATACAGCAGGTCGCGGATCTGCTGATCCTTGAGCTGCGCGATCAAGCCCTCGGGCATCATGGAGAACTCGCTCGCGTCGACCTTCTTCACCTCGGCCAAGGGCAGCGTGAGTTTTTCGTTCGGAGTTTGGACGACGAGCGCCTGAGCGGTCCGTTCCTTGACGATGCCAGTAAGGACACGGTCGTCCTTCATCTCGATGGTGCTGACGCGGTAGTCGATCGGGATGACGGCGTTCGGGTAGAGGATGTTTTCCAGCAGGTAGCCCACATCACCCCGGTTCGCGCCCGTAATGTCGGGCCCCACTGCGCCGCCGAAGTCGAAGAGATGATGGCACTGCGCGCAAAGCTGGTTGTAGAGGACTCGCCCGTTCGCCGCGTTTCCAGGCTGCGAGCCACCGGCCTGGTAGACGGCACGAAACTTCGCGATCTCCTTTTCCTGATCGGGACTGGCTTCCTTCACAATACCCCAGGCCTCGTCGATCTGCTTGGCGAGTCCGGCGTCCTTCAAATTTCGGAGCTGACGGACGAGTTCAGCCGTCAGATCAGCGCGGGGGATTTTCTGCTCGGCCACGGCCGACAGCAGCGGCTTCGCGTAGACGAGGCGTGAGGCGAGCGTGTTGAGCGCGTCGCGTTTCTCCGCGCCGCCCAGCGAACTGTAGACCGCGAGAACGGCCGACGCCGTCTTCGCATCGTCGAATCCCGCGAGCCCGCGCAACGCCACACCGCGAAGCTCGGGCTCCTTCAGCAACGCATGCAGCAGGCTCGGAAGCTGAGTGTCACGCACGGCCAGCAGTGACTCCACCGCCGCTCGGCGAGCGCCGCCGTTGGCGGAAGCATCCGCGGCGGTTTCTCGAAGCGCGGCAAGCGCCGTCGGGCTGCCGAACTTGAGCGAGAGCGATTGCGCCAGCGTGCGGACTTCGGCGTTGGGACTGCCGGCGAGCTTCTTCTCCACAGCATCCCAGCCAACGGGCATCGGAACGCTGCGCCGGCCCTGGACGGAGAAGGTCAGCCCGCGCAGGACATCGAGCTGCATCTGCGCATCGAAAGTCTCGGCGAGAAGCTGCGTGAGCCTCGGCAGCGAATCGGCGGCCGAAACGGACACCGCCATTGCGACGCCCGCCGTGAGCGAAGTGAGGAATCGTTTCATTGGGCGGAGGCGAAGCTGGCGGTGGCGAGGCGGCGGGTGATGAACTCGCGGACCTTGGGGATCTTGCAGGCTTTCAGGAGGTCGATGGCCTTGTCGGGATCGGTGGCGACGCAGCCTTCGGCGGCATACCAGTAGAGGAGCGGCAGGTTTTGGTCGCCGATGTCTTCGCTGTGTTGGAGAAGCTCGGTGAGGATCGGCCAACGCTGTTCAACCGGCAGGCGTTGGAGAGCAGAGGCGATGTAGCGGCGGACGACGGGGGATTTGTCGGTGTGCGCAGAAGTCGCCAATTCGGCGAAAGACCAATGGTTCCCACTCAGATAGACGCGTGAAAGATTCTCTTGGTGGAGCTGGATCGTCCACCCGCGAACAAATTCCGAATCGCTCGCCGTTCCGACGGACGCTTGGCTACTCGACAGTCCACCCATCAAATGCATTGCCCACAGTGCACGTAACTGCTCGGCATCCGACTTCGAGTTGGAAACGAGATCCAGCAGGGCAGCTCTGAGATCCTTAAAGCGAGCCGTAGTGGGCGGTTCTTCGCCCGGCGGGAACACCCTTGCCTCTCTCGAACGATTTGCCTTCACGGAGTCGGCATACTTTTCCTGCAACAGCCTCCTCGAATGCCTGCTCATCCATTCGTTCTTCGAGGTGACGAGTTTAGCCAACTCCTGATCGCTCAGCTTGCCGAGGTCCACCTTCGTCTTCGGCTGGTCGTTGTAGACGATCTTGTAGATGCGGCCGTTGCTGCGGTCGTGGCCGTCGATGTTGTTGTGGTGGCACTGGTTCTTGTCATACCAGTCGATGATGAAGACGGAGCCGTCGGGATCGAGCCGCTGATTGAGGGTCTGGCTCCAGGTGTCGTTGAAGTTGAGGAAGTCCGCCCCGTGATGGCCGACAAAGCCGGAGCCTTTGGGTTCTGGAATGTCCACGTTGAGCCTTTGGCCATGGATGTTCCCCATGAAGAGGCTGCCTCGGTATTCAGCGGGCCAACTGGTGCCGAGGTAGACCATCATTCCCGCGTGGGCGTGCCCGCCACCGGCGCTGTCGCTGCGGCCGTTGCCGGCGTGCGGACCCTTGTTGCCGGCGTAGTGGACGTGGTCGGCGACGGTCTGGATGTCCTCGTAGAAGTAGGGGAAAATCGGCTTGCGACTGCCGGCTTGGCGCGAGCGTTCGTTGCGGGCGGTTTCCTCGGGACCGACGGTGTAGTGTTCACCGCCCTGGCGCTGGTAACGTCCGCCCTGGATCATGTGCCAGAGGTGCGGGATGACGCAGGCTTCGATCCAGGCTTGGCCGCGTTCGTCGAAGTCGAGTCCCCAGGGATTGCTCGTGCCTTCGGAGAAGACCTCGAACTGGCGCTTGGTCGGATGGTAGCGCCAGACGGCGGCGTCGACCCATTGCCGATCTTTCTCAGGAGCGCCGGGCTTACCGACATGGGACGGACAGAACACGCCGTGGCAACCGTAGAGCCAGCCGTCGGGGCCCCAGCTGAAGGTGTTGAGCGTCTCGTGGGTGTCGCGGGTGTAGTCCCAGCCATCGAGCAGGATCTGTGGCGGGCCGGATTGCACGGGAACGTCGCCGTCCTTGATCGGGATGAACATGAGGTGCGGCGCGGCGCCGACCCAGATGCCGCCGAAGCCCCATTCGAGACCGGAGACGAGGTTGAGGTTCGTGACGACGACGGTGCGTTTGTCGAACTTGTGGTCCCCGTCGGTGTCCTCGAAGCAGATGATGCGGTCGATGCCTTTCCCTTCCTCGCGGCGCTTGGGGTAGCTGTAGCCTTCCGCCACCCAGAGCCGCCCACGATCGTCGTCGCAGAAGGCGATGGGCTGCTTCACGTCGGGTTCGGCGGCGAACAGGTGGAGCTTGAAACCGGGCGGAAGCGTCGCGGCTTTCACGGCGGCTTCAGGGGAAAGGCCGGCGAATTGGACGGCATCGGCCGCGGGCGGCTGGCTCTGCTGGAGTTCGGTCAGGGAGATTTCGCCGGCAAGTTTCGGACGGTCGGCGTAGAGGCGGAAGTCGTCGAAGTTGACGTGGCCCCACGCGCCGACCTGCTGGTCGACGATGTTGATGAAGATCTCTTTCCCGAGCTGCTTGGAGAGATCGACGACGACCGGCCTCAGGGTCTCAGTTTCGCTGCCGGAGACTTGGAAGAAGGCCTTCATCGTCGCGACGTCGACCAATTCGACGCGCGTGTTCGACGTAGAACCTCCAGCGACGCGGAAGCTCGCCCAAGGCTGCGTCACCTTGAACGGCACGCTGGCCAGAACGCCGCGGGCGTTGTCGCCCTTCGCCTCGTAGCTGCCGACCCAGAAGTTGCCGGTGTGGCCGCTCGTCATGTCACTGCGACGGATCTTCACCGCGTCACCACGAACCGGCTGGCCTTCGAAGGCGTCGCCCTCGGCCTTCCAATCGCGCAGGTCGCCGGTCTCGAAGTCGAGATTCAACGGTTTGCCGTCTTTGCCGAGGGGCAAACTTCCGACCAGCTCGGCTGCGAGGAGAGGCCCGACGCAGGTGCCGATGGCAAAGGCGCGGAGAAGAATAGGAGCAAGGATGCGGAGGAGCGTCATGGCTGGGGTCACGTGAGATGGAACGTCCGACATCGGACATCGAACCGCCAACGAAGAGCGTTGGACGCGCGCAGTATCGGTTACTTCGCGATGGGCTTGGGCTGGGCTTTTTCCCACTCGGTTTCAGTGACGGCCTTGCGTTCCTGAATGAAAACGAAGGCGCCCTTCTTGTTGCCGACCAACACATCGGGAAGACCGTCGCCGTTGATGTCGCCGGCCTTAACTTCCACGCCGGTGCCAGAAGCCTTGTCGATCAGGTTGGGAACGAAGTCGACGGACTTGTCGGCGTTGCGGACGAGCTTGAACCAATAGAGGACCGGATCCGCCATCGGCTCGGCATCACCAGTAGGGCCGTGGGCCCAGAAGCGTTTGCCCGTCACGATGTCCTTCAAGCCGTCGCCATCCATATCGACTAGGTCGATGGCGTGGATTTGGGAGAACTTCACGCCGTAGCGGTTCTCGTTTGCCTCCTTGTTCACGATGATGTGCTCTGCGAACTGGATCTCGCCGTCCTTCTTTTCCGCCAGCTGCTCATACCACGCAAGCCCGTAGCCGTGCGCCGCGAGGCTGGTGATGACGTCGTTCCGGCCGTCGCCATTGACGTCGTAGACATACATCTGCGCGCTGCCGTTGGCCGGAGCGAAGGGGAACTTGTGCTGCTTCCAAACCGGATCTCCTGCCAGCGATGCCGGTTGTTCCCACCAGCCGTCCTTCTCGAGCAGGTCGAGTTTGCCATCTCCGTTCAGGTCGCCGATGCCAAGGCCATGGGTGAACTTGTGGTATTTGTTGTTGGGAGAAACGGAATGCCAGACGAAGGGCTTGGTCGGGTCGGCTTTGTCCGGAACCGCGTAGCCGTAGAAGCCCTTTGACGAGCAGACGATCTCGGGCACTCCGTCGCCGGTAATGTCAACGAACTGCGGGGACTCATTGTCGGTGACATCGATCGCGAGATGCTTCTTCCAAGGGCCTTCGGCCCCTTTGGGGTTCTCATACCAGAAGGATGCTTCACCGGGGAAACCGAGTATCAGAATATCATCCCAGCCGTCGCCATTGAAGTCGCGGGAGAAGGCGAAGAAGTTGTCGGCGTAGGCGTTCTCCTTGCCCAACCCCCCCTGGAACCCGGGCACTGTGACTGTCGTCATCGGCCCCAGCTTCAATTGGAAGGTCTGCTTGGCCGGGTAGTATTCGTGGCGGACCTTGAAATCCGGACCGGCCCACCAGTAGGGCCCGTAGACGATGTCCTTCTTGCCGTCCTTGTTGAAATCGCCCCACGCGGCTCCCTCCGACCAGAACTGGTCGGTGAGTTGCGTCTTCTTGAAGGAAATCAGGGATTTCTCGGCTGCACCGACGGAGCAAACGGCGGCAACGGAGACGGCGAGCGTCAGAATGCGGTGGGACATACCTAGGTTGTCGCAGCGCAGAAGCACCGGGTCAAGACGCCGGAAAGAACGAAAAAGCGGATGCGTGATTTTCACGCGGGACGCGTGAAAATCCTCACGCAGCTGATTCGCGAAGCGGAGAAAAAACCAAATCCCTGAGCAAAACGAAAAGATTGCAGGCCGGCAGCAACTGGCACGCACACTGCGAAGTAAGTTTTCAGGTAAAACGAGTTGACTCTGTAAGTCCGCTTCTTACATATCGCCGCTCGTCACCCGACAATCCAACCACACACTATGAAACTCATTCGTTCCAATCGGACCAATGGATTCACGCTGATCGAACTTCTCGTCGTCATCGCGATCATTGCAATTCTGGCCGGCATGCTCCTCCCCGCGCTCGCCAAGGCCAAAGCCCGTGCACAGCGCATCTCGTGCGTCAATGCCGTCAAACAGGTCGCCATGGGCCTCCGTTTGTTCGCCAACGACAACGACAGCCGCTACCCCGACTCCTCGACGAACATCACGTCGGCGGCCAACATGTGGCAGCTGTTCCAGCTCGCCCAGAACGACATCAGCAGCCCCCGCATCCTCACCTGCCCTTCCGACACCGACAAGTTCCCGGCGGCTGACTTCCTGACTGCCACCGGCAGCAGCGTCGACTCCTACTTCGCTCCCGCGAAGCAGAACAAGGCCACCTCCTACTTCTACGCCGCCGGCGCCGACGAAGGCTCCCCGCAGCGTCTGCTCATCGGTGACCGTAACATCACCGAACTCGGCACCGACCAGGAACCCGGAACCGCGTTCACGGTCGGCGGCTACAACGGCGGCCAGAACGGCCAGGCCAACTTGGCCACCATCGCCGGCACGACTGTCACTGCGGCGAACGTCCGTTGGAACAACAAGATTCATGAGCGCGGTGGCAACGTCGCCTTCATGGACGGATCGGCCCAGCAGCTGACCAGCGGCAAGTTCCGCGAGGCCCTCCGTTTGGCCCCCGTCGTGACCTCCGTCTGGCTCCCGAACTGATCAGTTCTGATCGTTCCGATTCATTTAGAGGCACTCGAAAGGGTGCCTCTTTTTTTGTCCCCTGATTTGGACCAGCTCAGCTCGCCGCGAGCCGGATGATTTCCGCCAAGCTGGTGTGCGGCCGGAATCCCGTGACCCGATAGAGCTTCTCCACCGATGGACGCCGACGCTGCATGTCCTGAAACCCGGCGACGTAGGCCTGATCGTAGGGGATCATTTCGATTCCCGAGTTCGATCCGAGAGCTTCGATGACCAGTTGGGCCAGTTCGCGGATGCTCGCTTCAGCCGGGTTGCCCACATTGAAGACCTCCCCAAGCGCGGCTTTGGTTCCCGCCAGCCGAACCAGGGCCTCCACCGTATCGGTCACGAGGCAGAAGCAGCGGGTCTGGGCGCCGTCACCGAAGACGCGGAGGGTTTGTCCGGCCTTTGCCGCCTCGATGAACCGAGGCAAGACCATGCCGTGTTTGCCGGTCTGCCGCGGCCCGACCGTGTTGAACAGGCGCACGATCACTACCGGCAACGCGCGCTCCCGCGAATAGGCCAGCGCCAGGAACTCGTCCATCAGCTTGGAGCAGGCGTAACTCCAACGATGCAGGTTCGGCGGTCCGATCAGGAGATCGTCCTCTTCGGCGAACTCGTTTTTCACGCTCTTCCCGTAGACTTCCGACGTCGACGTCAGCAACAGAGGCGTCCGATGGCGGCTGGCCACCTCGAGTATCGCCTGCGTTTCATCGAGGTTGTTGCGGATCGTCTCGATCCCGGAGGACATCACCAGTTCCACCCCGACCGTCGCAGCCAGATGAAAGATCTGCGAAGCACCGGCGCACAGGTCATCCAATCGGTCGCAACGCGACACGCGGGCCGAGACCTTGGTCAATGCGGGATTCGATTCGACGGCCGCCAGGTTCTTCCAACTGCCCGTTGACACATCGTCGATCACAACCACGCGATGACCATCGCGCAGGAGCCGCTCGACGAGATGCGAGCCGATGAATCCGGCGCCTCCGGTGACGATCACGTGTTTTCCAAGAACGGGTTGCATGATGAATTCCCGGCAGCGTCGCCCCCAACTGGACCCGGCTCAAGCCTGCGTCGGCCTGTGCGTCGAAACTTGCAGCCCCGCGCTTCCGGCCAATAGTCCTCCCAGTGCCCGACGCCCCGCAATCAGCATCCGCCCTGCTCCCGATCGTGAGGACGAGTCTCCGGACGAGTTGGCGTCGGATCCAGTCGATCCGCGACCAGTCGCGCCTGTTGAGCTTCGTCATTGTCGGGTTCATGGCCGTCTACCTGGCGTTCGCCTTCTTCCTGTTCCGGACGGCTCTGAGATTCATCAACAGCTTCCCCGGGTTCGGCACAATCCTGAGCGAGCGCCTGCTGTTCATCCTCTTCGCGTTCCTCTTCTTTCTGCTGCTCGTGAGCAATCTCGTCATCGGCTACACGAACTTCTTCCGTCACCGGGAAACCAACTTCCTGCTGACCTTGCCGCTGTCCGCCCAGAACGTCTTTCGCTGGAAGCTCGTCGAATCGGTCGCTCTGGCTTCGTGGGCATTCCTGTTCCTCATCGCGCCGATGCTGGTCGCCTACGGGTTGAACCAGGGCGTCGCCTGGCATTTTTACCCCGTCACCGTCGTGCTGGTTGGGCTGTTCATCGGACTCCCGGGCGTCTTCGGAGCCTGGGCCGCGATCGCACTCGGGCTTTATCTGGGCCGGCGAAAATTCCAGATCATCACCGTCGTCGCACTGGCCCTCCTGATCGGACTGGTGGCGTTCTGGCTCCGGCCGGTGCCGTTGGCCGACGACCTGCCGGAGACGCGCGTTCTTGCTGTGCTCGACAAGCTGCTCTACCGGACGAAATTCGCCGAGTTCCCGGGCCTGCCGAGCTACTGGCTTTCCAGCAGCGTGATGAACTGGACTGACGGGGCCACCTCGACGGCGTTGTTCTTCGCGCTTGTCCTCCTGAGCAACGTGCTTTTCTTCGGCGCCCTCAGCGTGACACGCACAGGCCGCCTGTTCTACGAGGGATTCTCCGCCGTTCTCAGCCGAGGCGGATCCGTCGGGGACTGGTCCTGGCTGTGGGGAGGAAAGCGTGCCACCACGTTTACGTATCCACTGGCCTGGATCGAAAAGTTCCTCGCCCGTTTCCGTTTCATCGCCCCCGACGTCCGCGCCCTCGCCGTCAAGGACGCCCGCGTCTTCTGGCGCGACACCACGCAGTGGGGCCAGACGCTCGTCCTCTTCGGGCTGCTCGGAGTCTATATCCTCAATCTCCGCCACTTCTCCCAGCAGTTGACCAATCCCTTTTGGATCAACCTTGTTGCCTATCTGAACCTCGGAGCCTGCGCGCTCAACCTCTCCACCTTGACGACACGTTTCGTCTATCCCCAGTTTTCGCTCGAAGGCCGTCGCCTCTGGATCGTCGGCATGGCGCCGCTGGGATTGGTGAAGGTTGTCCGCGTGAAGTTCTGGCTTACCGGCATCGCTTCCTGGCTGGTCACGCTGCCGTTGATCGTCATGTCGTGCCGGATGCTGCTGATGGAATGGGACCTCGTCGCCTACTTCTGCGGCGTCGTGACCTTGATGACTTTCACCCTCAACGCCCTCGCCGTCGGCCTCGGAACCCTGTTCCCGAACATGCGGGAGGACAACCCGGGCAAGATCGTCAGCGGATTCGGCGGAACCTTCTGCCTCGTCCTCAGCTTCGCCTACGTCGTCGGGTCGGTGGCGCTGCTCGCCGTCGGCGTGCCGACTGGCCGCGAACGTGAACCGTGGCCGATCGCCGGCGCCCTGCTGTCGTTCTTCGCACTGTCGCTGCTCATCGGTTGGTTGCCCTACCGCCTTGGTCTCAAACGCGTCGCCCGCTTCGAAATCTAGACCTCGACGACAAGTTGCCTCCGAGACCAGCGTGGACCCGCCAATTGCCACTGGAGCCGGGCGGCAACTTCACGTTAAGTCCCCATGTCAGCCCGGCCTCGCTTCCGCCATGAACACAGCACGCATCTCCCGACGCCGCTTCGGAAAACTCCTCGCCACCTCGGCTGTCTTTGGGTTCGGCGGCACTGGGTGGAAACCGGCCCACGGCGCGCCGGCGGCTGTCCGGTCCGCAGCACTCCGGCCCAAGCTCCCCAGCGGAATCGCCTGTGGCGATGTCACGGGCAACGGCGCCGTCATCTGGAGCCGCTGCGATCGGCCGGCGAAGATGATTGTCGAGATCGCGTCCAACGAATCGTTCCGCAACGCGCAGCGCCACGTAGGTCCAGTCGCCCGCCCCGACAACGACTTCGTCGCCAAGCTCCAACTGCCATCTCTTCCGCGGGACGAACGTCTCTTCTACCGCGTGCAGTTCGAGGATATCTCGGACTCGGGCAATCTCTCCGAACCGACCAGCGGAAGCTTCCGCGCCCTGCCCAAAGGCAAACGCGACGTGCTCTTTGCGTGGTCCGGAGACACGGTCGGCCAGGGCTGGGGCATCGACCGCACGCGCGGCGGCATGCGCATCTACGAGACGATCCGACGGCTTCAACCCGACTTCTTCGTCCACAGCGGCGACTCGATTTACGCCGACAATCCGCTCGTGCCCGAGGTGAAGCTCGCCGACGGCACCGTTTGGAAGAACCTCATCACCCCGGGAAAGATCAAGGTCGCCGAAACCGCGGCGGAGTTCCGAGGCGCGCAGCTCTACAACCTCGAGGACGACAACTTCCGGCGGCTCTGCGCCGAGGTTCCGATCCTCGCCCAATGGGACGACCACGAAGTGCTGAACAACTGGTATCCCGGCAAGATCCTCGACGATCCGCGCTACGCCGTGAAGGACGTGGACACGCTCGCGGCCCGTGCCCGCTCGGCGTTTTTCGACTGCATGCCCATCGCCGGCCAGGCCACCGACAAGATCTACCGCGCCTTGCCGCAAGGGCCGTTGGTCGAGTTGTTCTTCCTCGATATGCGGACCTACCGCGCGGCCAATTCTCCCAACTGCCAGCCCGTCGCCGGACCCGAAACGGCTTACCTCGGACGCGAACAGCTCGATGATCTGAAGCGCCGTCTCGCCGCGTCGAAGGCGACATGGAAAGTCATGTGCAGCGACATGCCGCTCGGCCTTCTCGTCCGCGACGGAGCCAAGGATTTCGAAGCCGTGGCCAACGGCGACGGGCCGGCGCTCGGCCGCGAGCTGGAGATCGCGGAACTCCTCTCCTTCATGAAGCGCCAGGGCGTCCGCAACGTCATTTGGCTCACGGCCGACGTGCACTACGCGGCGTCGCACTACTACAGCCCCGACAAGGCGCAGTTCCAGGACTTCGATCCCTTCTGGGAGTTCGTCAGCGGACCGCTTCACGCTGGAACCTTCGGCCCGAACCAGCTCGACAACACGTTCGGACCCGAAGTCCGTTTCACCAGTTTGCCCGCAGGCTTCAAAGGAGGCTCGGGCCCCGCCGCAGGCCTCCAGTTCTTCGGCACCGTCGGCATCAATGGCCAGACCGAGGAACTCACCTTGAACCACTACAACGCGGCCGGCGACAAACTCTGGACCATCACCCTTCCGCCGCATAGGGCGTAGCAATAGAGCATTTCCAATAAAGATGTAGCCACAAGCGGCGAACCGGCCGAGGGCATCCGGGGTGTGACGGCGCGGAGGGCGGCGGCGATGGCCGCCCGGAGCTCCTCCGCGGTGCGCGCCTCGGAGCCCCGCAGGAACTGCTTTACCTTGCTCCACATCGTTTCGATGGGGTCCAAGTCCGGGGAGTAGGCGGGCAGGAAACAGACCTTGGCCCCGGCCTGGGCCATGAGCGCCAGGGTGCGGTCGTTATTGTGGGCGCCAAGGTTGTCCAAGACGACGATGTCGCCGGGGCCCAGCGTCGGACATAATACGTCCCGCACGTAGGCCTGGAACACTTCCGCGTCCGTGTCCCTCTCGATGGCCATGCACGCGCTGCTGCCGTCCAGCCGCACGGAGGAGATCATGGTCGTTGTTCGCCAGCGGCCGTGCGGCGCGTGGCAGACCAGTCGTTCGCCCTTGGGCGCCCGCCCGCGCAGGCGGGTCAGGTTGGTCTTGGCCGCCGACTCGTCGATGAAGCGCAATGCGGGCGGGTCTATGTCCAAGGCTTGAAGATGGACTCGAATCCAAGCATTGCGCTTCTCTTCGACAAACTGCCGACACCCGGCGACCACTGCCACGGCTTCAGCCGACTAACTCAGCCATTCGGACGGGAGATATGGTATGTGGGTGGCCACATGGGCTTCATTCGATCCACGGCCTGGCCCGCCTTCGCCGAGAAACAGATCAAGCTCCTTGTCAAAGCCGGCATCCCGGAACCCGTCGCAAAGTCCTACTACGAAAAACTACCGCGTTGATGCCACTCACAAGCCGCCACCGGCACAATGAAGAAGATATTTCTAATGATTGTCAGTTTGCGAGCAATGGCCCGACCCCAGCAACTAGGCAGGTCAGAACTGGAGTCCTGCCATTGGTTTGACGTGCTCCCTGAAAACTGAGCCGTTGGAGACTGGAGTAAAAACGGGTTGGCTAGTCTTTGAGAAAGGACCGGAAGATGAGAGGAAAACGATACAGCCAGGAACAGATCGTCTATGCATTGAAACGGGTGGAAGCCGGAGCCAAGGGCGGAGAGGTGTGCCGGGAACTCGGGGTGAGCGAGGCGACTTTCTACGTGTGGAAGAAGAAGTATGGCGGGATGGGAGTCGCCGAGCTGGGGAGGCTCAAGCAGCTGGAGGACGAGAACCAGCGGTTGAAGCGGCTGGTGGCGGACCGGTCGTTCGCCCTTGGGCGCCCGCCCGAGCAAGGCGGGTCATGTTGGTCTTGGCCGCCGATTCGTCGATGAAGACCAGCCTCGCCGGGTCGCACCCGCCTTGCCGCCGCCTCCACCGGCCTCTGGCCCGCGCCACGTCCGGCCGGTTTTGTTCGGCCGCATGGAGCGTCTTTTTTTATATTCCAGCCCCAGCTTCCCCAAAACCCAGTGGACCACCGTCACCGTGCAGCCAAGCCCCAACCGCTCCTTGATCCTCCTCCAGCGTCAGATCCGGCTCCTTTGCCACCACGTCCCGGAGAGCCCGGCCATGCTCGGGCATGAGCCGCGCTTTGCGCCCGCAATACCGGTAGCCGTCCCTCAAATTCCCCGTCCGCTTCCGCTGCGCCACTTCCAGCCGCGTCCCCTCCCCGCCATCGCAGGCCGCCACGATCCGCTCCCTCAAATCCATCGAGATTTGCCTTCTCCATCCCCAAGCTTGGGCATGCCCAACAATCGCTACGCCTTTATTTGAAACGCTCTAGTCCGCGGGTCCTTGACCGGCCCTGCTCGATTCATCCGCGAAGGGCACGAAAAACACGAAGGCGGTGATGACCCTAGTAGCCCACGATCTCTTTGAGGGGAGGGCGGTGAAGATGAGCGCACGAACTACTCTTCATCTCACGTCCGTTCATCCGCGAACGGACAGCTCCGCAGTGTTTCCCTTCGTGTTCTTCGTGTCCTACGTGGATGAACAATCCCCTTGGCCGAACTCGCCGTCGCCGGTTTCATCCGCGGGCACATGAAGATCCTGGTCATAGGTTCCGGCGGCCGCGAACACGCCCTTGTCTGGAAGCTCGCGCAGTCGCCGCTCGTCACCCGCATGTGGTGCGCGCCCGGCAACGCCGGCATCGCGGACGAACGACTTTCGACCAATGGCAGCGCTGTCGAACTCGTGGCCATCGGAGCCGAGGAGATCCCCGCGCTCGTCGCGTGGGCGCAGACCAACAAGCCCGACCTCACCGTCGTCGGCCCGGATGGTTCCCTCGGTGCCGGAGTCGTCGATGCCTTCCAAGCCGCCGGCCTGAAGATCTGGGGCCCGAACAAACAGGCCGCGCAGTTCGAGGCCTCGAAGGTTTTCTCCCAGCGCTTCATGGAGAAGCACGGCATCCCGACGGCCAAGAGCGGAATGTTCGGAGATCCTGCCGAAGCCAAGAAATTCGCCTCATCGCTCGATGGCCGCGTGGCGGTGAAGGCCGACGGCCTCGCGCTGGGCAAAGGCGTCCTCCTCGCGACCAGCATCAAGGAAGCCGATGCCGCGATCGACGAGATCATGGTCGATAAGGCCTTCGGCAACGCCGGCGCGCGCGTCGTCATCCAGGAGCTTCTCGAAGGCATGGAGATTTCCCTCCACGCCCTGTGCGACGGGAAGACGGCGAAGCTTTTTCCCACCGCGCAGGACCACAAACGCGCCTTCGACGGCGACACCGGCTTGAACACCGGCGGCATGGGCACCTATTCGCCCGCGCCCTTCCTCACCGATACCGAGCTCGCCGAAGTCGGCCGGCAGATTCTCCATCCGTGGCTTCAGGGTTGCGCGGCCGAGGGCATCGACTTCCGTGGCATCCTCTATCCCGGCGTCATATTGACGAAGGCCGGCCCGAAGGTGATCGAGTTCAACGCCCGCTTCGGCGACCCCGAGGCGCAGGTCTACCTCACGCGCTTGGAGAACGATCTCGTCGAGCTTCTTCTCGCCAGCGTCGAAGGCCGGCTCGACCAGATGGAGCTGCGTTGGTCGAAGAAGTTTTCCGTCTGCGTGGCCATGGCCTCGCCCGGCTATCCCGGAAGCTATGCGAAGGGAAAAGTCATCAGCGGTCTCGATGCGGCGGCGCAGCTGTCCGACACGAAAGTGTTCCATGCGGGAACCGCCTTGAAGGACGGCAAGGTCGTGACCAACGGCGGCCGCGTCCTCGGCGTCACCGCCTGGGCCGACACGCTCCAAGCCGCGCGCGATGCGGCCTACCTTGCGGTGGACAAGATCCAGTTCGAAGGAGGCGCGCACGTCCGCCGCGACATCGCGGCCAAGGCGTTGGCGAAGTGATGTCGCGACCTCCCTTCGGCCGCACGATCACTTCGCCATCTTCAACGAAAGCAGATACGGATGGGCCGCGCCGCCGCGGTCGTGGGCGTCGAGGACGACGAGGAACCACGGACCCGGCGTGGGCAACGTGGCATCCAGAACGGCATCGCGGCTAGGCAGGGGATCATCGGAGGACGCGATGAGGTGGCCGGAGACGTCGTATAGATTCACCAAGGCGCCCAGGGCGGACCCTAGCCGCGCCGCCTTGATTTCGACGTGGATCCGATCACCCACCGCAGCGTCGAACCGGAAGACATCGACATCCTTCTCCTTCCCGATTTCGCCCAGGACGGTCCGTCCCATGGCGATCGTCTGGGCCTCTTTGAATCCACCGTTGGGTTCCTTCTCGGAGACCGCCTTGTCCGCAGGCAACACGATGAGGCTGTTTGTGGCGGATGCACCGTCGGGCGAGATGACGACGTAGGAAAGGTCGGCGGCTTCAACAACCGGCGGGAGAACCAGCGACAGCACGATGAGGGTATCGCCCGCGCGTTTGGCATCGAGCGGCTTGGGCGGATCGGACTTGGTCGCGGACTTGATGAGGGAGAAGAGGCCGACGGGCGGGGCCAGGAAACGGACTTCGCTTACGTTCGTCAGGCTGAGGCCACGAAGCAGGATCGTGTTGGTCGCACCCGCGACGGCGGCCAGAGGCGAGGTCAGGATGACGGAAGGGAGCGGCTTGGGCTCGGGTTTCTTCTCCTCGGCGGCGTTCCCTACAACTGCGAGGAAGCAAAGGACGGAAACGCACCATCGCAGCCAGAACGATTCAGTTGAAAACAGGAAGGGCTTCCAGCCTGCCCGATGTTCCCGGTGCGTTGGTCGAAGGCAGGCTGGAAGCACTGCCCTACCTTGCTGCGGCCGCTGCGCGCCAGCACCGATGGGAACCCTGGTCGTCACTGCGCGCTCAGGTGAACAGCTCCTCGACCGTGTTGCCCTGGTCGAGGATGGCGACGGGGCGGCCTTCAGGCGTGCGGAGTTCCTTGCGCGGATTGATGCCGAGCGCCTCGTAGACGGTGGAGGCGACATCGGCCGGGCGGACGGGACGTTCGGTCACGAAGGCACCATCACGGTCGGTCGCGCCGATGATTTTCCCGGGAGTGACCCCGGCCCCGGCAAAGATCATGGAACCGGCCCGGCCCCAATGGTCGCGACCGGCATCCTTGTTGACCTTCGGAGTGCGCCCGAATTCACCCATGACGAGGAGCAGCGTCTCCTTCATGAGCCCGCTCCGTTCGAGATCGGCGATGAGCGCCGCGAGGCCCTGGTCGAAGACGGGGAGCTTCTTGTCCAGGTTCTCGAAGATCTTGGCGTGGTGATCCCATCCGCCGAAGTTGACGGTGACGAACTTCACGCCGCCTTCAATCAGGCGGCGGGCCATGAGGCAGCTCTGGCCGAACTCGGTCCGGCCATACTCGTCGCGTTGTTTCTCGGATTCCTTGCTGATGTCGAACGCGGCCTGGGCCGTGGGGGCGAGGACCATCTCGGCGGCCTTCTGCTGGAACTCGTCGTAGGTCGCGATCTGGTCGTTGCCCTTCACGCGAGCGGAAAGGTTGTCGACCGCTTCGAGCAGGGTGCGGCGGCGGTCCACGGAATGCGCGGACAGCGCGGCCGAGGGCGAAAGGTCGCGGACTTTGAATTCCTTCGCGTTCGGGTCGCCGCACTTGAAGGACTCGTAGCGTCCGCCGAGCCACGCGCTCTTGCCCAGCTCCCAGGTGAACGCCGGATTGCGCGGCACGGCCACATAGGGCGGGACGAGTCCGCTGAAGCCGGTCTCATGGGCAACGACGGCGCCCATCGACGGGAAGTCGCCGAAGGGCGACCCGAAGCGTCCGCTGAGCACCCAGTTGGTGGCCGTCTCGTGATGGTCGTTCTCGTGGGTGCCGGAGCGGACGAGGCAAACCTTGTCCATGACCTTCGCCATGCGCGGAAGGAGTTCGCCGACGTGCAGGCCCGGCACGCTCGAAGGGATGCCCTTATACTTGCCACGGATCTCCTCCACGGCTCCCGGCTTGAGGTCGAAGGTGTCGTGGTGCGAGATCCCGCCGCCGAGGAAGACGAGCAGGACGGACTTGGCGCGGGGCGCGGCCGCGCCGGCGAGTGCCTTGTTGGAAAGGAGGTCGGCGAGCGACAGCCCGAGCGGCGCGAGCGCGCCGATGCGGAGGAAGTCGCGGCGGGAAACGCCGTTGCACAACGTCGAACGCCGATGGGATAGGGAGATGTCGAGCATGGCGATCAGTGGTTGAAGGTGAATTCTTTCGAGTTGAGCAGAGCCCAGAAAAGATCCTGGAAGACGACATCGCGGCCGTCGCCGCCGGCCAACTGGCGTTTCACGGCTTCGACTTCCGAGCCGGAAGGAGGACGGCCAAAGGTCGCCGCGAACAATCCCTGCAATACCTTCGCGTCGTCCGTTTCCTTCAACAGCCCGGCCAGACGGCCGTCGGTGGAGCGGACCTTGCGCGTGAGCTCGTCGCCGTTCCGGAGGTGCAGGAGCTGCGGCAGCGTGACCTCGCCCTTGCGTTCGCAGGCGCACGCGGTCACGCGGTCGGAACGGCCGAAGAGCGTCAGGAAATAGGAATTCACATTCGAGTCCGGCAACTGCGCCGCGCGCAGGCCGACCGGATGTCCGTCGAACTGGTCCGGCACGGCGGTGGCCTGGCTGACGGCGTCGAGCATGACCTCGGCCGGCAGGCGGCGGGCGTAGAAGTGGGAATAGAATCTGCGGTCCGTCTCGTTCTCGGGGCGTGTGGCCGAAGCGAGCTGGTAGGCCCGGGAATTCAGGATCAGCCGCATGACGTGTTTCACGTCGTAGCCGCTGCGGACGAACTCGGCGTTGAGCAGTTTCCAGAGATCGCCGTTGCTCGGCGGGTTGCTGGCACGCAGGTCGTCCACGGGTTCGACGAGGCCCACCCCCATGTAGTGCCGCCAGAGCCGGTTGACCATCGCGCCGCTGAAGGCCTCGTTCTTCGGATCGGTCATCCACGCGACGAGCAGCTCGCGCGGGTCCTGGCCGGGAGCGATCTCCGTCGAACGGCGATCAAGCGGCTGGGGAACCATCTTCTTGCGCGTGCGCGGCTGGGTGATGCCCGGCATCTTGGATGAAGCTTCGGCGATCTGCTTGTGCAGACCGGCCATCTCCTCCTGCTTTTCCGTGAGCTTCTTTTCGGCGGCGGACTTGTCCTTCGCATTGTCGCCGGACTTGACCAACGCGCCCTCCGCGTCCTTGAGCTGCTTCTCGGTTTCACGGAGACGCTTCTTCAGATCCTTCTCCTCCACCGACGCCAGGCTCAGCACGGTCAGGCCCTTGTCCGGGTCTTCTCTCTTGAGCGCGACCTTCGAGAAGAACGCGGTGAAGTGGTAGTAGTCGTCCTGGGTGTAGCGTTCGAGGGGATGGTTGTGGCACTTCGCACAGCCGATGCGCGTGCCGAGGAAGGACTGCGCCACCGAATCGGCCAACTCGGATTCCTGGACGCGCTCGAACTCGCCCATCGTGGTGATGTAGTAGCCGATCTGCGGGCGTTCGCGCACGTCGCCGCTGGCGAGCAGGACGTCCTTCGCGAGTTCGTTCCACGGACGATTCGCCGCCACCTGCGAGCGCAGCCACGTGTGGAATGAACGGACACCTTTTGCCCCGCGCACGTCGTGGTCGCGTTCGCGGCGGTTCTGGAGGAGGTCGGCGAATTGAAGCGTCCAGTAGTCCGCGTAGTCGCCGGAAGCGAGGAGCCGGTCGACGACGCGCGCGCGTTTGTCGGGCGAGGAATCGGCGGCGAAGCCGGCCACGTCTTCGGGAGAAGGTAGCGTGCCCGTCACATCGAGAAAAGCGCGGCGAAGAAACGTGGTGTCGTCGCATGCCTCGGACGGCGGCAACCGCAGCGCCTTGAGCTTGGCGAAGACGTGGCGGTCCACCTCGTTGTTCCACCGGGTGAAATTCTCCGGCGCGACCGTGTGGGAATACGGAACCGTGAAGCGGGCCACCTCGACGAGCCCTTGGAAATGCACGCGCACCGTGGCCTCACCGGCTCGAAGCGCCGTGACCAACCCATCCGGCGAAACGCCCAGCGTGGCTTCGTCGTTGGAAAAGAACTGGGCCAGCCACGTCACGTCGCGCACGCGGCCGTCGGGGTGCATGGCACGGACGAGAAGCCGCTGGGTGTCGCCGGGACGCAGCGTGCGGCTGCCGGGCAGGACTTCGAGACGGGCTGCTTCGACCTCGTTTGTATCCGGTCCGGGCGCACGGGCCGCCACCCAGGCGATGAGCATTTTCTGGTAACGGGAGCCGGGCTCCATCCGCCGTCCTCCTTCGTGCGGGGTTTCGCCGGTAGGCTTGGTCACGAGCAGGCTCTTCTCCGGAAACGCGAGGTCCAGTCGCCGACCGCGCGCATCGGACGTCAGCCAGTCGTGGTCCCATTCGGGCGCGTAGCCTCGGAGCGAAAGCTTGAAACCATTCTGCCCGGCGAGCTTGCCGTGGCAGCCGCCGGTGTTGCAGCCGGCCTTGGTCAGCACGGGGAGGACGTCCTGACGGAAGGAAGGGGCCACCGGTTCATCGGTTCCGACCGTGCGGACCTTCACCGTGGCGCGACGCGTGACGAATCGGACGGTGATTTCCGCTTCGCCTTTGGTCTTGGCTTCGACACCGCCGGTTTTTGAAACATCGACGATCTCGGGCCGGCTGCTGGAGAAGGCGCAGATGTCGGTGACATCGATTTCGGAGCCGTCCTGCAGCACGGCCGTGACAAGCAGGCCGTGCTGACGGTCGGCCGAACCGAGTTCCAGACTTTCCGGAAAAACCTTCAAACGGACGATCTGCGAACTGGTCGCGGCGCCGGCCTTTGCGGCTTCTGCCGCGACAGCCTGAGATACGGACAGCCAAAGTAGAGCCACGCAGCCGAAGCAGCCCATGAACTTCCGGAGAAGATGGAAGGATGACGCGTGGGTTCTCATACGTGGTGGGTTCCAGTTTCTCAGCGAAAACGGATCGAGAAGCAAGCCAAGGATTCGGATGAGGCGGACAGGTTACCGGGCGTCATCGCCCCTTCCCTCCGGCAATCCGGGTCTCGGTTACAGGCACGGCGTCCAGCGTTGCGATCAATTCGCCCTTGCCCAGCTCGTAATAACGCAGCAGCCCGTCGGTGCCGGCCGTGATGAGGCGTTGGCCGTCGGGTGTGAACTGCACCGCGAAGATCGCGCCCGCATGGCCTTTGAGCCGGGCAACGCGGTTGCCGTTCCTGGTTTCCTGCACGCGCACTTCTGGATCGGCCCCGGCCACGGCCACGCGCGATCCATCGGCGCTGAAGGCCACGGCGTAGACCGGCCCGGCCAACCGGTCGAACTCGCGGACGTAACGGCTGTCGCCGTTGGGATCGTTGAAGTCGACCCGCGGCACGACGCGATACATCCGCGACGCCCCGAGATCGCCGCCGGTCAGGACGAGCGCCTCCTTCGGGTGGGCGACAAGCACGTTGATCCCCTCGTTCTGGCGGTTGAGATCATCGACGTATTTGCCGGAGGGGCTTTCGATGAGCTTCACCGCCTTGTCACGGCTTCCGGTGAGAAGGCGCAGTCCGTTGGTCGTGGAGGTGAACGCGGTGGCGAAAACCCAGTCGAGATGATGGTCGAACTTCGCCTTAAGCGTCCCGTCCTCGGTGGAGACGATCCGCACCATGCGATCCGCTCCACCGACCGATGCAAGGGACGCATCCGGCGAAAGGGAGATCCCGAACACGGTGTCCGTGGCGATCTTGAAGGACTTGGTCTGCCGGCGCGTCGCCACATCCCAGATCTGGATCTCGCCGAAGATCGAGGCCGATCCCCCGCAAGCCGCGAGCTTGGAGCCATCGCCCGAGAAGACCAGCGACTCGATCCGGGGCGAATCGCCCAGCAGCCGCGCAACCACGTTCGAGCCGTCGCCGTCGCGGAGGATGATCTCGTGCCGTCCGGCCACCGCCAGCAACCGGCCGTCGGGCGACAACGCCATCGCCGTGATCGCCGGACGCGCGTGATAGACCGGTGGCTGGGAAGGACGGAGGGAAAGGTTCGGTGAATCGTCCTTCGCCCCCTCGGCGATCCAGCGGGAAACGAGTTTGATCTCGGCGGGGCTCAACGGATCGCCGTCTTCGGGCATCTCGGGCTTGGGTCCGGTGATTTCGGTTACCAGTTTGCTCTCCAAGGGATGTCCCGGGACGAAGGCCGGACCGCTTTTGCCTCCTTTTAGCGCGGCGGAGACGGAGGTGAGGTCGAGCTTGCCCTTGAGCTTGGCCGGGTAGTGGCACCCGGTGCAGCTCTTCTGAAAAATGGGTGCGACATCGCGGTAGAAGCTGACCGGCTTTTCCGCCGCTTCCACGGACCACGCCAGCCAGGCAAGCCCCCCGAGCACGGCCAAACAACGGCGCGACGGCCGGGCAGGAATTATCCCAACGTGGAAAAGCACGTAGGACCGACGGTTTCCAGCCGCGCGTATTCGACCCGATTCCAAGGCAAAGCCCGCCCGGTCTTGCGGCCGGGCGGGCTCCTCGGTTCCTCCTGACAAACGGATCCGCTGGCTTGGTAGCCCGTCAAAATAGCCATGCGGCCCGCCGCGTGAGGGCACGCGGCCTGCACAAAGATTAGGGAATCACCTTGGAGGTTCCTCGCTGTTTTCAGTGGGTTGGTGGGGCCCTTCGCGCCCGTGGTTGGCTGGCCGGTCCGGGGGGGATTCGAGACGCCGCCACATTTTCCGCAGATGCCTTTTGAATACCCCCACTGCGGCTTCGTCTGCGCCCGCCGTCAACGGGCCGTCCGCTTGACACCCTTTTCACCAATCTCCACGTTCGCCTTCTGATATTTTGACACTTCCCAAGACGCTACAAATGAGCACCACACACAGCCTCTTTGGCACCCTTCAGACCTTCGATCTCGGCAACGGCAAGTCCGGCCAGTTCTATTCGCTTCCCGCCCTGGAAGCCGCCGGTGTCGGCCGCGTCTCCCGCCTGCCCGTCTCCATCCGCATCGTGCTGGAATCCGTCCTGCGCAACTACGACGGCAAGAAGGTCAGCGAGGCGAACGTCAAGGAACTGGCGAACTGGAAGCCCAACGAGACGCGCACCGCCGAAATCCCTTTCGTCGTCGCGCGCATCGTGTTGCAAGACTTCACCGGCGTGCCGCTGCTCGTGGACCTCGCGGCCATGCGCTCGGCTGTCGCGAAGCTCGGTAAGAACCCGAAGATCATTGAGCCGCTCGTGCCGGTGGACCTTGTGGTGGATCACTCGGTGCAGGTGGATGCGGCGGGTTCGGCGGATTCGTTCGCGAAGAACCTGGAGATCGAGTTCTCGCGCAACCGCGAGCGCTACCAGTTTCTCAAGTGGGGCATGCAGGCGTTCGACACCTTCAAGGTCGTCCCGCCCGGCATCGGCATCGTGCATCAGGTGAACCTCGAATATCTCGCGAAGGGCGTCCTTTCGAGCGGCGACACCTATTACCCCGACACACTCGTCGGCACTGACTCGCATACGACGATGATCAACGGCCTCGGCGTCGTCGGCTGGGGCGTCGGCGGCATTGAGGCGGAGGCGGGGATGCTCGGGCAGCCCGTGTATTTCCTCACGCCGGAAGTCGTCGGCGTGCATCTCACCGGCGCACCGAGCGAAGGTGTCACCGCGACGGATGTCGTGCTGCACATCACGCAGATGCTCCGCAAGGCGAAGGTCGTTGGAAAATTCGTGGAATTTTACGGCCCCGGCGCAAAGGCGCTCGCCGTCGTGGATCGCGCGACCATCGCCAACATGGCACCCGAATACGGCGCGACGATGGGCTTCTTTCCGATTGACGAGGAGACCGTCGCCTACCTGCGCGGCACGGGCCGCAGCGACGAGCACTGCGCGACATTTGAGAACTACTACAAGGCGCAAGGACTCTGGGGCATCCCGGCAAAAGGCGACATCACCTACAGCGTGGATCTCGATCTCGATCTTGCGACCGTCGTCCCCGGCGTCGCCGGTCCGAAGCGCCCGCAGGATCGCATCAACCTCAACGATCTTAAAAGCGCGTTCAGCGCGCTCTTCGCCAAGCCGATCACCGACGGCGGCTACGGCAAGCCCGCAGACGATCTCGCGGAAAAGAAAGTCGAGCTGTCACTCACGAGCGAAAACCCGACGCAGAACGGCGCAGCCACCATTCGCAACGGCAGTGTGCTCATCGCGGCGATCACCTCATGCACGAACACGAGCAACCCGAGCGTGATGCTCGGCGCGGGCTTGCTTGCAAAGAAGGCCGTCGAGCGCGGACTCAAGGTGAACCCCGCGGTGAAGTCCTCGCTTGGGCCTGGTTCACGCGTCGTCACCGATTACCTCAACAAGACGAACCTCGCGCAGTATCTCGACACGCTCGGCTTCCAGACCGTCGGCTACGGCTGCACGACGTGCATCGGCAACAGCGGCCCGCTGCATCCCGCCATCGAGGAAGCCGTGACGAAGAACGATCTCGTCGCCGCGAGCGTGCTGTCCGGCAACCGCAATTTCGAGGCGCGCGTGCATCAGAACATCACGGCGAACTTCCTCATGTCGCCGCCGCTCGGCGTCGCCTTCGCGCTCGCCGGCCGCGTCGATATTGATCTCACCACCGAGCCGATCACCCTCGCCGCGGATGGCAACCCCGTATTCCTCCGCGACCTCTGGCCGAGCCTCGCGGAGATCAGCACGGCGATGGCGAGCGCGCTCAGCCCGGAGGTTTTCCGCCGGCTATACACCGACTTCGCCACGCAGAATCCGAAGTGGAATGAAGTGCCGGCCACGGTCGGCGAAGTCTATGATTGGGATGCGATGAGCACCTACATCCAGGAGCCGCCGTTCTTCGCGGATTTCGGCATGGAGCCCGGCCACATCCATGAGATCAAGGGCGCGCGCCCGCTCGGCATCTTCGGCGACTCGGTGACGACCGATCACATTTCACCGGCTGGCGCGATCAAGCAGAGTTCGCCCGCCGGCGAGTATCTCACCCAGCACGGGGTGGAGCACGACGACTTCAACAGCTACGGCTCGCGGCGCGGCAATGATCGCATCATGACCCGCGGCACCTTTGCCAATGTGCGGATCAAGAACCTGATGGTGCCCGGCGTCGAAGGTGGCGTGACCAAGTACCAGCCCGAGGGTGAAGTGCTGCCGATCTACGACGCGGCAATCAAATATCAGTCGAGCGGCATCCCGCTGGTGATTTTCGCCGGACAGGAATACGGCACGGGCAGCTCCCGTGACTGGGCGGCGAAAGGCACGCGCCTGCTCGGCGTGA
>JAYVSO010000006.1:0-4057 GCA_043775315.1 Verrucomicrobiota bacterium
CAACTGGACCATGCACGGGTCTTGAGAGCCGCCGAACGGATGGGCGAAGATGAGTTGCGGTTCGCGGCTCCAGGTCTTCCCAAGGTCGGTGGAGCGCACGAGAACCAGATGGCTGTTCGCATCGGTGTGGGTGATGCCGGATGGATCAAACGGACGGCGCTCCGGTGCCCGACGAAATGCGACGAGCAATTCGCCATCCGGCCGTTGAACGATGGAGGGGAAGGCCGAGTAAAACCTGGCGTCGTCGTAGAGGATGATGTTCTCCAGCTTGCGGAGGCCGGCGTTGGTGGCGGCACCGACAGGCGCCGCGTTCAGCAGGATGCCGGCAACAACAATGATGCCGGCAAGGATCGTGGCAAGGGGACGCATGTTCAACAGACCCTCTTGCTCGAAGGGAAATTCATGAGGTGAGGGACGGCAGCAGCCCAGTCGTGTGAAGCCATCGCCGGGGAGGTCGTTGGTAATGACGCTGTCGCCGATACCCTCGCAACCGAGATAGTTGACTTCACCTGTCGCGGGGCGAGCAAAACAGGAGAAGTTGTGGAGATAGCAAAACAGGAATCTGCTGGGCCACACCACCCGTCTTGGAGGAGGGCGAGCGCAGCGAGGCCCGACGAGAAGACGGGTGGTGTGGCCCAGGCTGGCAGCTATCCTGCGCGCCTTTGAAAAGCATCAACAACTCCGCCATCGTCACGCCCCCTCCTTCATCCGCCATGTGCTTGACCGCTTCCGGCAACACACGCTGAGTGCGGCCCAAGCTGCCGCGCAACTCAGTCTCTCGCCCAGTCGCCTCTACGCCCTGGCCACCGCTTACAACACCGCGCGCGCCCGAAAACAGGGCCCCCTCTGGACGCCCGGCACTTCTGGCGGGGACCATGCCACTGCGTGGCCCCAGCCCGTCCTAGATCTGCTCAAAAAACGCTTGGCCTGCTCACCGCCGGGTCCCTACAGCTTTGCCGCTTCCGAAGCCCTCCGGCTGCACGCTTTCAAACTCGACCGCGCCCAGGTCCGCCGCTGGGCCATCACCAACAAACTCGCCCATGCCGTCCCGCCCAAACCAATCCGGGCACCGGTGCGCCGCTGGCAACGCTCGCACATCGGCGAACTCTGGCAGCTCGACGCCTCGCCCCACCGCTGGTTTCCTCACGCCAAGCTTTCCTTCCCCATGCTCAACATGCTGGATGATTGCAGCCGGCTCTTCACCGGCTCCAAGCTCTACGAGCGCGAACTGCTGCTCTCCTATTTCGACTTCCTGCCCGCCGCCTTCCTGGCCCACGGTCGGCCCCTCCAACTCTACGTGGATTACCACAGCATCTTTTTCACCCACGATCCCGACGCGCTGACCCAGTTGGGCTGGGCACTCAAGTTCTACGACATCAGCTTCCGCTATGCTCCCACGCCCCAAGCCAAAGGCAAAATCGAACGCGCCCACCAATACTGGCAGGGCCGCCTGCCCGCCTACTTCGCCAGCGAAAAGATCACCGAAATCGAAGTGGCCAACGCGCAGATCAACGCCCTGCGCGCGCATCGCAATGCGCAGGAAGTCCACCGAGAACTGCGGCAGACGCCGCAACGAGCCTGGAACCAGGCCAGGAAAGAAAACCGTTCGGTGCTGCGACCCGCGCCACGCTGTCCGTGGTGGGATTACGTGTGGAGCGTGCGCACCCTCATCAAGGTCGGCCCCGATAGCCGTGTGCCCATCGGCACGCAACGCCTGCGCGTGGAAAGACCTCCAGACAGCAAGGTCTGGCTTTGCCTCCATCCCACCGGTCATCACTCCGTGCTCGCTGCCCCACCCGATCCCAAACAAAAACCCGTGCTGCTCTTCACCAACCGCCCCAAATGAACATTCCTGTTTTGCTCACTCCAAAACTTTCCTGTTTTGAAAACTACGCGACAAATAAGGAGATTGTTGTTGCATGACTTGGGTTGGGGCGGTATTGCAAATCCGACGAAGCGGAAAAAAATCAACACTCAAGGAGTTACTCATGAAGAATCAAATCAACATTTCAAAACTGTTCAAGTGTGCGGCACTGGCTGTGCCTCTCTTTTTGGCGAAGCACGATGCGTTCGCGATTTCTTTAACAACATTCAGTTTTACGGGAGCCAGCGGAGGTGAAACGTCTCTGTCGCCTGATTCCCAACCAGTCGGTGCGACTGTCAGTCAGATGACCCGGGGCTCTGGCATTTCCCCTAACGCCAATGCTGGAACCTTCAGCGCATCGGGATGGACAGCATCTGCGGCTCGTGACCTAAACGACTATTTTTCATTCACGATTGCAACTGACTCTGGATATTTGCTTTCGCTGACTCGGCTCGAGTTGGACGAGCGTCGCTCGGGCTCGGGTATCCGGCAGTGGGCTGTTTACTCCAGCTTGGACGGGTTTGCCTCGGCGTTGGCGAGTTTCGCAGTCCTGGACAATGATTCAATTCGACCAAACCAAGGAGTCCCTCTTGGTAGCGAATTCTCGGCATTGACTGGGAATATTGAATTTCGAATATACGGATTTAGTGCTGAGGCAAGTGGGGGGACATGGCGAATTGACAATGTCGAACTGGAGGGTGCTTTGAGTCGTGCTCCTGCATCTACCCCCGACGCTGGATCGTCGATTGCGCTCCTTGGGGTCGCTTTGGGCGGTCTCGGATTTGTGGTTCGACGACGGTCCTCTTAAGCGCATTCTCTTGTTTGCGGCCTGCCGGCTTGGCTTACGGCACTTGATTCAATCTCTGCTGGAGTGCATTTCGGATGAGGCCGCTGGTGAACACGGCCAAGCCCCCGACCTCCAAGAGCCAGAGGCCGGGGGTATTTTCCAGATCGATGCCGATGAGTCGCTCATCGGCGTGCTCAATGGAGATTGTCCGGATGAGCAGGTAGGCCGCAACCTGCGCATCGCCGATGGCCAGCAAGGGTTTGTCACGCATGAAGCGGTTCACGCCTCTGACGTTTCTCAACAGATAGACGCCGGTCGAAAATAAGACAGCTACGCAGAAGACTGTCTGAAGCTCGCGGCGATTCTCATACCAGCCGATCGCACCCGTCAGTTGCCTCCCGAAGGCGTTGATTGACGTTTGAAGGTCGAGTTGCTTGTTTAGACCCAAGAGCGAATACGACAAGGCATGCCAACCCCAAGCACGGTTGGCGGGTCGCGAATCACTGGCCTCCCGCTTTCTTGTTTTGTTTCGGAGGCACAGGAACGCCACGACCAGATAAAAGGCGAAGGTGGTCCATCCCAGAATGGTCGGATCTCCTGCAATGAAACCGTTTTGGAACACAACAAGAGAGTAGGGGCTTGAACGGCGGCTCCAAGATTTAATCATTTTGTCTTCCTCGATTTCTGACGACTATATCAAAGTATGAAAGGCATCATCCTCGCCGGCGGCGCTGGCTCCCGGCTCTATCCGCTGACCCTTGTGGCCAGCAAGCAACTCCAGCCGGTTTACGACAAGCCGATGGTCTATTATCCGTTGACCACCTTGATCGAGTCCGGCGTGCGCGAGTTCTGCCTGATCTCGACGCCGCACGATCTGCCGCGCTTTCAACAACTGCTCGGTGACGGGAAGAAGTGGGGGATATCCATCGAGTATCGAGAGCAGGCGAAGCCGCAGGGCATCGCACAGGCCTTTCTGATCGCGGACAGCTTCATTGGTTCGGACAGCGTCACGCTCATTCTAGGCGATAATATTTTCTACGGAGGCGAGAGTTTTCAGAAGACGTTCGCGGACTTTACCGGGGGCGCGACCATCTTTGGCTATCATGTGAATGATCCGGAGCGCTACGGCGTGGTGGAATTTGATGCCACCGGACGCGCAGTCTCCATCGAGGAAAAGCCGAAGCAGCCCAAGAGCAACTACGCGGTGCCCGGGCTTTACCTCTACGACAACGAAGTGGTCGCAATCACCAAGGCGATGAAGCCCTCGGCGCGCGGTGAATTGGAAATCACGGATGTGAACGTGGAGTATCTGCGCCGGGGACAGTTGCGGGTCGGACGATTGAATCGCGGCTTTGCCTGGCTGGACGCGGGCACGAGCAGCAGCCTGCATGATGCCTCGGCCTACG
>JAYVSO010000007.1:0-81261 GCA_043775315.1 Verrucomicrobiota bacterium
CTCGATTCCAAAATTCCGTCCGGCCCGATTGCGAACAAGTGGGAGAAGCACAAGTTCGAGATGAAGCTGGTCAACCCGGCGAACAAACGGAAGTTCGACGTGATCGTCGTCGGCAGCGGACTGGCCGGTGCCTCGGCGGCCGCCACGATGGCCGAGATGGGTTACAAGGTGAAATGCTTCTGTTTTCAAGACAGTCCGCGCCGTGCGCACAGCATCGCTGCTCAGGGCGGCATCAACGCCGCGAAGAATTACGCCAACGACGGCGACTCGGTTTACCGGTTGTTTTACGACACGATCAAGGGCGGTGATTTTCGCGCGCGCGAGGCGAACGTGTATCGGCTCGCGCAAGTCTCGGTGAACATCATCGATCAATGCGTGGCGCAGGGCGTGCCGTTCGCCCGGGAATACGGCGGGTTGCTGTCGAACCGCTCGTTCGGCGGTGCACAGGTGTCGCGCACGTTCTACGCGCGCGGCCAGACGGGGCAGCAGCTTTTGCTCGGCGCGTATCAGGCGCTGGAACGGCAGATCGGGCTGGGCGCGGTGGAGATGTTTCCGCGCACCGAAATGCTGGACGTGGTCGTGATCGACGGCCATGCGAAAGGCATTGTCGTCCGCGATCTGGTGACCGGGGAAATCACCTCGCACGCCGCCGACGCCGTGGTGCTCGCGACGGGCGGTTATGGAAATGTTTTTTATCTCTCGACCAATGCGAAGGGTTGCAACGTCACCGCGACCTGGCGCGCCTACAAGAAAGGCGCGTGCTTCGCAAACCCGTGCTACACGCAGATTCATCCGACCTGCATTCCGGTCAGCGGCGATCATCAATCCAAGCTCACGCTGATGAGCGAATCGTTGCGCAACGACGGACGCGTCTGGGTGCCGAAGAAAAAGGGCGACACGCGCAAGGCCCACGAAATTCCCGAAGACGAGCGCGACTACGTGCTGGAGCGGAAGTATCCGAGCTTCGGCAATCTTGCGCCGCGCGACATCTCCTCCCGCGCCGCGAAGGAAGTGTGCGATGACGGACGCGGGGTCGGTCCCGGCGGGCTGGGGGTTTACCTGGATTTCGCGGACTCGATCAAGCGGCTTGGTGAGCATGTCGTGCGCGAACGCTACGGCAATCTCTTCGACATGTACGAGAAGATCACCGGCGAGAATGCTTATCAGCAGCCGATGCGGATTTATCCGGCGGTGCATTACACGATGGGCGGTTCGTGGGTGGACTACAATTTGATGAGCAGCGTCCCCGGGCTGTTCGTGATCGGTGAGGCGAACTTCTCCGACCACGGCGCGAACCGGCTCGGCGCGAGCGCGCTCATGCAGGGCTTGGCGGACGGCTATTTTATTTTGCCCTACACGATTGGAAATTATTTTGCCACATCGAAACAGCCGAAGCCGAAAGCGGACCATGCGGAATTCAAGAAGTGCGTGGAAGGCGTGAATGCGTTGACGAAAAAGCTGCTCGCGATCAATGGGCAACGGACGGTGTCGAGCTTCCATCGCGAACTCGGCAAGATCATGTGGGAAAAATGCGGCATGGCCCGCAGCGAGGCGAGCTTGAAGGAGGCGTTGAAGCGCATCCCCGAACTGCGCGCGGAATTTTGGAAGAACGTCAAAGTCACGGGCGAGAGCGGCAACTTGAACCAGGAACTGGAACAGGCCGGCCGCGTCGCCGACTTCCTCGAATTCGGCGAGCTGCTCTGCCTCGACGCACTGCAACGCCAGGAATCGTGCGGCGGTCATTTCCGCGTCGAGCATCAGGAGGAAGGCGAGTGCAAACGTGACGACGAAAATTTCGCCTACGTGGCCGCGTGGGAATATCAAGGCGACAACCAGCCGCCGAAGCTGAACAAAGAACCGCTCGTGTACGAAGAGATGCACATGAGCACGCGCAGCTACAAGTGATCATGCCCAAGCCGCTCTACCAACGTCCCGCTCCCGCACCGCCGAAGACGCAGTTCGAGTGGTTCATCTATCTGCTGCGCGGACAAAAGGTGATGCTCGACAGCGATCTCGCCGCGCTTTACGGCGTCTCGACCAAAGTGCTGAACCAGGCGGTGCGCCGAAATCTGGAGCGGTTTCCCAAGGACTTCATGTTCCGGCTTTTCGTGGAGGAGACGGGACTTTTAAGGTCACAATTTGTGACCTTAAAGACGCGGGCGGCGGCGAGAAATGCGGAACAGGCAATGAAATCAATGGAATCTGCGGATTCTTTAAGGTCACAATTTGTGACCTTAAAGCGCGGCGGGCATCGGAAGTATTCTCCCTTTGTTTTTACTGAGCAGGGTGTGGCCATGCTGTCGAGCGTCCTGCGCAGCGCCCGGGCGGTGAAGGTGAATGTTGAAATCATGCGGACGTTTGTGCGCCTGCGGCAGTTGCTGGCATCGCACGGCGATTTGGAACGGCGGTTGTCCGAACTGGAATTAAAATACGACCGCAAGTTCCGCGCGGTTTTTGATGCGATCCGGGATTTGATGGAACGGCCCGAGCCGCTGCAGCCCGAACATGGTCGCGCGATCGGCTTTCACCCCGCTCCACGATTGAAGGAAGAACCGCCGCCCTACCGGTGTTTCACCCCGAAGCCCGTCGGAGAAAGTTGACCAACCACTCATTTCAGCCATGAATCTCACACTTAAAGTTTGGCGGCAGAAAAACGCGACCGCTCCGGGCCGGATGGAAACCTATCCCGCCGCGAACATTCTTCCCGACATGTCGTTCCTCGAAATGCTCGACGTGGTCAACGAGGGACTGATCGCGCGCGGCGAGGAACCGATGGCGTTCGACTCCGATTGCCGGGAAGGCATCTGCGGCACCTGCTCGCTCGTCATCAACGGCGTGGCACATGGCGGGCAGAAGGGCACCACCGCCTGCCAGTTGCACATGCGCCATTTTCAGGATGGCCAGACCATCACCGTCGAGCCGTGGCGTGCGGCGGCGTTCCCCGTGTTGAAAGATCTCGTCTGTGATCGCGGCGCGTTTGACCGCGTCATTCAGGCTGGCGGATTTGTCTCGGTGAACACCGGCGGCACGCCCGACGCCAATGCCATTCCGGTGCCAAAAGAGATTTCCGATCTCGCGATGGATGCTGCGCAGTGCATCGGCTGCGGCGCGTGCGTGGCTGCTTGCAAGAACGCCAGCGCGATGCTGTTCGTCGCCGCGAAGGTTTCGCACCTCAATCTTCTCCCGCAGGGCAAGGCCGAGAAAGACCGCCGCGTCGCGAACATGGTCAAAGCGATGGACGCCGAGGGTTTTGGCAACTGCACCGTCACCGGCTCGTGCGAGGCGGCCTGTCCGAAAGAAATCAGCCTCGACTTCATCGCGCGGATGAACCGCGATTACGCGGTGGCGGCGCTGAAGGGCGCGTGAGTCTGCCTTGATTTTCCCCGTGGTCAGGCCGGTGGGGCTGGACTGGCCCGCTTTGGATCATTGCTGGATTCCGCCCGCGACCGGATTTTGTGCGAAGGCGAATTCCGCGACAATTTCCCCGCCGATCAAATGCTCCTGGATGATCCGTTCCAAAACCGCTGGCGTGCAGGAGTGATACCAGACCGCCCCGGGATAAACGACCGCGATGGGGCCGTGCGTGCAAACGCGCAGGCAGTTCGCCTTGGTGCGATAAACCAGCGGCTGCGGTCCGACCAGCTTCAATTCCTTCAGCCGCTGCTTCAAAAATTCCCACGACTTCAAACCCTCCTCCTTCGCGCAGCACTTCGCCTCCGTCTGGTCGGCGCAGAGAAAAATGTGCCGGGAATAATTTTTCAAGCCGAGCGTATCGGCGGCGGTTTGCAAAGTTTCAGTCATGTCGGTGAGGCAAACTGCCGCAAACCCCGCGCGTGCTCAATCCTGAAGTCGCGGCGAAATTTTTCGTGCGCGGATGACATCACGCGTCTAGTCTCCGCTCCCGAATTACGATGAAAAAACTCGCCTCCATTCTGCTCCTCGTCGCGCTGACGTTGCCCGCCGCCGCCCAGACCAAGCCCGATTTTCAACGTACCGAAGATGTCATTTACGCGCGCAAGTTTGGCACCGCGCTGACGCTCGATGTTTTTCAACCGGCCAAACCGAACGGCTGCGGGGTCATTGCCATCATCAGCGGTGGATTTTTCTCCAGCCACGAGGCGATCAACCCCAAAGCCCTCCAGCCCTATCTGGAACGGGGCTACACGGTCTTCGCGGTCGTGCATGGTTCGCAGCCGCGTTTCATCATTCCCGAAATCATGCAGGACGTGCAGCGTGCGACGCGCTTCATCCGGTTCAACGCGGCCAAGTGGGGAGTGAATCCTGAAAAGCTCGGCGTCACCGGCGGCAGCGCGGGCGGGCATCTTTCGTTGATCCTGGGCACGCAGGGTGGCCCGGGCAAACCGGATGCCAAAGACCCGGTGGACCGCGAGAGCAGCGCGGTGGCGGCAGTGGCGTGTTTTTTTCCGCCGACCGATTTTTCAAACTGGGGCCGGGCCGGTGATGACGGTGTGGGCTACGGCACGACCGAAAAATTTCAACCCGCGTTTGGCCCGCGTTCCCTGACACCGGAAGGTCGCGCGACGTTGAGCAAGGAAATTTCCCCGATCCACTTCGTCCACCCGAACATGCCGCCGGTGCTCATCATCCACGGCGACGCGGACAAGCTGGTGCCGATCTACCAGGCGCAGATTTTTGAGAAGCGGATGAAGGAAGTGAACTCGCCGTTCAAGCTGATCGTGCGCGCAGGCAAGGACCACGGCTGGCCGGGCATGGAGGTGGACGCGCGCGTTTTCGCCGACTGGTTTGACGAGCATCTGCGCGGGATCAAAACGAAACCTTAAACGGCGGAGCCTCCCGTGGTTGCGCCGGCCATTTGCGCCGGGAGTTATTTGATCAACTGGAAATGGCCGATCATCGGCAGAGGCTTGGTCAGGCCGGAGGCGGCGTTGATGATGCCCATGATCATCAAGACCAGCGCACCCACTCCCACCGCCAGCGGCACAATGGCCATGAGGCGGCCGAGGAACGGAATCATCAGCAGCACGCCCGAGACGGCGTAGATGATGACGGTGGTGAGAAACAGGACCACGCCTTGGTTGGTATGGTAACGGGCGAATTTGGATTGGGGCGCGGCCAGCAGCGGCACGAGGAAAAGAATCCCCAGATAGGCGAGGACGGCAAAGATTTTGTTTTTCTCGATGTCCGCCGCTTCCGTGTCGGGCGTGACCACCAGCGGTGGCTGAGGGCCGGCGGGGAGAGGCGGCATCGTGCTGCCGGACGGAGCCGTTGCGGCGAATTCCCGCACACTGCGGGCCGCAACCCAGTTGGTCATGCCTTCCTGCCAGACGAGGGTGTCGCCGGGGAGCGCGCCGTTGGCGAGCAGGGCTTGCAAGGTGGCGGTTTCAACCGGCCCGCACGGTTGACCGTTTTGAACGTATCTCCAAGTGCTCATATTGGTGTTGGGACGAGGACAGTTCAGCACGGCTGGCGCGAGGCTGGCAAACTATTTTTCCGCACCTGCGGGTAGCCCTCTGCGAATGAGGGACGGTGGATTGGCAGGCGCGGACTTTGGCAAATGAGCCGCCCAGCGGTCCACGTTTTCGTCGAGCGAACGGCGCATGGAGAGTTGCTTGAATTCGGCGGCGCGCACGACATTGTTTCCGTCGAAGGCCACGAAGAAACCGCGCCAACCGCCCTCCCATTTGCCAGCATCCGCATCCCCAGCCGGTCCGAAATAGGTTGGCAGAAAAAAGCTCCACCACCACCCCCCGCCGCCGCCGCGCATTTCCCATGTGTAGGCAATGGCGTGGGCGCGGGGCAACTCCACGTAGTTCGTGCCGAGCTTCGCAATGACCTCGGCTCGCGTGGTCTGGCCGGGCCGGATGCCGCGGGCCGGGCCGGCTTCCACCTTGCTGCCATATTCCGGCGCGCCGGGCAGGACGGGAACCGGCATGACGCCGACGCAGCCGGTGCCAAACAGGCCGGCGGCACCGAGCACCAGCAACGCGAACGCACTTCGAAGATGGGGCAAAGTTTTCAGGGGAGCCAGCGTGCAACACACGGCGCGGAAACTGGTAATCGCTAATCAATCCATGAGTATTTAACCCGAACGCCGAAGCCGACGCAGCGGTTCGGACGGAGCGCAGATTTGTAATCTGCTGTCTCGCCGACTTGCAGTCGGCAGAGCCTGGCCGTGGAACGAACGCACAAAAAAGCACGCGGCGGATGCAGATTGAAAATCTGCGATCCAGCAGAGTGCAACTCTGCGCTCCGCTGCTGCGGGAAAATCAACTTCGGCGTTCGGGTTAAAGAAACAATGACGCCGGGACGGGCCTGCGCGGCGAACGGGAAGCGGTCGTGCAAATGATTCTTAATATTGAATGGAACCTGACCGAAGGGGCGTCTGCCTTTGGACAATACCGAAATGAAAACACTCGTGATTCTTCCAACCGCGTTACTTTTGGCCGGCCTGCTCCACCTTCATGCCGCCAGCGAGTGGCCCGAGTGGCGCGGACCCGGAGGCCAGGGCCATGCTCCGGGTATCGGCTTGCCCGCGCACTGGAGCGAGAGCCAAAACGTGACGTGGAAAACCGCCATCCCCGGACGCGGTTGGTCTTCGCCGGTCATTGATGGCAACCAGGTCTGGCTGACCACCGCCCTGGAAACCGAGGCCAGTCCCGCAGATGCCGCGCGCCGGTTGCAGGCCAATACCGCCGACCAACCGCTCACGCTTCTCGAAAAAGTCGAGTATCGCGCCGTGTGTGTCGATCGCAGTTCCGGGCGCGTGGTGCGTGACCTTTCCCTTTTCAGCGAGCGCGAGCCGCAGTGGGTTCACAAGCTCAACAGTTACGCCACACCCACGCCCGTCATCGAGCCGGGCCGGCTTTACGCCCAGTTCGGCTCGTCGGGCACCGTGTGCGTGGACACCAGTTCCGGCCAAGTGCTCTGGACAAATTTATCCGTGCGCGTCTTCCATGAAAACGGTCCCGGCAGTTCACCCATCCTGTGGCGCAATCTGCTCATCTTCCAGATGGACGGCAGCGACCGGCAATACACCGCCGCGCTCGACAAGCAGACCGGAAAACTTGCGTGGAAAACAGACCGGTCCGGGAAAATGAATGACCATCCCCAGCTCAAAAAATCTTACGCCACACCGTTGCTTCTCGAAGTGGACGGACAGGAACAGCTCCTCTCGCAAGGTGCCGACTGGCTTTATGCCTACGATCCTGCGAGCGGACGCGAATTATGGAAGCTCAAGTACGGCAGCCTAGGCTTCTCGCTGGCGGCCCGCATGGTCGCGGGACATGGCATGATTTTCCTGAGCACCGGTTTCATGCGGCCGGAGTTGCTGGCGATCCGTTACGGTGGCGGCAAGGAGCCGCAGATTGCGTGGCGCTACGCCAAGGGCGTGCCGACGATGGCGTCGCCGCTGCTCGTGGGAGGCGAATTGTATTTCGTCTCGGACTCGGGCGGGATGCTCACCTGCCTCGACGCGCAAACCGGGGCGGAACATTATCGCGAGCGGCTCGGCGGAGAACACAACGCGTCCCTGCTGCTGGCCGACAACAAAATTTTCATTCCCAACCGTGGCGGGGTCACGGACGTCATCACCCCCGGAAAAGTTTTCCAGCGAATCGCGAAGAACGAGTTGCCGGGAAAAATCATGGCGTCGCCGGCCGTGGCGGGTCAGGCCTTCTTTCTCCGCACGGACGCCGCCCTTTACCGCATTGAGAATCCGGCGGCAGCCGCCCCGGCTCCGAAGTGAAGATGGAAAGTGTCCCGACCTTTTTGGATCACGCAAGCGGAACTCGAGAATGTTGCGGCTGACAATCATTGCTACAACTTGCATGGGAATTTCCTTCTCGCCGCCCGAAGCCTTGAATTACTTTTCTGAACAATGATTTCCCGCCGCGCTCGCTTTTTTTCCGGACTGCTGTTCGCAGTCATGGTCGCCTTTGCTGCCGGGGCTGCGCCGCGCGTGGTGATCAATGAAATCCATTACAATCCGGCGGCCAAACGTCCGCTCGAGTTTGTCGAACTGCACAATCCCACCGCCGCCGAGATCAACCTGTCCGGCTGGACGCTGCAAAAGTTCACCTTTCCTCCCAACACCATCATTCCAGCGCATGGTTTCGCGGTGGTGGCCCAGGACCCGGACGCCTGCGAAAAGGAATTTGGTTTCCGACCGCTCGGCCCGCTTCCGGGCCGGCTCAGCCATCGTGGAGAAAAAGTTTTGCTGCGCAATGGCCGCAAGGAAATCGTCGATGAAGTGAGTTACGGCGTCGGTTTTCCGTGGCCGACCTCCGCCAATGGCGCCGGCTCGTCGCTCGAACGCGTAAATCCTGATTTGCCGTCGGCCGATCCTGGCGCGTGGCGCAGCGCAGGTTTTCCGGTGGTCGCGCCAGCGGCGGCGGGGACGATTTTCATTCCGGCCGAGGACAATCGCTGGCGCTGGCGCAAGGGAACCAACGAGGCCTCGCAACCGCTGGCCGCCTGGCGTCGGCTGGAATTCGTCGAGGATGGTTCGTGGCAGACCGGCCAGACCTCGATCGGTTACGGGGATGGCGACGACAACACCATCCTGACGGACATGGTGGGCCGCTACTCGTCGCTGTTTCTCCGGCACACTTTCGTGATGGGAACAAAAATTCCTCCGGCCCTGCTGTTGCGCATCCGCGTGGATGACGGCTGCATCGTGTGGATCAACGGCACGGAAGTCGGACGGTTCCACCTCCGGGTCGGGGAGATTCCATTCAACGGCCTCGCCGAGAACCACGAGGCAGGCGATGAGTTTGAAGAGGCTCTGCTCGATCAGGTCGCGCGGTTCATCGTCCCGGGAACCAACCTCCTCGCCAGCCAGGTTTTCAACGCCTCCCTGAAAAGCAGTGACCTGACCATCGACGCCGAACTGCGCACGCCCGAGGGATCGCCCCGCGGACGCCGTCCCACGCCGGGCACCACCAACTCGGTCTTCGCCGTCGCCGCGCCACCTTCCATTACCGCCGTTTCACACCAGCCCGCAGCGCCGAAATCTGGTGAGCCGGTCGTCGTCACCGCCCGCATTGCCGACGGCAGTGGCGTGCAGGACGTGACGCTGCAACTACAGTTTGTCGAGCCGGGGACTTACGTGCGAAAGACGGACGCCCCATTCCAGACTAATTGGATCACCGTGCCCATGCGCGACGATGGCCGCAACGGCGATGCCCGCGCTGGCGACGGCGTGTTCACCGCCACGGTGCCGGGAGAAAGGCAACGTCATCGGCGGTTGGCGCGTTATCGGATCAACGTCACCACCAAGTCCGGCCTGCACTGGCGCGCACCCTTCGCGGATGACCCCTCGCCGAACTTCGCCTGGTTTGTTTACGACGGCGTGCCGGCGTGGACGGGCGCGAGCCAGCCCGGCCGCAGCCCGGCCGTCACCTTTCCGGCGGAATTTCTCCGGACGGTGCCGGCCTATCATCTTCTGGCGCGGACCGAGGACGTGGCGCGGAGCCAATGGGATGGTGGTGCCAACCGGAAACGGTTCCTGGGCACGTTGATTTACGAAGGCCGGGTCTATGACCACATCCAGTTCCATAATCGCGGCACCGGCAGCGCCTACATTTCCGGGAAAAACAAATGGGGCTTCAAATTTAATCACGGGCACGAACTCATTGCGCGCGACCTTCATGGCCGCGCCTACGAAAGCACCTGGGACAGCCTCAACCTCAACCCCGGACTCTCCACTCCCTATCTGCCGGTGCTCGCGGGCATCGCCGGACTGGATGAAGCGCTCGCTTTCCGCGCGTTTCAACTCGCGGGCGTGCCATCCGCCAACACTTATTGGATTCAATTCCGTGTGATCGATTCCGCCGCCGAATCCTCGACCAACAGCCAGTATGACGGCGATCTGCGCGGGCTTTACCTCGCCATCGAGGACGTGGACGGAGCGCTCTTGAAGGAGCGCGGTTTGCCGGACGGAAACATTTACAGCGTTCAGAGCGGGCGCAAACATCTCGCGCGCGGCGCGGTGGCCGACAACTCGGATTGGAACCAGTTCCTCAACGGCGTGCGCAATGAACATCCCGAACCGTGGTGGCGCACCAACATCAACCTCCCGGCCTACTACAGCTTTCACGCCATCAGCCGCGTCATCGGCAACGTGGACGTGCGTCCGGATGGCAATCACGGCTACTATCGCCACCCGGACGGTTGCTGGGCGCCCTACCCGTGGGACCTCGACATGCTGTTCGCGCCGAGAACCCATCAGCCCGGATACATCGACGCCATCCGCTCGTTGAACGCTCCCGCGCTCCGGATCGAATTCATGAATCGCGCCCGGGAAATTCTCGATCTGTTCTGCGCCGACGCCGCGCCCGACGGCGGACAAGTCGGCCAACTGGTCGATGAACTCTCCCGGGTCTTGATGCCGGCGGGCTTCACCAACAATTGGGGCCAGTTAGACGCCGCCGTGTGGAACTGGAATCCGCATCAAAACCAGAAAGGCATTTTCTATCAGAACCCGGCCGCCAGCCAATACTCGGGCGGCGATTGGCAGCGCACCTTGCAAACACCAGACCTGCCCGGCTTCTGCCGCTTCCTCGTCGAATTCTGCACCGACTCACGCCCGCAGAAAAACTACGCCCCCAACGACGGCAACCAACTCGGCTATGGCTTTGGCTATCTCCAGCACGAGTCGAAGGACAAGACCATTCCCGACACGCCCGTGGTGCGGGCCTCGGACGCGCCAGGTCTGGCCGCGAAGCAACCTAAGTTTGAGGTTTCCCCGTTCCAATCGCCGGTCACGAACAAATTCTCCGCCGGGCAATGGCGCGTGGGCGAGATCAGTGCGCCGGGCCTGACCGGATACGTGGCCGGGCAGCCGCGCCGCTACGAGATCGAGCCGTATTGGATCGGCGAAGAAATAAAAACTCCGCAAGCCACCTTCCAACCCCCGGCCAAGACTTTTGTGGCCGGCCACACCTACCGGGTCCGCGCCCGTTATCAGGATCACACCGGTCGCTGGAGTCACTGGTCCGCCCCGGTGCAGTTGGTGGCCAACGGAAAGGAATAGGTGGAGGCCAACTTTTCCTTGCCGGAGCGGCCCGGTTGCAGTACGAAAAACGCCTATGAATCCACAAATTAAATTTAATCGCCGGACATTTTTGAAAGCCTCGGCGGTCAGTTCCATCGCCTTTCCGCTGTTCGTGCCGCGGCTTTTCTCCGCGCCACCCTCCGGCCGCGTGTTGCACGCCAGCTTCGGCGCGGGCGGCATGGCCGGTCAGGATCTGGGCGCCATTTCCAGTCATCCCAGCGTCCAGCTCGTGGCCGTGGCGGATGTGGAACCGGCCAAGGCCAACGGGCTGAAGCAAAAACACCCGGAGCTGCGCGTCTATCAGGATTGGCGCGAGCTGCTCGACAAGGAGAAAGACCTCACCAGCGTGAACGTCTCCACCCCCGACCACATGCACGCGGCCATCGGTATGAGCGCGATGCAGCGCGGGCTGCACGTCTATGGGCAGAAACCGCTCACGCATGACATTTACGAAACGCGCCGGCTGACGGAGATGGCGCGCGAGAAAAAGCTCGTCACCCAGATGGGCATCCAGATTCATTCCAGCGCGGTCTATCGCCAGGCGGTGCAACTCGTACAGGATGGTGCCATCGGGAAGATCAAGGAGGTTCACACCTGGAGCAGCAAGCGGTGGGGCGATACCGGCAAGAAACCGGATCGCGTGGATCCGATTCCGGCGGGCTTCAACTGGGATGCTTGGCTGGGCGTTTGTGCGGACCGTCCGTTCATCGGCCAGGGCTGGTATCATCCGGGTGAATGGCGCAAGCGGCTCGATTTCGGCACCGGCACTTTTGGCGACATGGGTTGCCACATTTACGATCCGGTGTTCAAGGCGCTCGCCCTCACCGCGCCGATCTCGGTGCGGAGCGAAGGCGCGGCCCCGAACGATCATTCCTGGGCCACGGACGCGGTGATTCACTACGTTTTCCCCGCCACCCAGTATTGTGAAGACAAGACGGTGCAGGTGACGTGGTACGACGGGGCCAAGCGTCCGCCCAAGGAAATTCAAGAACTGGTCAAACCGGCCAACGCCAATCCGGAGCGCCCGTGGCAATTGTACGATCAGGGCAGCATCCTCATCGGCACCAAGGGCGTGTTGCTCATCCCGCACATTGACCGACCCAAACTCTTCCCGGCAGACCAATATGTCGGTTTCAAAATGCCCGACATGAAAGATGCCAACCACTGGCATCAGTTCGTGAACGCGATTTTGGAGAAGGACAAGACGTCAGCCAATTTCGACTACGCCGGGCCGCTCACCGAGGCCGTGCTGCTGGGCAGCGTGGCGTCGCGCTTTCCGCAAACCACGCTGGATTGGGACGCGGCCAAGCTGGCCTTCACCAACGTGAAGGAGGCCAACCAGTATGTGCGCAAGACCTATCGCAAGGGCTGGGAAGTCAAAGGACTTTGAGCGGGGCCGCAGCGGTCACTGCCGGATCGGGCGGCGGCCATCCCGTCGCCCGAACCGGCACCTTCGAGCATCCGCGGTTCGGCCGCGATGCTACTTGGAATGATTCACCAGGTTTTTCTTCACGTACTGCGGACGGAAGGTGAAGACATTCGGGTCACGCGGATCGACGGTGACGCGCACCCAGTGTGCGTCGGGATTTCCAAACGTTTCCACCCGGGTGAAATTTTCCACGCGGCGCTGGCTCTTCGCACCGACTAACGGCTGGTCGATGCGGTAGTAGTGCGTGTCCCCATGCACCAGCACCACCGGTTTGCCGAACGCCACCGTCTCCGCTTCGAGCACTTGCAACATTTCGTTGAAGCCCAGCCGGAGTTTGTCGGTGGGCGCTTTTTCGATTTGCGGGTTGGCCTGCATGATGATCATCACCGCGCGCAGTTGGTCGCGGCGGGCGAGGGCGAAGGCGTCCTTGATCCACGCGAGGTTCGCCGCATTGCGCCCCGCAAATTCCGGCGTGCCGAAATGGTTGTCGGCGCCGGGGACGTTCAGCCCGGCGAACACCACGCGTCCGCGCGTCCAGCGCACGTTCTCGCGAAAGGCCGCAAACCGCGCGTCCCCGCTCTGGCGCGCGAGGGCGAGGGTGCGCTGGCCGAGGGACTGGTCGCCCTGGGTGAAAATGGCGCGGAGTTTTTCCAGCCGTTCCTCGGGGACAAAGGCATTTGTTTTCATCGAGCCGCAATCGCTCCATTCGTTGTCACCGAATAAATAGACCAGCGGATGCCGAAAGGTTTGGAATTGCCGGAAGCACGCCTCGAAAAGATCATCGGTGCAGGGCGTCGCCCCGCTTTTGATGTCGCCGTCGTGAACCACAAACTCGATCCGGGCGCGGTTGAGATCGGCGATCAGGTTGGGGAACAGATTGGTTCGCTGCACTTCGTCATACGGCACGTCGCCGATCAGGGCGAAGTCGAAAGGCCAGTCCGAGAAGGCGGTTCCGGCCGTGGGCGGTGCGGCGGAGGCCAAGCACAGGGAGAACAGCAGGCTGCTCAACAAACTGAAAATGCGAATTTTCATTTCAGGAAAAATTTTCGTTGGAGGCCATCACGTCAGCCGGCGGTTGCGATAGTGGAGGATCTGGAACTCGGCGCAGTCGGCGATTTCCTCCACCAACTCGAACCGGTCCTCGAACGGCGGGAAGAAGGCGTCGCCCTCGACGGTCCGCTTCACGAGCGTGAGGTACAAGTCCGAGCAGAGCGGCAGCGCCTGCTCGTAAATTTGCGCGCCGCCACAGATGAAAAAATCCAGCGGTGACGAGGACGGGCTTAGTTTCAGAAAACTTTTGATCAGCCGGAAATCGGTGGCCTCCGTGCCGCCCACTTTCGGCAGCCGGAACTGGAAGGCCTCGTTCACCTCCAGTTTGCCGCGGCTGATGCGGGCGCTGCCGAACAATTCTGGAAACGCCTTCTGCAACCGGCCCGGCTGGCGGGTCAGCACGATGTTGACGCGGTTGGGCAGTGGTTTGCCGAGGCTCTCAAACGTCTTGCGCCCCATCACGACGACGTTGCCCAAGGTCATTTTTTTGAACCACTTAAAATCCTCCGGCAGGTGCCACGGGATTTTGTTGCCGGCGCCAATCACGCGGTTCAGCGACATGGCGGCAATGGCTTTGAAATGTTTCATGGAGATGCTCTGGAAAGAAGAATCGGTTCCCACGGCCCGGGGAATTTTGGCTGGCGATGCCGCAGATACAAATCGAGCGCGCACCAGGTGCGGGCAAATTGTTCGCGAAACTTGACCCGCATCGACCATCTTTTTAGACCCACATCCGGGGCGGCGAACGCCACGGCGTCGAGTCCGTGCCGGCGGGCAATCCAGAGCGCGCGCGGACAATGGAACTCCTCGGTGATGATCGTGAACCGGGACAGTCCGAAAACGAGGTTGGCGCGCAGGACAGAATCCAGGGTGCGAAACCCCGCGTAGTCACAGGTGATCGCGTTCGTCGGCACCCCGGCGGCCACGAGTGCATCGCGCATGTCCGTGGCTTCATCGTAACTGGCGATGTGATTGTCCCCGCTCACCAGCAGATGATGAACTTTCCCGGCGTGATACAGCGCGGCGGCCGCTGTCATGCGCTGGTTGAAGTGCAGATTAGGGCCGCGCCGCGCCAGCTTGGCCGTGCCCAAGACCAGACCGACCTCGCGTTCGGGAACGGTGGCCAGCACCCTGAACATGCGACCTTGCGCGGCTTGCTGGCAGGAACGGCCGGCCCACGTCATCAAACCGATGACCATGAGCGCGGTGGTGACCAGTCCGACCAGCAAACTCCGGCGATGGGAGTTGACCCAGCGACGCAGCTTCTTGATTTGATTTTTCGTGATGATGAAAAAAGGTTTCTGGCCTGGTGTTGATCTGTGGTTGCGACCCGCTCGTCCGAAACCCGCCAGCTTCTACTGCGGGCGCTTCTCCGGCTCGCCCAGCAGGAACTTGTAAAGATTGCGGCGCAATGCCTCGCGGGATTCCTCCCGCGCTTTTTGCTCGGCGGCTTGTTTGGCCGACTGTTCCTCCCGCCACTTTCCGCCCGTCGTTGGATTGGCCAGTCCCTCGAGACCGATCGAGGACGTCCCGTTCGTCTTGCGAGGTGAGGCGGTGGAAAGCGGGCCGATGCCCAGCGGGACGGCGGAGGAGTGATTGGTGGTGGTCTGCGTCGGGCCGGGAAGACGGTTGCCCAGGAGAATTTTTTCGAGCACGGATGATTCGGTCCCTGCTGGCTTGGTCGTTGCCGGGGCGCTCTCCCCCAGCGGGAGTTTCAATGGTGTGACGGCGGCTCCCGCAGTCGGTCCCTGGCCGCCAATTTTCAGCGGCCACGGCAGGCTGTTCTCCCGCGCCGCCACCGACGCGGGCGACGAGCCGGGGGAAGCGGGCAGCAACACCGGGATGGCCGGATCATGCGGTGCTGGCTTGATCGTCGTCGGGTTGGCGGCCAGCGGCAGGGGGACGGTGGCGGGGTTGACCGGAGTCTGTCTGCCGAGGCCGGGCGGGCCGGCTTCGGTGACAATTTTTTCTGCCAGCGGTGGTTTGTTTTCCGGAGCGGGTGGCGTCAGCGGCGGGGCGGGCGGCACAGGCTTAGGCCCGATGTTCGGAGCCGGTGTTGAAATTGGATTGCCGCCCGGCACCGGAATCAAAGTGACTTTTGGGGGCGTTGGTGGTGGTGGCTCAGTGGCCGGTGGGATGGTCGGCGGCGGGGCGAGGGGCGGGGAGATTACGGAAATGTTGGGCGGAACCGGCTGGCTTTTTTCCGCCGGCGGGCGATCCGGCACAAGCTCATTTTTTTTGTCGCGGCCTCCGGGATCCTTCGCGGGGCGTCCGGCGGTTTCCGGCGGGCGGGATTCACCGGGGAGCGGCGCCGGCGTTTCGGTGCTGGCGGTTTTTCTCGGAGTGCGGCAGGCGACCAGCACGCCGCAGCACGCAAGCACAAACCCAAGCCGGCAGCAACGTGAGGAGGCGTTCATGCGTTTCAGGGGAAAAGGGTTTGGACGGTGGCGATGACGGGGGAGCCGGCGGCCGGATCATAAGGCGCGAGCAAAATGAACTGGCCCACCCGCGCCGTCGCGAACGATTTTTCGATCCGCAGTTGCGGGGTGCCGGGCAGCGGAGCGCCACCGAGCAGGGTTCGGAGTCGTTCGATGAGCGGGGTGTAATCAAGCGTGTCCACGCACCGCTCCATCAGCCGTCCCGCCAGCCCGGCTTCATCAGCCGACGCGGAATTGGTGGAAGCCGTCACGTCACCCGGTTGCTCGCGATCCTTGAAGCGGTCAAACTGGTAGGCGTAATCAGCCACAATCTGCAACTGGTTCTCGCCGGTAGTTTTCATTTGCAGCACGAGGTCGAACCCCAGGTGCTGCTGGAGTTGCTGGTAGCGGGTCTGGGCGGCGGCGTTCTTGGGCAACGCGGCGAAAAACTTTCCCGCATCCAGCCAGAGGGCGATGGCTGCATCATGGTTCAACGCGCGGAGCGGCAATTGCGCGCGGGGCTGGACGTTTACGCCGGCGGTCGCCACGGGCGGGGCCAGCCAGAGTTTCATCTCGTTTTCCACGGAGGGCGCCTGGCTGTCGCCTTCCAGTTCGATGAGGATCATGACCGTCTGTTCCGTGAGGGCGAATGAGAAAAATCCTCCCTCTGGATCCATGTACCGGCCCGTGCCATGACGAATCATCGCGTGGTTGCGGGTGATGGCGGGCGCGGTCTCGGACGGGGCGCGCAGACTGCCGGCGATCTGAGCAGCCAGTCGGGAAAGCGTCGCTTCCGCCGCCGCCTGATCGGTCACCCGCGCCACCAGGCCGCACAGCATGACGGGCCGCGTGCTTTTTTCCGCCGCGCGTTTGGCCGGGAACTTCGCAAACGCGTAAAGAGGAGCCTGTGGATCAAGACCGCTGGCGAGCAGCGTGGTCAGCGAGTTGGAAATCATTTTCCCGGCGGACCCGGCGGTCGAGTTGGTGGCGGACTGGGCTGCTGGCGAGCCTTTCAATTCTTGCGGGCGAATCGTGGCGACGGCGAAACTCTCAACCGGGATGAAGCGGGAGTGCGCGGCGGTCTGCGGCGTGCGCCCAGACCGTTTGCGCCATTGCTGGGCGGCGACGAGCGCGCCGCCGATGACCAGCGCAAGCAGAACCACGCCGAGGGTCCGGCCCATCCAGCGCGCCTTGCCGCCATTGGCAATAGCGGCCCCATCTTCCCGCTCTTCCGTTCCCTCTGAAATCCCGACCATCGAGCGGGGTGCGGGCCGGTCCCGCAACAGCGCCACGTTGAACCCGATCATCAGGCACACGGCGAACGGATCGAACACCAACACGAGTGCGAGCATCAGCCACTTCACAATGTCGTCGGCGGGCGCCTCGAACGCGCGCGCCACGAAGCGATACGAGCCGATATCCGAGGTCGCAATTTGATTGCGCAACTGGTGCGCTTCATCGCTCAACGTGCGCATCCTCTGGTAGAGCGACTCGACCTGTGTGCCCCCGGCCGCCGTCGTCGTCTGCCCCTGCGCCTGGAGCGCGGCCAGTTGTTGCGCGGCCTGGGCGGCGCTCTCGGCCTGAGCTTTGCGGAGCGCCTGTTCTTCCGCTTCGAGGCGGGTCATCTCCTGGGAAAGTTGTTGTTCCGCGAGGGTGGTGGTGCCCGTCTGGGTTTTGCGCAACTCCTGTTCCTCGGCGTCGAGCCGGCTCATCTCCTTGGTAAATTGATCGCGCACCGTCGCCAGGTCGCGATCCGTGGTCTCGCTTTGCTTGGTGTGTTGTGTTTGCAGTTCCTCCATGCGGGTGCGGTGCTGGGCGAGTTCAGTCTTGATGGCCTCGCGACGCGGACTTTGTTCCTCGCGGAGTTTTTGACCCTTCTTGATGCTGTCGAATTTGAAGAAACCCGGACCGCCCTGTTTGGTGTAGGCATCCACCGCGCGATCCAGCACCGCGATGCGCTCATTCAACCCGGCCACTGCCGTCTCCTCCGACGCGATCCCCTTCTTCAAGACTTCGGCCCGCTCCGCCGCGCTCTGCACGGGAACCTGAATATCACGGTCGCGGCGTTCCTGCGCGATCTTCCGGCGTTCCTGAATGCGAACCATGGATTGCGCCAGGGTGGAACTGCCGGTCGCCGTCTCGCCCGCGCGACGCTCCTGCTCGGCCTTGCGGCGTTCCTGGACGCGGGCCAGAGATTGGGCGAGCGCCTCGTTCGCCAAGGTGACTCGCTGCTCGATTTTGGCGATGTCCTCGCGGCCGGTCGCGGTGACTTTGGTGACCTGACCCCGGGAGCCGTCGATCTGCGCCTGGGTGTCGGCAATTTCCTTATCGATGCTGGCAATCTGGCTCTCGAGCATCGTGATCTGCGTGTGGGTGCGTTCGTAAGCCCGGGCCAGATAGCCATAGTTGCCCAGCGAGGTGATCGCAATCAGCGCGACGATGGCCAGCGAAAGATAAATTTTCAGCGGCAGGCTGATCATGTTCCAGTAGCGGTACAAGAACGACGCGCCGACCAGCTTCCCCACTTCCAGGCTGGAGGCCATGACCATGACGGCCGTGGACGAACCGACAAACAGCAGGCCCAGGCCCCAGACCGAGAAAAACGCCGAGCAGCCGGCAATGAGCAACGCGGAGCCGCCGACGAAATACTTGAACATCGAGGGCGCGGGAGCGGCGTCCGCCCCGCCAGCATGGTTACGGGTTGACATAATATTATTGATTGGAGTCAGCCTTCGACGCGGCGCGCCTTCCGCATATTCGCCGCGCGGGTGCTTGGTTGTGACGGGCGCTTGATGCCCGCCCCGCTGACGTGCAGTCCGCCGTTCCGGAAATGGGAGCGGAGCCGGCCCGGCGATCAGTGAGGCCCAATGGGGTGTGAGTTTTCATGCAGCGCGAACCATCCGGCTCGTTCTAATTGACTTTATCCTTCCATCCAACCAGCGAAAGCAACTCTTTCGTGATGGTGAATTCCAAAACATTGCTGAGCAGGGGTGGCGCAGGCCCGTCCTCGCCCAGGAGCATCATGCGCACGACTTCACCTTCGGGTCGATGCGTCGGGATGGGTAAATAGGCTCGCGCTTAATTTTTTCGGGATGCTGGACGTGGCAGTAGAGGAGTTTCCACGGCCCCGCGTCCCGTCCACCGCCGCTGATGCCGAGGCGAATGTCGGGGCCGTTGGTCAGATGAACCGGCTTGCGCGCGAGCAATTGTTCGAGAGTCTTGACCTCGGGGATGGGGTCAACGGCCAGGGCCGGAAGACCAACGGCCAGGACCGCAAGGAAGACAGCGGGAAATAAGTTTTCAGTTTTCATTTCCAATCACGCAAAAGATTTTCCTGACTCCACTCGATTCGCCGGTCACACCTCGATCATCTGCTTGTATTGCGGCACGAGCACTTCGGCCTTGGGCTTCAGGCCGCGCAGGGTTTCCGCGAAGGCCAGGCATTGCGCTTCCTCGCCATGGATGACGGCAATTTTTTTAATGTCGCCGGTGAGCGCCTGCACGTAGCGCTGCAATTCGTTCTTGTCGGCGTGGCCGGAAAAGGCGTCCACCGAGGCGATCTTCGCGCGGACGGTGTGGGGTTCGCCGAAAATGTTCACCGGATTCTGGCCGGAAAGAATCTGCGCGCCGAGGGTGTGCTCGGCGCAGTAGCCGATGAAGAGGATGAGGTTTTTGGCAACGCCAATATTGTTCCGCAAATGATGCCGGATCCGGCCCGCTTCGGCCATGCCGCTCGCGCTGATGATGATGGCCGACTCCTTCAGGTCATTCAGTTTCATCGAGTGCGCGACTTCGCGGATGTAGGTGAGATTTTCCATGCCGAACGGATTGGCCTTCTCGCGCAGGAAACGGTAGGTCGCCTCGTTGAAACATTCCGGGTGCAGGCGGAAAATTTCCGTGGCGTTCACGCTGAGGGGGCTGTCCACGTAGATGGGGACGTGCGGAATTTTTCCGTCCAGGGTGAGTTGGTGCAGGGTGTAAACGATCTGCTGGGTGCGGCCCACGGAGAAGGCGGGAATGATGACCTTGCCGCTCTTCGCGATGGTTTCGCTGACGAGCTGCGCGACATCGGCCACGGCGGCGGGCTTGGCGGTGTGTTCGCGTCCGCCGTAGGTGCTTTCGACCTGGAGATAATCCACGTTCTCGACGGGCTGCGGGTTGTTGAGAATGTCGTCGCCACCGCGCCCGACATCGCCGCTGAAAAGCCAGCGGAACTGCCGGCCATTTTCGCGGACATCAAGAATGACCTGCGCAGAGCCGAGAATGTGGCCCGCGTCGCGGAAGGTGACGGTGACGCCGTCGATCACGGGCATGGGCCGGTCATAATTGACGGCGACAAACTGGCGGATGGCCTTCTCGGCATCGGCGGCGGAGTAGAGCGGTTCGACCGGCGGCAGATTTCGTTTGGCGCGACGGCGAGAAACGAACTCGGCGTCGGCGCGCTGAATCTCGGCGGAATCTTCGAGCATGATCGCGGTAAGATCGCGCGTGGCGAAGGTGCAATGAATGTTCCCGGTGAAACCTTGCCGACAGAGGTTCGGGAAATTGCCGCAGTGATCAATGTGCGCGTGGCTGAGAATGGCGGCGTCGATCTGGCGGGCGTCGAAGGGAAAGGTGCGGTTGCGTTCGATGGATTCGTCGCGCCGTCCCTGGAAAAGTCCGCACTCCAGGAGCAGCCGCTGGCGGTTGACTTCGATGAGGTACATCGAGCCAGTGGTGGTGCGGGTGGCACCGAGAAAGTGGAATCGCATGGCGGTGAGAATGGCGGTCGGACGGGAAAGGGAAAGTGCAAAATGGCTGCGGGATGACTATGCTTCATCCGATGAGAAAAGTTTTAAGAATCACGGCACTGCTGGTCCTGCTGGCCGGGCTGGGTGTCTGGATCGCCACCGGATGTCATCGCGGCTGGAGCAGCACCACCTCGACGCGCTGGGAAAAAGACCCGGTCACAGACATTGATTTTCCCGTGGTGGAAAAGAGGTTCACCGCCGGGGTGGATTTTCTCGGCACGGGCCTGCTGGCGGCAGGTGTGCTCGGTGCGGCGTCATTTTTGGCGCGCAAGAAATGATGCCTGCCGTGGCCAAATTGAGAGTTGTGCCAGCACCCATCATCCAGTATCCGTGTGTCCGTTGAAACGCCTGCTGCAAATTGTTGGACTCGTTCTCGCCGTGCTGTGGATGCCCATCGTCTCCCATTGCGCTTGGGAGAATGTGCCGGCCTTGCAGTTCTTCAAGTGCGCCACGGATACGCCGGAGAAATCCGATTGCGGCGACGATGGATGCGCGCAGTTGGAAACCGCGACCTACAAGGTTGCTGACACTTCCACCGCAGTTCCGGTTCTGCTGCTCATGCTGTCGATCCCGGTCACATTCGTTGAACGCCTGCCAGCAGAACAGTTGTCACCCGTCACCGCCGCGCCGCCGGAAGTTCCCGCCGGCTGGCAGTTTTCTTTCCGCACGGCGCTGCCGCCGCGCGCTCCTTCCCTCGTTTCGTAAGCCGTCCTCGCCCTGAGGATTCCCTGTCTGGCCGGCGTGTGTTCACGCTGGATTTGTCCCCGTGTCTTTCCATGTCTGTGTGGTGTGCTTATGAAACGAATTTTTGTCTGTTCCCTTTTTGTTGTTGGTTGTGTGACCGCTGCGACTGTTTCGCAGGCGGCAGTGGAAACCACCATTGCCACCAATGTTCCTCCGACGACCAACCGCGTCGGTCTGGAACAGTTGGTCGCGGAGGTGGTGGAGCATAATCCTGAACTCAACTTTTACCGCGCCGAGATCGCCGCCGCCAAAGGCGAGCGACGCACGGCGGCGGCGTGGGCGAATCCCGAACTGTCCACGCAAGCCGGCTCCAAGCGCGTCACTTCCAGCGGGCTTTCGCAGGAAGGCGTGGCCTGGTCGGTCAGCGTGCAGCAGACCTTCGAGTGGCCCGGAAGGATTCCGTTGCGGAAGGCCATCGCCAATCAGCAGATTCAACTCGCGGAACTCGGCTTCGCGCAGTTCAAGGCGGCGCTGGCGACCCGGACGCGGACGCTGGCTTACAATCTTTTTGCCGCGCAAGAGAAGACGGCGGCGGCACGGGAAGTGGCCGACCGCTTCCAGCAATTGCGCGAAGTGCTGGTGCAACGCGACCCGGCGGGACTCACGCCACTGCTGGAAACGCGCATCATTGAGGCGACGGAACTGACGCTGAAACGCAAGTCCAGCGAGGCGTTGCTGGCGGCGCAGGCCGCGTTGCTTGAACTCAATCAATTGCGCGGCGTGCCGTGGACGAACGCGCTCCGGTTGCAATCCACGCAACTGCTGTTCACCGCCGCGCCGGATCAGGAGGTGCTGCTCGCGGCGGCGCGGACGAACAATTTCGAGATGCGGATGCGGCAGGTGGAACTGGAGCAGCAGGGTTTCAAGGTTTCGCTGGCGAAAAAGGACGGCTATCCGTCGTTCACCGTCGGGCCGTATTTCTCGCACGAGAAGGCCGGTGACCGCGAGCAGCAGATCGGCGTCGCGCTTTCGCTGCCGCTGCCGTTGTGGAACCGCAACCAGGGCAACGTCGAGACGGCGACGGCCCGGCAGAAACAGGCGGAGACTTCCCTGTATGTCACGCAACGCGCCATCGAGCGGGCCATCGTCGAGCGCGCGTTGACGTATCAAACGAAGCTCGCCGAAATGGCGAAGTGGCGTCCTGAGTCCGTGGACGAATTCCGCAACGCCGCCGATCTGGCCGACCGCCACTATCGTCTCGGCGCGGTGCCGATTGCCACCTACGTGGAATTGCAGAAGCAATATCTCGAAGCCGTCGAAGCGTTGCTGGACACGAAAAAGGAAGCCCTCGAAGCCGGGCAGGAATTGCAGCGGCTTACCGGGCTTGACTTTGATGCGGTGCGCGTGAGCGAGCCGAAGCGCGAGGAGCCGAAATGATTGACCGCCTCCTCGAATTTTCCCTGCGCCAGCGCGCGGTCGTCCTCCTCGGCGCGGTCGCGCTGCTCGCTGCCGGCCTCTGGTCCGCGTGGCATCTGCCGATTGACGCCGTGCCGGACATCACGGGCGTGCAGGTTCAGATCAATACCGAGATTCCCGCGCTCGCCGCCGAGGAATCGGAGAAGCTCGTCACCCAGCCCATCGAGATGGAACTGGCCGGATTGCCCGGCGTGGAAGAGATGCGTTCCCTGACGAAGTTCGGCCTCTCGCAGGTCACGCTCCAGTTCAAGGATGGCACAGACATATACCGCGCCCGCCAGTTGGTGACCGAACGGTTGCAGGGAATCGTGGAACGGCTGCCTGCCGGTTCGTCTTCCAAGCTCGCGCCCATCAGCACCAGCCTCGGTGAGATCTTTTACTACAGCCTCGGCTATCGCCCCGACGCGACGAACAAGCCCGCCGAGGAGCTGGAACAACTGCTTACCCTGAGCGAATTGCAGGAATACACCATCAAGCCGCTGCTCCGCACCGTGCCCGGTATCGCCGAGATCAACGGCACGGGCGGATATGAGCGGCAGTTCGTCATCCAACCCAAACCCGAGCGCCTGACTGAAGTGGGAATGACCTTCAGCGAACTGGCCGACATGGTCGCGCAGAACGTGCAGAACGCCGGTGGCGGCATCATCAACCGGGGAGGACAGCAGCTCACCATCCGCGCCGTCAGCCGCGTCACCAGCCTTGAGGACATTGCCAATCTGCCGCTGAAGTTCGGCGGGGCCGTGAAGCCGCTGCTCGTGAAGGATGTGGCCGAGGTGAAGGTGGGCACCAAGTTCCGCACCGGTGCCGCCACGTTGAATGGAAAGGAAACGGTCATCGGAACCACCATGATGCTCGCGGGTGAAAACAGCCGTGAAGTGGCCGGACGGGTGAAGGCTCGGCTCGCCGAGATTCAGACAAAACTTCCGGCGGGGGTGGAAATCCAGACGCAATACGACCGTTCAATTCTCATCGGCCAGACCATCGGCACGGTGGAGAAGAATTTGTTCGAGGGGGCGGTGCTGGTCGTCGTCGTGCTGCTGCTGCTGCTCGGCAACTGGCGGGCGGCGCTCATCGTCGCCTGCGCCATTCCGCTGTCGTTTCTCTTCGCCCTCACCGGCATGAGGCAGTTCGGCATCTCGGGCAACCTGATGAGCCTCGGCGCGGTTGACTTCGGCCTCATTATCGACGGCGCGGTGGTCATCGTGGAGAACATCGTCCGGCAGCTTGGGCAACGACAGCACCAGCTTGGCCGTGTGCTGACGGAGGAGGAGCGCACCAGGACGGTGCTCGCCGCCAGCAAACAGGTCGGCAGCCCGATGTTCTTCGGCGTGGTCATCATCACGGTGGTTTACATCCCGATCCTCGCCCTCACCGGCATCGAGGGGAAAATGTTCCACCCGATGGCGCTGACCGTGATGCTCGCCTTGGGCGGCGCGCTTGTGCTGGCGCTGACGCTCATGCCCGCGCTCTGTTCGTTCCTGCTGCGCGGCAAAATCCACGAAGAGGACAACTGGCTCATCCGTTTTGCGAAAGGTGTTTACCTGCCCGCGCTCAACGTCGCGCTGCGCCTGCGCTGGATCGTGGTTGTTGCGGCGGTGCTACTGTTCGCTGGTTCCCTCTGGCTCTTCACCCGGCTGGGCGCGGAGTTCGTGCCCAAGCTCGACGAGGGTTCCATCACGGCCATGCTCTACAAGCCCGTCGGCATGAGCATGGAGGAATCGCTCCGCACCGACATCGAGGTGACGAAGCAACTGCTCGCCGAATTCCCCGAACTGACGCGTATCTTCACGCGCATCGGAACCAGCGAAATCGCATCCGACCCGATGCCCCCGAACGAGAGCGACGTATACGTCTTCTACAAGCCGCTGTCCGAGTGGCCGAAGTCGGCGGGCCGTCCGGCGACCAAGGCGGAGTTGAGGGAACAGATGGAGGTCAAGCTCAAGAAAATCAGCCCCGACTATAACATTCTATTCGCCCAACCCATCGAGATGCGGGCCAACGAAATGCTTGAAGGCACAAAGGCGGAACTGGCGGTAAAGATTTTCGGCAACGACTACGACATGCTCGAAAAGCTCGCGGAACAGACCAAGGACATCCTTGAGAAGACCCCCGGCGTCGCGCAGGTCGAATACGAGACCGAAGGCCGCACGCCGCAGTTGCAGATCAAAGCAAAGCACGACGTGCTGCGCCGTTATGGACTTCAGGCAGGTGAAGTAAACCGGGCCGTGAACGCCGCACTCGCTGGACAGGTCGTCGGCCAGTTGGTGGACGGCAACCGCCGCTTCGACATCGTGGTGCGGATGCCGGAAGAACTCCGGGCCGAAGACGAACAGATAAAGAAGCTGCCCCTACGCGTCGGCGAGCATGGCCTTCTTCCCCTCGGCAACGTGGTGGATTTCGCCAATGTGAAGACGGTGGAACCGATCCAACGCGACGGCGGGCAGCGCCGCGCCGCTTTGATGGTGAACCTCAAGACCAGCGACATCGAAGGCTTCGTCGGCCGGGCCGAACAGGCCATTCGCGACCAGGTGAAGCTGCCCGATGGCTACATCGTGGAGTTCGGCGGGCAGTTCAAGAACCTTGTCGAGGCCCGCCAACGCCTCATGGTCGTCGTTCCCGCCGCGCTGTTGCTCATCTTCGTGCTCATCTTCCTCGCGTTCGGTTCGCTGCGGCAGGCGCTGGTCGTTTACTCCGGCATCCCGCTGGCCGTGACCGGCGGCGTGGCCGCGCTCTGGCTGCGGGGAATGCCGTTCAGCATTACGGCTGCCATCGGCTTCATTGCGCTTACCGGCGTTGCCGTCCTCAACGGAGTCGTGCTCGTCAGCTACTTCAACCAGCTCCGCGAGGAAGGCAAAGACGTGCTGAGCGCCGTCGTCGAAGGTTCGTTGACTCGTCTGCGGCCGGTGCTGATGACCGCCGCCGTGGCCAGCCTCGGCTTCGTGCCGATGGCGATTGCCACGGGTGCGGGAGCGGAGGTCCAACGGCCACTGGCCACGGTCGTCATCGGCGGCATCCTTAGTTCCACCTTTCTGACGTTGATTCTGCTGCCGGTGCTTTATGCTTGGGCGGAACGAAGAACCGTCCGGCCAGTGTCCACCGTCGAAGAGCCATGAGAGAACGATCCGCACCAACCGGTGTTGCCTACGCTTTGGGAGCCGCCGCGCTCTTCGGTGCCAGCACGCCGTTCGCCAAGAAGCTGCTGCCGCAGGTCGAGCCGTGGTTGCTGGCGGGCCTGCTCTACCTCGGTTCTGGTCTTGGGCTGGCGCTGTTTCGGCTGCTGGCTTCGCGGAGCAGCAACAAGGCGGGCAGGGAGGCGTCGTTGACCCGCAAGGATGCGCCGTGGCTCGCGGGTGCAATCCTGTGCGGCGGCGTCATCGGGCCTCTGCTGCTCATGGCCGGGCTGCGTCTGACCCCGGCCTCGTCCGCCTCGCTGCTCCTGAATCTGGAAGGCGTGTTCACGGCCCTGCTGGCGTGGTTCGTCTTCAAGGAGAACTTCGACGCCCGCATCGCATGGGGCATGGCCCTGATTTCCCTGGGAGCCGCCGTCCTGTCGTGGGCGGGGAAACCGGTTGCGGGTGTGCCTTGGGGTTCGTTGGCCGTCGCCGGTGCGTGTCTTGCGTGGGCGTTGGACAACAATCTGACACGGAAGGTCTCCGCCGCCGACCCGGTGCAGATCGCCATGCTCAAGGGCCTGTGCGCCGGGAGCGTCAACGTCGCGCTGGGCCTGTTGCTGGGCGCGAAGCTCCCCGCCACCGGAACCCTCCTGGCCTCCGCCGTCATCGGCCTCCTGGGCTACGGCGTCAGTCTGACGTTCTTCGTCCTTGCCCTACGCCATCTCGGCACGGCGAGGACCGGGGCCTACTTCTCGCTCGCGCCCTTCGTCGGCGCGGTGGTCTCCATCGCCTTGCTCGGTGAATCATTCAACACGGGCCTGGTCGCGGCTGCCGTCCTGATGGGAGGGGGTGTCTGGTTGCATCTCACCGAGAAGCACGAACACGCCCACAGTCACGAAGCGATGGAGCATGACCATCTGCACACGCACGACGAACACCACCAGCACACGCACTCGGGAGAAGAACCTTCGGGCGAACCGCATACCCATCCCCACCGCCACGAGCCGATCACCCATTCGCATCCGCACTTCCCCGACCTCCATCACCGGCATCGGCATTGACCCACGGGTTCCGGTTTCGGGCCGGATGCCCCATCGCCCCGGCTTGAAAGCGGCGGGCAAGGAACCCTCCACCTTTGGTTTGCTCCGGTGCGGTGCCGGTTTCCATACTCTGCGGCGTGACGCCTTTGGTCGTATTGGCTGGGCTCGTGGTTTTTGCCGCGATCAGCTTCTTTTTTGCCCTGGCGGAGACGGCTTTGTTCTCGTTGAGCAAGTGGCAGCTCCGGCAGCTGGCGGAGCGTCGGCCGGAATCCGGGCTCGTCCTGCAGAAGCTCCTCTCCGAACCGGACGACCTCCTCGCGACCATCGTCCTGGGAAACACCCTCGCCAATGCGGCGTTGGTCGCGGCTTCCCTGTGGCTGGCGATGGGCGAGGGCTGGAACATGTTTGGGGCGGCGGGCGTGACGTTTCTCATCACCCTCCTAGGCTGCGAAATCGCGCCGAAGACCTTGGCCGTCCGTGCGCCGGAGCGCTTTGCCACCGCTTTGGCGGGTTCACTTCTGCTGGTTCAACAGCTGTCGCGGCCTGTCCGCAGGGTCATGCAGCGGTTGAACGAAAACCTGCTCGGGCTGCTCGCGCGGAGCAGCATCAAGCCGTTGCCGGGCATGACGGACGACGAATATCAGGAACTCGTCGAGTTGGCATTTCAGCAGGGGACGTTGGCCGCCGGCGAACGCGAAATCATCCTCCAGATCGTGGGGCTTGATCGCCGCACGGCGAAGGACGTGATGCAGCCGAGGTCCCGCATGGCGACGGTTTCCGACGAGGCCGGCCTTGAGGAAATGGCGGTCCAGGCCCGGAAGCTCAAGAGGCGTTACTTGCCCATCTACGACCGGGCCAACGACAACGTCGTCGGCATTCTCAACGCCCGCCGGCTGCTGTTGGATCCGAACACCGACATGATCGATCTCATCGAGATTCCGGCGTCCGTGCCGGAGTCGATGAACCTGCTCCAGTTGCTCCAGGCCCTGCAACGGCAACGCCGTGGTGTGGCGCTGGTGCTGGACGAATATGGCGGGACGGCGGGGATTGTTTCGATGGAGGACATCCTCGCCGAGGTGGTGGGACGTTTCCGCGCGGAGCAGACGGTGCAGGGTTTCGTGATGGAACGGATCGGTCCGGGCCGTTGGCGCGTGAACGGCGCGATGCGAATCGACGATTTCCATCGGGAACATCCGGCGATTGGCGAAGTGGAGGACGTCGACACGATGGGAGGTCTCCTGATGCGCCAGATCGAAGCCGTGCCGAAAGCGGGTGAATCGGCGGTCTTCCGCGGTCTCAAGCTGACCGCGACATCCGTCGACGAACGGCGCGTGCGCGAACTCCTGGTCGAACCCGCAGGGAAAGGCTGACCATGGAAGTCGGACCAACCCTCATCATTGTCCTGTTGGCGACGGCGGCGCTGTCGTTCCTGATGTCCGGCATGGAGGCAGGAGTGCATTCGCTCAGTCGTTTGCGCATCCGACAGCTGAAGCGTAAAGGCAACCGGAGCGCGGCATTGCTGTTGGGGTATCTCGATCGGTCGGAGGATTTTCTGGCGACACTCTTGGTGGGCAACACGCTTTCCAACTTCGTCCTGTTCGGGCTTCTGGCGGTGGTCCTCGCGGAACAGTTGCCCGGCCGTTACCTGATGGCGGCGGCGGCGTTTGCCGGACTCGCATTCGCGTTCTATGGCCTGGTCGAGCTGCTTCCGAAGCAGTTGTTCAGGAAGTATCCGAACCGGCTTTGCCTGCTCTTTGCCCGGGTTTTCCGCGTGGTTCACTGGACGCTTCGCCCGCTGGTCTGGCTGGCGGATGGAGTCGCCTCGATGCTCCTGCGTTGGACGGGCGGGCGGCGTTATCAGGGGCACATCTTCGGCAACCGCGACGAACTGCGCTTCCTGATGCAGGATTCCGGCAACCTGCTTTCTTCGGACGAACGCACGATGGTCAACCGGGTGCTCGATCTCCAGAGCCGCACGGTGGGGCATCTCACGCTGCCGTTCGACAAGGTCACGACCGCCACTCCGACGACGCCTGTCGGCGAAATCCTCAGGCTGTGCCGCGAACTGCAGATGTCGCGGATTCCACTCCGGACGCAGGACAACGGCGTGCTGCGCTGTGTCGGAATCGTGGATATTTCGGCGATCATTTTCCGGGACAACGTCGACCCGTCGCAGCCGGCTTCGGACTTCCTGCAGCCCGCGTTGTTCCTGCCGCAGGATCTCCGCGTCGACGAGGCGCTGGGCCGGATGCAGCGCGCAGGCCGCCGCATGGCGATCGTCATGGCCAACGACGGAACCGAAGCGGGCGTGCTGGTGTCGCGCGATGTGATCCGGAGCATCTTCGGGGAGGTGACGCTGTGATGCTGCTGGCTTCCATCGGTGACCTTCCGCTCGTCGCGCAGGTGATGCTCGTGGCGGGTCTGATTCTTTTCACCGGTTTTTTTGTCATAGCCGAGCTCGCGTTGATCCGGGTCCGGGCCACGCAACTGGATCCGCTGATAGCGAAAGGCAACCGACGCGCTCTGGCGGCCCTTCACATCGTTGAGAACATTGAGCTCTACCTTGGCGCGACCCAGTTGGGCATCACGCTCGCCGGTCTTGGCATGGGCGCGGTCGCGGAACCGATCTTCTCCGAAGTCTTGTCCCCTCTCTTCAAGCTGACCGGCGTGCATTCGGAAAAGGTCCAGGGTGCCGTCGCCCTGGGTTTCGGTTTTTTCGTGAACTCCTACCTGTTGATCGTGGTGGGTGAACTCGCGCCCAAGGCCATGGCGATCCGTTACTCGCTCATCGTCGCCCTATGGACCGCGCAGCCGTTGATCTGGTTCTATCGCCTGACCTATCCGTTCGTCTGGCTGCTGAATCTTTCGGCAGGCCGGCTTCTAAAAGTCTTCGGAATGACCAGCGGCGAAATGGGGGAGTCCCACTCCGAAGACGAGGTCCGGTTGCTGGTGAGCGCATCCCAGCAGCGTTCCGGTGGTTCGGCCTATGGCCGCGACCTCGTGCTCAACGCCATGGACCTGCGGCATCGCAAGGTCCGCGACGTGATGCGGCCCAGGTCGGAGATCACGGGCCTCAACACCCACTCAAGCATGTCGGAGTGCCTGGCGGTCGCGGAACGGACGCGGTTCAGCCGGTTTCCTCTCTGCGATGGCGGCGACCTCGACAAGACGTTGGGAGTCGTCCACGCGAAGGACATCTGGGCATCGCGCATGAAGGCGACCACGGGAGCCGACCTTTTTTCTGTCGCGCGGACGCTGATCTACGTTCCGGAGACGGCCCGGTTGGAGACGCTTCTGCGGCGGTTCCTCGAGCAGAAAACCCACCTCGCCATCGTCGTCGACGAATACGGCGGCACGGTCGGGTTGGTGACGTTGGAGAATGTGCTTGAGATCGTCGTCGGCCAGATCCAGGACGAATTCGACCACGAGAAACCGTTGGTCCAGCAGGTCAACGATCGCGAGTGGGAAGCCGATGGAGCCATGCCGTTGCACGACCTGGCCGACCTGGTAGGCGAACCGTTGGAGGCCGAAGATGTCACGACGACCAGCGGATGGTTGACCCATAAGCTCGGGGCCTTCCCGAAGCTGGGAGAGGAAGTCCGGCTCGCGTTCTTCACCATCCGTGTCGAGCAGATGGACGGCCCGCGGGTAACCCGGGTGCGGGTCGTGAAGGACGCGCCGCCCGCCCTTGAAGCGGAAGGGTCGTAGCGAGTTCTTCCTTCCCGGGACTGGATTGTCCATGCTGTCGGCAATGTCTGCGCTCATCGCCATCGTCGGTCGCCCGAATGTCGGCAAATCCGCCCTTTTCAACCGCATCGCGGGTCGCCGCATCGCCATCGTGCATGACCAGCCCGGTGTGACCCGGGACCGCGTCACTGCGGAAGCCGAATGGCTCGGTCGTCCGTTCACTCTCGTAGACACGGGCGGAATCGGCCTCCTACGGCGTGAAAAGAGCGAGGACGTCATCCAGAAGGCCACGGTCGACCAGGTCGGCCTGGCCATCGACGCCGCGAGCGTGATCATCTTCGTGGTGAATGTGCAGGAGGGCATCGTGCCGCTGGACCGGGAAGTGGCCGATCGGCTCCGTGCGTCCAAGAAGATCGTCCTGATCGCCGTCAACAAGGTCGACAATCACCGTGCCGATCTTGGCACGGGGGAGTTTTCCGCCCTTGGCTTCGAAAAAGTTTTCCCCGTCACGGCCATCCACGGCACGGGTATCAATGAGCTCATGGCCGAGGCGTTGCTTCGCCTGCCGGCCTATGAGCCTGTCGTCGAGAACCGCCCGGAAGCAGCCGAGCCCCCGCTGAAGATCGCCATTGTCGGCCGGCCAAACGTGGGCAAATCGTCGATCATCAACGCGCTGACCAAGTCGGAACGCGTCATCGTCAGCGAAATTCCCGGCACAACCCGCGACGCCGTCGATGTGCCGTTCGACGTGGAGACGGACGGCGTTCGCCAACGTTATCTGCTCATCGACACCGCCGGTGTCCGCCAACGCGCGCGCGTCAGCGACGCCGTGGAACTCTACAGCGTGCAGCGCACGGACGAATCGATCGAACGCTGCGATCTCGCGATTTTCGTCATGGATGCCGAGGCCGGGATCACGACCCAGGACAAGAAGGTCGCCGGCAAGATCGAGGAGCTGCGCAAGGCCTGCATCATCGTCGTCAACAAGTGGGACCTGATGGAACAGACCGTCCGCAAGGCCCGCGAGGTCGTGGTCCAGCAGCGTCTCGCCAAGAAGGTTTCCCGCTCGACCGATGAAAAGATGACGACCCTGTCGGACTTCGCCGCGTGGGTGCAGGAGAAGATGTTCTTCCTCGACTACGCGCCGGTCATCTTCACTTCTGCCAAGTCGGGCTTTCATCTGGATCGGTTGCTTGAGGCGATGCGTTTCGTAGCGGCCAACCTCAAGCAGAAAGTTCCCACCGCGATCCTGAACCGGACCATCCAGGCGGCCGTCGAGAAGCAGCAACCGGTCAGTTCACACGGGCACCGCCTGAAGTTCTTCTATTCGACGCAGGTCAAGGAATCGCCGCCGACCTTCCTGCTCTTCGTGAACAACGCGGATCTGTTCACACCCGTCTACCGCAAGTATCTCGGTGACCAGATCCGCAAGGCGCACGGCTTCGAAGGCTGCGCCATCAACCTGATCCCGAAGGACCGTCCGAAGACCATAGAGGCCAAGCGTGATCGCACTCGGGCGCCCGGGGCTGCTGCTGCCGCGAAGCGGAAAGCCTATGTTCCGTTCCACGGCTGGAGCGGGAAGGCGCTCGCGAAAGAAGCCAAGCCGATGGGAGACCGTCCGCCCATCGCGCGTCCTGGCCGGTCTGCAAAGCCGGCCCGCGTCGTCCGGCCCGGAAAGCCCGCACGTCCTGCGCGCCCGGGTCGTCCCGGTGCCAGCTCCGCGCGTGGTCCCCAGCGCCGCAGCGACAAACGGCGCTAAGGTTTTTCCGCGTGATTTTAGCGGGGGACCCACTAGCGTCCGCCATGCTCGTCTGGCTTTTTGCTCTGCTGTTTGTCCTGATGGCCGCTGCGACCGGATTCTACCGCGGGGCCTTGCGCGCGGCGGTCTCGATGGTCGGACTGGTGATCGCGCTTTTTCTGGCGGCGCCGATCGGCGAATTCTTCCAACCGATCCTACGTTTCCTCGGATTGGAGCATCCGTTCGTGCTCCCGTTCGTCTCCCCTTTGGTGGTTTTTCTAATCATCTCGGCCGCGGCCAAAGGCATTGCGGCGGCTTTGAACGCCAAGGTGGAAAACCATTTCCGGTATTCGGAAAGCCACTTGGGGCAGGTCGCGTTTGAACGCCTTTCCACCCGTGTCGGCGCGGCGGTGGGGGCGGTCAATGGCATGATCTACACGATCGCCGTGCTGACGCCGTTCTACGTGGCGAGCTATGCCACGCTCCAATTGCCCGATTCCGATACCGGAAACATCCCCATCAGGATCGCGAATGCGGTGGGCCGTGGGGCCCGGGAAACGGGATTCGACAAGGTGTTGGCCGGATTCGGAGCTGCTCCGAAGGGGTATTACTCCGGTGCCGACCTGTTGGCCTCGGTTCTGAACAGCCCGGGGATATATCTTCGGATCCACTTGTATCCGGACCTGACGAAACTGTCGGAGAGCCCCGAGATCACGCAGATCTCCAGTGACGCCGAAGCGTCCGCCCTGTTTGCCAAGAAGTCGTCGTTGGGCGATTTGATGTCCAATCCGAAAGTCGTGTCGATGGTGGCGAAGATCGATTTCGTGAAGCAGATCGCGGCCAAACTCACCGGCGACACCATTGACCTGGTCCAATACCTCAAGACCGGAACATCCCCGCTGTTCTCCGAGGAATCCGTCATCGGCGTCTGGGTGCACTCGCCCGACGACAGCCTCAACGAAGTGCGGAGGAAGAACTCGACCCTAACGACCAAGGAAATGGCCCGGACCCGCTCCGTGATTTCCGCCTACTTTCCGTCCGCCGAGGTGACGATGTTCGGTGGAGGCAAGGCCCGGTTGTCCACGAGCGACGGATCGCCCAACCCGAAGATCAACGAGGCCGTTTGGACGAAGGAGGGCTCCACCTACCTGTTCCGTATTCTCAATGGAACGACGGCGATGGGCGTTCCGAAGTTCCTGGACTACCCAACCCTGATTGCGGGTGATGTCCTCTATGTGTCGAAGGACGATACCACTTTCATTTTCAAACGGCGGCTGTGACGCGACGGATCCTGCAAATGGCGACGGCCCGGAGTGATCCGGGCCGTTTTCGTTGACACGGTTTCGAGTCCCGTATCAGCGAGGCTGGATGGGTGCCGAGACCGGGGCGGTCTCGATCTTGAACGAGTCGAAGATGCTCTTTGGTTGATCCGCCGGGGAATTCGTTGAGGCCGGAATCAGTTCGGCCATCGCATTCACGGGCTGGCCCTGAATTTTTGGATCAAACTGGTTCAAGTCGGCCGCAGCCGGGATGAGGGCGACCGAGTTGGCCGGGATGTCGTTGCCGGTCGGTAGGAGCGTGATCGCGACGATCCCGAGGACGAACACCCCGGCAGCCATTCCAGCGCCCGTGGCGAGCATCGGGCGCTGGACAAAAGTTTGGCGGATCTTCTCGAAGAAGGAAACCGGCTCGGCAGCCTCGGCTTCTGCCAGTCGTGACAGGATCTTCCCCGGCAGTTCGTTGAAGTAACGGGGAGGGGGGATCTCGTGGCGCTTCAGCGCGAGCGCTCGGCGGATGAGATCGAACTTAGGATCGTTTGGGTCTTCGACGTTCATGGCTACTTCAGAAAATCGGATAACAACGCTTGGAGTTGCTGCCTCGCATAGAAGAGCCGGGAACGGACGGTTCCCACGTTGCACTCCATGATCTTCGCGATCTCTTCGTGCGGCAGGCCCTGTATGTCGTGCAGCGTCACCACCAGTCTATGGGGTTCTGACAGCTTCAGCATGGCCGCGTTCAAACGCTCCTGAAGTTCAGTGAGCCCGGCGTCGCGGGAAGGCGTCTTGTCGGACACGAGCGCGACGAGATCAGGATCATGTTCGGCGTTGAAGTCGACGTCGTTCAGGCTCATGGCCGAACGGTTCTTCCTCTGTTTCAGGAAGTTGATCGTCTTATTGACCCCGATCCGGTAGATCCACGTGAAGAAGCTGGAATCGCCCTTGAACGACTTCAAAGCCTTGTAGGCCTTGATGAACGTCTCCTGAGTCATGTCGTTCGCGTCCTCGTGGTTGGACGTCATGTTGTAGAGCGTGGCGTAGATCCGCTCCTGGTAACGACGGATCAAGAGGTCGTAGGCGGCCAGGTCTTCCTGCTGCGCGCGGCGCACAAGTTCGCTGTCGGGCGGACCAGCGGCGGGGTCCGTGTTTGAAGCGTTGTTGGTCTCCTGCGACATCCGGCGGCGGAGCCTGCCGATCACGTGCCGGCTTGTCAGCAGGCAAGTTCCTGGCTCAACCGATCAGCCTGGAAGTTTGCTCGGAAAGGAAAACCCCAAGGTGTTCCAAGCCGGTCCGGCCAACGGAGGGAGGCAACGCCTGCAAGGCCCGATCGGCTTCGAGCAGGAACGTGTCGATGACCTTACGGCATTCTCCGGAGACTTTGTGTCGCTTGGCTAGGGTGAGGACACCCGAAAACATATCGGGCTTCCAGGCGAGCAGTTGTTTCTGCAGTTCGGACGCCTCGATGTCGGACGATCGTTCAAGTGCGACGAAGATCGGTAGCGTCAGCTTGCCTTTGGCGAGATCGGTTCCCAGTGACTTGCCGGCGACGCCTTCGGTGCTGAAGAGATCCACGCAGTCATCGTAGACCTGGTAGGCTGTGCCGAGTGCCATGCCGTATTGTCGCAGGGCCGCCTGTTGGGCGGGAGTCGCGCCGCCCACATGACCCCCGAGGTCGCAGGCGAGGCCGAAGAGTTCGCCGGTCTTCATGGCGAGCATCTTGAAGTATTCCGCGCGCGTGACCGTGAAATCCCGTCGTTTCTGGGTCTGGAGGATCTCGCCTGCGCACACCGTGTTCGTCGCGATGGACACCGCCCGACAGACCTGGGTGGTGGGAAATTCAGAGGCCAGCTTCAGCGCGTGGGCGAAGAGGCAGTCGCCCACAAGCACGGAGATCTCGCTGCCCCAACGCGCCGCCAATGTCGGCCTGCTGCGCCGGATCTCGGCTCCGTCCATGATGTCGTCGTGGACCAGCGTGGCCAGGTGCACCATCTCGATGATGACGGCGATCTTGACGTGGTCGGCGGTCGGTTTGCCAAAGCAGCCCGCGCTTAAGGCCACGAGAAGCGGACGAAGCTGTTTTCCCTGGGCCTCCAGCGCGAAACTGACGTAGTCGGCGATGTGCGGCTCGAACTCCCCAACTTGGGCGCGCAGCGACGCCGCGACCGCTTCGAGAAACGGGTCGGCGTCCTTGGTGATCTGCCGCCACGCTCCGGTTGCCATTGAAGCGGGAGCGGTGGCGTCGGCCGTAGTGCTGCCTGCGAACATCGTGGGGATTCTATTGGTCGTGAAATTCCAAGTCAAACGCCCCGAGCATCGGGAGCATTCCACGCGATCCTCCGTCTCACTCCTCATGGAACCGATTGCTCCGAAGTCGGCCGCGCGGTCCGGTTCAGGCGTTGCCTGTCCGGCTTTTGGCGCCCACCGTGATTCCACTGTCTTCATCCACTCCATTCGAATCCCATGAAACTCCGCCAACTTGCCCCTGCCGTGGCCGCCGTCTGTCTAGCCGCGTTGTCAGCCGAGGCCCGCGTCAAACTCGTCGCGCTCCCCGACCGCGCCCGCACTGTCGTGTCGCTCGCTCATCCCGATGTTACCCTTGTCGAAGAGGAACGCCTCATCCCGCTCCAAAAGGGCGTCAACCAGATCGACTTCTCCTGGCGCGGCGTTTCCGTCGATGCGGACAGCATCCAGGTGCGCGTCCTCGGCAACACCAACGTCGCCGTCCTCAACACCAGTTTCCCGCCCAATGAAAACGCGCTCGTCTGGGCGGTGAACAGCCCGACCGCCAAGGAGGAGCGCTTCCGCATCACCTACTTGCTCCAGGGCGTCGGGCGCGACGTCGTCTACAAGGCCGTAGCCGAGCCGGATGAAAAATCGCTTTCGCTCCGCAGCTATCTCCGCCTGCGCAACGACTCCGGCGAGGACCTGGCCGATGCCGAAGTCGGTCTTGGTTACGGCACCGCCTTCAAGAAGAGCATCGCGCACGAGGAAGTCCTGGAGATGCAGTTCGCCAAGAACGACTCCGTGCCCATCCGCAAGCTACTGACTTGGGACTCGAAGGCCCAGCCATGGGACCCGGAGTATCAGAAGAACGTAGTGGGCCTCCCGCTTGTCTATGTGACCACGAATGGCGCACCGCAGAAGCTCGGCGGATACACGCTCACGTCCGGCAAGGCCCGCATTTTCCTGAAGACCAAAGACCAGCCATCCGCTCCCGGCGAACAGGTTTCCGATGGCGTCGCCTTCACCGGCGAAGACGTGCTGGCGCTGACGCCCGTCGACCGCGAAGTCCGCCTCAACCTCGGACAGAGCCGCGACGTGAAGGTCACCCAGCGCCAGACGAAGAACGACAAGACCAATATCCGTCGCGATCGCAACAACCAGGAAGTCCTGTGGGACACGGACGAAGAATTCCGCCTGGAGATCGAGAACTTCAAGAAACAGCCCGTCGACCTCGTGATCACGCAGCACTTCCCCGGCTACTGGAAGATGGTCCAGACCAGCCATCCCATCGTGAAGAAGGACGCGTTCACCTTCGAATTGCCGCTTACCTTGGCCAAAGAGACCGGCGGCACGAACAAGACCGTCGTCACCTTCAAGCTCCAGCGCCTGAACGTGCAGGGCAACGAACCGCAGAACTACTGAGCAACCGGGAGCCACACCATGAAACGCCTTCACCTTATTCTCGCTCTCCTTCTCGCGCTCGTCGTCCCCGCTTCCGCCCGGCTCAACGTCGTTTCGTTGCCCGGCCGCGACACGGTCCAGTTGACCATCTACAACTCCGTCGACCTGACGCTGGTCAAGGAGACCCGCCATCTCACCTTCCGGAAGGGTCTCAACAAACTGGAGTTCAGCTGGGCCAACACGCTCATCGATCCGACCTCGGTGGAGTTCCGTCCGCTCACTTCCGCCGACAAGATCGAACTCATCGACGTGAGCTTTCCGCCACGCGTGGCCAACACTCTCGAATGGCGCATCCAGTCCGAAGTCGCGGGCGAAGTCGTCGTCGAGATCCGCTATTTCACCAGCGGCCTGAAGTGGTCCGCCGACTACGTGCTCGAAGCTGCGGGCGACGAAAAGACGGCCACGCTTTCCGGCAACGTCCGCGTCACGAACAACTCGGGCGAAGACTACGAGAACGCCCAGATCCGGCTGCTCGTCGGCACCATCAAGCTCGTCGATGAGATCGCTCATCTCGCGCAGCAAGGCAGGCCCGGACAACCGGCCGCCATTCCGATGTCGGCACCCGCGCCCATGCTGGAGCCGCGCCGGTTGCTCGGCCGGGCCATGGTGGCCGGCGTCGCCATGGCGGAGGACCGGATGGAACGGGCCAAGGAAGTCGTGAAGGAGGAGCTCTCCGAATACTTCCTCTACACCGTCGAAGGCCGCGACACCGTGCCCAACGGCTGGAGCAAACGCCTGCCTTCGTTCCAAGCCGCGGGAGTTCCCATCGAGTCGCTCTACAAGTTCGAGAAGGAACGTTTCGGCAACGACGTGGTGCGCCACTACAAGTTCAAGAACGACGCCAAGAGCAAGCTCGGCCAGGCGCCGTTGCCCGACGGCGAAGTGAAGGCCTTTCGCCAGGCGGAGAAAGACGGCCTGCTCCACTTCGTCGGTGCGACGCGCGTGAAATACATCCCGGTCAACGAGGACATCGAGCTCGTCCTTGGTCCCGATCCCGAGGTCCTCGTGCGTCCCGTGATGACCAATTGGGAGAAGACCGACCTGCGCTTCAACAACGACGGACGCGTCATCGGCTCGACGCTGAAGGAGACGTGGGAGTTCACCGTGCAGAATTCGCGGGCCATAAATGTCACCGTCGACATCCGCCGCAACTTCGCGGGCGACTGGTTCATCGAAACCACGGTGGCGAACGACAAGATGGACAACACCAAGGTGAAGTTTCTCCGGACGCTGAAGCCCCGCGAGAAGCAGACCTTCACCTACGAGCTGACCCGCCGCACTGGCGCGAACGCCACCCGGTAGAGTTCGTTGGTGACGTTTACCCGCAGTTGCGCCGGAGGCGCATCAGGATAGCAGCCGAAACGGTGTAGTCGGAATGCGGCCGCCAAGCGGCGGCCAGAAGGTAGGGCAGTGCATCTTGCCTGCCCAAGACGGCCACGCCATGGAACCAAACGGTGCGGGCGCATCATGACTTTCATTGTTGCGGAAACCCCCGGTCAGCACGGGGCGGACTGGAAGCCCGCCCTACCTTTTGCTGCAGGAGTCCGGCTGAAAAAGATTAAGGCCGTCACCAGAACTGCCACGCGCCCTTCCACACGACCCAGATGGCGAGGAGGAAGTTGGTGATGGCGTGGGCGGCGATCGCGTCGCTGATGCGGCCTTTCCAGAGAACCAGTCCTTGGTAGGCGAAGCCACAGAGGATTCCCGCGAGCCATTGCTGATGTATGGAGGCGAAGATGAACGACGTGATCAGGAATGCCGGCCAGTGGAATTTGCGGTGACCTACCTTCTCGAAGTCGGGATTGACCACGTAGCGATAGATGGTCGAGCGGAAGAACACTTCCTCCATTGGCGGCACAACGATGGCCGGTCCGAGCGTCCGCACCAAGACGAAGAGCCAGGCGAGAAAGGTTCCGTCGCCGAACTGGGCGAATGGGTTCCAGGCGGGTGATTGCTTGGGCCCGCTGCCGATCCCGATCTTATGGAAGAGCGCGTCCTGCATCGGGTAGTAGGGATCGATTCCCACCCACATCACGCAGACGCCCACCCCAACGACGATGGCTTCCCAGGAGAACTTCCACTTCATCTCCGTCACCAGTCCGCGCATTTCCCAGACGAGCCACGCGCCTACGAGAGTCTTCCCAAGATAGATCCAGTAGCGGCCGGCTTCTCCGAACGATCCCTGAAGGGAAGTCAGCAGGACAAATACGACGAAAGGCACCGTGCGGATCAGCAACGGCGATTGGCGGACGGATGCGGGAAGCAGGCTCATGGCGCGGCGCAGAAGGTGGCGAAGCTCCGTCGGAGGTCAACTCCGCCTACTTCATTTGCAGCGGCGTCTTCTGCCCCTGCCACTCGATGATGACGGTCGTCCGTTGGATCTCGGTCACGCGAGCACCCGAAACTTCGTCACCTACTTCGACGTGGTGGCCGTTGATCAACGCGCTTGGATTTTTCATGCGGAACACGATGGCTTGGAGCTTCAGCTCGGGCATCGGCGGGGGCTCCGGTTTTGCCTGGTCCGGCGCAGGAGCGACCGGTGGCGTGGCAGCAATTACCGGCCCGGAAACCTTGTTGGGAGCGGCGGTCTGAGGCGCAGGTTCCGGCCGAGCCACCGCGGCGACCGGCGGTGGCGACGGTTTGGGGGCGGCGGTTGCAGCTGGAGTCGGTGTCTTGGCTACCGCTGGTGCGGGCGGAAGTGTTTGGACGCTCGCGGCCGGTGCGGGAGCGGGTTTCATGGACGAGGCGACTTGGACGGTTTGTTGGCCTGACGACGCTTCGCGCCACTTCAGGAAGAACCATCCGGCAATCACGGTCAGCGCGATCATTCCGACGATCATGGCGATGGGAGTTCCCTGTCGTGGCTTCGAGGCAAGCGAGGCCGCGGTCACGGCGACCATGGTGGGATCGGAAGCCGCCGCGATGGACGCTGCGGGTTTGGGTTTGGTGCTGGCGCGTTTCAGTGCGTCGTTGATCAGGCTCATGCGTGGATCTCTCCTTCGAGTTCGCGGATGGCTCGGCCGACCATGCGGAAGTCTATCTTGCCCGCCTGTTCGACGAAGCCCGCGAGCAGGCATTTGTCGCCGAGGGCGTTCACGAGGCGCGGGATGCCGCCGCTGTATTGATGGATGCGCCAGACGGCCGGCGCGCTGAATTGCGGCAGACCTTTGGCGCCCGCGATGGCGAGACGGTGCGAAAGGTAGCTGGCGACTTCGGTCATCGTCAGCGCGCGCAGATGGAAGCGGACGGTGATGCGCTGGCGAAGTTGGCGGAGCGAGTAGTTGTCGAGCCGTTCACGGAGTTCCGGCTGACCCATGAGGACGATCTGGAGAAGCTTGCGCTCGTCCGTTTCGAGATTGGAAAGCAGGCGGACCTCTTCGAGAAGTTCGTTCGTCAGGTCCTGCGCCTCGTCGATGATGAGGACGGATTCGCGGCCGTGCTCGACCTGGTTGAGGAGAAATTCGTTGAGCCTGGCCAGCGTCTCCAGGCGGTCCAAGCCCTTCACATCGATGCCGAACTCCATGGCGATGCACTTCATCAGGCCGTTGGAATCGAGGACCGGATTGAGGATGAGCGCGGTGGAGTAGTTGGGCCCGAGTTCGTTGAGCAACGCGCGGCAGAGCGTGGTCTTGCCAGCACCGACTTCTCCGGTGAGTTGGACGAAGCCTTTCCGCTCGCGGATGCCGTAGAGCAGGTGGTTGAACGCCTCGCGGTGCTTGTCGCTGAAAAACAGGAACCGCGGGTTCGGCGTAATCGTGAAGGGGGGCTCTTTGAGCCCGTAAAATTCTAGATACACGGCAGGTCAATTCCCGGGGACCGCAGCCCGTCCAGTTGCCGTGGTCCGACTTCACCGACCCGCTTCGTCCCTGAAGCGGGCTTCGCCTGCGTCCTTTCGTGCAGGACCATGGCGGCGAGGTTGTCCAACCCCGCGTTGTCAAACGGTGAATCGGAGCGGGCCGTAAACGGCTTGAGGCCACCGGCGATTCTCGAACCGCAGATCCTGTTCGAGCAGCGCTGCTGGCAGGGGTCTTGGTCGCAGATGGTCAATTCGTTCGGAACAGGTCGTCGGTGCCCGGCATCTTGCAGTCCTCAAAAACCTGGTTGGGTCCGGCGGACCGGACCATCACGCCGTCGGCGGAGAAGTAGAACTGGATCGGGGTGCCCCACGGATCGACGAATTCGCCCTTGGAATTCAGGTCCCCTTTCCGGCCCACGAGAATCAGGATGCGTTTGTCGCCCTGGCCGTTCATTGCCTTGGCGATCTCGATGTTGGAACCCCTAGGAAACGACCCGATGAACTCCTTGTATTGCTGGAGACCGACGATGAGTCCGTCGGCCTGCTCACGGAAGGCGACCAGCTTCGGATCGACCTTTGGTCCGCGTTTGGAGACGGCGAATCCCCACCCGGTGCCGGCCAAAACAACGAAGACCAGAAGCGACATCCAGTTTCTCATGCCTGACAGGAAGCAGGCGGCTCGCCATCCGGTGGTTTGGAACGGGGCCTTGAGGAGGCCGGCGATGTCCGTCGGCGTCGGGCCAGCTGGAATTAGACTTCCGCCAACTCGACCCCGCGGGACTTGAAGGCGATGGGTTGCCCGGCGTCGGGTCCCTGGTCGTCGAAGTTGTGTTCCCAGTTCGGGTCGAGGCCAAGGTCCTTCAGCATCTGCAGATCCTTCTCCACGGATTGGTTCAAGGTCGTCAGGTAGTTGCCGACCATCAACGCGCTGGCGCCGGCGGTGAAGATCATGCTTTGGAGGTCACGCAGGTTCATCGTGCGGCCGCCGGCGATCATGATTTCCTGGCGTGGCAGGACCAGGCGGAAGCAGGCGATGGTCTTCAGGATCTCCATCGGCTGCAGAGGGGCCACGTGCTCGAACGGAGTGCCCTTGATCGGATTGAGGATGTTGATGGGGCAGACGTTGGCGGCGATCTCGCGGAGGGACAGGGCGAGGTCGCAACGGTCTTCGCGCGTTTCCCCCATTCCGATGATTCCGCCGGAGCAGATCTTGATGCCGGCCTTCTTCAAGTAGCCGATGGTTTCCAACCGATCGTCGAAGGTGTGGGTGCTGCAAGTGTTGGGGAAAAAGCGGCGGGAGCTCTCCAGGTTGTGGCCGTAGCATTCGAGGCCGGCTTCCTTGAGACGGTCGGCCACGTTCTGGCTCTTGATGATGCCAAGCGAGGCATCAGGCCGGGCCTTGCCGCTGGCTTTCAGATCGCGGATGCGGTCGCAGACTTCGTCGAGCAGCGGACCTTCCTTGAGACCCTTCCAGGCGGCGACGAGGCCGACAGCGGTCACGCCGTTCACATGCGCTTCCTCAGCAGCCTCGAGCACCGGCTCGGGATCGATGAAGCCATATTTGGGAGAGCCGGTCTGGTGAAAGCTGGACTGCGCGCAGAAGGAGCAGTTCTCCGAGCAGTTGCCCGCCTTGGCGTTCACGATGGAACAGAGGTGGATCTTGTTTCCTTTGAAATGTTCGCGGACGCGGTTGGCCCAGGCGATGAGGTCCATGATGTCCGAGGTCGATTCGAGCCCGAACAGGAACATGGCGTCGGCCTTTTCGAGCCGGCCGCCGTTGAGCACGCGCTGTCCCAGCTCGGCTATCATCTGATGATTTCCCACGTCAACCGCTGTCGTCGTCATGGTTGACAGCCTAAGCCGCGAATGGCGGGGCAGGCAATGGGGGAGAGTGACGAAGCTCGAAGGCCAAAGGCTAAAGGCCGAACTCAAGGGGATCAGCACCGGCTCCGCTTTCGGGACTTGGCCTTCGTGCTTCGTCATTCTCCTTTTCGTCATTCGGCTTTCCGCCCGCAAGACGGCTGCGTAGCGTCCGCGCGTGCAAGACCTAGAACGCCTTCGCTATGAGTGCCTGACGCGGGAGCATTTGATCCTGCGATCAAAGGCTTCCGGCATTCGGCTGGTCTCGTTGGGCTTGGCGCTCTACGGATCGTGGAGGCTCGGGCTGCTGACTTTGGCTGGTGGAGGAGCCGGTATCGTCACCCCGTTCATTTTGCAGGGTTTCGCCACGCTGCTGCTGTTAGCCCTCCATCGGGCGCGGTTCTACGAAATGCTGACCGCCCGGACCGAAGCGCGGATTAACCAGCTCCTTTCGGCCGACATTCTTGAGGAAGGCAGCCTGAGCGAACGCTGGCTGCGGGTCGGTGCGCTTCCGAAGAAGGCCGAGTTCGATGCGAAGCGCGGTCAATGGCTGGCCGTGTGGCTGGCCGGAACATTCGCCGCCGTCTGGCTTATCTGCTCGTTCGTCGGCTGCATGGAGGCGATGCGTGCGTTCAAGTATGACACGGGCACGCTCGTCGTCTGGGCGCTGGCGTTCCTCGCGTGGACGATCTTCAACACAGGTTTTTTCTGGTATCAGCTTTCCCGTCCGGCACCGCAGCCGCCTGAAAAGCCCGAAGCTCCCGTCGTATGAATCCGGTCCTGATCATCGTCCCCACCTACAACGAGCGCGACAATCTCCCGCAGCTCATCAAGCGCATCAACGCGCAGCCGGCCGCGGCGGACATCCTCGTCGTAGACGACAATTCGCCCGACGGCACCGGCCGGCTCGCCGACGAAATCGCGGCGGTGAACCCGACGGTGAAGGTGCTCCATCGGCAGGAGAAGAACGGCCTCGGCCGCGCCTACATCGCGGGCTTCCAGTGGGCTCTGGAACGGCACTACGAGTTCATCTTCGAGATGGACGGGGACTTCTCGCACAATCCCGCCGACGTCCCCGCGTTCCTTGAAGTGGCGAAGAATGCGGACCTCGTGATCGGTTCCCGTTACTGGAACGGCATCCGGGTGATCAACTGGCCGTTGAACCGGCTCGTCCTCAGCCTCGGCGCGGCGCAATACGTCCGCTGGATTACCGGGATGCCCTTCACCGATCCGACCGGAGGCTACAAATGCTTCCGCCGTGTCGCGCTGCAGGCGGTGGACCTGAACGGAGTCCGCTCGAACGGCTATAGTTTCCAGATCGAGATGACCCACAAGATCTGGCGCCAGGGCCTGCGCGTGGCCGAGGTGCCGATCATTTTCACCGACCGTTTCCAGGGCAACTCGAAGATGTCCCGCAACATCGTCTGGGAGGCGCTCGCGATGGTCTGGCGGCTGTGGTTCCAGAACGGCCTGCGCCGCAGTCCGCGCAAGAAAGCCTGACATCCGGGCAACGCGTGGCAGACAAGCGTCACTTCATCGGCGCGGTGGGGATTGTTCCCGAACGCGGCACTTGGGCCTTCAAGTTCAGCAAGGGCGGCAAGGAAGTCGGCGCCTTCATCACCCGGATCGACGGCGAGTTCCATGCCTACGTGAACGAGTGTCCGCACGTTGGTCTGCCGCTCGACGAGGGAACGGGAATGTTCCTCAACGGTGCGCGCGGGCACTTCCTTTGCATCCATCACGGCGCGCTCTTCGAGCCGAAGACGGGGCTGTGCGTGCGTGGTCCGTGCGACGGGGACTCGTTGCGCGGGCTTCGGGTTGTCGAGGACGGGACCGGGGTTTGGGTGGAGGTCTGAGATATTCCTCAGGGTCGAGTTGCTTGGTGCCGATGACTGCTCTGTCACGGTTTCCCTCGGTGCCGCCACAAGCGACATCGGCTGCGAGCAAAGGACGGCACTCAGCGCAGGGATCTTTCGCAGGATGCCGAATGAGTGCCCGAGGCCTTAAGCAAAACACAATTGAATCCGCGCCTTCCGACGCGGAGCTCCAGGCGGCCCTGATGGCAGGCGAGCTTCCTGCGCGCCTGGAGGACAAGGTTTCGAACGCTGAGGTCTTGGGTCCAATTGAGGGTGCTCCGATCTCCGGGAAATGGCTGTCCGTTGTCTCCGGCGCAAACCCGGTCCATCTGACCGATGAATCCGGGGCTTCGCAGGCGCGGCTTTCCACAAAGGCTGTCCGTGACAAGGAGCTTGAACTCCTCAGCCCAGAACTGATGCGGTTGTTTAAAGAACCATGAAGATACTGATGGCGGACGACAATGCGCTGGAGCGACGTGTTCTCCAGATGACGCTTGAGCGCTTCGGCTTTGCCACGCAGGTCTGCAAGGACGGCGAGGAGGCATGGAAGGCCTTGGAATCCACCGATTCGCCGATCATCGCAATTCTGGACTGGATGATGCCCGGCCTCGACGGTCTCGAGGTCTGCCGCAAGGTCCGCCAGTCGCCGAATTCCAGTCTCATCTACATGGTGCTGCTCACCAGCCGCGATGGAACCCAGAACCTCGTCGACGGCCTTGATGCCGGCGCGGACGACTACATCAAGAAGCCTTTCAACAGCGATGAGCTCAAGGCCCGTCTCCAGGTCGGAACCCGCGTCCTCAGCCTCCAGGACAATCTCCGCAAGCGGGTAACCGAACTCGAGGACGCTTTGAAGAAGGTGAAGACCCTGCAACGCCTCCTCCCCATCTGCAGCTATTGCAAGAAGGTCCGCAAGGACGGCAACTACTGGCAGCAGGTGGACCAATACGTCATCGAGAATTCGAACACCCGCTTCAGCCACGGGTTCTGTCCCGAGTGCTACGAGAAGCACGTCAAAGTGCAGCTCGCGGAGCTTATGAAGGACCAATGACGCTGTGGCTCCGCTTCGGTGCGATTAGTCCTCCGCAGTGACCGTCGTCAGCTTCAGCGCTTCGTTCACGCTCCCGCGCCGGTAGCCGGCGAGATCCAGCGTGACGTGCAGGTATCCCAGCTTCTTCAACGCATCCGCCACGGTCACATAGGCCCCCGACTCCATCAGCTTCGGCAGCTCGGATGCGCCGAGTTCGATCCGTGCCAGATGGGCGATGCCCTCCTGCTTCGCACTTTCGGCTGAAAGCTGGTGGCCGAGTTGGAAGGCCGCTGTCTTCAGCTCGTGATGCCGCACACGCACGTCGTAGAAGCCGAGATTCTTCAGCGTTAACTCCGCTTCCTCGATCATCCGCAGCTTCTCTGGCGTGACCCGTTCGCCGTAGGGAATGCGTGAACTCAGGCAGGCCATCTGCGGCTTGTCCGCTGTGGGCAAACCCAGCTCCGCCGACAGCGCGCGGATCTCCTGCTTGCTCAGGCCCGCTTCCTTCAACGGCGCGCGCACTTGGAACTCCGCCGCCGCCTTTGCTCCCGGCCGATGGTCGCCGACGTCGCTGGCGTTCTCGCCATAGGCGATGACGGCGAACCCGCCTTCACGCGCCAGCGGCACCAGTTCGGTGAACAGCTCGTGTTTGCAGAAGTAGCAACGGTTGTTCGGATTCGCGAGGTAGCTGGGGTTGTCGAACTCCGCTGTCTTCACCACGCGCACCGGGATCTGGAACTTCTCCGCGAGCTCCAGCGCCTCGGCCAATTCACGCCTCGGCAGGCTGGGAGAATCCGCGATGGCCGCGAGCGACTTGTCACCGAGGACGTCGTGGGCGACCCGCGCGAGGAACACCGAATCCACGCCGCCCGAATAGGCCACGACGCACGAGCCGTAGCCCGCGAGCAGTTCCTTCAGACGGTTGAGTTTGCTTGCCGACACGCCAGCACGCTGCCATTCGCTTGGGACCATGTCGAGTGACCGTCCCAGCAAGCCCGCCATGCCGCCGCCGCTCCCGCCGTTCGTCCGGGAAACGCCGGAAGGACTCGTGCTCACGGTCAAGGCCCAGCCGCGCGCTTCGCGGAACAAGCTGGGAGAACTCGCCGGTGCCGAATGGAAGATCTGGGTCACCGCGCCGCCGGTGGACTCGGCCGCGAACGAGGCGGTGGTCGAGCTGCTTTCCGACGAACTGGATTGGCCGCGATCCCGCGTCGAACTCGTCCGCGGAGGGACGAACCGCCACAAGACCATCCTGCTCCGCGGAATGACGGCGCCCCAGTTCATGGCCGCAGCGGCAAAGTAGGGCAGCGCATCTTGCCTGCCCTTGGAAGGCGGTCGGTGAAAACTACGGGGTGTCTTCAAACCCAGCCGCAGAGCGGCGACAGGCAGTAGCCCACGGCTCACGCCGTGGGCTGCTTTCTTCCGCACCTCCGGTGCTTCTGGTCGGAATGGGGTTTGAAGACGGTTCCTGGGCGTTGCGGGTTCATCGGCCGATTGCTTCGTGCGAACACCCAGCCCGCATGGGGCAGGCAAGATGCCCGCCCTACCTTTGATCGCTTCGCTCGTTGATCGGTTTGGGAAACCTGTTACATCGGACGCATGAAACTTCGCCCTGTCCTCCATCTCATCGCCGCCATTCTCGTTTTCCTATCCGTTGGGGGTTCCGTCCACGCTGCCGAAGCCAAGGCCGATACCAAAGCCGAAGCCAAACCGGCCGTGAAGAATCTCAAGGTCGATGAGGCCGCCAAGCTGCTGGCGGAGAAGAAGGACGTGGTGATTCTCGACGTGCGCAGGCCCGACGAGTTCAAGGACGGCCATCTCAAGGGTGCGATCAACCTCAACATCCAGAGCAAGACCTTCAAAGAGGACGTGGCCAAGCTCGACAAGTCGAAGACCTACCTCGTGAACTGCGCCGCCGGCGGCCGCAGCACCCGCGCCTGCACCGCCATGGACGGACTCGGATTCACCAACGCCTTCAATCTCACGGGCGGGTTCAACGCGTGGTCCGCCGCCGGCCAGCCGGTGGTGAAGCCGTGACCAGGTTGTTGGGCAGACTCCATCCCATCAGCTAGGAAAGACCCTCTGTTTTTATGGTGGGATTGACCTCTACTCCTGCGCTGCTGAGAACGGTGGCGTGCCTCGTAGCCGCCGTCGCTGGGCTTTGATCATTAGGACCCATTCGCGCCATGCAGCCATTCACTATTCATTGGTCGCAAGTTCCGGGTCCTGCCGATCGCGGGGCGTTGTTTGCCCTTTGGCCGTCACCGGTGAATCCCGACGTTTGCTTTCGAGAGGCAGGTTTCACCGATTTTGGTGATGGCGATGAGAGTTGGGATGCCGATGCCGATGGTTTGCTCACGCGGTTGCTTGAGGTGTTGAGTAGCTACGGGGCACCGTGCTTGATAAGCCGGCCAGCGGAGAGGCAGAAGACTTGGTATCGTCGCCTTTTCACGAAGGCCGAAGTATTCGATCTCCGGCAGCAGATTGAGTTGCCGATTGAGTCGGACGAGGTGCCCGACTGCATCGTGAGTTTTGGTGAATCTAGAGTTTCGCTGCGCACAGGAAGCGGCCATCACATTTTCTGGATCACACTACCGCATTTAGAGTCCGCATCGTTTCCGAGCTTGGTTGGCCGAGTGGCGGCATCCCATCCGACAGCGCGCACAGAGTTGAGATGGGAGTGTTTAATGTGACCTGTTGGTCTCTTGAGTAACAGGGCTGGGGCGTAGTTGCGTTGGGCCTATTTCCATGTTCAGGCGTTTGGCCTGGTTTTGCATGTTCTGCAACCGACGGGGGTGGTCTGTAAAGTGGGCCTGGGCTCAGGGAGTTGAAACCGAACTTGGCGTAAGCGCAGTCTACTGCTTCGAGAACTCCCGTTGAACCTCGGCGGGATGATCCGTGTTGATCCAATCGAGCCCGGCTTTCCTGAAAATTTGCCAAGCGTCGGGTGCATCGGGCGAAGCCCAGAAGCGGAGGCGGCGGTTCTGCTGATGGGCCAGCTTGATGAAGTCGGCCAGCTTGGCGGCTTCGTCGGAGGGCAGGGGACCTTGGCCGCGCCACTTGAACTCCTTCTGCCAGCTCTCGCTGACGAGCGGGATGATGGTGGCGGGAAGGCCGTTGGTCAGGTCAGGCAGGCGGCCGTCCAGCGAGGCGAGGGAGAAGGGCGTTTGTCGGAGCACGGTCGCGGCGTCGCGATTGCCGGAAAGGATGACGCTGATCGCGCCCGGTTTCAGATGGTTGGTGCTGTAACGGGTGAGCAGTTCGGCGTGTGGTTTCAGTGCGGCGAAGATGGCTTCTGTCGTCGGGACGGCGGCGGACTTCACATCGATGAGCAGCATGAAGTGGGTCGCGCCTTTCTGGATGAACCCGCCGTTGGTCTTCCAGCGTTCGTGCAAGGGTGCGAGGTAGAGCGACTCCAGCGTTCGGCCGGCGACGGCCTTGTTTTTGTCATGCGCGACGCGGAGTTCGCCGTCGATCAACCAGACGTCGGCTTCGACGCCGCAGAAGCCGTTGTCGAGCGCGTCGGCCAGCGGACGTTTGCGTTCGTAGTCGTTGTGCGAATGCGCGAACGGCAAGACGGTCTGCGCCGAGCTGGCCAACGCGCTGGTGAGAAACCCGGCGAGGAGGACAATTTGACGGCGGAACATATTCCGAGCTTCGCGGCCGTCGCTCCCCTGCGCCAGACTGAACCCATGATAGACGACGCACTTGAAGACCGGTTCCGGCGGATCGAATCGCACGCGGCGTCGCTCGAACACATGGTGGACCAGCTCAACCAGGTGATCATCGAGCAGGACAAAGCACTGAGACGGTTGACCGCGAAGAACGAGAGTCTTTCGCAGACGATGGAGACGATCGAGCTGGAGCGGATCAAGGGGACCAACGCGAAGCCGCCGCACTATTCGGCCTGAATTGCTCAGGCGATCTTGGCGCGGATCTTCGAGTGCGCGCTGGAGAAGGCGAGAGTGTGGAGCTGGGACTTGGAAACCCATTCGCCGTCAGCCTTAGTTTCGGCCGAGGCTTCGAGTTCAGCGTGGAACACGTCGAGGGTGATTCGATAGCGGGTGATCGAATGACGGACGGTGAGGAACGGTTTCTCCGTCGGCGCGAAGCCGAAGCCATTGATCGGTGAAACGAGGGGTTGCTCAACGGCTGATTCGACATTGGGAAACTCCCACAGGCCGGCATTGACCACGCCGCGTTGGCGTTGGCGGACGAGAACTTTTCCGCCCCGCTCCACAACAAAAGCAATGAAGCGGCGCTTGGTTGCGACGGCCCGCTTTCCAAGGTCGGGAATCACATCGATCAATCCTTCGGCTGAGGCAACGCAGTGTTTTCGTATCGGACAGAAAAGGCAGGTGGGATTGGCCGGGAGGCAGACTGTGGCGCCCAATTCCATGAGGCTTTGATTCAGGTCGGAGCACGGTCCGGCGCTCAGGCGAGGGCCTTGGTTTGGCTGGCCTGGCAGCGTGGCGGCGGCTTGCACCAAGTCGGTCGCGAGACTCCAAAGACGTTCGCTGGTGATCTTCTCTTTGGCATTGACGCGTATCCCATGAAGGCGCGTGAGGACCCGGATGACATTGCCGTCTAGCAGGGGTTGGGCCTGCCCGAAAGCGATGCTGGCAATGGCTCCGACGGTGTAACGGCCGATACCGGGGAGCGCGAGGATCTCACTCGTCTCGGACGGGAACTGGCCGGCACGACGCTCGAGGATATCGCGCGCTGCTTTCTGAAGATTGCGGACGCGTGTGTAGTAGCCGAGGCCTTCCCAGAGCTTCAACAAACGCGCTTCGGAAACATCGGCAAGGGAGCGGACGGTGGGCAGTTCCTTCATCCAGCGTTCCCAGAACGGAATGACCGTTTTTACCTGGGTTTGCTGGAGCATGACTTCGGAAACCCAAACGGAATACGGATCAAGCGTCCGCCGCCACGGGAGGTCACGGGCGTTCTCGCGAAACCATCGCACCAGTAACTTCGCGATTGTTAGCGCGGATTCAGGGCGTCGGGAGGATCGGTTTTTCAGACGAATTGGCATCGAGTTGCCGAAACTAGCCACCATCGGTAGCGTGCGCAAAGAGTGTCGAAACCATTGACCAGTTACACAGTTGCCCTGAATGAGAAGCAGGCTGCGGCTCTGCGGGAGGCTGTGGATCGAAGGAACTACCGGTTCTATGATGTCTCCTACGCCGACTACGGGGCAGAAGGGCAGGATGTGCGCGTGGTGTTCTACAAGAGCGGAAAGGCCGTAGTTCAGGGGAAAGGGACGAGGGAGTTTGTGGAGTTCGTTTTGGAACCCGAGGTTCTCGGTGAAGCGTTGCTGGGCTACGAGGCGGTGAAGGATCCGGAGTATTACGCGCCTAGGATCGGCGTCGATGAGAGCGGCAAGGGAGATTTTTTCGGGCCGCTGTGCATCGCCGCCGTATACGTGAATCAGGCAGTGATCGAGGTTTGGCAAGATGCAGGGATTCAGGATTCAAAACGAATCGGCAGTGATCGCCGGATAGCCGAACTGGCGAAGATCATTCGGAGCACGAAGGGATGTGTTTACGATACGGTTGCCGTTGGAAATGAAGCCTACAATCGGATGCACGCGAAGCTTGGGAGCGTGAACTCCATTTTGGCGTGGGGTCATGCGCGGGTAATCGAGAATCTGCTCAGTGCCGAGACGAGTCTCAGGCCTCCACCGGTGCGGGCTATCAGCGATCAGTTTGCCTCAAGCAAACGAACGGTCGAAAAGGCCCTGATGGAGAAAGGAAGCCAACTTGAACTCGTTCAACGGCATAAAGCCGAGTCCGACATCGCCGTCGCCGCGGCATCGATTTTGGCTCGGGACGAATTTGTCAGCCGGTTATCTGCTCTTGGGCGAGAAGCCGGGTTGATCCTCAAGAAAGGGGCATCGAAGGGCGTGGAATCGGTCGGCTCGGCGCTGGTTTCGAAGCTTGGTCGAGACGCGCTGAACCGCTTTGCGAAGCTGCACTTCCAAACGTCTGCGCGAGTTATTGAGGGCGCGACTGGGAATGCGGGGAAACAATCTCTCGGCTAGGAACAATACCGTTGACATGAGTGGAGTGTAAACCTACACCTCTGCCAACGTTCGGGTCGATAGGGTAACTTGATCGTCGGTCCAAATCCGGAAGCGGGCTGGACCGAAGGTCTTTTTGTCGTTTGAATCGACCCGATTTTTGAGAAAGTCGATGTGCCCATGTAGCTCAGTTGGCAGAGCACGTCCTTGGTAAGGACGAGGTCACCGGTTCAAGCCCGGTCATGGGCTCCATCGAATAACATTTTGTTCAACCAAACAGCAACACATCAGGAGATAGCAAATGGCTAAGGAAGCGTTCCAGCGTAAGAAGCCGCACGTCAACGTCGGCACTATTGGTCACGTCGATCACGGCAAGTCCACTACCACTGCGGCGATCGTCGCGACTCAGGTTCGTCGCGGGTTGGCGACCCCCATTTCCTACGCGGACATCACCAAGGGCGGAACGGTGCGTGATGACACAAAGACTGTCACCATCGCGGTGTCCCATGTCGAATACGAGAGCGCGAACCGACATTACGCCCACGTGGATTGCCCTGGTCATGCTGACTATGTGAAAAACATGATCACCGGAGCAGCCCAGATGGACGGCGCGATCCTTGTCGTGTCGGCTGCGGATGGCCCGATGCCGCAGACCCGTGAGCACATTCTGCTGGCCCGTCAGGTAGGCGTTCCCGCGATGATTGTTTTCCTCAACAAGGTTGATCTGGTTGATGACAAGGACCTTTTGGAACTAGTCGAGATGGAAATTCGTGATCTTCTCACTAAGTATGGATTCCCCGGGGACAAGACCCCGATCGTTCGTGGTTCAGCGACCGCTGCCTTGGCTGGCCAAGCGGACGGCGAGCAGTCGATCCAGGACCTTTTGGCTGCCCTTGACACTTTCATTCCTGAGCCCGTGCGTGAAACCGACAAACCGTTCCTTATGTGCGTTGAGGATGTGTTCACGATCGAAGGCCGCGGCACGGTCGTTACTGGCCGGGTTGAACGTGGTATTCTTAAGAAGATGGAGGAAATCGAAATCGTCGGCCTCCGCGATACCCGCAAGACCACTGCCACTGATATCGAAATGTTCCGCAAGTTGCTTGATAGCGCGCAGCCTGGTGACAACGTTGGAGTCCTGCTCCGTGGCACCACCAAGGACGAGGTCGAACGCGGAATGGTTCTCGCCAAGCCGGGTTCAATTAAGCCGCACACCAAGTTCAAGGCGGAAGTCTACGTTCTCACCAAGGATGAAGGTGGACGCCACACGCCATTCTTCACCAATTATCGTCCTCAGTTTTACTTCCGCACTTCAGACGTGACTGGAACTGTTACCTTGCCTGCAGGAACCGAAATGATTATGCCGGGTGACAACGTTAACGTTGATATTGAATTGATCGCCCCGATAGCGATGGAAAAAGGTCTTCGCTTTGCGATTCGTGAGGGAGGCCGAACGATTGGTGCGGGTCGGGTGACGGATATCGCTGTCTAAAAACAGTCTTGATTTTTGCGAGGAGTTGGGATCTTCTCCCAACTCCTTTTTTGACCCCGCTGTGAATCGGTCCATTTGGCGGCGTAGGGCAGTAGCTCAATTGGTAGAGTAGCGGTCTCCAAAACCGTTGGTTGGGGGTTCGATTCCCTCCTGCCCTGCCACCAAATTGTCGCCGGAGGGGTGGCAGAGTGGTCTATCGCGGCGGTCTTGAAAACCGCTGTGGGTGAAAGCCCACCGGGGGTTCGAATCCCTCCCCCTCCGCCAAGTCAATGCCATGAATAACATTGGAACAATCGTCGCCGTCGTCGCATTCGGGGTGGTCTTTGGCCTGCTTTGGAAGCAGGGTCAATTGGCCCGTTTTTCGCGTTTTATCGGGGATACCCGTGAGGAGTTGCGCAAGTGCTCTTGGCCAACTCGAGAAGAGTTGGCCGGTCACACCGTCGTCGTTTTTGTTGCCATCGGACTTCTAGGTGTATTTACCGCTGCCGCTGATCTGCTCCTTGCACAGTTTGTCCGAATTCTTGCGTCCCTCTGAGACTGATTATGAAGCACCAGTGGTTTATCGTTCATACTCTCTCGGGCCAAGAGATGAAGGTCAAAGACAGCATCGAGAAGCGCATTCCGGCAGAGGAGATGGGCGACTACATTCGCGAAATCTTGGTTCCGATGGAAAAGGTTGCCGAGGTTCGGAACGGAAAAAAATCGGTAACGAACCGCAAACTTTATCCGGGCTATGTCTTCATCGAACTGGCTCTCTATGATGAAAGCAAGATGGTATTGGAGCGTCCGTGGTATTTTATCAAAGAGACGCCCGGAGTGATTGGATTCGCAAGTGGTGATCCGCCGTCGGCTTCGTCCAACGAAGAAATCGAGCTGATCAAAGCCCAGATTTCGGATTCAGAAGACAGTGAGCGGCCGAGGGTAAATTTCTCGGTAGGCGAAACTGTAAAGGTCAACGACGGTCCTTTCCTCAACTTTGAGGGGGTCATCGAAGAGATGGAGCCTGAAAAGGGCAAGTTGAAGGTGACTGTGAACATTTTCGGACGGAACACTCCTGTGGAACTAGAGTATTGGCAGGTTGAGAAGAAGTGATTTCGGAACGAATCCCTGAGACGGCAAAACCAAATTTCCTATGGCGAAAAAAGTTACTGGTCAAATCAAGCTTCAGATTCCGGGCGGACAGGCTAATCCGGCCCCTCCCGTTGGCCCAGCATTAGGCCAGCACGGCGTGAACATCATGGGCTTCTGCAAAGAGTTCAACGCGGCCACCAAAGACGCGGCCGGAATGGTGATCCCAGTCATCATCACTGTATTCCAGGACAAATCGTTCACCTTCATCCTGAAGAGTCCGCCGGCGTCGGCGTTGCTCAAGAAAGCTGCCGGAATCGCCTCCGGTTCAAAAATTCCGAACAAAGACAAGGTCGGCAAGGTGACCAAGAAACAGATTCTGGAAATCGTGAAGCTCAAAATGAAAGATCTGAATGCTTTGAACGAAGAGGCGGCGTCCCGCATGGTCGCGGGCACAGCGCGCAGCATGGGGATCGATGTAGTCGGTTAATCAATTCGCGGGAGAGCTCACGCTCGATACTACCGCAACGCAAAATGCCAAAAAAACAAAGTAAACGGTATCGTAAAGCCCTGGAGATGGTGGATTCGTCCAAGTCCTACCCCCTCAAGCAGGCGGTAGAAGTTCTCCTGAAATTCCCCAAGGCTAAATTTAATGAGACGGTGGAAGTGTCCTGCAAACTGGGTGTTGATCCCAAGCAGTCCGACCAGATGGTCCGCGGGACAGTTCCCTTGCCTCATGGGAGCGGGAAGACCGTGCGAGTCTTGGTCTTCGCCAAACCTGGTCCCAGTGCGGATGCCGCCACCAAGGCGGGAGCCGAGTTCGTCGGATTCGACGACATGATCAAGAAGGTGACGGAAGGTTGGGCGGACTTCGACGTTGCGATCTCGACCACCGAAGCCATGGTTGAAGTTCGTAAATTGGGCAAGGTTCTCGGTCCCCGTGGCTTGATGCCGAATCCCAAGACCGGCACTGTGACTGACGACACAGCGAAAGCAGTTCGCGAGGTCAAGGCTGGCCGTGTGGAATTCAAGATCGACAAGGCGGCGAATATTCATGTTGTTGCGGGCAAGGGCTCGTTTGCAGCGGACCAGATTTGCGAAAATGCACGTGCTGTAATTGAGGCGATTGTAAAAGCCAAGCCGGCCAGCGCCCGAGGAACGTTTCTTCAACACTGCTCCATTTCGCTCACGATGAGCCCGGCTGTTTCAGTCGATCTCCGGGAGTTTTCAGCGGCCTAATCTTCAACGAACACAAAACATGCGCGCTGAAAAAACCAACATCGGAAAGGAATACCTTTCCCGTCTCAATTCCTCGCCTTTCTTCATTGTTGTCGACTACACCGGTTTGAAGGTCGCTCCAATGACGGAACTTCGCCGACGGCTGCATAAAGCTTCCGCCGAAGTCCACGTCGTCAAAAATTCTATCTTCCGGGTTGCCGCCAAGGAATCTGGGATCGCGGACCTCGCGGGCCAGCTCGCCGGACAGATTGCGGTCGTTACCGGACAAAAGGACGTCACTGCCGCGGCCAAGGTCCTCAAAACCTTCGGTTCGGAATTTGACAAGCCCAAGGTCAAGTTTGGCTTCCTAAACAGCAAGCGTTTGGAGTCCGCAGACCTCGCGCTTCTCGCTGATCTCCCGTCACTCGAAGAGCTGCGGGCCAAGATCTTGGGTGTCCTCAACGCCCCGGCTCAAAAACTGGTGGCTGTCATCAACACTCCCGGAAGCCAACTGGCGCGCGTCATTAAGGCCAAGTCCGAGAAGGCCGAGTAACAAAACCAATTTCGATCTGGATCAATCACGATCCAGAACGGAGACCAACAGAAACAACAAAGTAAATCGTCGGGTTCCTGGCTGGAGCCTGAAATGACCGCAGCCGCGGTTCGCGACGAGACTGAAAGAAAACATGGCCGATATCTCTACAATCGTTGATCAGCTCAGCTCCCTCACCGTAATGGAAGCCGCTGACCTAGTTAAGAAGCTCGAGGAGAAGTGGGGCGTTACCGCCGCTGCTCCCGCCGCCGCCGCCGCGGGGCCTGCTGGTGCGGCTGCCGCTCCGGCTGCCGCCGCCAAGGATACCTTCGACGTGATCCTCGTTTCGGCCCCTGCCGACAAGAAGATCTCCGTCATCAAGGCGGTCCGTGAGCTCAAGGCCGGTCTCGGGCTCGCCGAAGCTAAGGCTCTCGTGGAAGGTGCTCCGAAGCCGATCCTTGAAGGTGCCAACAAGGCCGATACCGATGCTGCTAAAAAGAAGCTCGAAGAGGCTGGTGCCAAGGTCGAGGTCAAATAACCAGATTCTGCAAACCTCGGAGATGGCGGAAGTTCTGCCATCTCCGAGGCCCGTTCCGACAGAGACAATCAGCTGGAAATCGAAGATCATCCAAGTCCGATTTGACACATCAGGATATTGTAACAGGCGGAGTTACCTGCACGAGCGGGTCTCCAGCCTTGTGTCATTTGTAGGATGATGAGGTCATGACGGGGGCGTCTGACCAACAACTAAAGCCATAGCAATGCCATCCAAAACGTCGGAGCGACTCAATTTCGGGAAGATCAAAGAGGTCATCGCGCCTCCCAACCTGATCGAACTTCAGACCATCTCATATAAAGATTTTCTTCAGAGGGAAGTGGCTCCCTCGCGTCGCAAGAACACCGGCCTGCAGGCGGTGTTCACCGAAGTTTTCCCGATCGAAAGCTACGACGGGAAGTGCGTTCTGGATTTTGTAAGCTACGAGATCGGCGACCCCAAGATCGACTGGCTGGACTGCCTCCGGGAAGGCATCACCTACGGGGCTCCCCTGCATGTCACGTTCATGCTCAAGGAGGAGACCAAGGGCGGCAAGGAAGAGAAGGTCTTCATGGGCGAGTTGCCGCTCATGACCCCCCAGGGAACGTTTGTCATCAACGGCGCTGAACGCGTTATCGTCAGCCAGTTGCACCGTTCACCCGGTCTCGCTTTCGAAGAGACCATCCACCCGAACGGCAAGAAACTTTTCTCGTTTCGAATCATTCCGGACCGCGGTTCCTGGTATGAAGCGCAATTCGATACGAGCGATCTCCTCTACGTCTATCTCGACCGCAAGAAACGCCGGAGAAAATTCTTAACCACGACGTTGTTCCGGGCGTTGATGGCACTGAACGTCGAGGGCGGCTCCAAGACTGACCTGACCAAAATCGGTCTGGACGGCGAAGTGCTTCAGCTTTTCTACAACGTCGAATCCGTGTCCATCAAGGAAGCGGAGAAGCTTGAGGACATCCAGAACAAGGTTTTGGTGGAAGATGCAGTTGATCCCGACAAGGGCATCGTGGTTGCCCGGGCTTTCGAGCCGCTGTCCAAGGCGGTTGTGAAGCAGATCGGCGACCTCGGTGTCACCAAGATTCGGGTCGTCGATACCAGCACGGATGACGGCATCGTCATCAAGTGCATGAAGAAGGATCCGACCAAGAACGCCGACGAGGCGCTCAAGGACATCTATCGGCGTCTCCGGCCTGGTGATCCTCCGACGGCGGCCAATGCGAAGGCATTGATCAAGCGGCTGTTCTTCGATCCGAAGCGCTACGATTTGGGACGCGTCGGCCGATACAAGATCTGCCAGAAACTTGGACTAAAGAGCAACGAATCTCGCATTCTCACGGCAAACGACCTCGTCGAAGCTACCAAGTATCTGCTCATCCTAAAAAAGGGTGGCGGATCGTTGGACGACATCGATCACCTTGGCAGCCGCCGCATCAGGACAGTCGGCGAGCTCTTGGCCAACCAATGCCGTGTCGGGTTGGCCCGGACTGAGCGCTTGGTGAAAGAGCGCATGACTCTGTTCGATCAGAGCATGGAGCAGATGACGCCTCAGAAATTGATCAATCCGAAAGCGCTGTCCGCGGTCATCCGCGACTTTTTCGGACGCTCCCAATTGAGCCAGTTCATGGACCAGATCAATCCTCTGGCCGAGCTGACCCACAAGCGCCGTCTTTCCGCACTCGGGCCAGGCGGTCTCTCGCGAGATCGTGCCGGCTTCGAGGTGCGCGACGTTCACCCGTCACACTATGGTCGTATTTGCCCCATCGAAACCCCTGAAGGCCCCAACATCGGTCTGATCGCGTCGTTGGCGACATTTGCACGGGTCAACGACTTCGGGTTTATCGAGACGCCATATCGGAAGGTCGAGAATGGCAAGGTGACGACCCAACTCGATTATCTGACCGCTGATCGCGAAGAGCAGTTCACCGTTGCGCAGGCCAATGCCGTCATCGACGACAAGGGCCACTTCAAGAGCGACCGTGTCACGTGTCGTCGCAAGGGCGACTTCATCGACGTCGAGCCTGCGGCGGTCGACTACATGGACGTTTCGCCTAAGCAGCTCGTCTCAGTTGCTGCTTCGTTGATTCCGTTTTTGGAGCACGACGATGCGAACCGCGCATTGATGGGTTCGAACATGCAGCGGCAGGCTGTGCCACTGTTGGTGACAGAGGCGCCATTCGTTGCGACCGGTCTCGAAGACCGGGTTGCCCGGGATTCCCGAGCGGTTCTGGTGGCTGAAGAGGCGGGCAAAGTCGCCTCGGTATCCGGCAATCAGATCATCATCACGGCGGACGGCAAAGTGCCGGAATCGAAGAAACGCCTCAAGCACGCACCGGAAGACGGGGTTTACATTTACCAGCTCCGGAAGTTCATGCGGTCGAACGCCGCGACCTGCATCAATCAAAAGTCGCTCGTGTCACGCGGTGACTCTGTCAAAAAGGGACAGGTCATCGCCGACGGACCCTGCACCCAGGGCGGAGAACTGGCGCTTGGACGGAACATCCTTTGCGCGTTCATGCCGTGGAACGGCTACAACTTCGAAGACGCGATCCTGATCTCCGAAAAGATCTCGAAGGACGATATCTTTACCTCGATCCATATCGACGAGTTCGAGGTCAGCGCCCGGGACACGAAGCTTGGGCCTGAGGAAATCACGCGGGACATCCCGAATCTCGGAGATGAGGCCCTTCGCAACCTCGGACCGGATGGCGTCATTCGGATCGGAGCGGAGGTCAAGCCCGGCGACATCCTTGTCGGGAAGATCACTCCGAAGTCGGAGACCGAGTTGGCACCGGAAGAACGGCTGCTCCGCGCCATTTTCGGCGAGAAGGCGGCCGACGTGAAGGACACTTCTCTCAAGGTTCCTTCCGGCACCTACGGCATTGTCATGGACGTCAAGGTCTCCTCCAAAAAGGATTCGGATCGTGATGTCCGTCCGACTGCGTCCGGTTCATCCTCCGCTGGTGGCGGGGAAGTGAAACGCCAGGCCAAGGAAGTTCAGGACGAGCACAAGCGTAAGGCCGACGAACTGCGCGAGCAGCTGACGGAAGCGCTGTCGAACATCCTCCTCGGCGAGAAGATTCCTCTCGACGTCGTCAACAGCGAAACCGGTGAAATCATTATCCCTGCGAACCGCAAGATCACCAAGACGCTGCTCCGCAAGCTTGCGGGCGTCTATGATCGCATCGAGATCGACCCGTCGCCGATCCGTAACAAGATCAACGAAATCATCGGGCAGTTTAAGAAGAAGTTCGACGATCTCCAGATGCAGTATGACGAGGAGATCGAACGTGCGGAATCGGGTGAAGAAACCGACTCCGGCATCGTAAAGCAGGTCAAAGTCTACATCGCTTCGAAACGGAAGCTGTCGGTGGGTGACAAGATGGCCGGCCGCCACGGCAACAAGGGTGTCGTCGCCAAGATTGTTCCCGAAGAGGACATGCCGTTCCTTGCCGACGGAACACCTGTCCAGATCGTGCTGAACCCGTTGGGCGTGCCTTCGCGCATGAACGTCGGGCAGCTCCTAGAAACCCACTTGGGTTGGGCGTGCAAGCTTCTTGGCATCAAGATCGCGACCCCGGTATTCGATGGTATCCCCGAAAAGGATATCCGCGGCTACTTGAAGGAAGTGATCGAGATGCAGAAGAAGGCCGGGGAAATCACGCTCATCGGCGAGAACGGAAAAGCCACGCTGTTCGACGGACGCACCGGTGAATGCTTCGACCAGGAAGTCGTCGTCGGCTACATCTACATGCTGAAGCTGGGCCACTTGGTTGCGGACAAGATCCACGCCCGTGCCGTCGGTCCATACTCGCTCGTCACCCAGCAACCGCTGGGCGGCAAGGCGCAGTATGGCGGCCAGCGTTTCGGCGAGATGGAAGTCTGGGCCATGGAAGCGTATGGCGCGGCCTACACCCTGCAGGAGTTGCTCACCGTCAAATCGGACGATGTCCAGGGCAGGACGCGGATCTACGAATCAATCGTCAAGGGCGACAACACTCTCGAAGCCGGCGTGCCGGAATCGTTCAACGTGTTGGTTAAGGAAATGCAGTCGCTGGGTCTCGATGTGCGGGTTGGTTACAACAACCCCGTCGGCCAGCCTGAGCAGCCGGGCACCATTGCCCTCGGCTGACCTCGACCGGAAATTGTGATCGGATAATTAGCAGTCTAGACCCTATGATCAGCACGAAGGAAGCGACGCGGGAATTGCTCGGGCTCGACAAGGTGAATCAGGTGGACCACGTCTCCATCTCGATCGCCTCGCCGGAATCCATCCGGGCTTGGTCGAAAGGCGAGGTTAAGAACCCCGAGACCATCAACTACCGCACGTTCAAGCCCGAGAAGGGCGGCCTTTTCTGCGAGCGCATCTTCGGTCCCGTCAAGGACTGGGAATGCTCGTGCGGAAAATACAAGCGGATCAAGCACCGTGGGGTTGTTTGCGACCGCTGCGGCGTCGAGGTGACCCTTGCCCGCGTTCGACGCGAGCGCATGGGCCACATCGAGCTTTCCGTTCCGGTCTCGCACATCTGGTTCTTCAAGTGCATGCCGAGCCGTCTTGGTCTCGTTGTCGATGTCAGCGCCCGCGACCTTGAGCGCGTCATCTACTATGAGGACTACATGGTCATCGACCCGGGCACGACTCCGCTGCTAGTCAACCAGCTCCTGACAGAGACCGAGTTCCGCGAGGCCAAGGAAACCTACGGGGCCGACGCCTTCATCGCCAAGATGGGCGCCGAGGCCGTCCGTGACGCGCTTGCCCATGTCGATCTGGCTCGGGAGGTCGAGAAGCTCCAGCAGGCGATGACCGAGACCAAGAGCAAGCAGAACAAGAAGAAGTATTCGAAACGCATCCGGCTTTTGAGCTCGTTTCTGGCGACCAAGGTTCACCCTGAATGGATGATCCTCACGGTTTTGCCGGTGATCCCTCCCGACCTCCGTCCTTTGGTGCCCCTCGAAGGCGGACGCTTTGCCACGTCCGATCTGAACGACCTGTATCGCCGCGTGATCAACCGGAACAACCGGTTGAAGAACCTCCTTCAGCTGAAGACCCCGGAGGTCATCATCCGTAACGAGAAGCGAATGCTTCAGGAGGCTGTGGATGCTCTGTTCGACAATGGTCGCCATGGCCGGGCTGTGACCGGCGCGGGCAACCGTTCCCTTAAATCGCTTTCCGACATGCTCAAGGGCAAGTCGGGCCGTTTCCGCCAGAACCTGCTGGGCAAACGCGTCGATTACTCCGGACGTTCCGTCATCGTCATCGGGCCGGAGCTCAAGCTCCACCAGTGCGGTCTTCCCAAGAAGATGGCGTTGGTCCTGTTCGAACCGTTCATCATCCGCAAGCTGAAGGAGCGTGGCTATGTCCACACCGTCAGGTCGGCGAAGAAGATGATCGAACGCCAGACCCCCGAGGTTTGGGACATATTGGAAGAGGTCACCAAGGGCCATGCCGTCCTCCTCAATCGCGCTCCAACTCTGCATCGGCTTTCGATCCAGGCATTCGAGCCAACGTTGATCGAAGGCGAAGCCATCCGCATTCATCCGCTGGTCTGCACCGCCTACAACGCGGATTTCGACGGTGACCAGATGGCAGTCCATGTGCCCTTGTCGGTCGAAGCCCAATTGGAAGCCCGGCTGCTCATGCTGGCGACCAACAACATCTTCTCCCCCTCGAGCGGAAAGCCCGTGATGACCCCGACGCAGGACATCACCCTCGGCTGCTATTATCTGACGGCCGAACCCCGGAAGCAGAAGAAGGAATCCGAACGGCTGATGCTGTTTGGAACGAAGTCCGAGGCGATCTTCGCGCACCATGACGGTGCCTTGAAGCTCCATGACCGTGTGCTCCTCAAGAATCCGGACTTCGGCCACAAGACCATCTATGGCAACAAAGACGCCAAGATGATCGAGACCACGGTTGGTCGGGTCGTCTTTTCGGAGATTTGGCCGGCCGAGCTCGGCTTCCCCAACCGCGTCGTCGGCAAGGGCGAACTCGGCAACTTGATTGGCAACTGCTACAAGACCTGCGGACAGGAGAAGACCGTCGAGACCCTCGATCGGCTCAAGGAAATGGGCTTCCGTGAAGCGACCCATTCCGGATGTTCGATCGGCATCGATGACATGATCATCCCGAAGGAGAAGGATCAGGAAATCGAGGCGGCATTGAAACAGATCTCGGACATAGAGAAGCAATACAAGAAGGGTGTGATCACCAACTTGGAGCGCTACAACAAGGTCATCGATATCTGGACGGTCTGCACCGACAAGATCTCGGGCGTCATGCTCAAGACCTTTGAGGCAAACCAGGGCAAGAAGGAATACAACCCGATCTCGCTGATGGTTGATTCCGGCGCCCGCGGCAACAAGCAGCAGGTTCGTCAGCTCGCCGGACTCCGTGGTCTGATGGCGAAGCCGGACGGATCGATCATCGAGAAGCCAATTCTCTCGAACTTCCGCGAAGGCCTCACGGTTCTCGAATATTTCATCTCGACGCACGGCGCCCGTAAGGGACTCGCGGACACGGCCCTCAAGACGGCCGACTCCGGTTACATGACCCGAAAGCTGGTCGACGTGGCGCAGGACGTCATCGTCCAAGCGGTCGATTGCGGAACCACCAACGGCATCTGGGTCCAGGCCATCTACGAGGGCGAGGAAGCCGTCGTGAAGCTGGCCGACCGAATCGTCGGCCGTGTGAGTTCCGAGGGGATTCAAGATCCTTCGAACCCTAAGAAGTATTTGGTCAAGGCCGGCGAAGAGCTGGACGAGGTCAAGGCCAAGATCATTGACAACTCGGGCGTGGAAAGCGTCAAGATCAGGTCCGTGTTGACCTGCGAAACCAAGCAGGGCATCTGCGCACTTTGCTACGGACGTAACTTGGCGACCGGCCTTTTGGTCAAACTCGGCGAAGCGACGGGAATCGTCGCCGCCCAGTCGATCGGCGAACCGGGCACGCAGCTCACGATGCGCACCTTCCATACGGGTGGTGTCGCCGCGGGTGTTTCCAAGAACCCGATCATCAAGGTCAAACACGACGGCATCGTCCGATACAGCGACGACATCCGCTATGTGGAGCTCCAGGACGGTAGCAACATCGTTTTGAACAAGAACGGATCGCTCGCCGTGTTCACTGAGGATGGCCGTGAGCTTGAGAGCCACAACATCGTCATTGGTTCAGTCCTGGCGATCGGCAACGGAGGTCAAATCAAGAAGGGCGAAACACTGGCCCAGTGGGATCCCTACAATGTTCCGATTCTTTCCGAGAAAGCGGGGCGGGTCCGGTTTCATGACATCATCGAAGGTGTCACGATGAAGCAGGAGCTCGACGAGACCACAGGGCAGGAGTCGATGGTCATCATCGACCATAAGGAAGATCTCCATCCCCAAGTCATCGTTCTCGATGAGCATGGGGATCCGACCGCCCAATACGCGATTCCCTCGGGAGCGCATATCGCCATCAACGAAGGCGACAAGATCGTCGCAGGAACGTTGCTGGCCAAGACTCCCCGCAAGAGTTCCAAGACCAAGGACATCACCGGTGGTCTTCCCCGTGTCGCTGAATTGTTCGAAGCCCGGCGGCCGAAGGACGCTGCGGAGATTTCGAAAATCGATGGTGTGGTTGATTTCGGGCCCAGTGTTCGCGGCAAGCGCTGCATCGTGATCAAGGATCCAGTGACGGCCGCCGAAGAAGAGCATCTCATCCCGATCGGAAAACACGTTGTTGTGTTCAAGGGCGACTTCGTCAAGAAGGGTCAGCAGTTGACAGAAGGTCCCATGGACCCGCACGAGATCCTTGAGATCCTCGGGCCGCAGGAGCTTCAGGAACACATGGTCAACGAAGTGCAGGAGGTCTACCGACTCCAAGGCGTGACCATCAACGACAAGCACATCGAAATCATTGTTCGTCAGATGTTGCGCAAAGTCCGCATCACAGAGCCGGGAGATACCCAGTTCCTGTGGGGCGAACAGATCGACAAGGTTGTCTTCGAGGACGAAAACAACCGCGTGGAACAAATGGGTGGCAAGCCTGCTGAAGCGATGCCCGTCCTATTGGGAATCACCAAGGCATCGCTGGAAACGGAGTCGTTCCTGAGCGCGGCTTCCTTCCAGGACACAACCCGTGTCCTTACGGATGCCGCCACGATGGGCAAGACGGATATTCTCCGCGGCTTCAAGGAGAACGTCATCATGGGGCACATCATTCCTGCGGGAACTGGTTATCAGGGACACAGAAATGTTTCTCTGGTTCCGCTTGTCGAGCCAATCCCGGAAGCGCCTGTGGAACAGGCCGACGAGCTGTCACCACTCGCCGGTTAAGCCGATTCAAATCACTGGATTCTCGAAAATCCTAATTAACTTATTGCCTCGAAGATCTCGTTTGTTATCTTCCGCGTCCCATTTCGCCAAGCCGCGACGCGGATAACCAGAAAGCATTTGTAAATGCCGACCATCAATCAGCTTGTTCGCAAAGGACGCTCCAAAGTCCGCACAAAGTCCAAATCGCCCGCTTTGGAATCATCGCCATTCCGCCGGGGTGTGTGCCTCCAAGTGATGACCCGCACTCCGAAGAAGCCGAACTCGGCCATGCGGAAAGTCGCCAAGATTCGCCTGACCAACGGCTTTGAGATCATCGCCTATATTCCGGATGAGGGCCACAACCTCCAGGAGCATTCGATCGTTCTGGTCCGTGGCGGTCGTGTGAAGGATCTTCCCGGTGTTCGATACCACATCGTTCGTGGTGCACTCGATGCCGCCGGAGTTGAGAAGCGCCGCGTCAGCCGTTCCAAGTATGGTGTGAAGCGCCCGAAAGTGGCCGTCGCTAAGAAGTAATCAGCATCCATTTCTATGTCACGTCGTCGTCAAGCAGATAAGCGGTCGGTGCTTCCGGACAACCGGTTCAACAGCACACTGGTCACGCGGCTCATCAATACGGTCATGCAGTGGGGCCAGCGGTCTGTTGCTGAACGTATCGTCTATCAGGCATTCGTTGGACTTGCTGAGAAGACCCCGAACGTCAGCCCGTTGGAGGTTCTCCAGCGTGCCGTCGACAACGCCAAGCCCCGTCTTGAGGTGAAGCCCAGGCGGGTCGGCGGAGCGACTTATCAGGTCCCGATGGAGGTCCCCGGTGACCGCCAGGCGTCGCTCGCGATGCGCTGGTTGGTTGACTTCGCAGATGCCCGGAAGGGTATCCCGATGCGCGAAGCACTGGCTGCAGAGATTCTTGAAGCCTATCAGGGCCAGGGCAACGCGATTCGCAAGCGGGACGAGGTTCACAAGATGGCACAGGCCAACAAGGCGTTCGCTCACTTTCGCTGGTAAAACCCGTCAATAACGAACACGCCCCGGTCGCTTAAGCGCTGCGGGGCGTTTTTAGTCTCAAGAAGATGGCCGACAACACACAGCTCAATTCGCCCAACCGCCAATACACGTTGGAGCGGACCCGTAACATTGGAATTGCCGCACACATCGATGCCGGCAAGACCACCACTACGGAGCGAATTCTTTTCTATACCGGCCTGATTCACAAGATCGGTGACGTCGACGACGGCAACACTGTGACCGACTGGATGGAGCAGGAGAAAGAGCGCGGTATCACAATCACGTCGGCGGCCGTGACCTGCTTCTGGACGCAGAAATGCGCCAAGCCGGGTGAAGAGCAGATTTACAAGGCTTTCAAGGACGTGCCGCATCGCGTCAACATCATCGACACGCCGGGCCACGTCGATTTTACCGCGGAAGTCGAACGTTCCATGCGCGTGCTGGACGGCGCGGTTGCCGTGTTTTGCGCCGTTGCGGGCGTGCAGCCGCAATCTGAAACCGTCTGGCGTCAGGCAACCAAATACCACGTTCCGCGAATCGCGTTCGTCAACAAGATGGACCGCATTGGCGCGAATTTCGAAAACGCGTTGAACGACATGCGCACCAAGCTGCGCGCCTATGCCTTCCCGATTTTCCTGCCCCTCGGCGCCGGTCCGACCGAGGCCGACAACAAGCCGATAACAGGGGGATTTGAGGGAGTGATCGACGTGGTCAACCAGAAGGCGGTGAACTGGGGTCCGACCGAGGCCAATGAAGGGCTGAACTACGAGGTTTCAGAAATTCCCGCTGAGCACCAGGCGCGTGCCAAGGCCGCGCTGGCGGAGCTGATCGACGCCGTCTCCAACAAGGACGACGAGATCGCCAACCTGGTTCTCGATGAAAAACCGATCAGCGTTGCGCTTCTCAAGGCGGCCATCCGCCGGTTGACCTGCAAGATCGAGTTGATACCCGTCCTCTGCGGGTCGGCGTTCAAGAAGAAAGGCGTGCAGGTATTAGTGGACGCCGTGCTCGACTATCTGCCGAGCCCGCTAGACATCCCTCCCGCCGAGGGACTCGACCCCGTGGCCGGGGGAGTGGTTAAGGTTCCGACCGACGACAACCAGAAATTCTGTTCGCTGGCATTTAAGCTGTGGACCGATCCCTACGCGGGCAAGCTGGTTTTCTTCCGCGTCTATTCCGGCCATCTCAAGAAGGGTGACACGATCTACAATCCGCGCACGCGTCGGCGCGAGCGGGTCAGCCGCCTCATGGTCATCCAAGGCAGCGAGCGCAAGGACATCGACGAGGTCTACGCCGGTGACATCGCCGCGCTGGTCGGCCTGCGCAACATCACGACGGGCGACACAATCTGCAACGAGGATTTCGATGTGGCCCTGGAGCCGCCAACGTTCCCCGAGCCGGTCATCAGCATGGCCGTCGAACCGAAGACCAAGCAGGATCAGGACAAGATGTCCCAAGGCCTCCAGCGGCTGGCCGAAGAGGATCCCACGTTCCGTTGTTTCACGAATGAAGAGACTGCCCAGCTCATCATCGCTGGAATGGGTGAGTTGCATCTGGAGATCATCGTCGATCGATTGAAACGCGAGTTCAAGGTCGAGGCCAACACGGGTGCTCCCCAGATCGCGTATCGCGAAACCATCACCGCCTCAGCCGAGGGCGAGGGCAAGTTCATCCGTCAGTCCGGTGGGCGCGGCCAATACGGCCATGCTTGCATCACCGTCGAGCCCAACGAAAAGGGCAAGGGCGTCGAGGTGAACAACAAGGTTGTCGGCGGAGCGATTCCAAAGGAATACATCCCTGCAGTGATTCATGGCATCGAAGAAGCGATCAAGAGCGGCGTTTACGCGGGTTTCCAAGTCATCGATATCAAGGTCAACGTCACCGACGGATCCTTCCACGAGGTCGATTCAAACGAGCTGGCGTTCAAGATGGCCGGCATCTTCGCGCTTAAAGACGCCTTCAAGAAAGCGAACCCGATTGTCCTCGAGCCGATCATGAAAGTCGAAGTGACCACTCCTGACGAGTATCAGGGTGATCTTCTCGGTGACATCAACCGTCGTCGGGGCGTCATCCAAGGGGTCGAGGCGAAGATGGGCCAAACCGTCCTCAACGCCAACGTGCCCCTCGCCGAAATGTTCGGCTATGCGACCGCCATCCGTTCCCTGTCGAAAGGACGTGCGTCCTACTCGATGGAGCCCCTAAACTTCGAGCAGGTGCCGAATAGTGTCTTGAATCAGATTCTGGACACTGCGAAGGCTCGTCCTGCCGCCCGTAGCTAAACCATAACCCTTGTTCTTTGACTTATGCCTGGACAACGAATCCGTATCCGTCTGAAGGCCTTCGATCATCGGGTAATAGACCAGTCCGCTCACGAGATCGTAGAGACCGTGAAGCGCACAGGTGCCCGAGTCGCCGGCCCAATCCCCCTGCCGACGCGCGTTGAGCGCTTCACCGTCCTGCGTTCGCCGCATGCGGATAAAAAGTCCCAGGAAACCTTCGAGCAACGCACCCACAAGCGCCTGCTCGATATCATCGATCCCACCGCCAAGACGGTCGATGAGCTCAAAAAATTGAACCTCCCGGCGGGTGTCGACATCACCATCAAGATCTAACGCCATGATCGCACTCATCGGAAAAAAGCTTGGCCATACCCGCGTCTACAACGACAAGGGCATCGCCGTCCCAGTGACGGTCGTGAAGGCGGGCCCCAACTACGTTCTCCAATGCAAGACCGTCGAGTCCGACGGTTACAACGCCGTCCAGCTTGGATTCGACGAGCAGAAAGCTCAGCGCATCAACAAGCCCCTGACGGGCCACCTTGCAAAATTCAACGGCAAGCCCGTGAAGCGCATCCGTGAGGTCCGCGACTTCTCGGTCAGCGTGAAGCCCGGTGATGTCGTCGGCGCGACGCTGTTCGCCAAAGGCGACTTTATCGATGCGATCGGGGTCACCAAGGGACGCGGTTTCGAAGGTGTCGTGAAACGTCACGGATTCCGCGGTGGCGACTCCACCCACGGTGCCAAGGGCTGGCATCGGCGTGGCGGCGCAATCGGTCAGCGCCTGTTTCCCGGAACCGTCATGCGCGGCATGAAGATGCCCGGTCACATGGGGCAGGTGCAGCGCACCACACAGAACCTCGAAGTCGTCGGGGTTCTCGAAGAGGACAACATCCTTCTTATCAAGGGTGCCATCCCCGGCGCCGAAAATGATTACGTCATCATCCGCGAGGCGAAAAAACTTCCGAAGGGTTCGGAACGCGCAAAACGCCGTGCGGGTCTCATCGCAGTTGCTGGACCGGCCAAGGCTGCGAAGGGTGGAGCCAAGGCCGCAGCCAAGAAATAGTAAGCCATGAAGCTCTCCATTATCGATCTCAAGGGCAAGACGACCGGCGAACACGAAGTCAAGTTCGAGGTCATTCTCAACGGCATCGGAACCCAGGCGGTTCACGACACTGTGACCGCCCAACGGGCCGCCCAACGGGCAGGCACCGCGTGCACCAAGACGGTCGGCGACGTCGCCGGCTCCAACAAGAAGCCGTGGCGTCAGAAAGGCACCGGTCGAGCCCGCGCGGGCTCTTTCCGCTCGCCTCTATGGCGTGGCGGTGGTGTCGTGTTCGGACCCAAACCGCGTGATTTCTCCAAGAAGGTCAACGTCAAGACCAAGAAGCTGGCCTTCCGCAAAGCGCTGAGCGAGCGGATCAAGTCGGGCGAGGTCATCATCGTCGAGAACCTGTCAGTGACCGCTCCCAAGACTAAGGAAGTCGTGGCGATCCTCAAGGACTTGGACTTGGACGGAACCGTCACGCTCGTCTGCGAGGGCCAGAACAAGATGCTGTTCGCAGCATCCCGCAACATTCCCTACGTCGACTTGATCACGGCGGATCTGCTCAACACATACGACGTCCTGAAGAACGACAAGATCGTTTTCTCGAAGGCCGCCTTCGCCAAGGTTGAGGAACGTCTCACCAAGGAGTAACCAGCCATGAATTCCTTCGACATCATCAAGACCGTCCGCATCACGGAGAAGGGCACCCGCCAGTCCGAGAAGCTCAATAAATACACGCTCATGTGCGATCCGAAGGCCGACAAGCCCCAGATCAAGCAGGCCGTGGAAGAGCTCTTCAAGGTCAAGGTCGTCCGCGTCAATACCCTTCATGTAAGGGGCAAACTCCGCCGGAAATCGACTCCCGCCCGGGGCCGCACTCCCAAGTGGAAGAAGGCCATCGTCACGTTGAAAGACGGTGACAAGATCCAGCTCGTTTGAGCTGAGACAAGATTCAAGCAGAAGGGCGGCTGGAGAAATCCAGCCGCCCTTTTCTCTTTTCGAGGTTTGGACCAATCAGGGTTTCGGCGCCGCGAGAAGGTCGGTTTTCTGGGTGGTGGACAAAGGCGATTTTTCAATCCAGCTGCGGGCGGCGGCCGCGTTGAGGTCCAGCCATCGCTTTGCGACCGCATAGGTCCGGTTGTTCCTCACATCCCCTTCGGGAAGCATCTCGGCCCAACGGATGGCGGCCGCGGGATCGGTTTCAGCCAAGGCCACGGAGTAGGCCCCGATGGCCTGGTCTTTGTTGGCTCCAGGAGGAAGTTTTTCAATCCATTCGGCTGCAGCGACCGGTTCACGTCCGGCCCAGGTTCCCACTGTGGTTCGGAGCGCGATTTCCTGTAGCTCTCCGTCCGGGAATGACGCGGCCCAAGTCGTCGCTGGCGACGGATTGACGGCAACCCAGCGCTGGAGGATCTCGATGGCGGCCCTCGATTGGTCTCGGCCGGGCGGAATTGCGGCGATCGCATAGTTGGCGGCGGCTTCTGGGTCGGTCGCCGACCAAGCACTGGCGATGTCCGCGAGGGCACGGGTGCGAAGGTCCACGTCGTCGATGAGCTCGGCCCAAGATGCGGCATTGGCGGGTTCCTTCGTGGCCCACTGCTTGGCAGCATGAATCACCAGATCATCGCGTTCAATGCCCGCCGGGAGGTCGAGGATGAATTCCAGAGCCAGTTTCGGATTGGTCCGTGAGGCTTCGTAGGCGATTGAACGGATCGCGACGTTGCGATCGGCACCTTCTGTCAGCGTCATAGCCCACGCGATGGCGCCGTCGAGGTCTTTTCCGGCCCAGACAACGCCGAGTTGGCGAAAGGAACTCTGACGGAGATCGGGTTCGGCCACGCCGGCAACCCACTGGGCGGCGGCCGTGGGATCGGCGAGGGCAAGACGACGGAGGATCTCGTCGGAGACTCCGGGCGGTCCGCCGCCTTTGGGCAGGGCGTTCAGGAGAAGGATGAGCTCTTTCGGTGGAAGCGACTTCAAGAGCTCTTCAAGAAGAGCCGCGCGGCGGATTGGATCCGTCTCTGACAGGACAGCATTGAACCCAGGACGAATTGCGGTCGGAACCACGCTCATCGGGTCGAGAACCGCCTGGATAGCGTTGCTTCGCTGGGTGGCCGAGTCGGGTGTGAAAGTGGCTCCTGTCGGCGCAGCCAACTTGGCCGGCGCCGTTGCGGACTGCGTTTCGGACTGGACGACGGATCTCTTCTGAGGATTGACGACAAGCCATCCGGCCACGCCGGCTACCGCCAAAGTGCCTATGATATAGATTCGTTTCCGGGTTTGAGCCACGGGGAGATTCTGCCCTGAACTAGCGTGATGGCAAAGGTCAGAAACGAAAACAGCCGGAGGCTTGTGGCCTCCGGCTGTCGCAGTTTCGATCAGGACTAGATCAAGGAACAACCGTCACGTTGCTGACCTTGCACTCGCTGGTGAGCGCGCTGTTGTGCGACGTGACCGCGATTCCGATGTAGCAGTTGGATGCCATCGGGATGTTGCAGCTACCCACCTGGGTCCAGCTGACTCCGTCCCGCGACTTGTAGGACGTGAACGTGCTGCCGCGGCGGACGAGCTTAACCCAGCAGCTGCCGTCGTTGCCGCCCGAGGTGTGCTCGGACGCGGCGCCGGTGCCGTTGCGGCGCTGGAAGGCCAGGCCGTTTCCGGCCGTGAGGCACATGAACGCATGGCTGCTGTTTCCGTTGAGGGACTCACGGATCATGACACCGCATTTCGCCCACGGGTCGGTGTTTCCAACGGAGCAGATTTTGGCCTTGATCTCGCAGTCGCCTACGGCGTTCTGGAACATTTTGTGGCACTCGTCGCTGCTGCCCCATATGTCGGATCCGGAACCTTTGATGTAGCAGTCGCCGTAGCTTTCCTTCGTCTCACCGGGCCGTGCGCAGTTGCCGATGTCCCGGGTCTGCCATGGAACACTGACATCGCACCTGCCCGTGTAGCCGCCGGAGAAGAGCACGCACTTCGGAACGACCTGTTTCGGAGTGGTGGCGCTGGACCAGGAGAGGATGGCCGAGGCCGTCCCCGTGTTTTCGAAGTATTCCAGCTTGATGTCATACTTCTGGCCGGCAACCAGGGCGATGGTGCCGCTGGTTTCCGTCGTGGTGGTATTGCCCCAGAGATCAACGATCTTGGTGCCGTTGACCCACAGGCGGTAGCCGTTGTTGGCGTTCACGTAGAACGTGTAGGTCTCGGAGACCTGCGCCTGGATCTGGCCGGTCCAGCGGACGCTGAAGCAGTCGGCGTTGATCGTGGAGGCAGGCGAACCGTATCCCCAGTCGAAGCAGACGTTCGCGTCGAGGCGGGTGAACTTATAGCAGGTGAGGTCCTTCGCATTGTAATACTCGCCCTTCAAGCCGTCGCCGCAGGTTCCGTAGAGCTGCGTGCAGGGAATGATCTCCTTCGCGCTGCAGTTGCTGGACCACGCAAGGCGGACGCTGGCCCCGCCGGTGTTTTCGTAATACTCGAGTTTGATGTCATACTTCTGGCCGGCCACAAGCGAGATGGTCCCGCTCTTTTCGGTCGGACCCTGGTCCACATAGTTGTTGATGATCAACTGGCCGTTTACCCACAGGCGATAGCCGTCGTCGCCGGTCACGTAGAACGTGTAGGTGTCGGTGTATTGGGCCTGCACCTGGCCGCTCCAGCGGACGCTGAACGTGTCGCAGCCGATGCTGGTGGCCGGCGAACCGGTGCCCCAGTCGAAGCAGATGCCACAGTCGATGCGAGTCAACTTCGAGGAGGTGAAGTTGATGCTGTCGAAGTATTCACCGACGAGACCCTTGCCCGTTCCGATGATCGGGGCGGCGGCGGACGTGACAGTCAGTTCGTTCGAGTAGTCAGCGCATTCGCAGGTGCGGATGCGATAGATGTAGCTGACGCACGGCTGCACCGTGGAGTCGGTGAAGGTCGTGCAGTTCGCGGCCACCTGGCCGATCTTGATCCAAGCGCCGGTGCCGGTCTTGCGCTCGATCTGGAAGCAGGACTCGGAGGTCGAGTTGTCCGTCCAGCAGATGACGATCTTGCCGGCGACCTTGGATCCAAGGACGAGGTTGCTCGGCGGATTCGGGCAAGGCTGCGGGGTGGTGATGCACACCTCAGCCGTGTATTCCGCGCAGTTGCTGGTGCGGACGCGGTAGCAGTAGGTCGTGCAGATCGCGACCGTGGTGTCCGTGTAGGTCGTGGTGTTCACAGCGACACCTGGGAGGGCGGCCCAAGTTCCATTGGCACCGGTCTTCCGCTGGATGATGAAGCCGGTTTCGGTGGCGGAGTTGTCGGACCAGGTGAGGACGACCTTGCCGAGCGCATTGACCGTGAGGACGAGGTCTGTGGGAGCGGTCGGGCAGGTCGAGGGCGCGCATGTGAGCGAGTCACGATGCTGCGCACAGGCGAGCCGGCCGTTGTTGTAGTCGTCGAGCTTGGTTGCGAGCGGGGCTCCGGTCGTCCATGCCGCGCTACCACCGGCAACACCACTTCCCAGCGGATAGGTGACGAGCCACTGGTCAGCGGCGGTGATGGTCGTATCGATGCAGCTCGAGTTGTTGCCGAACAGAACGTTCAGCTTGGCCGAGATCAGGTGGCGGAACATCGTGTAGGTATTGTCACCGGCTGGCGATGTGCCCATCGCTGCGATCCCCTGAGCCTTCGTGTAGGTCTTGCCACCGATCACGATCGAGCTGACGGGCCAGGCTTCCGGATGATTCTTCCAGTAGCCGGGGGTGCCGGTTCCAACGCACTGCGGCGGCGGAGGAGGCGTGAATGTGCAGGGAGTGATGTCGAGGTTGAAGTCGCCATGGCTGGTCGGGCAGAAGGCTCCGCCAGTCGTGGGATTCTTCGTCACCGTCACGGTGAACCAGCCGGATCCACCATCATTGGTGTTCTTGCCGTTGGCTCCGTAGCCGAGCTGGAACGAGGGGCCCATGCGTGCGATCGCGATGGATCCACCCGTATACTGGCCGAGACCCGTGAGAGTTCCGGAGAGGGCCGTGTAGTAGGACCACTTGTTCGTGTCCACCGGGCCGGTCGGCAGGTAGGCGCTCGCTGGAAGTTCGAGCTTCGGGCTGCCGCTCGGAGCGGGGGCCGGCGGTTCGATGAGGCCGCTCAGGTTGACGTTGATCGCGAAGCCGAGGTTCGGGTTGGCCTTGCTGTAGACGTTGCCGGAGAGGAGGGCGGTGCCGTCCTCATACTTGGTCAACTTCAGCGGGCCGCTGCTCGCGATGAAGTCCGTGCCGATGCCAGGCAGGTAGACCGCGTGACCGCCGGAGACGAGCGCCGGGAAGGCTTCCTTGACGCAGACTTCCTCATCCAAACACGGAGCGTCGTCGAGGTTGAAGTCGCCGTGCGATCCGGCCGTTGGCGCCAGCGTGTAAGCTGTGCTGGTCGGCTGCTTGACTACCGTAACGTTGAACCAGGCGGAACCGCCGTCATTCGTGTTCTTGCCGTTGGCACCGACGCCGAACTGGGGAGCCGGTCCCATGTTGGTGATCTTGAGCTGGCCGCCGGCGTAGCAGCCGACGCCGGTCAACGTTCCGACCATGTTCGAGTAGTAATGCCAGCCATTCGTATCGACGATGCCAGTTCCCACCGGCGGGACGTAGTAGGAGTTGGGAAGTTCAAGCTTCGGGCTGCCCGGTCCGGCCGAGGTCAGGCCGGAAAGCGCGATGTCGACAATGAACGACTTGCAGGGGTTCGACGCGCTGAAGACAACGCCGGTGATCGAGCCTTTGCCGTTCGAGGACTCGACGAATCTCAGAGGAACGGTGCCGGCGACGAAGTCGGATCCGATGCCGGGAAGGAAGAACGCATGTCCACCGCTTACGCCGGGGACGGGAAGGGCTTGGTTCAAGCAGATATGGTCGACGGTAGGGCATTCGATGATCTGGCCGGCGAGGACGCCGCCGTTCGTGACCGTTCCGAGGGTCGTTCCCCAGAATATGCTGGAGAAGTATCCGTTCAGAAGGTTGTTGTTGTTCGCACCGAAGCCGAACTGCGCGCCGGTTGCGGCGATGAAGAGGTTGGTTCCCGCGAGACCCTTCTGACCGACGAGCGTGCCGGCGACGCTGGTATAGTAGGTCCAGCCATTCGTCGTGGCTGACGCGATGTTTTTGATCGGATACAGCGGAGCCGGAGGAGCGCCGGTGGGGCCGGAGAACGTGACGTTGACCGTGAAGCACATGTTCGGGTTCGACGCGCGAACCACCACTCCGGTCAGGACCAACGAGCCGTCGGGCTGCTGGAGAAATTTAAGGGACTCCGGGCCCGTGATGAAATCATTGCCGAGAAGGGTGCCGAGGGCGAACGCGTAGGTCGCGTTGTTGTTGATACTAGGGGTGCCAACCGCTTCTTGCGCGCATTGTTCCAGAGGGGGAGGGGGTGACCCACCGCATGAGACTTCAACAATGACCCGTTGGATCGCGGAACTGGGTCCGAGATCAAGAATTGCCGCCCTCTTTTGGATCGGGGAAGGAACAAACGCCGACCCAAACACAACTGCGTTCGAAGCCAAATCGATCGACGGTTGCGTCGTGAGTTCAAACCCTTGGAGGATGTTCCACATGGCAAACTGAACATCCAACATCGAGGCGCCCGAAGTGTTATTGATGATGTAGTTGAGCTGGTTGACAACGGGCGATGCATACTCGGTCAGGTGCGAAGGCAGGGGGCCGTCAAGGTAGCGCAGGGTGGCTCCGCAGTATTCGAAACCTGTAGCTATCGCGGCGTTGAATTGCAGGCACCAGCCATTGTAAGGGGTGCCCGGCTGAAGCACATACGACGGATCGGTAGGCGAGTAGTTCAGGGTTACGGACCACAATGAGTTCACGCCGTCTGCGACCGTAAAGCAGACTGGTTGAGGCGGAAGTGGACATTGTGCCATCACATGCTTGGGCATTAGCCCAAGCAGTGCGATCACAGTTAAGAGGATCAGTTTTAGTTTTGGTTTCATGTGTCTCAAAAATGGGCTATTCGTCCTATTTCTGGCATATCTTGGGCTTCGAGTAAAGTATTAAGTAGGTTGTGCGTCTGTTTTTGGGATTAGACCGTGTCCAACTTGAAAAAGAGGTCCTGATTGTGAAATTGTGAATTCTCACCGACGTTATGGATCAAAATGAGGATGCTCCGATGAGAACCACCTGCCTCTTCAGACTTTTTTGGCCTTTGGCTGGTCTGCAATTCTTGATGGTTTCATCTTCGGCGCGAGGGGCTGCAGCGATTCGTTTTTTGGATGTGCACTGCGTCGAATGCCATGACGCGGAGATGAAGAAGGGCGGAGTTGATCTCACGGCTCTCAGGTTGGAGTCCGTTGCCCCCAGGGATCAGGCTAAGTGGGTCACGGTGTTCGACCGCGTGAATGGGGGCGAAATGCCACCCAAGAAGAAGGCCCGTCCCCCAGCCGCCGAGCTCGAGGAATTCAAATCATCGGTTGCCAAGTCGATCACTGCGGCGGAGGACAAGTTGGTCGCGAAGGAGGGCCGATCGGTCCAGCGCCGTCTCAACCGCTACGAATACGAGAATGCCTTGCGCGACCTGCTCCAAGCGCCTTGGCTGCAAGTGCGGGATTCGTTGCCCGAGGATGGAGTCGCTCATCGGTTCAACAAGGTCGGCGACGCATTGGATGTGTCCTATGTGCAGATGGCGCGGTATCTCGGCGCGGCCGATTACGCGCTGCGTCAGGTGCTGGCTGGCAAAGTGGACCGGCCGGAAACCACGGTCGTCCGCCATTACGCGCGGGACCAGCGCAGCTACACCGGGCCGATGAAGTTCTCGGTTTTCAACACCGCTCCCGAACGCGCGACGTTTCCGGTGCTCGGATTCGAAGGCCAGCCCGACGTGCGCGCCGGCAAGGCACCTCTCTCCGCCGGAAAGACCAACGCCGCGTTGCGCGAGTTGGAAGGCGTGGGTGTCGTGGCGGGAAGTTATGAGCCGCTGGAGCCCAAGTTCAGCAACTTCAAGGCGCCCGTCGCCGGCCGCTACAAGCTGCGCCTGAACGGCCATTCCGTCTGGGTGGGACCGGGGCAGACAAACAAGTGGTTCATCCCAAACCTCGATGACGTCTCGGAAGGCCGCCGCTCCGAGCCGATCAGCGTCTACTCCGAGACGCCGCCGCGTCTTCTGCGGAAGCTGGGCGCGTTTGATGTCGATCCTGAGCCCTCGGTCCACGAACTCGACGTGTGGCTCCTCGCCGGCGAGATCATCCGCGTGGATCCCGCGCGGTTGTTCCGGTCGCGACCCGGCGTGGGACGTTGGCAGAATCCACTCGCGGAACGCGACGGCCAGCCCGGTGTCGTGTTCCGGTGGCTGGAAGTGGAAGGCCCGATCTTCGAACAGTGGCCGACAGCCGGCCACAAGCTGCTCTTCGGCGATCTTCCATTGAAGAAATCCGAAACCACGGGAGCCAAAGTCGATGTCGTTACCAGCAATCCCAAGAAAGATTCCGAGAAGCTCCTCCGCAATTTCCTCAATGCAGCGTATCGCCGACCGGACGCAGACAAGGAGTGCAAGCGCTTCATGCCGGTGATCGAAAGCGCCATGAAGTCCGGCAGCAGTTTCGTGGACGCGATGATCGCCGGCTACACTGCTGTCCTTTGCTCGCCCGAATTCATCTGCGTCGAGGAGCGCCCCGGAAAACTCAACGAACATGCCTTGGCTTCGAGGCTCTCGCTGTTCCTTTGGAACTCCACGCCCGACGCAGAACTCCGGGCGTTGGCGGCGAAAGGCCAACTGCGTCAACCCGATGTTCTACGCGCCCAGACTGACCGCCTGCTGGCCGATCCGAAGTCGCGCCAGTTCGTCGACGCTTTCCTCGACTACTGGCTGGACCTGCGTCGCATCCAGGCGACCACGCCCGACGCCACGCTCTATTCCGACTACTACCTCGACGATCTTCTGACCGAGTCGGCTCTTGAGGAAACCCAGGCGTTCTTCGGCGAGTTGCTCCACGGAGATCTGCCGGCGCGCAACATCGTCGCATCCGATTTCGCGATGCTGAACGAACGGCTCGCGGTCCACTACGGGCTGCCGCCGTTCGAGGGAGTTGGATTGCGGCGAGTGAGCCTGCCCAAGACCAGTCCGCGCGGTGGGCTCATGACGCAGGCGAGCGTTCTCAAGGTTTCCGCCAACGGCACCACTACTTCGCCCGTGCTGCGGGGGGCCTGGATCATGGAGCGCATCCTCGGCAAGCAGTCCCCGCCGCCGCCGCCGGGCACTCCCGCCGTTGAGCCCGACATCCGTGGTGCCGTCACCATCCGCCAGCAGTTGGACAAACACCGCTCGCAGGAATCCTGCGGCGTGTGCCATGCGAAGATTGATCCGGCCGGCTTCGCCCTTGAGAGCTTCGATGTCATGGGAGGTTTCCGCGAGCGCTACCGGTCGCATGGATCCGGCACGCCGGAAAAGGGCCTCGCGAAGAGCGGACAGAAGTTCGAATTCAGCCTCGCGTTGGCAGTGGATCCCTCCGGCGAACTGCCCGACGGCCGGAAGTTCGCGGACATCCGCGAATTGAAGGCGCTCCTGCTCGACGACGAAAAACAGATCGCCCGGAACCTTGCCCGGCAGCTCGCCGTTTATGCCACGGGCTCGCCCGTCCGATTCAGTGACAGGAACGAGATCGAGCAGGTTCTTGAGCGGGCAAGTTCGAGCCACTACGGAGTTCGCAGCCTGATCCACGAGCTTGTGCAAAGCCGGTTGTTCCTGAATAAATAATCCCAGTAGCCCGGGCGCAGAAACGAAGAACATCTCCATGAACACCCCCTTCATCGCCACGCAGCGATCCATATCCCGGCGTAGTTTCCTGCGAGGTGCCGGCATCGCGCTGTCGCTCCCGTTGCTCGACTCGATGACTCCCGCTTTCGCTTCGGTCGCGAAGGCCGTAACAGCGGGCAAGCCTGACAACAAACCCCGACGGGTGTTCGGCATCTGCAACAACCTGGGCCTGCTGCCCGAGCAGTTCTTTCCCAAGAAAGCCGGCCGTGACTACGAGTTGTCGCCGTATCTTCAGGTGCTGAAGGAGCACAGGAACGACTTCACGGTCTTCAGCGGCGTCTCCCATCCCGATGTCGATGGCGGGCATCCGGCGGACAACTGCTTCCTCACGGCCGCGCCGCACCCGGGCAGCGGCGGGTTCAAGAACACCATCTCGCTCGACCAATACATCGCCGAACGCATCGGCCATCTCACCCGCTTCCCTTCGCTCAATCTCGGCGTCAACGTCCAGCAGGGTCAGCGCAGCCTCGCGTGGACCGGCTCCGGCGTGTTGATCCCGTGCGAGGAGAAGCCTTCCGACGTGTTTCGCCACCTGTTCATGCAGGGCACGAAAGCCGAGACGGAAGGCCAGATCCGAAAACTCGAACTGGGCCGGAGCATCCTCGACGCCGTTGCCGGGCAGGCCAAGGATCTCAGGCGCAACGTCGGTGCCAATGACCGCGACCGGCTCGACCAGTATTTCACCAGCGTGCGCGAGCTCGAGAAACGCATGAAGATGTCCCGCGAGTGGGAAAACAAACCCAAGCCCAAGGTTTCTGCACCGATGCCGCTCGATCCCGCCAGCCCCCGGGAATACATGGAGAAGGTCCGCCTCATGTATGACATCGCGCGGCTCTCGTTCGAAACCGACTCCACCCGCTCCATCGCGCTCCTGCTCGACAGCGTCAACTCGCCCGTCATCGAGCTCGGCGACACCAAGCTGAACGACGCGTATCACAACCTTTCCCACCACGGCCGTTCCGAGGCCAAGCTCTCCCAGTTGAAGGCCATCGACGAATGGCACATGAAGCTGCTCGCCGACCTGTTCGCCGGCCTGAAGGGCGTGCGCGAAGGCGGCGGGACGCTGCTGGACCGCACGATGGTCCTCTACGGCTCCAACCTCGGCAACGCCAACACTCACGTCACCACCAACCTCCCCACGATCCTCGCCGGCGGCGGCTTCCGCCACGGCCAGCACCTCGGCTTCGACCGCGACCACAACTACCCCCTGCCCAACCTCTTCGTCTCCATGCTCCAACGCATGGGCCTCGAAACCGACAAGTTCGCCTCCTCGACCGGCACGATGCGCGGGCTGGACCTGGCGTAACGGTCGAGGTGTAAAGGTCGAACCCGATGGAATCCCCGTTCGACACGTGCGACATTTCACGCCGGACTTTTCGCTGGAACCGTGTCGTTGGATGGATACACTCTTTCAATGTCCACCGTCGATGAAATCGAACGCGCCATCGAACGGCTCTCCCCGGCCGAGCTTCATGTCTTCCGCGCTTGGTTCGCCGAGCGCGATGCCGCCGAGCGGGACAAACGGTTCGAAGCCGACGCGCAGTCGGGCAAGCTGGACTGGTTTGCCGACGAAGCGCTCCGCGAACACCGGCAAGGCCGGAGTACTTCACTGTGACGCATCGTACCTCCCGCCACCGGACTTGATATCGCACCATTCTCCTCCTATATTCCCTCGTCCCCTTCGCGGGCGACTCTATGCTGGCACTGAACAAGAGCACGGAATACGCCCTCACCGCCCTGCAATATCTTGCCGAGCGGGAGGACGCCTGCATTTGTGCCCGCGAGATCGCCGAGGCCAACGGCCTGCCGTTGCCGCTGCTGATGAACCTGATGAAGGTGCTGCATCAGAAGAAAGTCGTCCGCAGTACGCGGGGCGTGAAGGGTGGATATCGGATCGCCGCCGACTTGGACGCCGTCAGCCTCTATGATCTGGTGGTGATCCTGCAGGAGGACGGGCGGGAGGGACGCACTCGCGTTCCTAACGCCGCCCCGTTGCAGGCTTTACATTATAAGATG
>JAYVSO010000008.1:0-5506 GCA_043775315.1 Verrucomicrobiota bacterium
ACTCCGGCCAGTTCGTTCGCTGTCACGGCCCCAAGCTTGTCCCGCCCTCTTGTTAAAGTAAATAGCCACTTAACCTAGTATTATTAGCAGCCCGTCAAAGAAGACCCCACCCCGCCGCGTGAGGGCACGCGGCCTACAAAAAGCTTCGGGGATCACCCTCGTTTTGTAGGCCCGGTCCCCCGACCGGGCGTTCTTTGACGGGCTCTTAGATACACCGGGGAGATCCTCACTTTGTCGGCAGCTTCTGCAACGCGGCGAAGGCCCGGCCGTGATTCGGTTGAAGCTTCAGGCAGCGCTCGTAGGCGTCCCGTGCTCCGTCGCGTTCGCCGGTGAAACGACGGGCTTCCGCGAGGTAGAACCAAACGATGGCGGATTCGGGAGCGGCCTTGGCGGCGGGCTCCAGATCGCGCAGCGCGCCTGGCAGGTCGTTCCTGAGAAACGCGCTCTTGCCCCGGACGAACAGGGCGAGGCCCCGTTCAATGGCGGCCTCGTCCTTGAGCCCGGACTTCTCCAACGACTCGGCGATCTCCGCATGGAAATCGCCGCCCATGTCGCAGGCTTGTTTCCACGCGCTGCGGGCTTCATCGGCCTTGCCGGATTGGGCGAGGGCGCTTCCTAGAATACCCAACGACTCGGGACTTGCGCCCACCGTCTTGAAGCAGTTTGTCACCAGGGTCAGCGCGGACGGGACATCGCCCTTGATGAGATGCTGGCGGGCGAGAAGCAGCGCGTAGTCCTCGGTCCACAATGTGTCGAGGGCGCGTTTCGACTCTTCCATGGCTCCGGCGAGATTGCCCTTGGCCTGCAATGCCTGGCTACGGGCATACCAGCCGAGCGTGCCCATGTTTTCGCGGCGCTTGCGGATGGCGGGGTAGGTGATGTCCCAGACGGGAATCAGCGGTGAACCACGCAGGGCCCGCTCGCGGTAGTCCAATGCCGCTGTTCCCCGGCCGAGTTCCGCTTCGGCGTAGCTCATGAGGAGATTTGCCGTCAGGTCATTGGGATAGTCCTTGAGCACGTCGCTGAGGATCGTGGTGGCCTCTCCGGCTCGACCGGTGCGGGCGAGGATGCGGCCGAGGAGCAGGCCTGCTTTCGGAAGGGGCAGTGCTTCCTTGAGCGACTGCTCGGCATTGGCAAGGCGGCCTTCCTTGAGCAGGCATTGGCCGATGTTGAGGGAACAGTAGGCGGAGAAGGCGGGCGCGTTGGCGTCGCCTGAAGCCATGTCGAACCCGGACTTGGCGCGTTGGAACAGCTCGATGGCCGGACGGAGCTCGCCCATCAACTCGCGGCAGATGGCCCAGGTGTATGCGTTGTAGGGATTCTCCGGTTGAAGCGCGGCCGCCTTGGCGTAGCAATGGGATGCCTGGGGAAACAGGCCGAAGGTGCGATAGACATCGCCCATCTCCGACCAGTCGGCGGCCTGACGTTGATTGAGGCTGTCCTCTATCACGCGGATCTTGGCGGCGACGGCCGGGTCGAGCTGGTCCCACGGAACCTCCGGCAGCGGCGTGCGGTTCCAGAAACGAACGCCGACCACGATCGCTTCGGCAACGAGCAGAAGGACGAACAGTTTTGTCAGGCGACTCACTTCGCACCTCCCTTGTTGATCCAGACGGGCACCCGCTCGAAACCCTTCGATGTCATCGGCGGCAGATGGAGGCCGCCGGCCACGATGTCGGCCTTGCCGTCACCATTGAGATCGCCGGCGGCGACGGTCACAAGGCCGACGGGCGCGGTGTCGAGCTGGTGGGTGGTGAAGTTCTGGTGTCCGTCGTTCTCAAGCCAGACGATGCTCGGCGTCATCGGATCGGTCAGGTAGCTGACGAGCACGATGTCGAGATCGCCATCACCGTCGAAATCGGCGACCGCCGCAGCATAGGTGCCGCCGAACTGCGCTATCTGGTGCGGCTTGAAGGTGCCGTTGCCCATGTTCTCCAGCCAGACGCAGCCGTGGTAGCTTTGGGGCCAGCTGTAGCGGTCCTCGAGGTTGTCGCCCTGGGGCAGGATCAGGTCGAGGTCGCCGTCCTTGTCGAGGTCAGCCATCACGAGTCCGGCACCGCCGACGTCGTAGTTGTTGCTGAAGTAAACCCGGTTGGGCGTGAAGTGGCCCTTGCCGTCGTTGATCAGCGTCCAGACCTCCTCTTCGTCCTGCGTGGCCACGGCCGCGATGTCGGGGAAGCCGTCGCCGTTCAAGTCGCCGACGGGGACGTGGATGATGCCGGGCTTCGCAAGCAGGACGCGGTCGCGGAACGTGCCGTCGCCGAGATTCTCCAGCATCAGGACTTCGCCACGGGCGTAGCCGAAGACGGCCACCACGAGATCGATGTCGCCATCGCCGTCGAAGTCCGCCGCCTGCACGTCGGCCACACGGCGGACGTCTTCGAGGAGGACTTTCTGCGTGAAGTGATCGCCGTCGTTCCGCAGCAGGACAACTTTTCCGATCAGCTCGTCCGAGGGAAAGATGTTGCCGAGAACAGAGACCACCACGTCGAGGTCGCCGTCCTTGTCGATGTCCACGACGGTGGCGTGGGCGGGCACCTTGAGATTCTCCCCGAGGACCTGCTCGACGAAGCGATGGTCCTTCGTCTGGCGATAGAGGATGACCGCGTTGCGGGCGGCGTCGCAGACGAGGATGTCCATCAAGCCGTCCTTGTCGAAGTCGACCATCTGGACGTTGGTCGTCCGCTTGGCGGCGGTGGAGGCCGCGCCGATGTCCTCGCGTTGGAAACTCACGCGGGACGACTCGGGAAACTTCGGAAGCGTCACGGTCATGGCGATGCGCTGCGATGTCGTGCCCGTCGCGACGAGGACGATGCCCACGATCAAAGCGGCGAGGCCGACAAGCGCGGCCGGGCGGCCGGTGGGCTTGGCGGAAGGACGGAGCGGCTTGGCTGGTTTGTTTTTCGACATGGTTGCCACGGAAGTGCTCCGTGGATGCGGCTCCCAAGGTTAGTCTTGAGTCATGGGGTCGGGCAAGGGGACCGTCGGGTGTGCGAGAGAAAGCCCAGGCGGTGATATTCGACATGGACGGAGTCATCGTGGACAGCGAACCCCGCCACGAGCGGGCTTTCATGGAGGTGTTCGCCGAGATGGGCCTGGGCGATCGCCACGGCATCCATTTTCCCAGCTACTACGGCACGTCCGACGTGACCCTGTGGAACGATTTCATCGCGAAGCACGGTCCCAAGGAATCGCTGGCCGATCTGACGCGGTGGAAACAGGGCAAGTTCCTCGGCATGCTCCGGCGCGAGGAGCCGATCTTTCCGTCGCTGCCCGAGCTCGTCCGCGATCTGGCGGCGAAGTATCCCATGGCCGTTGCGTCGGGATCGCTCCATGTCGTGATCGACGCCGTGCTGGCCATGAAAGATCTGCTGCAGAACTTCAAGGCGGTGGTCAGCGTGCAGGATGTGGGACGCCCGAAGCCCGCGCCGGATGTTTTCCTGCGGGCGGCGGAGCTGCTGGGCGTCGCTCCCGGGCGATACGTCGTCATCGAGGACTCCGCGTTCGGCGTCGAGGCGGCTCTCAGTGCCGGCGTGGGAGTTGACCGATGTTTATGGAAAGCCCCTCCGTTCGGTGGATTTCGCCAACAAGGTCGTCCTCATCGATTTCTGGGAGACGATCTGCCAGGGCTGCATCGACGAGATTCCCCAGTTGGCGGTGTTGCAGGAACGCTACCGGACGAACGGATTCCAGATCCTCGGCCTCTACAAGAACTCGGGGCCGACCAACGAGGTCCAGGCCTTCGCCCAGAACATCGGCATCAACTACCCGATCGCGGAACTCACTCCGGAAGTCGAAGCCGGGTTCTCCACCCTCCAACCCACCCCGAGCCCGGTCATCCAGACGTTTCCGACCAAATACCTCGTCGACCGCGAGAACCGCCTCGTCTTCCAGGTCCTCGACGGCGCCAAGACGCTCGCGCTCTACGAACAGACCGTCGTGCCGCTGTTGCGCACGGCCTCGGCCGTGAAACTGGAGACGCGGATCGACTCGGGATTCCTCAAGCTCAAATGGCCGGGCGGGGAATATGGCTACGTCCTTGAAGGCTCCGATACGCTCGCGACGAACGGCTGGTCCATGGTTCTTCCCATCGATGGCCAAAGGAAACTCCTCGTGTCGCCGGCATCGGGGAACCGCTTCTTCCGCGTCAGGAAGACCGGTCAATAGATGCAGACGGAGTAGGTCTTCCGCGCGGCATCGGTCACCGCCCACTTGTTGTCCGGACAAAGCGCCCGGCCGAACTTGTAGTAGCGCACGCTGCCGTCGACGAACGCATGGTTTGAGCCGCCGCCCTCCGCTTTGCCTCCGCCCGTCCGAGAATGGCGCGCCTGTTCTGTGACGGCCAACAGGCTTGAAGCGACGGAACGGACGTCGCCGTAGAGTTCATCGATCTCCGTCTTTTTCTCGCCGAGCAGGACCGTCTCCACCGGATGCGGGATGTTTTCCTGGCGGATGCTTCCGGGAAAGCGGCCCTTCACGAACAGCTTCCATTCGAGCGACGACAACGCGCCCTCGAAATAGTCGCTGAACATGTTCAGGAGGTAGCTGCGGGGCGCGGACGACGCCTCGGCGGTGGAATTGGTCGGCGGCTGGGCATCGGCCGGGCACAGAAGGATCCGCAGATCCTGGTAACCGCCCTTCATCTGCGTCGGCCACGGATTGACGAGGTCGCGCGAAGGGAAAACGCCGTCATGATCGCCGGAGTAGAGCGCGGCCGAAAGGCCGAGTTGCCGGAGGTTGCTCGTGCAGTGGATGCGCTTGCCCGATTCCTTGGATTTCGCCAGCGCGGGAAGCAGCAGCGCCGCGAGGATGCCGATCACCGCGATGACGACGAGGAGTTCGACCAACGTGAATGCGCGGCGAGAATTCATGGAAAAGCGACTGCGGTAGGCTAGCATGTGGCGACGGGCCAGCAAGGTGCATATCAGGAAGACGGGGCTCCGCGAAGGACGCGAAGAGGCGCGAAGGGAAAACATCGAACATCGAACATCGAAGATCCAGCATCCAATGGCAGGAGACGTTGTCAGGCAGGGTGAGCCCGTGTGGCAACACCTCCGGTCCGCTGCGATCAGTAGGGCGCGTCACTCCGTGCGCGCCGCCGCAGTTGCCCATTTTAGAGCGTGTTCTGGAACGTCTGTTGCCATCCGGCGGCGGGCAGAGGACTACCCGCCCTACCTTGTCCGACAGGCCGCGCGAGGGAGAAGGAGAACGACCGGGGAAATAAAAACTCCCTCCTGTGGGATCGAACCCAGGAGGGAGAATGTGTGTCCGCTGTGGTTGCTTGGGGCAATTGGATTTCGGATTACGACGGAACCCGCCTTCCCCACGCAACCGCGATCCGGCATCCGGCATCCGGCATCCGCCGGCTCACGTCGCCATGTGCGAGACGGGGTCGCTCCACGCGCCTGTGCCCGTGCTCCCGCCGATGGCCCGCACCTGCAGCTGGTAGGTGGAGCCCGGCACCAGACCGTCCACTTCGAGCCGGCGCGACTTCGTGCCGATGCCC
>JAYVSO010000009.1:0-18241 GCA_043775315.1 Verrucomicrobiota bacterium
CGCCGTGGTGCGGGCCTTGACGAAGTTCGGGATGGCGATGGCGGCCAGGAGGCCGATGATCGCAACGACGATCATGATTTCAACGAGGGTAAAGCCGGATTTGCGGTTCTGGATGGTCTTCATGTGATTTTGATTGGCTGCAGTGTTGATTCTTGCGGTTTACGGGGCCGGGGTTGCTGCCAATCCGATCTCGTCCGCTTGAATGATGAGTTAGCACCTCGGGTGCCTTCTCACTTCTGCAAGGGGATCGGCGATCCTGCGTCGCCGCTTTAGGGCGACTTTCTACCCGCGGTCAGTTTCCCAAGAACCACCGGACGCCCGGCACCCGTAACCTGAGGCAGGCTTCCCGGGATGGATTCAATATGTGCATGCGCCAGCGCAGCGAAAGCCATCGCCTCCTTCGCACTGGAATTGAAGCCGTGATCCTCATGGGTTCCTACGAGGGCGAAACCATCAACTTCCTTCGCCAACAGCTCCCGCAGGAACGGATTCTTGGCTCCTCCTCCTCCTAGGATCACACGGAATGGTGAAGCCGAAGGCGCAACTGAAGGCGCCACGAAACGCTTGTAGGCCTCGGCGATGGACCACGCGGTGAGCGCCGTCGCCGTTGCAACCATGTCATGAGGGCTCAACCCCAGGTCGGTCCCTTGGGAGACCAATCGCTCGGTGAATGCGTCTCCGAACATCTCTCTCCCGGTCGTCTTGGGCGGCGCTTTCTTGAAAAACGGATGCATCTTCAGTTGAGCGAGCAGTTTCGCTGAAACGATTCCCGCTCGCCCGGTCCTTCCATTCCGATCAAACGTCGACTTGTTGGAAGTGAACCTTCGCACCAAACCATCGATCACCATGTTGGCCGGGCCCGTATCAAATGCGGTGACCGAATCGAGCCCGGAGCCGACTGGTAGGAATGTGAGGTTCGCGATCCCTCCGAGATTCTGGATGATCCGGTGTTCGGTCGGATGACGAAACAGGATCCAGTCGACGAACGGAACAAGCGGAGCCCCCTGCCCTCCGGCGGCCATATCGGCGACGCGGAAATCGGATACCACGGGAATACCCGTCTCCTCTGCAATCACGGCGGACTCGCCGATTTGCAGCGTTGAACCACTCCGTCCATTGGGAAGGTGGTGGATCGTCTGGCCATGGGAACCGATGGCTCGAACAACTGAAGGTGCGATTGAAGCCTTCTTGATCAACCGGTTTGCAGCGCCCGCGAATCGCCTACCAAGATCAAAGTTCAACTCACAGATCTCGTCGACCCGGCCGTCCCGGGAAATCCTATGGATCCGATCCTGAACGGCTCGCGCGAACGGAACATGAAGATGCCGGATAAGCTCAATCCCAAACGAGGTAGGCTTCGGTGTCACTTTGATCAGCGCAGCATCGATCCCGTCCGCCGATGTGCCGGACATGAGACCGATGTAGAGGAGAGGTCGCTTGGCCATTTGCCTCCAGAAAGCAGAAACGGCGCGAAGACGGAAGCCTTCGCGCCGTGGGAGAATGGAACTTCCGATCCGCCTACTTCTTCGCGGCGGCGTAGGCTTCCGAGACGACGGCCCAGTTCGCCACGTTCCAGAAGGCCTTCAGGTAGTTGGCGCGGAGGTTTTGATACTTGAGGTAGTAGGCATGTTCCCAGACGTCGACGCCAAGGATCGGGGTGCCTTCGACTCCGGCAACTGCTTTGCCCATGATCGGGTTGTCCTGGTTGGCGGTGGAAACGATCTCCAGCTTGCCGCCATTCACGACGAGCCAGGCCCATCCGGAACCGAAACGGCCGAGGCCGGCCGCCTCGAACTTTTCCTTGAAGGCGTCGAAGCTGCCAAAGGTCGCGGTGATGTCGGCGGCGAGAGCGCCCGTCGGAGATCCGCCGGCGTGCGGTCCCATCAGCTTCCAGAAGAAGGTGTGGTTCCAATGGCCGCCGCCGTTATTGCGGACGGGCCCGCGGATCGCGTCGGGAACGGAGGCGAGTTCGGAGATGAGCGCGTCGATGGACTTGGCTTCAAGCGCGGCGTTGCCGGCGATGGCCTTGTTCAGGTTCGTCACGTAGGCGTTGTGGTGCTTGCCGTGGTGGATCTCCATCGTCTGCGCGTCGATGTGTGGTTCGAGAGCGTCTTTTGCGTAGGGAAGAGGGGCGAGTTCGTATGCCATAGGGTTGGTATTTTCTTGGTTTCCAGTTCGCCAGATTAGGCAGGCGAAATTCAGGTAAGTCGACTGTAACAGAGGTGTCGGTCGAATCAAGGCGTCCGCCGATCAACGTGACAGGTCGACGAAGTTTTTCAGCAGTTGCAGCCCGACGTCCTGGCTTTTCTCCGGGTGGAACTGCGTCGCGTAGACGTTGTCCTTCCACACTGCTGACGCGAAGGATCCGCCGTAGTCGGTGGAGGTGGCGACGATGGAAGGATCAGTCGGCTTCGGGTGGAAGCTGTGGACAAAATAGACGTGGCTGCCATCCGCAATGCCACGGAAGAGCGGACAGTCCGGTTGTTCGATCTTCAGGGTGTTCCAACCGATCTGCGGAATCTTCAGCCCCGCCCGTTCCTGGAAACGCACAACACTGCCGCCGAAGACTCCCAGTCCAAAAGCGCAGCTGTTGAACTCCTCGCTCCGATCGAAGAGCGCCTGATAGCCGACGCAGATACCGAGGAACGGACGGCCGGACTTGATGAAATCCTTCACTGAACACAGCAGTTCCTGTTTGGCGAGGGCATTGACGCAGTCGTCGAAAGCGCCGACCCCGGGTAGGACCACGGCGTGAGCTTCCACCAGGCCGTGCCCATTGCGGACGACACGAACATCGGCCCCCACTTTGAGGAGAGCCTTGTGGGCGCTGCGAAGGTTTCCGGAATCGTAGTCGATCAGTGCGATCATTGGCGGGGAGAGTTTGGAAACGAACCGCCGAGTTGGCAACCTACCGCGTTCAGTTGACAGGTGCCGAGGCTGCCAACTCCTTCTCCGTCTTCAAACGCAATTGCCCACACGCCGCGTCGATGTCGTGGCCCTTCTCCAGGCGGAGCGTGGTGATCACGTCCTTCTCGCGAAGCGTGTCGGCGAAGCGGATGCAGCGTGCTTCCTGCGGGCGTTCCCACGGGAGGCCGTCGACCTTGTTGTAGGGAATCAGGTTCACCTTGGCCTGCAACCGTTGGGCGAGCTCGATCAACGGTTCCGCATGAATCCCGGGATCATCGTTGATGCCGTCGAGGAGAATGTATTCCAAGGTGATCATCCGGCCCTTTTTTTCGACGTAGTAGTCGCAGGCCGAGCTCAATTCCCTCAGCGGATACTTGCGGTTGACCGGCATGATCTTGTCCCGCACCTCGTCGGTCGCGCCGTGCAGCGAGATGGCGAGGCGGAACTGTTCGGGCTCATCCGCCAACTGCTTGATCCGCGGAACGACACCGCTGGTCGAGATGGTGATCTTGCGGGCGCCGATGCCAACACCCCACGGCGCGTTCAACGTGCGTAGGGCGCCCATGAGATTTTCGTAGTTCGCCATCGGCTCGCCCATGCCCATGATGACGAGATTGTTGATCAGGCGCTCCGCAGGAGTCTCAGTGGCGTCTGGCTGGGAATCGTTCCAGCGCTCCACGGCGAGAACCTGGTCGAGGATCTCTTCGGGCCTGAGGTTGCGCTTCCAGCCATCGAGACCGCTGGCGCAGAAGCGGCAGCCGTAGGCGCATCCGACCTGCGTCGAGATGCACAATGTGTGGCGGTCGCTGGCCTCGCCATAGAGAGACGGATTGGCCGGGATGAGGACGCTTTCGATCATGGCCCCGTCGGTCAGCTTCCAGAGAAACTTCTGCGTCGTGTCGCGGGCGCCTTGGCGGCGGACCAGCTCGAGCGGCCGGAGCGAGAACGCCGTCGCCAGCTTTTCCCGAAGGGCCTTCGGCAGGTTGGTCATCGCGTCCCACGAGGCCACCCGCTGCTTGTAGAGCCAGTCGAGGACCTGCTTGGCGCGGTAGGGCTTCTCGTCGAGGTCGCGCAGCCGCGCCTGAAGGTCCGCTTCGGTGAGGGAGCGGATATCGGGGGGCGTTGATGGCGCGGCGATCGTCACTTAGGCAGATAATACTTCGTGGTGTATTCCTTGACCATCCGGCTTGTGCTGAACTGCGCAGCCAGAGTGGACATCGAACGACGGATTTTCTTTATCCATTGCCGGGGAATGCCGTTGGCGTCGCGGTCGTAGAACGCAGGGATGACCTCTTCGGTGAGGGCTTTGTAGAGGTTTTCACTGTCACGCTTGTCCTGCAGTTCGATGTTGTCCGGATGCGAATCATCACCGATGGCGAAGCCGTTGGTCCCGTCGTAGCCCTCGCGCCACCAGCCGTCGAGGATGCTGAGATTCAGACAGCCGTGGACCGTGGTCTTCATTCCGGATGTGCCAGAGGCTTCCAACGGACGGCGCGGATTGTTCAGCCACACGTCGCAACCGGAAACCATCTGGCGCGCGACATGGATGTCGTAGTTCTCGACGAAGACGATATGCCCCGCGAGTTCGCTAAATTTGCTGAGGTGAACGACTTTCTGGATGTAGCGCTTGCCCTCGTCGTCGCGCGGATGGGCTTTGCCGGCGAAGATGAACTGGACGGGGCGGTGCTTGTCCCTGACGAGCCTCACTACGTCTTCAAAATGGTCGAAGATCAACGGGGCGCGCTTGTAAGTGGCGAAGCGTCGGGCAAAACCAATCGTGAGGGCGTCGGGGTTCAGGAGATGCTCGAAGGCGATGTAGTCGCTCTGCGTCAGTCGGAAGCCCTGCATGAGCAGGCGACGACGGGCGAACTCGATCAACTCGCGCCGCAGCTTGTAGCGCAGAGCCCATATCTCCTCGTCGCTGACGAAGCTTGGATCCATCGCTTTCTCCCAGAACTCAGGACGATCGACTTCCTTCTCCCATGTGCTCGCGGTCTTCTTGCTCCAGAAACTGGTGATCTCGCCGGACGCCCCGGCCGTCGCGCCTGGATTTGCGGCCGCGCCGATCTTCCGTTTCCAGAAACGGCGGACGGGCCCCTTCATCCATCCAAGGATGTGGATGCCATTCGTGATGTGGCCGATCGGAACGTCGTCGACCTTTTTCGACGGATACATCCCCTGCCACATATGGCGGCTGACTTCGCCGTGGAGTTCGCTGACGCCGTTGGCGGAGCGGGAAAACTTCAGAGCGAGGACCGTCATGCAGAACGGTTCGCTGGAGTTCTTTGCATCCACACGGCCCATGCCGAGCAGGTCGTCGAAGCTGAACTTCATCTGGCCCATCAGCTTCGTCATGGCGTAGCCCATTAGGTCCGTGCCGAAGCGGTCGTGACCGGCTTCAACCGGAGTGTGGGTCGTGAAAATGCACTCCTTCGCGGTCAGCGTCTTGGCGTCTTCGAAGGATTTGCCGCCGGCCATCTTCTCGCGGATGAGTTCCAACGTGAGGAAAGCAGCGTGGCCTTCGTTCATGTGGAACGTGCCGGGCTGGACGCCCAACTTGCGGAGCAACCGGACGCCGCCGATCCCAAGCAGGATCTCCTGCATGATGCGGGTGGTGCTGTCGCCGCCGTAAACGCGGAGGGTCAGGTCACGGAATCGTTGTTCGTTCTCAGGCCGGTTCGTGTCGAGGAGGTAGATCGGAACGCGACCCACGTTGACCCGCCAAGCCTGGAAGTAGACTTCCGTCATCGCGATCTCGACCATGCAGACGACCGGTTCACCGGCGGCATCGAGCACCGGTTCCATCGGGAGATTTTTCGGATTGAGCAGCGAGTAGAACTCGGTCTGCCAGTTCTCCTGATTGATGGTCTGTTGGAAGTAGCCTTCGCGGTAGAACAGGCTGATTCCTGCGAAAGGCAGCCCCAGGTCGCTGGCGGATTTGGTGTGATCACCCGCAAGGATACCCAGGCCGCCGGCCGCGATCGGAAGGCTCTCATGGAACCCGAACTCCGCCGAGAAATAGGCGACCGAATGCTTCTGGAGTTCCGCGGCGTGTTTGGCAGCCCATGTTTCGGTGTCGCCGAGGTAGGCGTTGAACTCTCGGATGACTTCACGGGTGCGCTTGGCGAACTCCGGATCCAGCAGCCGCGTGCGCAGCTCGTAGTCGGACACTTCTCGGAGGACGGCAACGGCGTTGTGGTAAAGGTTCTGCCACCCACGCGGAGCGAGTTCCTGGAATATCTCCTGGGCGCCCTGGTTCCAGGTCCACCAGAGATTGCGCGCAAGGCGATGCAGCCCGGCTACCAGTTCGGTTACTTCAGCGGCGGAAACGTGTCCGGTGCTCATAGGGTTGGTCATAGTCGTTCAACAGGGTCGGCTCGATCGCCTTCTGGGTTTACGTTAGAAAGCGGCCTCTGGTCGCGGCAAACGCAATCTTGAGAAAGAAAAAGTCCCGTCGCCTTTCGGTGACGGGACTTCGCAAAATCTAGGTCCGACTACTTCTTCGCTTCGAACTTGGACACGGCGATGAACTTCTTGCCGTCCTTCTCGGAAACGGTGCCGGTGACGGTCGCTTCCTTGGCCTCGGAGCAGATCTGCTTGTGGAAGGCCTTGTCCTTGTCGACCGTGAGCATGTAGGTCGTGGTCTTGCCGTCCTTGGTGACCTGGAGGACGTCAGTGCACTTGTCGGCAGTCTTGAGGTCGCACTTGGCGCAGGTGGCCTTGCCAGCGAGCGTCAACTCTTCAGCGGACGCGGTCAGCGCAGTGGCGAACACAATGGCGGAGAGGGAAAGGATGAGCTTTTTCATAGATTGGATCTGGTTGCTACGTCTGAAACCTAGAGTCGGGCCGGGGAGACCTCAACCTGAATCTTTCGGGTCCGCCGGGGCGGATCGGGCACGGGTCCGGAGGGATTCTATCCGGTTGCGCCGTTCGGATTCCGGCAGCTTGCCTGCGCGCCTCACCTCGTCGTAGAAGCGTCTCAGGTCGCCCGAATGTTCCCGAAGCAGTTCGGCGAACGCGGGGACCCACCGATGGTAGGTGGCGACCGAGTTGATCGACGCGTTGTTGATGGGGTTGATCAGCCAAGCGGAAATATCAGGCTCTCCTGCCCAGTTGCGGTTCAGCTCCGTCAAATGATCGCGCAGCCGAGTGATCTCGGCCGCTTTCGCAGCACGAAGATCGGTCCCGATTCCCGCGATCGGACGGGCATAAAGACGTTTCAACCGGGAGCCGGTCTCGAGGACCGCGCTGCGAAACTCCGTCCACCGGGCCTCCTTTGCCCTCCACCTTTTCTCCATCTCAGAATCGGGATGGACCCGGAACCAACGTCGTAAGCCTTCCTGGGCGACGAACGTGGCGAAGGCTTCGTTGAAGTCCGTGTCGCCAGGGACGTAGAGCAGCCGATGCGTCAGCTCGTGGAAGATCAGGTCGGCCACTTCTTCTTCCGGCTCGAACAGGAACGTGTTCAGAACTGGATCGGCAAACCAACCCAAGGTGGAGTAGGCGGAAACACCACCGATGGAGACATCCATCCCTTTCGCCTTGAGCGTGTCGGCATAACGTTTCGCCGCCTGCTCCTCGAAATACCCCCGGTAACTGACGCTTCCGACGATGGGAAACCACCATTCCTTGTCCTCCATCGAAAACTCCGGGGTGGCGGACACGGTCCACGAAACGAACGGTCGTTCGAGATCGGCGTAACCGAGATAACTCCGACCGGAAGGCAGCCCCAATTCCTCATGGGCAAACTTGCGATACGCTTGGACCAGCTCCAGCCGCCGCTTGGTGTCGGCCGGCGTGTTGGTTTTCTGCAAGAGGGTCGAGATCGGCGTTTCCCGCCGCCACATGTCGATCTGGCCATGGACCGCCTGACCCACGAAGCGGCTGGTTTCACACCCCGTCAGGATCAAGCCAAGCGACAGCAACACCGCATATCGAAACCGCGCGATCCTTCGAATGGTGTTCCCTGCGGCCATGGCTCCTAGCGCGATCCTATTCGTAACGGAGTGCTTCGACCGGATCGAGTTGGGCCGCCTTGTAGGCCGGATACGTCCCGAAGATCACGCCGACCGCCGCACAGACGAGGAACCCGATGATCGCCCAGTCGACCGGCACGACCGGCGGCACCTCGAAGAAGTAGGCCGCGGCGTTGCCCCCTGCGATGCCCAATGCGATGCCGACAATTCCGCCGAGCTGGCAAAGGAAAATCGCTTCGGTGATGAACTGGGTCATGATGTTTCGCTTCTTGGCGCCAATGGCCCGGCGGATGCCGATCTCGCGAGTTCGTTCGGTCACGCTCACGAGCATGATGTTCATGATGCCGATGCCCGCCGTGATGAGCGCAATGGAGCTGATGAGCGCCGCCCCGACGCGGACCGCGAAGGTGATGCTGCGGAATTGTTCGATGAGCGAATCGTTCGTGAAGATCTCGAAGTCGTCGGCCGCGCCAGGAGGAACCTTCCGCGCAGTCCTCAGGATTCCGCGGATCTCCTCCATGGCGTCGTTGTAGGTCTCCTGGCTGCGGGCCTGGACGAGGATCGTAAGCCCCCAAGGCGAACGCCCGTAGCGGTTCATTCCCGTCGAGAGCGGGATGATGACGACGGAGTCCTGCGAGTTGTCCAACATCGCGCCCTTGCTTTCCAGGACGCCGATCACCATGTAGCTGATACCGTCCATCTTGATCGTCTCGCCGAGCGGCGAACTGTTCGGGAAGAGCGCTTCGGCCGTCTTGTTTCCGATGACGCAGACAAGTCTCCCGTTCTCCTCGTCCGATGAATTGAGCGCGCGGCCAAAAGCAATCGACAGCGTCTTGGCTGGGAATCCATCGGGCGTAAGGCTCAGAAGCGAGAACGACGGTTCGGTCTTGCCGTAGGGCGAGGTCACTTCGCCGGAAAACAGCCCGTTCTGCATTCCGACGGACTTGACCAGGCTTGCCTTCTCCCGAATCAGCTCCCCGAGATCCGGCGTCAGGCGTTTGCGTCGCTTGATCTTCTCCCATTCTTCCGGCCCGCCGAATGAGATGGCCGGGTTCCGCTGGATGACGAGGACGTCTTTTCCGAACTGGCTGAGGCTGGTCTCGATGCTGCCCTGGAGCACCCGTATGGCGGTCATCACGACGATGATCGAGAACACGCCGATGACCACACCGAGCAGCGTGAGCACGGAACGCAGCTTGTGTGTGGCCACCGCGCGGAGAGCCATGCCGCAATTCTCGACCAGTTCGGAAACGTTCATGGGCTACTCGGTTCTCAGGGCATCCACCGGACTCATCTGGGAAGCGCGATGCGCGGGAACGAATCCGGCGATGACCCCGGTGGTGATCGAAACGGCCAATGCGATCAGGATGATCGACGGACTCAAGGCGGCGGGAAGAAAGAGGGCGACCAGCAGCGTGATCGGAGCAGCCAGCAACAATGCGATGATTCCGCCCATCACACAGAGCAAAACGGATTCGATGAGGAACTGAAGAAGGATCGTCCGGCGTTTGGCGCCGATGGCACGGCGGATCCCGATCTCCTTGGTCCGTTCGGAAACGGACACAAACATGATGTTCATGATCCCGATTCCCCCGACGAATAGGGACAAGCCCGTCACAAACAATCCGAGCGCGGCGATGGTGCCGCCCACCTTGCTGAAGTTCTGCACAAAGGCTTCCTGCTGATTGATGGCGAAGTCGTCGGGCGCGCCCGGCGGCGTTTTGCGCAGCTTTCGCATGATGCCGATGAGCTCCTCGCGAGTGTCTTCGATGCCGGCCAAATTGCCGACCTTCACGTCGATCCGGAGATCGGGCCGCTGTTCATAGGCGTTGAAGAAGAATGTGACCGGAAGGAACACGACTTCATCCAGGCTGAACATCCCGAGGAACCGGCCGCGCTTTTCAACAACGCCGACCACTTCCAACGTCCGGTCGCCCACCTGCAAGCGGCGGCCGAGCGGACTCTCCTGGGGAAACATGCGCGTGGCCACGTCGTCGCCGATCACGCACACCGGGCGCGCGCCCTCCACTTCGGCGGCGGCGAAGAACCGTCCCTGGGACATGTTGAGGCCGCCTGTTTCAACCTGTTTCTCGGTCGTGCCAATGATCTGGACCGCTCCTCCGTTCCGCCTCTGGTAGACGAGGTCTTTGCGCGTCATGGCGACGGGGGAAATCGCCTTGGCCGTCGTCAATTGGCGTTCCACTCCGCGGACCTGCTCCATCGTGATTTCACGGCGGTTGCGGCTGCGGAGCCACTCGTTCCGGTCCATGAACCAACCGAAACGCTGCACGTAGACGACGTCTGCGCCCATGATCGAGATGCTCGTCTGGAAGGCGGAGTTCAGTCCGTTGATCGCCGTCGCCATCATGGTGACGGTGAGCACGCCGATGATGACGCCAAGAGTGGTCAGGACCGACCTCATCCGGTTGGCGCGGATCGCCGCCCAGGAGATGCGCAGGCCCTCAATGATCTCGGAGAAGAAAGTCATCGTCGCACGTTGGGATCAATGGGCGCCGGGAGGGACTGGAGGCGGTCCTGAATGGGCCGCAGCCGGAATCGGTGGCACGGCATGCGCGGACGCAGTCGCCGCCGATCCGTTCTTGTGAAGGATCTCGTCGGCGGCGACCAAGCCGTCGCGAAGTCGCACGATTCGACGGGAATGCTGCGCCACCTCCTCCTCATGGGTGACGACGATGATCGTGTTCCCTTTGCTCGCGAGTTCCTCGAACAGCGCGAGGATTTCGACACCGGTCTTGGAGTCCAAGTTCCCGGTCGGTTCGTCAGCAAGCAGGATCGATGGCCTGTTCACCAGCGCGCGGGCCACGGCCACCCGTTGGCGTTGGCCGCCCGACAATTCATTCGGCCGATGGTGCACGCGTTCGGCCAGGCCGACGGCCGACAGGGCGTTCATCGCCCGCTCGAGCCGTTCGCTCTTGGAAACACCCGCGTAGATCATGGGCAGCTCCACGTTCTGGAGGGCCGTCGATCGGGCCAGGAGGTTGAACGACTGGAAGACGAAACCGATCTCGCGGTTCCGGATCTCGGACAGCGCGTTGTCGTCCATGCCGGATACGTCGCTCCCGTTCAGGACGAACTTCCCCCCGCTCGGCGTGTCGAGGCAGCCGAGGATGTTCATGAGGGTCGATTTACCGGAACCCGACGGGCCCATGATCGCCAGATATTCACCCCGCTGGATCTGGAGCGACACGTCCCGCAGGGCATGGATCGTCTCCGTGCCCATCTGGTAGAGCCGCGAGATCCTTTGGATGTCGATCAGGCTCACTTGCCGTCTCCCAAGCTGATCGAGAATCCGCCTTTCGCCTTGGTGCCGTCGTCGATCTTGATGGCCTTGCCGTCTTCGAGATCGCGGTTTATGGCCTTGAATCCCCCGGTGATGACGAGGTCGCCGTCGGCCAGCCCTTCAAGGATCTCGACGTAGTTGTCGTCGCTGATGCCGCGCTTTACGGGCTTCATCTTGGCAACGCCGTTTTCCGCCACGAATACGACTTCGATCGGCTTCCGGCTGGGATCCTTCTTCTTCTTCTCAAGCAGTTCCTTTTCCCTCGGATCCATAGGAGCTCCGAACATCGCCGGCGGTTGCTCCTTCTTAATCTGGTCGGAGACTTCCTTCGGAAGACGGGTGGTCACGCTCTGGATGGGAATCGAGACAGCGTCGGTGCGGGAGCGGGTTTCGATCTGGGCCGTGACCGACATGCCCGGGCGGAATTCCTCCTTGTCCGTGATGCGGATCTTGACCTCGAACCGAATCGACTCCGCAGCTGCGGACATTCCGCTCTGTTTGGATGAATTGGCGATCTCGTAGACTTTGCCCACGAACTTCCGATCCCGGAAGGCGTCCACTTCGAGCCGTGCCGTCTGGCCCTGCTTGATGAGAATGACGTCCATCTCTCCTATGTCGACGCGGGCTTCCATCGCGTCGAGGTCGGCGATCGTCATGATCTCGGTTCCGGCCATCATGCCGGTGCCGACTACCCGTTCACCCTTCTGTGATTTCAACCGGGAGACCGTCCCGTCCAACGGCGCGAAGATCGTGGTTTTGGCGAGATCATCAAGCGAGCGAGCCAGCGTCGCGGAAGTCATGGCGGACTGCTGTTTGGAGGCGGCCAGCTGGGAATTCGCGATGGTGTAGGAGGTTTCGTATTCCTGGAAAATCGAGGCGGAAACCAGCTTTTGGTTGAAGAGCTCCTGGTTGCGACGCCACTCCTTCTCGGCTTTGTCGAGGTTCGCCTCGGCGACCGCGACAGACGCCTGGGACGACTTCATGCTGGCGAAGGCGGAATTGGTGCTGGCGATGTAGTTGTCCGGCTTTATGCGGACGAGGAGATCGCCCTTGCGGACCTTCTGGCCCTCGATGACGGCCAACTCGATGATCTCGCCGGAAACTTCAGGGGCGATCGCGACTTGGAGGACGGGCTGGATCTTGCCTGTCGCGGTAACCAGCTCCGTCAGGCTCCGCTTCTGCGACTTCTCGGCCTGCACCGAGGTCGGCTTTTCGCCTCCTCGCAGGAAATAGGCGGATACAGCTCCACCCACGACGAGCAGGAGAACGACGACTAGGATGATCCACTTCAGGGCTCCGTTTTTCTTGGCCATTTTGGGTTGGGTTGCGATTCGATGTTGCGATGCCTGACAGGCCAGCCTTCCTCCGAGACGTCACCATTTGGAGAGCAGGCAAGTTGTCAGCGCTTCATCTAAAGTCAAGCGACCCAGCCGTTATGACACGGCTGGGTCGGACGATGTTTCAAGATTGTTGCGGAATGAACTTCGGGATCACTTGAGCTTCATGAGCTCGGCTTCGGTCCATGCCTCCTGCCGGCTGGCCGTATCGGCGCGGACGGCTTTGACCTGAGCGGGAGTTACCGGCGAACCGGCATTGTCCCACTCGCGACGCACATAGGTGCTGATCGCCGCGATTTGTTCGTCGTCCAAGGTGGCCAGACCGGGCATCTCAAGCTCCCACGACCGTCCACGAACGGAGAACGGCCCACGGGCGCCATGCAGGATGATCCGAACCATCCGCTCGGCGGGTCCGTTGACCCATTCGGACTCGGACAGCGGCGGGGCCAGTCCGTCCATGCCGAGGCCGGTGAGCTGGTGGCAGGCCGCGCAGCTCGCCTGGAAGAGCACGGCCCCCTTCTCGAATCGCACCTGCTCTTCCGCGGTCAGCGGTGGAATGACCGGAGGCGGGACGTAGCCGGGCTGGCCCGGCCAGGTGATCATCTTTGAAACCTTCGCCATGCTCCCCTTCATCGCAGGAGCAGCGGTCTTCTCCAAGGCGAGGAATCCGTCGGGCTCCTTTGTGAACAGGACGGTCTTGAACCCCACCGCTTGTTTCCCCTTCTGGGCGGTCGGGACCATCTCGGCGATCGCGTTCAACACCATGTCCTGCTGCCACGGTTCGGCCTTCACCAGGATGTCGAACATCCTGCCGACGCGGGGAGCCTTCGCCTCGGTCATGATGCAGCGAGCGATGCCGGCGAGCATGGCCTTGTTGGCCTCGGTTCCCTGTTTCCAGTCCGGGCTGGTCGCGACCAGTTGGAGGAACTCGATCTCACGTTTCCAAAGCCCGGAGAGAAGAGCGTCGCGGATGACGGGATTGCTGGCCGACTGGCCGCCGATCTTGGCCATGGCTAGAAGCGCGTCGGCGTCGGCGATGTTGCCCAGGGTCAAGGCGAGCTGGAGCTGGACATCCCCGTGCCGGTCGTCGGCGAGCTTCACCAGCCACGGCAGATAACTGTCCTTCAAACCCGCCCGGATGAAGAACTCGCTCAGCCTGATCGCCGTGGCGCGGACCTTGGGATGCTTGTCGTTGAACGCGGCGGTCAGGGTCTGCTCGTCCAGCTGGCTGATGCCGTCGAGCGTCCAAAGCGCATGGAGGCGTCCGAGAGGACTGGAGCCCGACGTGACGACTTTCTTCAAAGCCGGGGCGGCGTCTTCGTCCTGCTTCTGCACCAGCAACCGCTGGGCGGTGTCGCGGGTCCAGCCGTTGTTGGAGGACAAAGCCCCGACCAGCTGGCCCAGGCTCGCCTTCTCCAGCTTCGGGGCGGCCGCCTTGGCGCCGCTTCTGTGGACCACCCGGTAGATGCGTCCGTTGCCTGTGGGTCCCTGCATGTTGCGGGACTCCATCTGCTTCCTGAGGTAGCTGGTGAGATAGATCCGGTGCTGGATGATGCCCCGGTAGAAGTCGACGATGTAGAGGCCGCCGTCGGGTCCGTTGTAGAGGTTGACCGGCCGGAACCGTTCATCGGTCGACGCCAGGAACTCCCGGTCATCCCAGGCCTGCTTTCCAGTCACGACGCCGTTCTCGTCCTTCAGGATGTTGCGCTTGATCAGGTTTGCGGACGGCTCCGGGACGAAGGCGTTGCCGCGATACTCTTCCGGGAAATTGCTGCCGCGATAAACGACGGGGCCGCTGGCTGCGGTGAACTTCGCGAGCCGCCCGTCTGGGCGGAGCGTCCCGGCCTGGTAGCCCCGGTTTACGCCCGGATTGACGCGAATGGGATAGGTCGCCTGGTTCTTGATCGGATCGACGTTCAGCCCGACGGGCGAGCGGAGATTCGGGTTCCGTTGGAGATAGGCGGAAGGAACGAGGTCCGTCCTGAATTGGTCGCTGTTCGAGTTGTAGACCAGCCGCCCAAAATCATCCTGCGACATGCCCCACTGACCACGGAAGGTCGTCGGCTCGCGCTTCCAGGTCCCGTCCACAACGCGGAACCGGGTGGTGTGGTTCGCGCTGTAGATCCAATTGTCCAAGGCCCACATCAACCCGTTGGAGGCGTGCTCCGGATTCGACTGCTTGCCGCGTGTCGGGTCGTTCTCCTTGGCGTAGTCGTTCGCAACTTCAGTGCGTTCACCGGCCGTTCCATCGGCCTTGATCGGGTAGAACCAGAGCTTCGGCGGCTCGGCCACGACCAGCCCGCCCTGCACCAACGAAATGGCGCGTGGCATGACGAGCTTGTCGGCAAACACGCGGCGCTTGTCCATGCGGCCGTCGCCGTCGGTATCCTCGAGGACCGAGATGCACCCCACGGGTTCGGTCTCGCCGATGCCTTCGGGATTCGTCATGTAGCCGCTCATCTCGACGACGTAGAGCCGGCCGTCGCCATCGAACTGCATGGCCACCGGGTCCTTCACCAGAGGCTCGGCGGCGACGAGTTCGACGCGGAATCCCCTGGGCAGGACGAAGGTCTTCATCGACGCCTGCGGCGAAAGAAACGGGGACGGCGGGATCTTTTTGGCGGGCACGGGACCGACCTGGACCTCGCCGCTCTTGTCACCATTCTGGGCCAAAGCGGAAAGCGCCGCCGCCAGCAGGCAGGCCACGGTTCCGAGCATGTTCTTGAAGCGCATGGAAATTCCGACGCCGCCGGACTGCGGGTTATTCCACGTCCGGCGGCTGGGGGAAACTATCCATCCTTGCGCCTCAATCAAGCCGGCAGGCACCGCCCGCGCTGCGCCATCAACTGCGGTTCAGCGCGCTCAGGACCGCCTTGACCGAAGCGAGCTCGATGTTGCCGTCGACCGCGGCGCCCCATCGCACCCGGCCGTCGGCCAGCTTGATCTGGATATAGGCGATGGCGTTGGCGCGTTCACCGGAACTGAGGGCGTGTTCCTTGTAGTAGGCCACCTCGAACTTGGGCGCTCCGGACATCTGCAGGGCTTGGACAAAGGCCGCGATCGGTCCGTTGCCTTCGCCGAGGAGGGTGATTTCCCGTCCCGACAACCTGGCCGATGCGCGGCATCGGAAGACGCCATCCACGCCGTCGGCATGGAAGTGGATGAGTTCCCAGGGGCCGACTCGGTCGATGTATTCCCGCCAGAACATTCCCTTGAGCTCCTCGCCCTTCACCTCGCGGCCGAGGGCATCGACGAGATCGTTGGCGATGGGGCCGAACTCGCGCTGCATGTCCTTCGGCAGTTCGATGCCGAACTCGCTCTCCAACAGGTAGGCCACCCCGCCCTTCCCCGACTGGCTGTTCACGCGGATGACCTCGCGGTATTCGCGGCCGATGTCGGCCGGATCGATCGCGAGATACGGCACGTCCCAGTGGGTGCGTCCTTCTTTTTCCCATTCGCTGAGACCTTTCTTGATCGCATCCTGATGCGAGCCGCTGAAGGCGGTGAAGACCAGTTCGCCCGCATAGGGCTGGCGCGCCGGAACCGTCAGGCCGGTGCAACGCTCATAGACTTCGCGGATTGCCCCGACGTCTGAGAAATCGAGCTTCGGATCGATGCCGTGCATGTAGAGGTTCATCGCGACCGCCACGACGTCCAGGTTGCCGGTGCGCTCGCCATTGCCGAAGAGCGTGCCTTCAACCCGGTCGGCACCGGCCAGCAATCCCATCTCGGTCGCCGCGATGCCGGTTCCACGGTCGTTGTGCGTGTGGAGGCTGATGGTGAGGGATTCGCGGCCCTTGATGTTCCGGCACATCCATTCGATCTGGTCGGCGTGGACGTTGGCCATGATGACTTCCACCGTGTCGGGCAGGTTGAGGATCATCTTCCGCTCCGGCGTCGGCTGCCACACGTCCATGACGGCCTCGGAAATCTCCTTGGCGAAGTCCAGCTCGGTCCCGCTGAAGCTCTCCGGCGAATACTGGAGCCGGACGTTCGTTCCGGCCAAACGCGGCAACCGATCCTTGATCCACTTCGCACCCTGGACCGCGATGGCCTTGATCTCTTCCTTCGATTTGCCGAAGACGACGCGGCGCTGCGCCGGCGAGGTGGAGTTGTAGAGATGGATGATGACGTTCTTCGCCCCGATCAAGGACTGGACGGTCTTCTCGATCAGGTCCTCGCGGGCCTGGACGAGGCACTGGATGGTGACGTCGTCGGGGATGTGGCCCTTCTCGATCAACAGGCGGTTGAAGGCGAATTCGGTGTTCGACGCCGAGGGGAAGCCGACCTCGATCTCCTTGAAGCCGCACTTCACCAGCGTCTGGAAGAGCTCCAGCTTCTGGCTGACGTTCATGGGAACGGCCAGCGCCTGGTTGCCGTCGCGCAGATCGACACTGCACCAGATGGGCGCGGCGGTGAGCACACGGCTCGGCCATTGGCGGTTCGGCAGGTCCACCGGCGGGGACGGTCGGTATTTCGAGGACGGATTCTTCAACATGGCTTCGGTCTTTCGGTTTGGCGCCGTCCGTCGGTCGGGGTGTCATCGCTGACAAACAAAAACCCCACCGCCGGTCCGGCAGTGGGGTTGCAAATCGCTTCGTTCGCTCAAACCCCGTCCGCCTTGCGGCTGATCAGCAGCGCAAGCAGCGAAAGTCGGAGGTTCAGGGCGAACTTCATGTGCGAGGAAGAAACCACACCGCCTTCCCGACGGTCAACGGCTTCTTTGGTGGGAACGAAACCGCTGGCAGCCCGTCAATGAACGCCCGGTCAGGGGACCGGACCTACAAGTGCAAGGTGATTCCCCGGGGTTCTGTAGGCCGCGCGCCCTCACGCAGCGGGACGGGGCCAGCGCAATCCAGTTCCGTTGTGGGTGTAGACCATCGCATCATCCGAGAACGGCCCGTCCACGAAGGTCAGCAGGTTCCCCGTGTATCGGTATTGGTAGGTGCCCACACCCGCGACAGCATTGGTCAACCGGTTCAGCCCGTTGTAGGCCATCGCCACGTCCGTCGTCATCGGGTAGGTGATGTTCGTCAGGTTGCCCACGTCATCTCTCAACTATTGACCTGTCCCTTGTCTTCTAAACCCCACCGAAAAAACGCCACGGAAGGTCCACGCCCTCTTGACATCCAAGAAGCCATATCAACGACAGAACTCAGCGACGCCGGGCCAAAGATGTCCGACATGAAACGAGAGCGCAATCTCGGCGTTCGCTGGAGTGATTTTGTTAGACTTTTGTTTCATCTAAACCAGATTTGTCGCTAGTGGCTAAACGGGTTTTTAATTCATCAGTGCCCCACTTTTCAAGCACTATTATAGCCTTTTTGGCGTCTATTCTGAAAGAGACACTCCCTGTTTCACAATCCAGACACACTCTCGCACTCATGGAGGGCTCGCGAATGCTGACTCCGTGAGGACCCGTGTCATATCGCAACCATCCTAGCTTCTTTACTTCCGAGAATTCGAAGTCAGGCCTATACCCGTTAGCCAGACTTACCTTACCCGAGACTAGGCGCATACTGCCGCAATTGGGGCATTTGTAGCTCTCGTTATCCATGGTAACTCTTTGAGTCTAACGACCCCAAGCTCAGCGACGGCGTAGCGTGGCGCGGCGCGTGCCCAACGGGGGCACGAACAAACGACGACCAAATGTAGCTGGCGCTCCGCTCGCAGAAAGCACGCGCCGTGACACGCGGAGCCGTTCGCTGCAGCGCATGGTT
>JAYVSO010000010.1:0-88758 GCA_043775315.1 Verrucomicrobiota bacterium
AGCGGGAGAGGGCTGGGGTGAGGGAGAACGCGGTCGAGCAGTCCAGAGCAACTCGGAGCCGCAAGACGCATGGTTACCCACTGAAAACAGCGAGGAACCAGAAATGTCGTTTCAGGGACGGAGTGGAGTCCTCTCTTGCTCTTCGTCCGGCTCCTCGTCTCGCGTGGTTGCGGGAATGAGAAAGACGAAGACGAGGAGAAGATGAAGAGCCTGAGACTCAGGCTTTTCCCGGTGGGGTCCAGGTTCCTTCGGCCTTGGCCACGTAGGTGGCGGCGGTGAGGTCGCCGACGACGTTCACGGTCGTCCGGCACATGTCGAGGATGCGGTCGACGCCGAGGATGATGGCGATGAGGCCGGGGTCCACACCGATGGTTCCCAGCACAACGATGATGAAGGGAATGGACGCCGCCGGGATGCCGGCCGTGCCCACGCTTCCGAGGATCGCGAGATAGGCCACCATAATCTGCTGGCCCAGGGACAGGTCGACGCCGGCCAACTGCGCGAGGAAGAGCACGGTCACGCCCTCGTAGAGCGCGGTGCCGTTCTGGTTGGCCGTCGCGCCCACGGTCAGGACGAAGCTGCTGATGTCCTTCGGCAGCTTCAGGTTTTCCTCCGCCACACGCAGCGTGGTGGGAAGCGTCGCGTTGGACGACGAGGTGGAGAAGGCCGTCAGCATGACCGTCTTGATGCGGCGGAAGAAATCCAGCGGCGACATGCCGGAGAGCCATTTCACCGCGACGGAGTAGACGACGAAGCAGTGCAGGCCCAGGCCGAGCAGCACGGTGAACATGAAGGCCCCGAGCGCGCCCAGCAGTTCGAAGCCGAAGCGCGCGGTGTTGTTGAAGATCAGGCAGGCCACCGCAATGGGGGCGATCTTCATGATGATGTCGATCAGCTTGGCCGAGATCGATTGGAGTCCTTCCAGCGCGTCGATGAAGCCCCGCGTCCTCTCCCTTGGCAGCAGCGTGGTCGCGCCGCCCAGCAGCAGGGTGAAGATCATCAGGTGAAGCAGGTTCGGCGTCTCCGTCGCGACGGAGGCGAGGGGGTTCGTCGGGATGAAGGTCTTCACCATCTGCATGGCCGGCGAGTCGGCCGGGCCGGTCTGTTTCGTGGCGGCCACGCGCTTCTCGGCAGCGCCCGCGAACTTCGCCTGCAATTCCTTCTTCACGTCGTCGCTGATGCGTTTGCCGGGCTGGATGACGTTCGTCGCCAGGATGCCGATGGCGACGGAGACGGCGGAGATGACCGCGCAGTAGGCGAGGCACCGTATGCCCACGCGGCCGAGCTTGCGCACGTCGCCAAAGCCCGCGACGCCGACGATGAGCGAGGAGAAGACGAGCGGGATGACCGTCAGCAGCAGGAGCCGGAGGAAGAGGGTCCCGGCGGGGTCGGTGATGTTCTCGATCGTCCACCGGACCTGCGGATGATCGCCGCCGAGGAGTCGATTCGCCAGAAGGCCGCCCACGGCTCCGACGACGAGTCCCCAGATGATCGCGGTGTGGGCAGCCCGTTTTGGGCGTCCGTTTGAAGTGTGCGCCTCGGCCATGGAGCGGGACGCTAACGGCCGTTGTCCGACCCGCCAAGAACTGCCGTGGCGGAAGTGCCGTTCCTTGACCCGGGAAACTGGTTCCGCAAAGTGGCCGCGATGGAAGACCCCACCCAGTCCGCCTCGCACCGTCGCCGACACGCGTTGGCCACCGCGCTGGTCGTCGCCGGCCTGTTCGGCATCGCGGCGGGTTTCGCGTCCGCCTTCCTGAAGGTCGAATCGGCCCCGGAATTCGGCTCCTTCTGGCTTCTGCTCGGGGCCGGCGCGTTCACGGCGGTCCTCACGGTTTCGCGTCTCCAGATCTTCCGCGGCGGCGCGGCGTCCTTCTCGCCGATGTTCCGGCGTTCGGTGGGCGCGATGCTGCCGGTGATGCTGGTGGGATTGTTCTTCGGATGGTTCGTGTCGCGCGGATCGTTCAACGCCGCCGCCATGATCGTCCTCTCCGGGCTGTGGATGATGCTCCTGGGATGCGGCTGGCTGGCGAACGCGCCGTTCCTGCCCGGAGGCATCACGTGGCTCGGCTGGATGATGCTCGTGCTCGGCGGCGGCGCGGCGACGTTGGGCCATGCCGGCCCGGTCGACACTTCCTGGCGCGTGACGAACCTGGTGATGGGCCTGGGATTCGGGGTGCCGCATCTGCTGGCGGGACTGTTCGTCCTGAAGTTCTCCGGCAAAGACAAACCGCAGCCCAAGGAGTTCGCTCCGAAAACGGACTGACCACGGCCCCACGTCGGCGTCGCGTCAGTGCTTGGTGCCCTTCGCGGTGAGGAAGACCGCGGCGAGGATGAGGACGCCGCCGATGGTTCGCTGAAGCATCGCCCGGCCACCGGCGGCCTGGCGTTCGGAGTTCTTGAGGCGATGGCCGAAGAACCACACGAAGGCAATGCTGAGCAGGCCGCGAGTCGAGTAGACCACGTTGGCGCCGGCCGCGTCCTTCCAGATGCCGATGCTTCCCGTGATGAGGATCGCCTGGATGCCGGACATCCCGACTCCGAAGCCGAGCCACTTCCACGCCGTCGCCGGGGCGCGCAAAGCCGAACGCCCGAAGAAAGCCAAACCCACCAGCGAAAACAGGCCCATCGACGTGAACAGAAGGGCGAGGAAGTTCCAGACGCCGAAGCGCGAGGCCCACATCTGGATCAGCACATCGGTCAACGCGAACGCGCCCGCGCATCCGAGCGCCAGGGCCGTGGTCACGCCGAGGCTCCGGCCCGGACGCAGATCCGTGAAGCCCATCACCAGCACGCCGACGGTCGTCAGGCCGGCGGCGGCCCATTGGGAAACTGTCAACGGTTCGCGAAAGACCAGCCAGATGATGAGCGCCACAAACGTCACCTTGGAACCCAGCAGCGGCGTCGCCACCGAAACGTCGCCGACCCGCAGCGAAGCGACGTTCATGAGGTGTCCCAGCGCGAACGGCACGGCCGCGATCACCGGCAGATACCAGAGTTCCCATGGCACCGGCTGCGGATCGACGAAGATCAACGGAAGGAAGAAGAGCCCGAGCACGACGTTGTTCACCACCACGGCATGGACGACCCCGGCGCCTTCGGCATACGCGCGCTTGTAGATAAGCGACCCCAACGCGAAGGAGATCGCGGCGAGAAAAGGAAGCAGCAGATACATCGTGGCGGCGCAGACTGAGCGGCCGGCGGGCGCTCCGGTCAACTTTCGGGGCGCTCTACTTCTGGCCCCGCTTGGACAGCAGCCAACCGATGAGATGGTTGAAATCGTCGGGCTTGAGGAGTTCGCCGAAGTTGTCGGGCATGAGGGAGGCCTTCGATTCGACGCGTTCCTTGACCTGTGATTTCTGCACCTTGGTCTCGGCGCCGGTGGCGTCGGCGAGGACCAACATGGCGCCCTCTTCGCGACGGAAAAGTCCGCTGACAACCTCGTCGTCCTTCAATGTGAGGATCGTCGGCTGGAACGCGTGGTCGACGTTGCGGCTCGGATCAAGGATGTCTTCGCAAAGCCGTTCCGCGCCGCGGTTGCCGATGCCGTCGAGCTGCGGTCCGACGAGTCCGCCGACACCATCGATGCGATGGCACGCGGCGCAGTTGAGCTTGTAGAGCTGCTCGCCGCGCGCGAGGTCCACAGAAGAGGCTTTGAACCCGGCCCTGCGGGCGTCGATGAGCTTCTGGCGTTCTCCATCCGCAGGAGGAAGACCTTTGGTCAGCGCGGCCAAACGGGCTGCAAAGTTGTCAGGTTTGGAGGCGCGGAGACGCTCCACGAGCTTGGTGTCGGTGAGGACCTGGGCGGTGACTTTGCCGGCGGCGACGCCTTGAAGAAGCGCCTCCGCACCGCTGCGAGAACCGGACAGGGTGGAGGCGATCTGCTTCTGCAAACGACTCGGAGCGGAACCCAGGAACTCGACGACTGCGGCGCGGGCCTTCGCCTGATCGGCTTCAGCCAACGCCGTAGCGATGTCTTCCACGCCGGACGCCCCGGGTTGGAGGCGGGCCGCCAGATTGTCGGCGTAGGATGCGTCCTGGCTCAGGAGAAGCCGCAGCAGCGCGGCCTGGGCTTTGGGGCCGAAGCGGCCGTCGTCGAGCGGGCGCAGCTTGCCGATGAGCGCCGGACTCGGGAATGCGGAGGCGAGCTGGACCACGTCGAGCGCGCGGTCGACGACATCGCGTGGCGCGACAGCGGGCAAGCTGACGACCGCGGGTTCGATGCGGCCGATGGCCAGCCACGCGTAGGCGCTGCCGGTATCGCCATCGACGACTTCGAGCACGGCGGGCTTGCCAACTTCATCGGTGGAGAAGGTCCACTCGACTTTGCGGGCGACGTCGTTGCGGGGTGGTTTGGCTTCGCGGAGCACACGGCCGTCGGCGGACTTGAGCACGACTTTGTTCAGGCCCTTCGCGGGTTGGTCGGGTTGTCCGTCGTGGCCGCAGAGGTAAAAGGAAAGTTTCGCGGGAAGAGAGAACGACCTGCTGCGAAGGATGCCCGTGAGCGCTTCACCTCCCGGCGCCAGGGAACTGATGAACTGGGCTGATTGGCCGTCGGCGCATTTCCGGGCCTGGAAGATCCACGGAATCGCCGTCTCGGCACCTGCTAAAGGAGCCGACTGCCATTCGGCCGAGGCCTTGGCGAGCGAGTCAACAAGCTGGCCCGCGAGCGTTCGGCCCCAGTCGGCGACGGCTTCGGGCGTCGGCGCACCGCGTTGGCTGAGGCCGGACTGGACGGACTTCAGCAACGCGAGCTGCATGGTCGGATCAGCCGCGAATTTCTCGCGGGCGAACGCGGCGATGGTCCCTGCGCTCGAGGCATCGCCGTGAAGCGCGGCGTGTTGGAGCAATGTGCCGACTTTGGTGGGATCGGTTCCAAGTCGCGGCAGCTCGGCGAGGATGTAGCGGGCGGCATCGGCGGACGGGACAGCTGGAATGATGTCGGCGATCAATGCACGCTGCGGTTCGGACAACTTGGCCAGTTCGTCGAAGGCGCCTTGGAGCGTGAGCGTGTCGCGGATGGCTTTACGGAGGACGTAGACGAGATGGGTGTCGGCGCGGTCCGTGGTGACGAGAGTTTCGACGAGCGGCTGGAGGAACTCATTGGCGGGCGCGGCCCCGAAGGCTTCAGCGGCGCAGCGGCGGACGAGGGCGTCTGGGTCTGACAATCCTACAGCAACCAATCGCTGCCAGACATTGGATCCCAGCCCGAAGAACGGGGGGCGTCTGGCGGCTTCGCTGACGGCGCCCTGCCAAAAGAAGGTTCTGAAGTCAGCGTATCCTTTTACAGGCAGGTCAGACAAAAGCCGCATGGCGTGAACGCGGACCTGCGTGTCCTTGTGATGGGCGGCAGAAGCGATTTCCTCTCTGCTGAGAATTCCCCCGTAGTGTTTGATCCATAGAAGACTGATGATCTGAGAAATGTTGGCGGGTTTTTCAAAGGCCCGGTCCATCGCCAAGTTTGCGTTCTTTCCCCACAACGGCCACCGCTCTTCAATTTCGCCCATCGCCTGCATCCGCCGCGTCAGGCTTGGCGATCCCAGTTCCGCGATCAGTCCGTCGAGGTCATCAGGCAAAGCGACAGGCCGCAGCGCCGTAGCCGCCGAGGTGACGAGGCGGATGCCGTTCGTCTTGCCCGTATCGCTCCGCCTCCTTACGTCGGCGGCTACGGTGTTCGTGTAAACTACGCGCCAGATGCGGCCGCGCTCGCGGTCGCGGCCGGGATGGGTCAGCGGCACTTCGTAGTGGCCGATGATGCGGTTGTAGAAGTCGGCCACGTAGAGCGCGCCGTCGGGTCCGAGGACGTTGTCCACTGGGCGGAACCACGGGTCGGTCGACGTGAGGAAATCGGGTTGCTCGGTGGCCTTGGGCGTGGAGCCGATGAAGGTGATCTTGTCGCGATTCAACCGGCTGGTCATGACGTTGCCAATGAAGAGCGTGTCGCGGTATTCGGCGGGCCAGAGGTTGTCGGCATAGTAGACGGCACCGTCGATGGCGGTGCTGCCATGGGCGTGCTCCAGCATCAAGGGCGCGAAGCCGAGGCCGTCGTGGGGTTTGCCGAAGCTTGGATAGTAGCCACCAGCCAACAATTGGTATATAGGCGCACTATGGCAGTCGCTGGAATAGAGGTTGCCGCGAGGATCCCAGGCCAGGCCGAAGGGGTTCACCTGGCCGTGGGTGTGGTGCTCCAGTTTGGAACCGTCGAGGCGGAAGCGGTAGGTGTTGCCGGAATTCAGGTGGACGACGGAGCCGTCGCGATTGGTGATCCACGAATCGTTGTTGAATCCGTGGGTCGCGTAGATCCAGCCGTCGAAGCCGCGCCGGAACGATGCCTGATTGCCGTGCGTGTCGCGGGTGACATCGAACGGACCGTAGAGCGGCGTGCGCTTGTCGGCCTTGCCATCGCCGTCGGTGTCTTCCAGCAGCCAGATGTAGGGAATGCTCCAGACGACGGCTTTCCAGTGTTTATCGTCGGTGCGGAACGGATAGATGCCGATGGGGATGTTCAATCCGTCGGCAAACTGGGTCACCTTGCGCGCCCGGCCGTCGGGTCCGAAGTCCTCGAAGATCATCAGCCGGTCACGGCTAGGCCGATTGGTCGGCGCGGCCCACGGATATTCGATGCTCGTCGTCGCCCAGAGGCGGCCGGCGGCGTCGAAGGCGAGGTTCATCGGCTTGTTGATGTCCGGCTCGCTGGCCACGAGTTGGATGTCGAAGCCGGGCGGGAGCTGGAACTTGGCCCTTTGTTCGGCGGGGTTTGCTGGTTCAGTCGCCCTGACCATGTCGGCGAATGGATCTGTTGCTGCAAAGGCGAGAGTCGTTCCCAGGATCAGGGCGGCAACGGTTCGAAACAGGAGAGCGGGCGGCATGGCAAAGTGGGACGGGTTGCCGCGAACGCTATTCGAGACGGAGGGAAGAGGGGAAAACAAAACCGGGCCAGACAGACTGGGGAAGTCCGAAAGGCCCGGGGAGTTTCGAGTTCAAGTAGGATTACGGGGAGGTTCCGAAGATTGGTTGAACACCCGACTTTCGGAAATTTAATGAGCGGCCAAAGAGCAATGGCACTTTCTCTGAAAGCTGTGCCGTAACCTGAGAGATGTATCCTGCATGGTCCGGTTTTGGTCAAGGAGCCTCTTGTGAAAGTTTTCACAAGGGAGGCAAGTGTCTTGGTATCAGGCTGCATTTCCGAAAATTAATTATGCCGGCCGGTCGGGAATCCCGGTTCGTGGAAATTCACGATGCCCTGCTTGTCATCGGGCCGGGGGTTTCCCATGCTGCGCCCATGGCTGAGATTGCAAAGTTCGTCCACCACGGCGCGGCACAGATCACCCCCAAGGTCCTGAAGGGCATCCACCGCAAGCTGCCGCTGCTGAAGCTCGAATTCGCCCAGATCAATGCGCCCAAGTTCCCGCATCTGGTCGAGCAGCTGGAGTTTCTGGCCGATGTCGTCGAGGACTATGCCGAAGGCGCCGGCGAGGATCTGCCTTTCGTGACCGTCGCCGCCGCTTCCTTTGCCTTGGTCTACGCCCATCGTCAGATGGACCTGATTCCTAACTCCATCCCGGAGTTCGGACATGCGGATGATTCCGCGGTCGTCCGGACCGTGCTGATGGAACACGAACGGGCCCTGGGTGCCCACGCCATGAAGATCGGAATCGCCTGGGCCAAGATCACCGTGAAGGCCTGAGCGACCTCGAACATTTTTTGATCCAAGCAAAAGGGCAGGCGTTTCCGCCTGCCCTTTGTGTTTCCGGAGGAGAGCCGGGAGATCACTTCCCCTTCACATCGAAGCAGAAGAGCAGTTCCTGATCGCGCAGGAAGAGCTTGCCGTTGACGACGACGGGGTGGGTCCAGATGCGGCCGTCAGGCTTGCGCTGCTTGGTCTGGGGATCGAGTTTGAACCGGCTGTGTTCAGCCCAGCCCTTGGGGGAGGCTTCCGCCAGCACAACGGTGCCGGTGCCTTCGTCTAGGCAATAGAGCATCCCGTCGGCATAGTGGACCGCGCCTTTGCCAAGCGCCTTGCTGCTCCAAATTTCCGCCCCGGTTTTAAGATTCTGGCAGACCCAAGCATAACTTTCGGAATGGCCGTAGAGGTGGCCGTCCGCGAGAACAACGCCGCCATGGTGGTTCTTCATGACTTTGTTCTCGTAGACCGTCGTGGCGGAACCGTCGGCTCCGAGTTTGACCGCCTTGCAACCGGCCCCGTAAGCGGCGGTGATGTAGACCATTCCGTCCGCATAGATCGGCGTGGGAATGACGGCGACATTGCCCGGCCGGAAATCGGATTTCCAAAGCACCTTTCCGTTCTCAGGAGCGACCCCGAAGAACTTCTTCTCCACGAGTTGGACGATCTGCTTCTTGCCCGCGTGGGTGATCAGGATCGGCGAGGAGTATTGCGCCTGGTCGGTCAGTTCCGACGTCTGCCAGACCAGCGCGCCGGTCTTCTTGTCCAAGGCCGCCATCGTTCCCTTGGAGCCGCCGGGCGTGCAGATGACCCTGTTGCCGACGATCAATGGCGACTCCGTGTAGCCCCAGTTCTGAAGCTTGCCGCCGAGATCTGTCGCGAGGGATTTCTGCCAGACCATCTTGCCATCCTTGGCCTGGGAGCAGATGAGGTTTCCCTGTCCGCTGATGGCATAGACCAATCCTTCGTCCACGGTCGGGGTGCCACGGGGTCCGTCGCCCCACTTGTTGGGATACTTGGCCCCAAACGGCGTCGCCCAGAGTTCCGTGCCCTTGGTCACGTCCACCGCGATGAGGAATTCCTGGTCATCCCGCAGGCCTAGGGTGAAGAGCTGGTTGCCGACGATCGAATAGCCGGCGTAACCGAGGCCTGCGCCCTCGAAAAGCCAGAGGCGCTTCGGCCCACCCTCGGGCCACTTCTTGAGCAGCCCTTTGTCGGGTGAATGGTCGTCGCGGTTTGGGCCGCGCCATTGGGGCCAGTCGGCCGCGATGCCGCTGCCGATGGCCAAAGCTCCGAAGAGCAGGGAAGCTGTGAGAGTTTTGAGCGAGGATTTCATGATGGCGGTGAAGGTTGCGAAAAAAAGTCCGAACGCAAGGAAGACGGTTTTTGGTTCGCCGAAATTCAGCGGATGCCGACCCGGCCAAGGCCGAACTGGTCGCTGTTGCGGACAGGCTTCCCGTCGGCGAAGTGGATTTCGATGAGCTTTTCGCTGTGGACCTCGCGGCTTTGTTCATCCTTGAGGGCGATGACGATTTTTCGCGTGCGGACGTCGAACACCTCGCCAGTGGAAGGATAGGCGAGCTTCCCGTCGAGAGAGAAGGTGATCCAGCCCGGCTGATCCCTCAGGGCGATCGTGGCGACCTGCTTCGGCGGCATGACGGTCGCATCGAAGACGTGCATGCACTGGTTGGCACCGTCCGCCAGCCAGAGCTCCTTTTCATCCGGCGTCAGGCCGATGCCGTGGCTCGGGCAGCCGTGGCGTTTGACCGGCCCCTTCTGGAATCCAGTGACCTCGACCCGATGCAGCATCTTGCCCGTCCGGATGTCGCCGATCTCGAAGCCGAGCAGGTCGTTCACATTCACGAAGGCCAGCGTCTGCGCGCCGTTCACGGTGAATGGCCGAACCGGCGCGCTGAAGGGCCCGATGTCGCGGGCGAGTTTATGCGTGGCTACATCGGCAACGCGGAGCAGAGAGGACCTTAAACCGGCCAAGTAGGCCTTCGAACCGTCGAGCCCGACGATGGTGTTGTGGGCGCCCGAATCCGGAACGAGCTTGGTGATCACGCTCCCGTCCGCCGCGTTCACGACGTGCCAATGCGGACCTTCGAGCGACGGAAGATAGATCGTCTTTCCGTCCGGCGTGATCGACATCCGGTCGCAGCCGCCTTCGTAGGATTTTTCCCAAAGCACTGCGTCCGTCGTCAGGTTGAAGCACGTCAGCGTCTTCAGCGTGCTGACGTAGAGCCTGCCCGTGGCCGCGCTGGCGCAGACGCCCTTCACGTTCAACGGTTGCCCCTTTTCGTCGAGCCCGCGCGCAGCGATGCGGCGGATGAACCTGTGCCCGTGGTCGATGTCGAAAACCAGCACGCCATGTCCGCCGAGTTCGAGGTAGTTGCGGATGCCTGGCTCGGCGACGTAGAGGAAGCGGCCCGTCTGGCCGGCGGCCGGTTTCAAGTCCGCCGCAAACGTCGTTGCAACGAAATGGGCGCAAAGCAGCAGAAGGATGAAGCGTCTCATGGTGTATGGACTGCGAGCGAAGCGCCGGTGACCGTGGCAGACAAGACCCATTTACCGTGCGGTCATCCCGATAATCAGCTTCGAGCACTCCTTCCCAGCGACCGGCCGATCAGGTTAGGCTCACCCCTTCGATGTCCAATACTCCGGAAAAAAATCCAACCTTTCGCGCCGGCATGGTCGCCGTGCTCGGCCGCACCAACGCCGGCAAGTCCACCCTCGTGAACGCGCTCGTCGGCCGCAAGGTCTCGATCGTCACGCCCAAGCCCCAGACCACCCGCGAGGCCGTCCAGGGCGTCGTCCACCGGCCCGAAGGCCAGATCGTCTTCGTCGACACCCCCGGCTTCTTCAAGACCCACGCCAGCGCCCTCGTCGACAAGCTCCACCAGCGCGCGCGCCGGGCGCTCGACGGCATCGACGCCATCCTGCACGTCGTCGATCCGACCAAGGAGATCGGCGAGGAAGAGGAGATGGTCGTCGCGGTTCTCGCGAATGTTCCCCAGGCAAAGATCCTATGCCTGAGTAAATCAGACCTCGAAAACCGGCCGGCTTCCGAGGCCTGGCGCGCCCGGGCCACGGGCTATAAAGCCATCATCGAAGTCTCCGCCCTCAACGGCCACGGCCTCGAAGAACTGGTGGCCGCGTTGATGAAGTCCATGCCCATCGGGCAGGCGTTGTATCCGGAGGACGAGGTCACCAACACCTCCCGTGAATTCGCCGCCGGCGAACTCATCCGTGAACAGATCTACCTCCGTATGGGCGACGAGATCCCCTATCGCACCCGCGTCGAGATCGGCTCCATCGAGGAACGGAAAACCAAGCTGGGCGAACCGCTCATCGCCATCCTCGCGACCATCCTCGTGGCCAGCGACCGCTACAAGGCCATGGTCATCGGCGCGGGCGGCCAGCGCATCCGCCAGCTCAATTCCGACTCGCGCAAGGAACTCGAACATCACTTCGGCAAGAAGGTCTTTCTCGACTGCGACGTCATGGTCGACAAGACGATCCTCGACTGAGCCCACGACGAACATGCCCCGGCCGAAGACCTCCGTGCCCGCCGATGCCGTCCGAGTAGGCTCCAGCCCGATCAACGGCCGCGGCATCTTCGCCGCGATTCCGCTGCCCGGCCGACGCAAGTTGGGCGAGATCATCGGCCAGTTGGTCAAACTGCCCGGAGCGCGGAAGGCCATAACCAATGCGCCCAAGATCTACTTCGTCGAACTCGACGACCAATGGGCGCTCGACTGTTCGGACGGCGGGCCGTTCAAGCACCTGAATCATTCCTGCGATCCCAACTGCTACCTCCGCATCTTCAACCGCCGCCTCGAAGTCTACAGCCTCCGCGCCATCGCCTCCGGAACAGAACTCACCGTCGACTACGGCGTCACGCCCCACGCCGGCGGAATGAAGTGCGGCTGCGGCGCCCGGAACTGCCGCGGCGTGCTCTGACGCAGGTGGGGCGATCGACGCTTCGTGTCCGCCTAATCCGGAACGATGTAGCCGAAATGCGGCCGCCAAGCGGCGGCCAGAAGGTAGGGCAGCGCATCTTGCCTGCCCAAGTCGCCCACGATATGGAGCCAGACGGTGCGGGCGTCTCATGGCGCTCATTGTTGCGGAAACCCCGGTCAGCACGGGGCAGGCTGGAAGCCCGCCCTACCTTCTGCCGCATGATCCCGGCTCAGAACTTCTCGCGGCGGATCACGCGGATGTCGCTCTCATACGCGACCATGGCGTAGCGCTTGAAGAATTCCTTCTCCAACCGCGTCAGCAACGTCTCTGCAACCCCCGACGGGACGATCACCTCGACCTGGATGTTGGTAAACTCGGGGATGTCGCCTGTCCGGTTTCCCTGAGCGCCAGAACCTTCCACCTCCCACAGCGTCCAGCCGTGCGCGCCGACTTCGCGAAGCAGCTTAGTCACGGCTTCGCGGGCCAGCTTTTCGCAGACGATGGTCACGAGGGACATCGGATGTTTGGTCATGGAGCGGTTCCTCCGAAAGCCCAGCGCGCCACGGCGAAGTAGAGCGGCAGACCAAAGGTGATGTTGAATGGAAACGTGATTCCCAGCGCCGCGGTCAGGTAAAGCGTGGGATTGGCCTCGGGCAAAGACAGACGCATCGCGGCCGGCGCAGCGATGTAGGACGCCGACGCCGCCAAGGTGCCGAACAAGGTCGCACCACCGAGACTCAACCCGACCGCCTGACCGATCAGGACTCCGGCGATGCCGTTGAGCACGGGCGCGACGATGCCGAACACGAGCAGGAACGGTCCGACACGCTTGAGATCGGCGAAACGTTTCGCCGCCACCATTCCCATTTCCAAAAGGAACAGCGCTAGCACGCCCTGGAACGGCGAAACGAAGAAGCCGGCCGTCGCTTCCAGGCCCTTCTTGCCCGAGAGGATTCCCACGACCAAAGCCCCGACAAGAAGCACTACGCTTCGGCCGAAGAGCGCTTCATGCAGCGCGCCTTTGATGACACCGCCCAGCGGAGCCGCATCGCCGTCGCGACGCAGCGCCAACTTGCCCAATAGGACACCAACGATGATCGCCGGCGATTCCATCACGGCGAGGAATGCGGTCGCGTAGTCTTCAAACGGCTGGCCGATTTGCCTGAGGAAGTTCGTCGCCGCAATGAAGGTAACCGCGCTGACGGAACCGTAGTGCGCGCAGATCGCCGCCGCATCGACCGCCGGTAATCGTCCGACGAAACGCAACGCCGCATAGGTCCAAAGCGGAATCACCACCCCGAGCGCGATTCCCGCCAGCGTCGGCAACCAGACCTTGGCCAATCCGGCCTCGGAGAGCGCCGCGCCGCCCTTCAGTCCGATGGCCGTGAGGAGATAGATCGTCAGGGTGATGTAGAGAGTCTCGGGAAACTTGAGGTCGCTTTTCACCAGGGTCGCGACGACACCGAGGACGAAGAACAGCAACGCCGGCGAAAGCAGGTTGGCTTGGATGGCCTGAAGGAGGTCCGCGTTCATCGGCGGCAATGGGTAACAGAGTATCTCACGCACGCAACCCGGCTGACATGAAATCAAAACGCCGGTGCCATCGAAGGCGACCGGCGTTCAAAACTGGAGCTACGCGGGCGGTCAAAACTTGTTGGACACCTCAAGGGTATAGCCGGGTGACATGTAGCTGTTCGGCCGGCGGACGTTCATCCGGTAGTTCTGGAAGTCGAACTTGAACTGGTAGCGCAGCAGGTTCTGTCCGGCCGGAACCGGCACGAACGCCTCGAACCGTCCTTCGACCGTCGGGACCGGCCGCATGGGATACAATTCGGAGCCAACCATGACCTGGGGCGTCAACGAACCCGGGATCACGCTCTGCTCGCGCGTCTGCCAGGCGGCCTCGATCTGGTAGAGACCGTTGGCGTTCCGGGGGAGCTTGGACGGGGTGAGATTGGTGATGGACGAACAACCGGCCGCAACCAGCGCCAGCGCCACAACAGGCAATGTTTTCAGGACAAACCGCATCATTGGAAATGAAACTGCCGCCAGCCCTATTGGTTGTCCAGATGGGATTTGAAACCGATGCGATCCGGCAGCAGGTTGGCCCCATGCACCGCCGCCTTCCGTCCGCCTGGATGTCCGCAATCATCGCCGCAGCGTTCGCATGGTGCTCCTCGCCGTCGATCCACGCGGCCGAAACTTCTTCCACGACGACCAACCACTACCGCACCGGCGCCGCCACCCGCGACGGCGTCGGCAAGTTCTACTTCGGCCGCGAGATCGCGAAGTTCATGACCTACCATGGCGCGCCCTGGCTGGAGCGGACCGAACGCCAGGAGGAGGAACGGTCCGATCTCCTGATGAAGGCGCTGAAGTTCCAACCCGGCGATGCGGTGGCCGACATCGGCGCCGGCTCCGGCTACTACAGCCGCCTCATCGCCCACGCCGTCGGGACAAACGGAGTCGTCTTCGGCACCGACATCCAGCAGGAGATGCTCGACATCCTCACGAACAAGGCCGCGCAGGCCGGCATACACAACATCCGCCCCGTCCTCGGAACGGAGTCCGATCCCAAGCTCGCGCCGAACTCCGTCGACACGATCCTCATCGTCGACGTCTATCACGAGATGGAGTTCCCCTTCGAGATGATGGCCGGCCTTGCAGCTTCCCTCAAACCGGGCGGACGTCTCGTGCTCGTCGAGTATCGCGGCGAAGACCGCGCGGTGCCGATCAAGGAACTGCACAAGATGACCGAGGAACAGGTGAAGAAGGAACTCGCGCCCCACCCGCTCAAGTTCGACGAAACCCTCCGCATGTTGCCCTGGCAGCACGTGATGATCTTCCGCAGGAACGGTCAGACCAAGTAGCGGCCCGGTCTCCACGGCTCCCAAATGCCCCGCATCGGGTAGACTCTTGGATCCAGTTTCGTGAAAAGGAAAACTATCGCGATAGCCGCATCAGTCGCTCTGACCTTGGTCGGAGTGGGTAGTCTCTTGCCAAACCTCATGACGCCGATTCCCGAGCAAGAGGTTCAAGCAACCTTTGCAAGCGACACGTTGCGGGACCTTTCGCGGGCGTTGGATTATTTCTCAGAGAAGAATCAGCGCCCGGCGAAGTCGTTGGGCGAACTGATGGAAGGCGGCTTCTTCATGCCTGGCGCCGTTCCCCAAGCCCAAACCCGTGCGCTCGCCCTTATTGAATTCCCCTTCATCGGCACAAATGCCGCCCAGCCGACGAATGCGACGGCCGCCTTTCTGATCGAGGGGAAGCTGATGTTCTACCTGCTGGAGACCGGAGAAATCGTCCGAGCAACCGTTCCATGAATCCCTGGCTCGAAACCCTCATCGCCATAACCGGCGCAGTCGTCGGAGCAATCATCGGTCTCGCGGTGTCGAAACACCGGCGAATCTGGTGGCTGGGTTACGTCGTCCCGCTGGCCTACATCCTCGCCTTGGGCGCAGCCGCACGATGGCCGCAGACGGCGGCGCTTCCATTCATGGCGTGGAGCGTTCTCGGGCGGATCCGCTACCTCGCGGCGGGCTTCGCCATCGGCCTGCTGTTCTGCTCTTTGATCCCGAAGCTCGCCGTGAAGCGGCAACGCGTCGTCGTGGGTGCGCTTACGGTGCTCGCCATCTTCCAGTATTCCGTTTGGCCATGCCTCGCGAGCGTCCTGAACCCCGACTTCCTCCGCGCGCTCACCACACGTTTCGACGGCAACGGCGTTTGCCTCCAGAACACCGACTATACATGCGACCCCGCAGCCGCCGTGACCGCGCTCCGCAGCCTCGGCATCGAAGCCGGCGAGGGAGATCTGGCCCTGCGTGCCCGCACCAGCTCGGCCACCGGAACCCCTCCCGACATGCTGGCCGAAGCGATCAACGAGGCTTACGCCACCAACGGCATCAAGGCCTCGATCAGCCATTGGAAAGATCTCGATGCCCTCCGCCAACCCGGCGTCCACCTGGTCATCGTGAAATACGGCCTGATGCTCGACCACTGGGTCACCATCCGCGAAGTCGCCGAAGACCACCTTCTCGTGGCCGATCCGCTGACAGGCCAATCACGCGAGACCCGCGAGGAATTCCTCAATCGCTGGCGCGGCTACGGAGTGACGCTGAGTCGGAACCGTTGAAGGCAGAACTCAGAGGAACCGTTCATCCATCCGGCGCAGCCGTCCCGCGAGGACGCCCATGACATGCAGCGCGAAGAAAGGCGTGTTCGCCACCAGGTAGGTGAACCGCCGTTCGTTGATCGCCACCAGCTTGGCATCCGTCTTGGCAATCGCGGTGGCCGTCCGGGGACTCGATTCCACCAGGGCGAGCTCACCGAAAACGCCACCCGGCTGGACGGTTTCGACCACTTGGGTTCCCACGAGCAGGTCCACGGCTCCTTCCAAGACCACGAACAACTCATGCGCGGGGTCACCCTCGCGGAACACCGGTTGTCCTGCCGCCACTGTGAGCTGATCCTTTTCGTTCTCGAAAAGGCTTACGAGGTTTAGCTGGGTCTTGATCATCACAGCGGAAGTTATCCGTGTTCGGGCCGTGCCGCTACAATCAACCTTGGGGGTCGGCATCCAACTTTCACCCATCTGAAACGAATTCGTCACCATTCCGGCACACACCCGGCCGGGGCGTTTCGACGACAGTTGGTCAAGCCCGCCGCTTGTCGCTGCCGGGACCGCTCTGCTACACCCTTCAGCCATGGACTCCCCCAAGCCGTCCCGCGACGACCACATCCACTCGGAATCGTTCCTGCACGCGCTCATGCGGCGGCAGTTGAAGCTCTCCGTGGCCTGCGCGTTCGCCTTCCTCGTGGCCCTGCTGGGAATGCCGTTGCTGAACTACTTCGCCCCAGAGCTCATGGCCAAACGCGTCGGCGGCTTCACCCTCTCGTGGCTGATCCTCGGCGTCCTGTTCTTCCCCTTCGTCTGGATCATCTCCTTCACCTTCATCCGCAAATCCATCGCCCTGGAGGATTCGGAAGTCCGCGAAGTTCAAATGACGAAGGCCGAAGGCCAAAAACCGAAAGCCTGATGCGTCCCTTGGCCTCCAGTTCAGATAGCGGCCTTGAAAGGCCGCCGCGCAGCGGCAGCCACAAGGTAGGGCAGCGCTTCCAGCCTGCCCCGATCGCTCGTGGAATCAGGCTCGATCAACTTCGTCCAACAGGACTCAGCGTCCGCGCGAACCATCCGGTCGCACCCGGGGCAGGCTGGAAGCCCGCCCTACCTTCCCGATCAACGCCCCAGCCCGCCGTCATTTTCGACATTTGGCCTTAGTCATTCGTCATTCCCATTTATGCTCCTCGCCGCCATCGACCCGTGGATCCTCTCCTTCAGCGCCATCACGGTGCTGGTGACAGTCTGGATGGGCTTCCGCTCCGCCAAGACCTCCAAGTCCGCCAGCGACTTCTTCGTGGCCGGACGCAGCGTGGGCGTGGGCATGAACGCCAGCGCCATCTCCGGCGAATACCTCAGCGCCGCCAGCTTCATGGGCGTGGCCGGCATGGTCATGAGCAGCGGCTACGACGCGCTCTGGTATCCCGTCTGTTACGCCTGCGGTTACCTCTTCCTCCTGCTCTTCATCGCCGGACCACTGCGACGCTTTGGCGCCTACACGATTCCCGACTTCGCCGAAGGCCGCTACGACTCGCCGCTCTTCCGCAAGATCGCCGTCATCTTCGTCCTCTTCATCGGCTTCTTCTACACCATGCCGCAGATGAAGGGCGCGGGCGTGACGCTCGCCTACATCTTCCCCGGCCTGCCGTATTGGGTGGGCGTGGTGCTGGTCGGCGCGGTCATCACGCTCAACGTCGCGCTGGGCGGCATGAAGGGCATCACGCTCGTGCAGGCCTTCCAGTATTGGGCCAAGATGTTCGCCATCTCCGTGCCGGTCTTCGTGCTGATGGCGGTGTATGGCGGGTATGGCAAGCAGCTGGAGAGCAATGGCGGAGAACGCTGGCGAATACCCGATGGCCTTCCACAAACCGGCTACATGGAACTTCTCAACTCGCCCTCAGCAACCAACCTGTTTAAGCTACACACGCCGAGGGCAGATTTTACGAACTCACCAGAATGGAAGCTTCGACTGATGTCTCTGATCGGGTTGAACAATTATCAGCGACTTCACCTGAAAGGATTTGAAGTTGCAGGTATGTCGGGGCGAACCGACCCCGGAGCGGCGACGGAATTGCACTCTTTGATCAAGGAATATGGGAACATCAAAGGTAAGGTCACAGTTGTTGCGGCGGTGACTGGACAACTCCGAACTTCAGTGCCGTGGCCCGCAAAGAAGACCGTTTACGGAGCGGAGTGTTTGAGGCTTTTCCTGCGCGTGCTTGGCGAAAATGGCTTTGTTTTGGTTCAGGAGTCAAACGAGCAAGTCACCTTTGCCTACACGAATATTTTGATTCCAGTTGGGAAACTTTTACCGGCTAAAGCACCAACAGACTCAGCGTGGTTAAGCCCCTTCGGCCCGCTTACCACCAAGGCCACCAAGGCCGCCAAGATCGAAGGCGACGCCGCGCGTCCGTATTCGCTGCTCTACACCTATTCGCTCATCATCGCGCTGGTCTGCGGCACGGCCGGGTTGCCGCACATCCTCGTCCGCTTCTACACCAACCCCGACGGCGTCGCCGCGAAGAAGACCACCATGTGGGTCATGATTCTCATCGGCGTCTTCTACGTCTTCCCGCCCGTCTTCGGCGTGATGGGACGCAACCTCTTCCCCGAGCTCTACAACGGCGTCGGCGCCAAGGGCACGGACAAGATCGTCCTCGAGCTGCCGCGGTTGCTGAACGAGAAGTATGGCGTCCTCGGCTCCGTGCTTTCCGGCATCACCTGCGCGGGCGCGTTCGCCGCGTTCATGAGCACCTTCTCCGGCCTGCTCGTCTCCATGACCGGCGCGCTGGCCCACGACGTTTACGGCCGCATCTTCCGTCCCAAGTCCACCCCGGAGGAACGCATGAGGATGTTCAAGTGGTGCGCCGTGCTCATCGGCGCGATGGCCATGCTGCTGGGCAGCTTCGTGGAGAAGCTGGAGATCAACTTCATGGTCGGCCAGGCCTTCGCCATCGCGGCGGCCAGCTACTTCCCGCTGCTCTTCATGAGCGTGTGGTGGCGCGGCATGACGCTGAAGGGCGCGGCCACGGGCATGTTGGCGGGCGGGACTCTGTCGGTCGTAGCCATCTCGCTGACGAGCTTCACCACGCTGGCGGCGGGGACGGATTCGCTCGCGCAGTCGCTCTCGATGTTCAAGCCGCTGATCGCCTTCTTCGCGGAGCATCCGCTCCTGCGCATCCTCTGCGAACAGCCGGCCATCTGGACCGTGCCGCTCGCCATCACGCTGATGGTCGTCGTCTCCAAGCTGACCCGACGCGAAGTCCCGGCCGACATCCGCATGAAGATGCTCGTCCTCCACGCACCCGAGAAACTCGGCCTCAAGCAGGAATACATCCAGGAACACCAGGCCGGGCCGGGGCACTGAAGAGAGCGGGTGGGCAGGCGGGCAGGTGGGAAAGTGGGCCAGGGAGCAAGGTAGGGCGAAGGCTCCTGCCGAGCCGCCTCGTGGCGATCTCATGACAAGACGCTTTCTCGGGGGACGCTTGAGCCGCCCATCAACCGTCAGGCGTTGCCGCCGTTGCGTATCGGTTCTCAGTAACCCCAGCGGCGGCTCGGCAGGAGCCTTCGCCCTACCATGCTGAGAACTTCGCGTTCCTTCGGCCTGATCCGCGTCTTCTGCGGTTGTTCCCCTTCGCGCGCTTCGCGGATCAACTCAAGCGGCGGCCGGGAGGGTGAAGTAGAACGTGGTTCCCTTCCCGAGCTCGCTGTCGACGCGCACTTCGCCGCCGTGGGCCTGGATGATGTGCTTCACGATGCTGAGGCCGAGGCCGGTGCCGCCCTGCTCGCGCGAGCGGGCCTTGTCCACGCGGTAGAAACGTTCGAAGACGCGTTCGCGGGCGTCGGGTGGAATGCCGGGGCCGTCGTCGCGCACCCAGGCTTCGACCGTGCCGTCCGCCCGCCTTGAACCTCCGACGACGACGGAGCCTTCCGTGCGGCCATACTTGATCGCGTTGTCGATGAGGTTGAAGAGCACCTGCTGGAGGCGGTCCGCATCGGCCGGCGCTTCGATGTCGGCCGGGAACTCGTTCACCAGTTTCACGCGGCGCTCCGCCGCCTTGGACTGGAGATCGTCGAGCACGTGCTGGATCTCGGAACGCATCTCGGTCGTCTGGAGGTTCAGGACGACCTGGCCGGAATCCAGTTTGGACAGGAGGAGCAGATCCTCGATGAGGTAGGCGAGGCGGTCGGCGTGCTTTTCGATGACGTGGAGGAACTTGGTCTGGACCTCGGGATTGTCCTTCGCGCCGTCGAGCAGCGTCTCCACGTAGCCCTTGATGAGCGACAACGGCGTGCGGAGTTCATGGCTTACATTGGCGACGAATTCCTGGCGGGTGCTCTCCAGTTGCTTGAGCCGCGTGACTTCATGGAAGACGAGCACCGCGCCGTCGTAGATCCCGTCGCCGCCGCTGAGGGCCACGGCGTTGACGCGGAGATAACGCGGCTCGATTCCCGCCAGGCAGACTTCCACGTCGAGCACCTGTTTCTGCCGCGCGACCTGCTGGACCACGTCGGAGATCTCATGGCGGCGGAAGGCCTCGATGACGCTCTGCCCGAGCACGTCGCCCTGGGCGTTGAGCATGGAACGCGCGGCGCGGTTCAAGGAGACGATCCGGCCGTCGAGATCCACGACGATGACCGCCTCGATCATGCTGTTGAAGATGGCGTCCTGCCGACGGACCAATTCGGAGCGGTCGTCCTCGGTCTCCTGCCGGGCCTTCGAGACGTCGGAATGGAGCTTGGAATGTTCCTCCGCGATGAATCTCTGGAGACGGCGGCGATCCCGCCACAGCCAAACGGCCAGGGCGGCGGAGAAACCGGCAATAATCCAGCCGAGGTTCATTCAGGGACGGCGACTTGCGGCCCGCTGTTCAGGCCTCGACGAAACGGTAGCCGACGCCACGGACGGTATCGAGGTATTTGGCCGACTTGCCGAGCTTCTCGCGGAGGCGGCGCATGTGGGTGTCGACCGTCCGGGTATCGATGAGGTTGTCGTATTCCCAGACGTCCTGAAGCAGCTGCTCGCGTGACTGCACACGGCCTTTCCGTTGTGCGAGAGTCGTGAGGAGCTTGAACTCGGTCGCGGTCAGTTCGACGCGTTTCCCAGAACTGCTGACCAGGTGCCGCGGAACGTCGATCGTCAGATCGCCGATCTCGATCCGGTCGGACTTCTCCTCGGGCACTTTGCCGCGGTCGAGGATCTTGCGGATGCGGAGGACGAGTTCGCGCGGGCTGAAGGGCTTGGTGACGTAGTCGTCCGCGCCAAGTTCCAAGCCGAGCACGCGGTCGATCTCGGCGGCCTTGGCCGTGAGCATGATGATCGGGATGTGGGCCACCGAGGGATCGCGGCGGATGATCTTGCAGACCTCCAGGCCGTCGACTTCGGGAAGCATCACGTCGAGCACGAGCAGGTCGGGCTGGTATTCCTTGGCGCGCTTGAGGGCTTCGGCGCCGTCCGCGGCGGTCACGACGTCGAATCCGGCGGCCTTCAGGTTGAAGGAAACCAGCTCGACGGCATCCGGCTCGTCGTCGACGACAAGGATCTTGGGTTTCATAGAATCAATTCTTCACCGGGTCCTGCGGCATCGTGCGGTCGAGCACGGCGCGAACACGAAGGACGAGTTCCTTCGGACTGAAGGGCTTCACGACATAGTCGGCCCCGCCAAATTCGAGGCCGAGCACACGGGCGTCCTCGGAGCTCCAGCTCGTGACGAAGATCACCGGCGTGCGGGTATTTTCAGGGGATCGCCGGAGCATCTCGCAGACGGCGAATCCGTCCATCTCCGGCAGCATGACGTCCAGGAGGATGATGTCGGGATGCGTCTCGGCGGCGCGGAGCAAGGCCTGCGCGCCATCGCCGGCGGTCACGACATCGAAGCCGGCCCCGCGGAGGTTGAAGGAGATCAGTTCGGCGATGTCTTCCTCGTCATCGACTACCAGAACGCGGCGGCGATCCGTGCGTTCAGGAATTGCTGGAACCATTTTGCCCTTTTCCAAGATGGCGGATGTCCTCGGCCCTGAAGAGGTAGACGACCTCCTCGGCGATGTTGGTCGCGTGGTCCGCGATCCGCTCGAGGCTCTTGGACACCACCATTAAATTCAGCGCGCGCGTGATGGTCGTGGGCTTCTCGATCATGTAGCTCGCGAGCTCGCGATGGAGCTGCTTGTTGATCGCATCCACGTCCTTGTCGCGCGGGACGATGGCGCGGGCCTTCTCCGCATCGCCGGTGACGAACGCGTCGAGCGCGTCGCGCAGCATTTCGAGGCCGGTCTGGGCCATCCGGGGAATGTCGACGTAGGGCTTCAGCTGGGGTTCCTGGCTGAGCTCCAACGCCCGGCGGCAGACCGTCGTGGCCTCGTCGCCCACACGCTCGAGGTTCTGGGAAATCTTCATCGCGACGGTGATCAGGCGAAGATCCTTCGCCAACGGCGCCTTCGACAGGAGCGTTATGGCCATCCCGTCGATTTCCTTCTCCAACTCGTCGAGGATCGAGTCGTCCTCGATCACGGCGCGCGCGAGGTCGTCATCGCGGTCGACCAGCGCCCGGATGCTGCGCGCGACGGCGCTGTCCGCCCGGCTGGCCATGGTGAGGAGCGTTTCCTTGAGGCTTGCGAGGTCCTGTTCGAAATGAGTCATGGGATGGGTGGAGGTCGAAGGTCAGAAAGCTCAGCCGAAGCGACCGGTGACATAGTCTTCGGTCCGTTTGTTCGCCGGGTTGGTGAAGATCTTCGTGGTCAGATCATATTCGACGAGTTCGCCGATGTAGAAGAAGGCCGTGTAGTCGGAGATGCGCGTCGCCTGCTGCATGTTGTGGGTGACGATCACGATGGTGAAGTCCTTCTTCAACTCGAGGATCAGCTCCTCGACCTTGGCCGTGGCGATGGGATCGAGCGCGCTGGCCGGTTCGTCCATGAGGATGATCTCCGGCCGGATGGCGATGGTGCGGGCGATGCAGAGGCGCTGCTGCTGGCCGCCGGAAAGCCCGAGGGCGCTGGAGTGCAGCCGGTCCTTGACCTCGTCCCAGAGGGCCGCGCCGCGGAGGCTCTTCTCGACCACCTCGTCCAGCCCGGCCTTGTCCTTCGTGCCGTGGAGACGGAGGGCGTAGGCGATGTTCTCGTAGATCGACTTCGGAAAGAGATTCGACTTCTGGAAGACCATGCCGACGCGCTTGCGGAGCTCGATGACGTCGATGTCCTTCGCGTAGATGTCCTCTCCGCCGATGCGGCATTCGCCCGTGATGCGGACGCTGTCGATGAGGTCGTTCATCCGGTTGAAGCACCGGAGAAAGGTCGACTTGCCGCAGCCGGAAGGCCCGATGAAGGCGGTCACGAGCTTTTCCTTGATCGTGATATCGATGCCCTTGAGCGCTTTGGACGTTCCGTAGAAGAGCTCCAAACCCTTCGTCTCGATGAGCGGCACGGCGGATTCCTGCTCGGCGGTGGCCGGCGTAGAACTCGCGTTGGTTTTGAGGGTGATGGCGGCCATGAATGGATCGTTCAGTGCCCGGCCCGCATCGCGCGGCGCATCCGGGCGCGGGCGATGATGGCGAAGGCGTTCAGGGAAAAGGTCAGAATCAGGAGCACGAGCACCGTGGCGTAGAGGATCGGGCGGGTCTTCTCGATGTCGGGTGACTGCGTCGAAAGCACGAACACGTGGTAGCCCAGGTCCATGAACTGGTCGCTCAAGTGCGTCGGCAAGTCGGCCATGAAGTAGGCGGCACCCGTGAAGAGAATCGGGGCCACTTCGCCGGCGGCGCGGCTGATCGCCAAGATGGCTCCGGTCAGGATGCCAGGCAGCGCGTTGGGCACGACGATCTTGACGATGGTCTGGAGCTTGGTAGCACCCATCGCAAGGCTCGCTTCACGCAGGCCGGGAGCGATGGCTTTAAGCGCTTCCTCGGTGGCCACGATCACGACGGGGAGCGTCATTACGGCCAGCGTGAGGGAGGCCCAGAGAACCGTGGGTTTGCCGAACTCCGGCGACGCCGCGCCGGTCAGGACGTCGATGTTCTTTCCGAAGAAGTTGATGAAGAAACCCACGCCGAAAAGGCCGAAGACGATGCTGGGAACGCCCGCGAGGTTGTTGATCGCGGCGCGGATCACGCGGGAGTAGACGGATCCGCTCCTGGCGTATTCCGTCAAGTAGACCGCCGTAATCACGCCGATGGGGATGACGAAGATCGTCATGACCAGCACGCGGATCGTGGTTCCGATGATCATGGGCAGGACAGCTGCGGATTTGACGTCGAAGAAGTCCTTCTCCGGAATGGTGGAGACGAACCGCCACGAGAGGTTCCCGAAACCGTTGATCGCGATGTTGCCGACGATGATCACCAGGACCACCAGGATCAGCGCGGTGGCGAGCAGGGTGACGCCGGACCAAATGCCCGACGCGTAGTCGGTCGTCGTCCTGACAAACCGGCGACCCGTGGGTGTTGCGGAATTCGTGCTCACTTCTTTCCTTCCACGCGGTTCTTGAGGCGATTGATGACGACGTCGCCGATGAGATTGGTCACGAAGGTCACGGCGAAGAGCAGCGTGCCGAGCATGAACAGGATCCGGTAGTGGTGCCCGCCCGAGACCGCCTCGGCCATCTCGGCCGCGATCGTCGTCGTGATGCTGCGGGCCGAATCGAAGATATTGAAGCCCATCACCGGCGCCGAGCAGACCATGAGGACGATCATCGTCTCGCCGATGGCGCGGCCGAACCCGAGGACCACCGCCGCGAAGACGCCGGGCATCGCGGCCGGCAGAACGATGTCCCAAGCCGTCTTCCACTTCGAAACCCCCAACGCCAGCGCCGCCTGCACGTAGCTGCGCGGCACACTGGTCAGCGCGTCCTCGGCGATCGAGAAAATCAGCGGGATCACCGCGAAGCTGAGGGCGATCCCGGCCACGAAGGCGTTCAACCGGGTCTCGTATCCCAGAAGCCCCTGCAGGAAGCTGGCCATCACGATCAGCGCGAAGGTGCCGATGACCACGCTCGGAACACCCGACAGGAGCTCGATGCCTGGCTTGACCAGTTCCCGAACCCGCGGCGACGCGAGCTGGGAGACGTAGATGGCGGCACCAAGCGCGAGAGGCACCGCGAAGAGCAGACCGATGAGCGTCGTCTTCAAACTGCCGATGAAGAGGGGGACGATGTTGTATTTGTGGATGTTTCCCACCGGCTGCCAGATGTATTCCGGTTCGCTGTAACCGGTCCATTGATGGGGACCGACGAGATAACGCCACTCGGCGGAATTGAGCTTGGCGTCCTTGTCCTGGCCGAAATCCCTGTTCTTCTCCTTGAAGCTCTCCTCACGGATCTCCATCAGCAGTTGCATCGTGTCCTTCAGCTGGAGCGCCAGCAACTCGCGAACGGCCGGAAGGTCGGCTGGCTTCAATCCCGCAACGTTCTTCATAACCTTGGCGGCGGCTTTCTCGATGTCGGCGGGACAATGGTTCGCCAGCTTGGTGCGGACCTCTTCCGGCTCGATCTTCAGTTTCTCCGCCAGGTCGGCGGGCGAAAGCTCCTTGAGCTCCTTGGACAACTCACGGCCGAACCGCGCCAGCTTGTCCTCAAGGTCGTTCTTGGTGATCCGGAGGTAGGCAAGGAGTTCAACGGCCGTGCGCCTCTCCAGGTCGGACACGGGCAACGCGTCTTCGATCCCGGCGGCGTTTACATCTCCCGTGAAGACAGGCCACGCCTCACGCCCTACAAAGACAAAAATCAGGAAAATCAGGCCGATGGTGGACGACGCGACGAGGAAGATGAGCTTCTCGGCGATCCACTCCGCCGGACGCGCCTTGTGGCCCCGGTGGATGCCCATCCAGCCGGCCGAACGGCGCGCGTTGTCTGGCTGGTTGTTGATCACTGTATCAGAATAGGGATGGCGGATGACCGTTGCCAAACGACAATTGTGCAACAGGTCATCCGCCCAGGGAATCGGCCGCAGGAGGAACCGTGACCGAAAGAGTTCTGGTTACTTGGAACGGAGGTTGGCCGGGAGCGGGTAGTAGCCGGATTCCTTGACGACCTTCTGGCCTTCGTCGCTCCGGATCCACTTGAGGTAGGCTCCGAGCTCGCCCTTGTCCTGGGCCGGATTCACGTAGATGAACAGGTGACGCCAGATGGGATACTTGCCGGATATGACGTTCTCCTCCGAGGGCTCGATGGCTTCGCCGCCCTTGCTGGTGGATATCTTCAGGTGTTTGGCACCGGAGCCGCCGCCGGCACCGGCGTAACCGATGGCGTTCGGGTCCTTGGCGATGCCCTGGATGACGGCCGCAGTTCCCGGCATGGTCTGGGCGCTGGCAACGAAGTCTTTTCCCTTGAGCACGTTTTCCTTGAAGAACTCGTAGGTGCCGGAGCTGTTCTCACGGCTGTAGACCACGATCGGAGCATCCGCGCCGCCGAGTTCCTTCCAGTTCTTGATCTTGCCGGTGAAGATGCCTTCCAGCTCTTCAAGGCTCAGGGAAGCGATCTTGTTGCCTTCGTTCACGTAGACGGAGAGGCCGTCGAGCGCGACCTTGTATTCCGTGGGGCGTTTGTTGAACGCCTTGACGCAGGCTTCGATCTCCTTGGCCTTGATCTTGCGGGAAGCGTTGCAGAGGTCGGTGGTGTTGCCCTGGAGCGCGGCGAAGCCGGTGCCGCTGCCGCCGCCGGTGACGGAGATCTTGGCCGCGGCGTTCTTGCCCATATAGGTCTCGGCCCACTTCTGGGCGACGACGACAAGGGTGTCCGAACCCTTGACGGTGATGCTGCCGGCGAAGGCGGAGGAAGCAGCCAGGAGGCCGGCCACGGCGGTGGCGAGGATGCGGTTGGTCAGTTTCATAGTCTTGGAAGTCGTGGTTCGGAATACCGGTTAGAATTTGAATGCGGCATCGATCTGGATGCGGTCGATCTTGCTGTTGGAGCCGGCGGGAATCTCGTTGATGGCTTCGATGTTATACCAACCCACGCCGAGGGTGAGCGAGTCGTAGGGCGAGTAGGAGGCCTTGACGATGTGGCCGCGGTTGTTCGTGCCCGCACGGTAACCTGCGCCCGCGCCGCTGTTCGGGATGCCGGCGCCGCCGTAGAAGGCGCCGGTGTCGGAGTCGACCAGCTCCTCATACCACGCGTCGGCCTCGAGACTGCGGTAACGGTAGCCGATTTCCCACAGGCCCTTCTTTCCGGACTTGCCGAAGGTCAGGCCGATGGAATACGCGGTGTTCCGGTCGCTGGCCGCGCCGGGATTCTGCATGAAGTCGCCGCCGAACTTGATCGGGAACGGACCGGCGTAGAACGGGAAGGTCTCGAGCGTGTAGGTGACGGAGGCGTCGCCGACATACGAGTTCATGTTGTAGAGCAGCGTGCCGTCGGCCCTGCGGGTGTTGCCGAAGTTGACGTTGCCGACGGCGGCGTTACCGAGCGACTCGTCGCCCACGATGGCCAGCGCGGCCACGCCGACGCTCGACGTGATCTTCTTGCTCCAGATCGCATCCCAACGGAGCTGGGCCACGCCGAGCGCCCCGTCCTTGCTGCTGGCGGAGACTTCCTTCAGCACAAAACCGCCGCCGGTGAACTTGATGGTATGTGCGTCGCTCGGCAGATAGCTGAATGCGCCGGCGAAGCCTTCGGGCGTGTAGTCGGAGTCGAATACGATGTCAGAGAAGACGAAGGGGTTCTCCATCTTGCCCAACGTCAGGCCGCCCTGGAACTCGCGCGTGTTGATCGGCGACCACTTGGCGTAGGCGAGGTCGATGTAGATGCCCTTCTTGCTGCCGTTGTTGTCGAAGGACTGGTTGCTGGAGATCGGATTGCTGTTGGCCGTGATACCGCCCTCGGCGTCGCCGGAAGCGAGGCGGAAGCCCACCTCGATGGAGTCCATCAGATTGGCCGTGACGCCGAAGCGGAGGCGGTAGCGGAGACGGTTGCGGTCCGCGAGGTCGTCGGGATTGTTCGAGCGGTAGATGCCGTCGAAGCGGCCGCGGAGATCGCCGTTCAACTTCACGGCGGTGGCCCATTCAGGGAGACCGGACTTCGCCGAATACGCCTTGGTGAAATCCTTGTCCGCCTCGTCACGGAGCGACTGGGCCTCGTCGACGGTGAGGACGCCCTTGTCGACGAGCTTGTCGATCAGAGCGTCTGCCGACTGCGCCTGGGCGGAGCTGGCGGTGAAAGCGATGGCGGCGGCGGAAAAGCCGGCGGCCAAAAGGAGCTTGGAGGATCGTGGTTTGTTCATGTGCGTTGGTGACACGGGTCGTAAACGACAGGTGGAAGCTGGGAGACGTTGGTTACGAACAAAGGGCACAAGTGTTACAATCCGGTTACGACGTGGTTTTCCGCCAAGAACCGCTAATGACCCGCCCCGGCTAGGCGCGGCCCATCACCAGTTTCTTTTGCTTCCTGAACAGGGGCAGCGATTTCGTTTTCGCGACGTGACGCCGCCATTCGGTCGGGGTCATCCCGATGTAGCGCTTGAACATCGAGTTGAAGAGCCCCAGATGCCGGTAACCGCTTTCCAGGGCCACATGGATGACTTTCGCGTCGGTTTCCCTCAGAAGATCCCTCGCCTTGCGCAGTCGCAGCTCGGTGAGTTTGCTGCGCATGGAGACCCCGAACTCGTCGCGGAAAAGGCGATTGAGATGGCGCGAACTGCAGCGGCATTGACGCGCGATTTCATCCGGGGAGAGGTTCAGCAGCTCGCATTCCGGCACTTCCTTGATCAGGAGTCGAAATCGATCCATGGCGCTGGGCACTGCCCCCGCGGGTGGCACGGCCGGGGCATTCGCCATAATGCCGTCAACCAGCTCCGCGACGATGGCCAGGAGCTGAACCCGTCGGGACACGGTGCTGGTCTGGTCCGCCGCCAACGGATCAAACCGGTTCGCGATGGGATGATCATGGGCGAACGTCCAAGCACCGTTCGTCGGCCGGGCGATGGGAGACGAAAGCACCTGGACTTCGTTGAGTGTCAGGACGCCCGACAAGGCGTCGACACGGAGTCCGAAAAGTCGGCCCCTACACTCGCAAAGCTGGCTTGCACGGATGAATCCCCGACCGGCCGGGGGCACAATAATGGCTGATCCATTGGGCAGATCCACGCCGCACTCCGCTCCCATCCAATAACCGAACCCTTCTTCGATACGGAGAAAAAGCCACTCGTCATCGACCGGCACCGACTCTGCGCCGGGGCGCAGGTGGAATGGGGTCAATGACAGGTGCTGAAGCATCGCCCAACTAACAAAAGGCCCACAGGTGACAACTGAATGGCGGTAGTAGAACGATTCCGTGACATGACGAACGGGGCGCGCCTCTCAACGGCGACAGCGCTTATGGTGCGGCGGCATCGGTCGCCAAGCCGACCTTGGTGATCTCCATCTGCTGGACGATGTCCAGAACGTTGACCATGTATTGATAGTCGACTTCGTCCGAGGCTTTGACGACGACCCCGAGCTCCGGATCCGCCGCCTTCATCTGCCTCAACGTTTCTTTGAGCACCTGAAGCGTCATGGCCTGGTCGTTGAGGAACGTCTGGCCTTTCGCGTCGACGACGATCCTGTTGACCTTGGGTTTGGGTGCGTCGGGATCTGCCGCCGGAGGCGGCTTTCCGGACGGCAGGAACATCTCCAGGTTGTTCACCATCTGCGGTGTCGTGATGATGAAGATCACGAGAAGCACGAACGCGAGGTCGAGCAGCGGCGTGATGTTCAGCTCGTTGAGCGTGTGATGAGTTGAACGGGAGGTCTTCTTCACGGTTCGTATTCCCGGATTCAGCGGCTGCCAACGGTCTCGGTCAGCGTCTCGACATCGAATCGGACGACAACTTTCGGGGGGAAGTTCGTCGGGGGAGGACGGTCGACTCCCTTGGCCGAGTCCAGAGCGCCGCGGACTGAGTCGTCCCACCGGGCGTTGCCGGAACCTTTCTTCCACACGGGGCTGCCGATCTGCCCTGTGCGGTCAACAGCGACTTCGACCTCGGCGGCGAACGTCTCATCCTCAATATCCGCGGGCCGGTTCCAACGCGACCGCAGGGCGGTTTCCAGCCGCCCCTTGTAGAGCGCCACCGGGTCCGAACTGGTCTGGACGGCCTTTCCGCCCTCGAACACGAACGACGGGATGTCCATTGCCGGAGGAGCCACGGCGGGAGGCGCGGCGTTGCCTGCGGCGGGAGGGGGAGCGGCGGCAAGGACGGGTTTTGGAGCATCCACCTTTGGAGCCTCGGCAACCTTGGGGAGCTCAACCTTGGGCGGTTCTTCCTTGGGCTTCTCGGGTTCCTTGGGTTTCTCGGGCGGTTTCTCCTTCACCATCTCGACCGCGATTTTCTGGATCTGCTTTCCAAGCAAGCCTTCCTTGGCCGCGAAGTAGGCGAGCGCGAGGACGATGGCCGTGTGGAAGACGAAAGAAACCCCAAGCATCACTTTCGAGGTGTGCCTCTTCTTTTTCTGGAAATGCCGGGATGCCATGGATCGGGTTTCCTATTTTTTATCCGCCGGCTCGGTCGCCAGATCGACCTTCACGATGTTGGCCTGCTGGAGGACATCCATCACTTCGCGGATCTTCCGATACTTGGTCTTGCTGTCCCCGCGGACGATGACATTGAGGTCCGGGTCGTCGGTTCGAAGGCCGATAAGTCCCTCCTGAAGGCCGGCCAGATCCACTTCCTTCTTGTTCAGATACATTTTTCCGCCTGCTTCCACGGTGACGTAGTTCGCCTTTTTGGGCGGGTCTTTCTGCCTTTTGGAAGCTTCCGGCAAGGTCAGGTCGAGATCGTTGACGATCGGCGTGGTCGTGATGATGAAGATCACAAGCAGCACGAAGGCTAGATCCAGCAGCGGAGTGATATTGAGCTCGGCCAACGTGTCGTGGCCGCCTTGGGAGCACTTTTTCATCCTGCGCTCCGTCAGTTTCCTTTCGCCAGGAACCGGGACTCGCAATCGGACCGGGTTTCCGATCCGCGGGCCTGAACCAACTGGCTGACGAGCTCGGAGTTGGCCTCCTTGATCTCGTCAACGAGAGCGCGGTTGTCGACAAAGGCGTGGCCGATGTCGGTCGCGAACCGAATGGCGTATCCGTCGAGCTCCTGGGTGATTCCCCGGATCATGGTGACCATGAAGTTGTAGGCGAACATCGCCGGGATCGCGACGAGCAGGCCGATGACCGTGGCGATCAACGCGCCGGCTACGCCGGGGGCCATCGCGGTCAGGCTGGCGGAGTTCGCCTTGGCCACGCCGGCGAAGGTCTCCATGACGCCCCAAACGGTTCCGAGCAGCCCGATGAAAGGACCGCCCGCAACCGCGGTGGACAGGACGATCATTCCTTTCTCGAGCGACATCGCCTCAGCGCCCGCGGCCTGCTCCAGGACGACCTTTACCGACTCCATGGACTGGGCGCTGATCTTGGTGAGTGAAGATTTCGCGAGGACGTCCGTGTGCACGTCGCTGAACTCCTGATTCCCGGCCGCCGCCTTCGGCCGCCGCGACACGTCGACGGGGTTGTTCTTCAGCTGGTAGATCAGCTCCTCGGCACCGCTGGAATAGAGGTGATATGCCGGGGACCCATCAAACTCGACGCCCCTGCGCTGGATCTCCAGCGGGTCACGCGTTTCGGCGGAGACCGCCAGAAACTTCTTGGTCATCTTCCGCGCCCGGTAGAGCTGGTAGCCCTTGGTGAGCATGATCGTCCAACTGAACAGCGACAGGATCAGGAGACTTCCGATCGTGATCTTCCCCTCAATCGTCGCCTTTTCGAACGCAAACTGAAGCGCGCCGGACGCGAGCAACGGACTTGGTAAAAACGTTTCCATACTATGTCTTTCTATGTCATCTATCTGTTTCAACCAGCGTCGGACGAGTTCCCATCGATGAGTTCGTTAACCGTCCTGGTGCCGAAACCGCCCAGCAGTTTCACCCAATTCCAAGGCCCAGCTACAGCCGGAAAATGCAACAATTGGGTGACGCCGAAGCGGGGAACATCAACACCCGCTGCCCGTCGACATCACGGCGGCGCCTGACCGCGAATGGTCGACAGGTGGCGTTCACGCTCGATGTGCAGGAACGCTTCATCTCCGATCATTACGCGCAGATGCTGATCGGCCTGCGAACGGGCCTGCCTCCACCTAGAAACAGGTTGGGCGGCCGTGTCATCCGCTTGGGAAGGCGAAGCAACGCCTGCACTTCCATCCCCAATGATGCCAGCGGCAGTCGCGCGTTCGACAACCGACGCACGACGAGCTTGCCCGGCCAGGGGGGCGACCTCTCGCCGGTCTGTCACAGGGCGCCCGGCAAGGGACGCAGATGGACCCAGACCGGATCTCCAACGTGCGTCGTCTCTGGCCGAATCAAACCCCGAGTCCAACCGGGCCTGCGCAATCGCCGCTGGGCGGTCGATTCCAAGCAACTGATCCACAAGCCACGCTTGGTCTCGGGCCAGCTTCTCTCGCTCCGAGACAAGCTGGCCCCCCGAACTGTTCTCTCCATCAAGGATTGCCTCCCGCACGGGTGCGTAGAGTGCCTGCACCTCGGCCCCTATGATGTCGCGCAAGGTTTGTTCAGGACAGCCCACCGCCCGCAAGTTGGCGACGTAGGTCAGAAAGTTGGTCGACTCAAGCTGGCTCCAATGGAACTGGCCGGCCTGGGCACGGACAGGCGCAACGATCGATCGATTCGTAGGCTTCAAGAACGTAGACGTGGGCGCCATGGTTCGCTCCGATCCTCCGCTGCGTTCCGCCCACAGGAACCCGACGACGAAAAGCAATCCGACGTTCCCTGCCGCCAACGCCCAGATGACCCGTCGATTGGTCATCGGTCAGACCTCACGGATGGAACGGGCAACGAACCCAGGGTCTGGACGCAATCGGCCCTCCCATTCGTAAACACGAAGCCCGATGAATTCGCCCGGTTCATGGCCTTGGATTCACACGTTCACGAGCGCGGCAAAATCACGGTGACCCGGCTGTTTCGTTTCTTCGTCAGAAGCGGTTTATCCTTCTTCTTCTCATCGTCGTCCTGCTTTGCCACGGGTTTATCTTTCGGATCCGCCGCCGCTTGAGCTATCGCCTGACTCGCGGTGTTCGCCGATGGGGCTGCGGCCTGGGTGGCTCCGGTTCCCGTAACAGTTCCCGCAACACTGGCCTGTCCCGGACCGGTGACGACATTGGCATTGATGCTTCCGCCGGCGACGTTGACTGCGCCAACGCCGACGATCGTTCCGGAAACGCTTCCGGAATCGGTTTTCACGCTGACGGCACCCTGGCCGATCGCGGTCACGCTAACGTTCTGCTGGGCCTTGATGTTGAGATCGCCTTGGGCGACGACGAGACCTGTGATGTCCCCGGTGGCGTCGAGATCCACCCTGGCTCCGATCACCCCAGAACCCGTCGCGAAAATGCTTCCGAGATACAGATACTTCCTGTTTTCAGGGGATTCCGGCTTGGCCGGATCGAAGCCCGGGTTCTTGGTTCCGGCCTGGAGCTTTATGGCCGAGTTCTTGTCCGCTTTGCCACTCAGGTCCAACTGCACGAACCCGCCTGAGCCGGCGCGGATGTCACCTTGCGGAGTCTCCACGATGATGTTTCCGAGCCGGGGAACTTCCCCGGGAAGGGTTTCCGGAAAAGTCGTCGCGAGGACTCCGCTTCCTGGGATGGTCGCGCCGATGAACTGGAGTTCACCGGTAGCGGAATCAACATAGGGCTTGCTGAGGCGGACGAACCCGCTGCCGCCGGATCCCGCGTCAACAGTGCCGGTGAGCGACTTGATCGCGATGTTGCCCCCGTCGTAGGCCGCGATCCGTGATCCGTTGATCTCCACGTTGCCTCCCGCCACGACGGAGATCGCGCCTGCCCCGAGACTGATGATTCCCCTCGGGAGATCGAGGTTTCCGAGCCGTTCCGACGAACCCACGCTGATCCTCTGGCCGGCAGTGAGACCGATGCTTCCGCCGAACTCCGACAAAACCAGCGACGAAAACATGTCGAACGATTCAACCACCGAAATGCCTATGTCAGCGCCGCGATGGGTATGGGCGATCAGCGCCGGATTCTGCGACGGACCGTGCGAGATGATGCCTCGGGAAAGACCCAGATCCATCGAGCGCGCCGAAATCGAGAGGTTGCCAGGGCCGCCGATCTCGATTCCTTCCAACGGAACCAGCGGGACATCTTCCGAGGCCTTGACCAGTCGATCCAATGTAGCCGCGTCGGCGAACAACGCCGGGACCGGAGCCGCGGCAAAGTTATCCGGATTGAAGACAAGGATCTGCTGAAGGAGCACCCTGTCGCTGGCCGTCAACTTTCCGGCAACACCCAGCGTCCGCGTTTTGGCATTATAGGTGAAGAGCCGCGCCAACGCTGCGACAGAGGAATTGGCCGTGGGGGGCACCCCCTCCTGTTCTGAAGGAATCGATGCGCGCTCGAAGACGGTGAAGTCCGGCTCGGGCGTCCCGGGGTCCAATGCCACGAAGCTGTAGTAGTTTCGGCTCGCGATCCTACCCCCTGCGGAGATCGAGGTCTGGTCCGTGGCCCGAAAGTTCTGGGCCTGGACGCTGCTGTTCAGGATGTCCCGTCCCACCGTTATCGCAACGGGTTTGGACGAGATGAGGTTGATGTCCTCCACGGTTCCAGAGACGTCGACCCGGACCGGAACGAGGTCGTATAGATGAAGGGTGTTCCCGCCTCGATCGACGTAGGTGAAGTCGGTGGAAAGGCTCCACTGTTGTCGCTCCGCGTCGGACAGCAACAGGAACCGCGGATTCCCGGCCGACGTGCTCCGGAGATCGCCACCGGACGTTGTCGTGAGCTCAAGGTTACCGGTCGGAGACGGGAACAGCGTGATGTTGGCGGCCAGTTGGATGCCCCCTGCTCCGGCTTCGAGTGAAAGTTTTGGTGGGAGTATCAACCCCTGTGAACTGCCGGATGCGCGCGGGAGTGAATTGCCGGCGATTACGATTCCGTTTCCCGCTTTCAACGAGGCCGAAGCGCCTGCGCCGTAGTCAAAGCGGAACCGGAAAGGGTTGTTGAGGGCGCTGGAGTTGAAGACCCCATTGGGATTCCTGATCTCCTGGAGCTGGATAGAACGGGTGGCACCCACCGACCAACTGCCATCCACTAGGCTCAATGCGAGGGCCCGGCTGGAGGTTCCCGCATCGCCTCCCGCCACGATCGAGCCCGCTCCATTGCGAAGGACATAGTGGCCGACAATGTTTCCTCCCGCGTTCAAACTGACATCGCCCGCTTCGGCGCCAAACGCTCCCGAACCCGCCTCGGATGCGACGCCGTTGCCTGACGGCGGCGGAAGAAAGGACGTGATGTTTCCGCCGGCCTTGATGGAAACAGAACCTCCCTTGGCCGTGCTGATGCCTCCCAGGTTTTGATTCACCGAATACCCGGTCCGCCCAAACGTATACCCGTTGACACTCGTTCCCGTGTCGACGTTGCCGGCCACGGCCTCGACCGCAACGCGTCCACCGCCCACGGTGCGAATCGCGCCCGAGCCTACTCCGATCGAATTTCCAGCCAACGCCGAGATCGCCCCGCCTCCGGTTTGAATCGTCGCGTCGCCTGAAAGCGTAAGGCGCCCTTTGCCCGCCTGGAACCCTGATCCGGCGGCGAAGTTGAACCCGGCGGCCAAGTCCACCGACCAATTCTGCCCACCAAGGATCCTCGATCCCGCCTCAAAAATCAGGTCGTTCCCAGCCTGCAGGGTCAGCTTCGACTGAAGCTCGTCCTTGCCCGTGCCAGCGGCCAGATCCCAAGTCACGCCCGATCGAAGCGTGATGTTGTTCCGGGCCTGGAGGGTGATGCTGGAGAACCCGGAAAACGCCGTATCCACGTTAAGCGACAACGTATCGGGCAAAGCGTTGGCCCCGACGAATCCGCCGCTCGCGCCGCCAGATCCGGACCGAGCCAGGACAATGTCATTCGGATCGATGAGCAATCCACCGGACACCCAGCCGGGGATCGCCGTCGCATCCAGCCGGGACAATATCGATTCCATCACCTCGCCTGAAATCTCCACGTGACCACCGTCGCCACCGTTCAAGCCGCCCCCGGCGGATACGACCGAGCCAACCCTGTCCTTGAAGAAATTCCCCGACTTGATGGTGATCCTGCCGCCGCCGCTGACTCCGGAAAGTGCGCCGTCCGCGGCGACCCTCGATCCCGCTGAAAGCTCAACCGTGTCAGCGGCGAAGATCTCGATCACGCCGTTGCGTTCGCGGATGGAGTTTGCCTGGACCACCCCGCGCTGGTTCACGACCGAGGCATGCATCAGCACTCGCCCGGCATCCGCCTGGATGCGGCCTGAATTGTCCACCGCGCCTTTGGGAACGTTCACCTTCACGCTGAGCCCCCGCCCATCGGGCCGATCCGAGATCATAACCTCCTGGGCCGACAGAAGGCCAACCGTCCCACCCTGGGCCGAGATCGAACCCTTGTTCTCTATCTCGCGCCCGATCAGGAAAAGCGATCCGCCTTCACCGGTTTCAAGTCGGCCGTAGTTGACGATCGGAATCGACGGCGGCGCCCCGTTGAACTCGAACGAACCAGCGCCAGCCATTCCCGGATAGATGGGTGCGGTGGTCACATACAAACCTGCCGCCTTCACAAAAGATTCCGGGCCGAAATAAAAACCAGCCTGGTTCGCGAGGACTACCACGCCATTGGCCTGAAGGCTGCCGTAGATCTGCGATGGATTCGGGTCGTTGACGCGGTTCCAAACGATCGAAGATGCCGACGGCTGCTGGAAGACCGTGGTTTCCCCGCGTGCGATGTTGAAGCTGCCCCAGTTCAGGAAAGCGTTATGCGATGCAACCACGTTGACCTGCGATCCGCTTTGCAACACCTGGGCCGAGCCGGAAACAACCTGCAGCCCGGCAGGATTCGCGATCACGTCCGATGGATCGAGAAACACGCCCAACGCAAGCAATGCCAGACATGGGCCGGACCTGGAGAGCCACAGAGCATCCGACAGCACCGATCGGCCGCCCGAGATTCCACGGCCGGCATACAGCCATGGCATACCTGTGGAGCCGGCACGACGCCGACCGATGAAGCGCCTGGCCGCGTTGTCTTGTGTCTTCATGGTCGTTCAGAACTGGGTGCCGAGTGAGAATGAAAAGAGCAGGACCCCTGAAGCTCGGGTGTTGGAGTCGATGAGCGACCAGCCGAGGACAAAGCGACTTTCGAAATGCTTCCCGAAGAATGCCGAACCGGCCAACCCGGCACCCCACAAGTCCGAGCTCGACTCCCGTCCCCGGGGTTCCTTCAAAAACACCCGGCCGTAGTCGGTGAAGAAGGATACCGTGGTGCCGACCCCGACCGCTCGCCCGTCGAGGGTCTCCCTTCGCGAAAATGGCGGGGCCTTGATTTCAAATTGCGCATAAAATCCATCGTCCCCGTAGACCTCCCCTTCCTGATAGCCCCGGACACTGCCGAGTCCACCGATGCCGAACTGTTCGAGCGACACCAGCGACTGGCTGGCCAACTGGCCCTCGACAGCCGCGGACACCCTCCAATTGCGGATGACTTCCTGATCCCGTGAGACCCGGACCCGGGCCACGACGAACTGCTCCGAAGCGGAAGGACCGCTGTTGTTTCGAAAGTCTGCGAGGCCGGTGAGGGGCGCGGCGGAGCCTGCGGTCAGGTTGATGGATCCAGACGTGAGCCCCCATTTGTCCGGTCGCGTGCCTTGCCATCCCAACACGACGGAAAGATAGGAGTAGTTCTGTTCAGATGAGGCCGAAGGAACGGCCGTGGTGTCTTCCCGGACATCAGGCAAGCCGGACGAATTGGTGATCGTCGCGGTGGAGTAGAAAACATTGGAAGGATACGTGACGCCGGCGTGGTCCTTGTAGTCGAAGCCGGCGCTCCAAGTCGCCCGCCATTGACCGGAGTTCGCCTGGGGCATGCTGAACCGGAGGCCCGATGAGACGTCACGCGTGACCGAGCGGGTGGCGATCTGGTTGTCGATCCGGAGCAGCGCCGTGTCCACGACCGTGCTGATCGGTCCCCGTGTGGTGAGATCCGTCGATGAGCGACTGGCGTAGGCAGACAGTTCCGCACGACCCGACGTCGGCGGCAATTCGAAGCGGCGGGTCGCCTCATTGTAGCCGTAACGTTTCGGCTCGGACGACACCTCGTCGGTCACGGCGCGAGCCCCAGACAATGGCGCCCGGTAAAACAGGCTGTAGTTGGCGACGGTCGGCGCCTCCACAAAGTTGGGTTCCAGTCCGGGTGCGGCGGCCGGTTTGTAGGAGAACGGGCTGAAGCCGTATTGGAGGCCGATGGAATGCTCGCGCTGCCAAAGATTGTCGTAGGAGGCGTTCACGTTGAGGCGAAACTCCGGCGATCCAGGAGTGACGATGTTGTTGAGATCCAGACGCCCGTGCAGTGGAAAACGGTCTTTCACCTCCAGCACGATCGCCGACGTGTTGGTTTCGGGTCCCGGCTCGATCTGGGGAAATATCTGGCGGTCACGGCTTCCATTCGCCCGGTCCAATTCGGCCTGAAACACATGGCTGTTCAACAGCGTGTTCGTGCGGAGACTCGGCAACGCCCTGGCCACATTGTCGGAGGAGAAATGCCGGTTTCCCGTCACCTTGATCTCGGCGAGCTGGCCTTCGGTCACCTGAACCTGAACGACCCCGTTGGTGATCTGCTGCGGAGGCAGAGCCACGCTGATGGTGGGAAATCCGCGCCGCCGGTATTCCATCTGGAGATCAGAGGCGGCCTGGACGATTTCGGAGATGCCGAGATTGGTTCCCGTGTGAGCCCGGAACAAACCTTCCATAACCGACTCGGTCAGGACCGTGTTTCCTCGAACCTCATAGCGGTGAACCGCCAGTTTTGGAGCCGGGGCAGGCTGCTGCTGGGCAGACAACCGCCCAGCTGTCGCAAGGCAGACCACTCCGGCAACAAGGGCGAAGACGAATCCCGCAATGCCGTCGTGCGCACGGATACTCAACCGGCTATTTGTGAATCGAATCATTCCAACAATGGCCCGCGAGGCTTCCATCCAGACCGAAGACCCTTCACGGCAAGACGGTCATTCTTCCCGTCAATGTGACGATCCCAAGACGAACCGATGACCTTTCCGCAATAATGCAGACACCGCTGCAAGGAGCGGCGCGGCAGCCCGTGGGGACGGAGAAATCAGCCTTGTCCGTTCAAGGGATGGCCAGGCGGAAGAACCTCTGACCAGGCCCCGGGGTAATCGGCAGGCGGTTGGTCGAGAGTCCGTTCAGTCCCACGGAATTGGTGGCCACCGGAGTCCAGTCGCCGACCGGGGCGGCCACGTTCGATGACGACAAGATCCGGAGACTGCCATTGATGGCCCCGGCCGAACGGATCACCACGTCGGTTCCCGCGATCGCGATACCGAGGATCTGTGGAGCCGGAGGCTGAACAGAGCCGGCCTGATAGGTGAATCCGTTAGTCAGCGTGGCGAACTGGCCGTCGGGATTTACCACGACCAAACTGACCGATCCGGCCGCTCCCGGGGGAGCAATCGCTGTGATCGACGTGGAACCGACCACATTCACGGTGGCCGAAGTGGTGCTGCCAAAAAACACCGACGCACCGATGACGAAGTTGGATCCGGTCAACAAGACCGCCGTTCCACCTGCGGCAGGACCTGTCGAAGGAGCGGCCTGCGAAACTCCGGGCGCTGACGTAGCGGCCGTGAAGGTCATCGTGCCGTCCCACTTGAACGTGAAGAACCCGAGATAGTTCGCCGGACCGCTGGGAGGAGTGGGGAGCGTCTCGAAGAGATCGGACCGGCTGATGGACTTGGACGAGAAAAAATCGGCGGGGGTGATGTTGACGACCGTGTCCTGCCACGAACCGCCAAAGTCCCCGGAACCCATCAGCGCTGTGGGCCCAAGATCATTCCCGGTCGGGAGGATCAGCGTTGTTCCAGAGTTGGAAACCCCGTTGGACGCTCCGCCGAACGTCTCCCCATAGGTCCGGGCGTTCTTCCCGACGGAATCCATCTTCCCCGCCACGCCTCCCAATGCGAGGGAACTCTGCCTGATCCAAGGAATTGACAACAACCTCGTGTCACTCCTTGGGCGCGTGGCCCATATCGTGTTCTTGGGTTTTTGTGCCGTCCCATTGGTCCCGACGATCGATCCAAAAGCCGACCACTTGAGGGAATCGAAGCTGGAGAAAGCGTTGGAAAGGCTGGCCCCGGAATATCGGGTAATGGAGAAGGTGGACCCGGGAGCAGCACTGTAAAACTGCGAGGCTGGACCCAGATCAACGACTATGTCGCTGCTTCCACCGTCCGTGGTGAAAACGGCGACCATGTTCAGGTTGGAGTAGTTAATCGCGGATGCGGAAAGCGTCCAGAGAAGGCACAGTGCTGGAAAAAGCTGCGCCGTTATGCGCCAAAGAAGTGCAACCTGGGTCTGTGAGCCTAGAAACATGGTGTGACAGGGATGTTTGGTGAATCGCCGGGGCTGCCGGAGATAACAACCTAGAGATGTTGAAGGAGAGCGACCTCCTCTTTGCGGACATTGAGTAAAACTATTCGGACACGGTCCTAACTCGGCATCCTAGTGTTTAAACCCCAGTGCTGAAGCGCGGTTCCAGTTCCACAACAATCGCACTCTGCACTCTGTCACCCAATCTTCATGCGATCCTGGAGCACCGGCCATCTCCATGGGTCATCGCACGTGAACACTTCGGCTCACAAAAAAGTGCGGACCTTTTCAGGTCCGCACTTCAGAATTTTCTGACAACCGCTTTAAGCGGCACATGGCCGTTCGATCAATTCGGGAGAATTGGCCCGCCATCCTTGTTCCGATAGACCCACATGGATGAAACGTTGGCCGCAGTCGTCGAGGTGTCCAACTGTGTCTTCATCGCCGCCACGAACGCGGGTTCGAAGAGGGTGACGGCGAAGCCGCTCAGGGTGCTTTTCTTATACAGATGCTCGTAGCCCCAGAAGGTGTAGGAACCGTTTCTCACACGCTCGAGGTCAAAGTTGCCGGCAGCTCCACCGGCCCAGACGTTGACGCCATTCCATGAAATGGGCTGGGCACCGCCCGTGAGGGCCGCCGCATCGCTAAGGCCGAAATAACCGACACCAGGCTCGCCCGTGCTGGCATTGCTGAGGTCAACTCTGACGGAACTCCCACTGCCGTAGCCGTCGTCGAAGGCGAAGTCCATCCAAACGTTGGCGACGACCTTCTTCTGCTGCACCTGGTTGAAGATGCCGTAGCCCGTCTCCGCCAGGGTGATCACGCGGGTGCCGGAAAGATTGTAACGACCCGTCACATTCACAGCCGTCGCGATGTGGTTCGAGTTTCCCGTCCAGAAGGACTTGGGCCAGTATCCATTGGCCAAAAGCCCGTCCGTGATCTTGGGAGTGATGTTCGTGATGCCTGCGGCAATGGCGTTGGCGTTGGCCCCCCAAGTGAACGGCTGGATCGCGATCCCAGGTTTGCCAGCGACGGCCGACACTCCGACCAGCGTGGGTGTGAGAAAGCTGGTGGACGATTGGAAACAGTCCGACAATGCATAATCGGCCAAGCCCGCCGTGGACGTTCCGGTGCTGACGCCGTTCGTGAAGAGGACGTTGTTGTTCAGAGTGACGTCGCGGATGCCTTCGACCGAACCGGAGAAGGCGCAGAACACGTTGACCGATTTGCCCGACAGCGTGCCGGTGAAGTTAAATCCGCCTTGGTTGTTGGCGAAAGCAGCATCCGTCTTGGTCAATCCCATGGTGCCCAAGGCGGCGAAGACCTGGGCCCGGAATGCGGTCGAGCCGGTCAAACGGACTTCGAAGTCGGCGGCGTTCACGGAAGAAACCACGCCCGCGAGAAAAAGCGAGGTGGCGATGATTTTATTGAGGTTCATGTGGTTTAAAGGTTGGAGTCTAAAGAGAAGCAAATAGAATGATTGTTGATCGAGAGGTCAGGATTTCCGGGCCTTGATGCCACGGCGGAAAGCGATGGCGAAGAGGCCGGCCGATGTGACGAGACCCCACGTGGTGGGCTCTGGGACCGGAGTCGCGGAGACGAAGGACATGGCACCCGCGCCATTGAACTCGAGGTATCCGAGATAGGCACTGTCACCCGATCCGGGGATGATCTCGAAGAGATCCGCCTGCACAATCTGGCCCGCAGTGTTGAAACCAGAGCCGGTGTTCTTCTCCACGTTGAACGAGATGCTGCCGCCGAAGTCGCCGGACCCGACGAAGTTGTGGTAGCTGGTGCCGGCGTTGTCGACCGTCTTGGTTGCAGTGGAGGAGAGGTCCACGCCGGAGGAATCCGCGTTGGATCCAATAGAAGCAATCTTCCCGGCAACTCCTCCCTGAGAGAGACCGCTTGAACGCTGGGGGAAGGGGCTGTTCTGCACGCCGTTGACCGAGCGACCCACCGTGGCCCAGTAGGTATTGTTCACATAGGGGTTCGTGGCCGGCGCGGACTTCTCCGTGGCGACCACTGAAAACGACAGGTTGCTGAAGTCGGTGAATGCCGTTGTCAGATCGCTAGATGAGAATCCCGTGACTGCAGTCGTTCCAGTGCGGTTGCGGAATGTCAGGACGCTTCCGAGGTTCACTGTGATGTTCGGGTCGGTGGCGGCGCCATCCGATTGCCGGAAGTTGAGCAGCAGGTCGTTGTCGAGGTAGGCGAACTGGGCCTTGGCCTCGACAGCTCCGAGGAGGGAGGCCATCGCAGCGGCCAATGCGATGGATTTGTTCGATTTCTTCATGTCTGTGGTTGGGTTTGGGATGGCCCCGCAAAGGGGCTCAGGACCCCAGGCTCAGCCTTGTTTGATCGACTGCACCAGTGGCGCAGCCGACAAGATTATCCCTAGGACCATCCGCACCATACGGACCCCCCAACACCACAACTTCCACCCAGCGGACATCGTGGGCATGGATTGGGACATCAACCGTTCATCCCTACACTCCTTGCCACGAAGCGGTTGCACGCGAATCGGAATGGAACCACGCAGTGAAGTCGCGAAACGGAGTTGGATCTTCACACAACGGCGCCCCGCACCGAACTGACTGCGTCCCAATCGCTATCCAACGGCCCAGCGGAAAGCTCAGGCAACCTGTGTTGCCAATGGGCCACGCCCTAGCTGTGGAGGCTCAAGAGGTTGTTCATGTTGAGGCGGAGCCTTGAGATGGGCGGGAGGAGATTGAGGGAGTGGTGGGGGCGGTGCCAGTTGTAGTTGTGGAGGAAGTTGGGGAGGCGTTCGGCGCGCTGGCCGGAGTGGGAGTAGGCGTGGGCATGGGCCCAGGAGCGGAGGGAGGTCTGGATGAAGCGCTCGGCCTTGCCGTTGGTCTTGGGCGTGTAGGGGCGGGTGAAGCGGTGTTTGAGGCCGGAGGCGGGGAACAAGCTCGGCCAGGCGGGCGATCTGGAAGCTGGGAAGCCTTCTGCGGCGCAGGGCCAGCCACTTCTGGGCGGAACGGACGGAGAGCCCGAACCCGGCGGCCACCCCGGCGACGGGCTGGCGGAGATCGACGATGCGCCGGATCATCTCGGCTCGACCCAACGGGGTGAGCTTGGCACTGCTGCGGGCGTTCATGCGGCGGCGGTGTTTGGATCGGTGTCGATTTCACAACACCACCTTTCCAACTCCCCCTCGCATGAACAACCTCTTGGATCGTCACAGCTAGGGCGGATAAATCATCCAGAGCCGATCCCAGCTCCGGAAACCGGAAACGATAACCGGCTTCGAGGAGCCGGCCGGGAACGACACGACGGCTCTTCAGCAGCAGCTCCGTCTCCGTCCGCAGGAAGAATGCGCCCACCTCCACCATCCATTTCGCAGCGGGAAGCTCAACGCCCAGACCTTAACGCCGCCGGAACTCGCGCATCCATTCGGTGTTCCTCACGGGATTGGGCGCGGAAAGATTCACCGCGCCGGCAATGTCTGGACGGCGAATCAGGAACTCGATCGCGCCGATCAGATCCGCCTCGTGCAGCCAACTCATGTATTGCCGCCCACCCGCAAGTGTCCCGCCGAGACCGAGACGCGCCAGTATACGGAACGGCACGAACACTCCGCCGTCACGACCAAGCACCATGGCGATGCGGAGCATCACCTTGCGGGTTCGGGGCGTGACGGCAGCCTCCATCGCACCCTCCCAGGCGCGACAGACATCGACGGAAAATCCGGAACCAATCTCGCCCGTGGCCTCGTCCATCGGACGATCCTCGGCATGGCGGTAGATGGTGGCGGAAGCCGAATTGAACCAGACGACGGGCGGCCGTGCGCATCGTGCGATCGCCTGTCCAAGAACCCGTGTCGACTTGACGCGCGACACCAGGATCAACCGGCGGTTCTCCGCGTTGTAGCGGCAATCGACGCTGCGCCCGGCGAGGTTGATCAAGGCATCCGCCCCTTCGAGTTCGCTGGTCCACTCACCGGCAGTCTCGCCGTCCCAGAGAACTTGTTTTGCGTCGAGCCCAGGAACCGGCCGTCGGACAAGCCCGACAACCTCGTCACCTTGCGCGCGGAACCATCGCACAAGGCTGCGCCCGAGGAAGCCGCCCGCAGCGGCAATGACGATCCGACGCGGTTGAGCTTTGGATACGGGTGGTTGATTCATCTCGGGTCCTTTCAATTCATGCATTCCGGCGAGCCCATCCAGACATCGCCCACGCCGTCGGAACAAGTGACGCCGACGAGCCGGGCCCCGGAGAGTTCAGGAAATGTCGCGCCGAGGATCGACGTCTCGCACCCCACCACGCGGCAGCGGCGCTGCTGCCACGGCGGATGCCAGATGCGAAACCGGCGACGACGACCGCCGCGATCCGTGAACGCCGTGTAACGCTCCATCAGAAACTCGGTCTCCGATCCCGATTCGCACGGCCGATCGGGGCCGACCGCTTCAAACTCGCCTTCGAACCGGCCGTCGCCCCGGCGGGGTTTCACGGAGATCTGTCGCACACCAGAATCGTTGCTCAGATCAAAATTACCCGCCCGATACGGCAGTCCATAGACTGGCCCGCCCAACGGGACGCTCAACCGGTTCGACAGCCATTCGACGAGGAACTGGATGCCAGCCTCGTCGCCATGGCGCACATAGGTGCGAAGGTTGAGAAACCAACTGCGCGTAAAGGGCGCGAAGAGAGGTTCGGTGGGGCCTGGAAAAATCCGCAGGCGCATCCGGTCCATGTGGAAGACTACCAGCGACACGAACGCGCGCCCGTGAAAGAGATCGAGCGCGAACGGAGTCAGCCGCTGCAGGCGCACCGGATCCACCTCGAAGTGGGCCATCAACACAGCGGTCCAATCAGCGAGGAGAAGCGGTTCGCCATCCGCACGCTCCATCCGGAATTTGGCTTCGGCCGACGGCGGCCTGCACTCGGCGCACAGTGCACCATCACCAGCCCGACCCGACCTTTTTTCTATTGGAGTCCCGTTCATCGTGTCTCCTTTCGATCTCCGGCTTCGAGGCTACCGGCAGCCCATTCCTCCGAACTAGCCGCCGAACTTCGCCATAGACGGGTTGACTTGTTTGATCCCCAGGGAATGCCACTCGTGCTCGATGTCGCGCATCAGGAACGCGCTGTCGAACTCGGCCGAAGCGCCAAGGCGCGTCATGAAATCCGACCGGACTTCATCCACGGCGAGAGGTCGCATCCGCCACGTCTTGCACCGGAGCTCCATACCGTCGACGACGTCGCCCCGCGGCGTGGCCGACCACCCGATCGAGCCGGCTTGGAAGAACGCGTTGGCCTCGTCAATCGTTCCAAGGATCGAGTCGGCCGGCATCAAGTCGGTCTCGGTGCCGCTCACACGAACATCCACCTGGCTTCGGACCCCCGTCACCTCCATCGAGATGCGCGGCGCATTCTCGCGGACTGCAAACCGGGCCGCTCCGTGATGCCCGGGAAACACCCGGCCGCCTGCCAGCCGGTTGATCCAGGAATCCGTGTCGCGACGCGGAATAAACACGCCGCTGCGGATCCGCCCGGCTTCATCCCACTCGATCGCGATGCGATGGGCGGCGTTCTCCGAAGCCAAGCCGCACCAAGCCGGCAAGCCACGGGGACGAACCTGTTCGAGACGGATCAGACAGATACCCGCGATGGCGTGGCCCTTGATGAGCTTCACACGAAACGGCGCGGGCACAAACGGCTCCAGCGCCTCCGGCCGCACCCGGAAGTTGACGAGGATCCGCCGCTTGATCCGGCCCGCCATGACGGGAGCCAGCATTGGAAACCCACTTTTCATGATGTCTGCTTCTCCTCGGCCAGCCGCTTGATGTGGTCCAACACGCGCCGGTGAATCGTATGGATGATGTAGTCCGACCACACCTGCCAGTAGTGCGACGGCCAGAGCCCGTGGCGATACCAGGTCGTCCCTTCCAGAATGGTTCCTCCGCCCGGTCGCGGCGTCAGGAAAAACTGCCCCTGCTCCGACTCCAGAAAACCGCGCAGATGCGGCGCATGCACCTCGCGATACGGCGTCCATTCCTGCATCGGCTCGGGATTCGACGTGACCGCGAAGCGGAGCAGGCGTGGTTCATCCCAGACCGTGATCGGCTCCACGAACGGGCCCGTCGAGAAGAGGCAAAGACGGACGGCTCCGACACCCTGGCCGTTGATCTCGGCGCGAATGGGATAGGCGATGCCCGCCTTGAAGATGGCTTCCGTCGGTTCCGGGAGCTGCGAGAACGACACCACATGCCGCCAGACCGTGGTGGCCGGCGCTGCGATCTCGATGCGCGTGTGGACGGCGATGAGTTCAGCCTCGGGCTTCATCAGCTTCTCCCCGCCCAGCAGGAGCGGCAGGACAAGCAGGTTGACACACATGAGCCGGCCCCGCGTCCCTGCTTCCACGGACAGGCTCACGGCACAGCCAAACGCCGCTCCCATGAAAGCCAGCAAGATTGCGAGCGGCGCCGCCATGAGGATGCAGATGACGCCTTCCAGCGCCACGGCCATCAGGATCCCGCCAACGAATACGCACGCCAGCACCGCGCTGCCCATAGCGTCGCTCCAACGAGTTTCATTGCCGAACGACACGATCAGCGCGGTTATGAATCCCATGCAGAAGGGCAGCCCGGCGAAGAGCGCCCAACCGTAGCTTTGAAGCAGGTGTGTTCCCAGCCAGACAACACCCGCCGCCAACACTGCTGTCATTCCCGCCGCCGCAATGCCAGCGCCCCAGCGCGATTTTGGAAGCCAGCGAGCCGATGGTTTTCCGAGAGATTTACAGGGAGCGATGTCCAACCTCCTTGGCGGAATCACCACCAGCACGGCGAAGAAGAGGAACTTGATGACCGGCACGAAGAAGAGCAGCGAAAGCCAGAGCGGAAGTCCCGCCGACCTGAGCCGCTTCACCGTCAGCGTCATCCCCGCCCAGATGAACGGCATTGCCAGCGCAAACATCGAGAGCTTCCAGCCATCCACATCGGGCTGGGCCAGCGGATTCACGGCATAGCCCCAGGCCACCTTGTAGTTTGAGAACGACCACGCCTGGTCGAGCCAGAGCCAGGAGAGCACGCGGTCGAAGTTGAATTTCAGGATGGCCAGGAACAGTCCCCAGCCGGCAAACGCCGTCCTTCCAATTGTTCCTTCCGGCAGCAGGCGTCGCAAAAATGTGTTCACGGCTTGCCTCCCTTGACCGCCGCCCAGATGAACACAAACGGGAGAATGGCGAAGATGACGTTGGTGATCTGGTAACCCACGCGATAGGCCCAGTTGGTCAGATACGGTCGCACATCGAATATGAACACCTCAACGAAGAGCCTGAGCATCCAGAAGACGGCTAGGAACCAGCAGAAGCCCCGCGCCAAGCCGCTGCCAGCCGCCAACTCGGCCGCGTTGAACGTCGTGATCAATCCGAGGCTGAGCAGGCTCAGCCCGATGAAGGCGTAGCAGACCCAGAACAGATTCCTGATGAACGGCGGCAGGACAGCCACGTGCTTCCTGAGCCCCACAGCTCCCGGCATCAGCGAGCCGGGGATGATCAGGCTTAGTTGCAGCAAGCCGGCGAGTTGCAGAATGAGTTCAAGTTTCATGGAGGCTTCTCCTTTCTCAGCGCGCTGGGAGGGCGGGCGGATGGAGTTGCGCCATCTTGGCCGCGCCTTTGCGCCTCATGTTGTTAAAATTGATCATGTTGAAAAAGTGCATGGCTCCGAGCACGAGCATGACGACGCCAAGCTTCGACGCGAGGTATTCGACGCCTTCCATCACGGTGTCCGGATGGGTCCCAATCTTCAGGAAGAGCAGGATGAACCCGAGGTTGATCAGGTAGAATCCGACGACGAGGAGATGGTTGACCGATCCGGCCATCTCGGTGTTTCCGCCGAAGGCGTCGACGAGAAAGATACGGCCGTTGCGATAGAGCGTGCGGGCGACCCAGACGGTCATGGCGATGCTGACTGTGGCGTAAGCGGCATATGCGAGCAGGATGGTGTTCATAGGATTCCTTTCTTTCTTATCCGGCCGGCCGGTGCTTCGTCCCGACCTCAGGAGAGGAGAGACGAAACAGCGGCGACAAAGGGGACTATCACCGTCCGAAAGAATTGCGGCGGAAACAGGGCCGGCACCGGCGCCAACACGGCGAACAGGGTGTAGGCCCGGCCCTTCCAGCCGCTTCCAAGACCCGCAGCATGGGCGAGCGGAGTCTTCTCCAAGATCAGGGCGAGTCCCTGAATGAGAAAGTAGAAGGTCGGCAGTCCGTAGCCGCCACCGGCGGGAATGGTGATGACCAGTTCGTGGACCAGACCCGAGACGACGAAGACCAGGAGCATCGCACCACGCCCTCCTATCAAACCGGCAAACGGACGGAACAGAAGCCGATGCGCAACCTGTTGGAAGGCGAGGTTCCATCTCCGTCCCCAGAATTCGGCGAGAGTTTCGGCCACAAAAGGATTCCGCATGATGGGCTCAACCGCGATGCCTGTTTTGCGAAGCAACGCCGACATGATGTGGAAGACCCCAAAGTGGAGCGTGAGAATAATTGCGCCCCATGCGATCCATCCGGCCGCGAGTTCATGGTCCGCCGCCAACCTGGGAGCCGCTCCAAGAAAGAGCAGTCCGCCGACGGACATCCACGCGAGTCCTTGGGCGATGTCGGCCCAACGAACGGGGCTGGCCTCGGTTCGTCCATGGAATGGCTTCGTGTCCATTCCGGGCCAGCCCCACCAGAGAAGTCGCGCAGCCGAGGGGGCTTTCGCGAAGGCCGGATCGCCTTCCGCCATGGCCCATTTGCACCCCAGCCAGATCAGCCCGGCCGCGATCCACATCTGCAACCATCGGGGCTCGCACCGGACGACCGCGACGACGGCCAGCGCAAGGAGCAGCGGCAGAATCCGGCCCCACCGGATACCCGCGCCGCGCATTTGCGTGCTGGTCATCATGGTGTTCATGGCATCTCGAAGAAGGCAGCGTGGCCGTGTTGGTTGTGGGCGGCGATGCGTTCGGGAACCTTGCAGACGCCAAGCCGGTGGCGGTTCCGGGCCACCCATTTGTAAGCGCGGTCGACGAAGAAACGAATGACCGGAAGGCCCATGAACCATCCAGCCGGGGCGAAATACCACACGGCCCAGGTCATGGCGGCGATGGCGGCGGCGCCACCAAGGATGCGACCGTCCGCGAGGAGAAGTTTCATCTCGTCGGGCATTACCGTGACTCCAAGCCGCTCGGCCAGCCAATGGTTCTGGAGCGGCACGAAGGTGAAGCCCCGCTTCTCGAAGACGCCCTGCCAGCGGCGGACGAGGTTGCAGCAGAAACCGCAGTCGCCGTCGTAGCCGACCCAGCCCACGAATCCTTCACCACCGTTGTTGTCAGTTGTTTCTGTATTCACAGAAATACTTTCCTAAAAAATTTCAACCGCCGAGGCCGAGAAGCTTCACGGCCTTGTCACCGAGCTTGAGGAAACGGGTCAGAGCCGACACCGGCAGCTTGCGGACCTGCTCATACCACGCGTTCGACGTCTCGAAGAAACCCTGCAACTCCCGCAGGCGCTGCTCGGTGTATTCGGAGGTCTCCTTGTCCTTCTCGGCCTGATCGATGCACTCGCGGAGGATCTCCAGCGTGGGATCGATCTCGCGGCGCTTGCGCTCGTCGAGCACGACACGGAAGAGCTCCCAGACATCCTTCATGCTCTCGAAGTGATCCCGGCGGTCCCCCATCACATGGACGACTTTCACGATTTTCCAGTTCTGGAGCTCCTTCAGGCTGTTGCTGACGTTCGAACGCGCGACACCCAGTTCGTCGCAGATCTCCTCGGCGTTCATCGGCCTGGGCGCGATGAACAGCAGGGCGTGGATCTGGGCGACAGTGCGGTTGATGCCCCAGCGGACTCCCATCTCCCCCCAGTGGAGGATGAACCTCTCTTCGACCGGCGACATTTTCTTTATTTCTGTCACGACAGAAATGTCGGACATTCTGGATTCCGTGTCAATGCAGGAGAATCAGGAATCAGTCCGGTCCTTCAGTCAGTCCTCGGCGCGGCGTTGCCGGACCGCCCGGGTGGTCCCATCTTTTGGCCGTGGCCACATTATCCAGCAGGACGCATGCGGGGAGCTTTCGGTCGACAATCCTCGTCGGGTGCGTGCTGCTTTGCGCCGGGTGGAATCTTTCCGGAGCCGCAGTGACCACAGGTCAAATCGGGGCCGCCAGATTCACCATCTCCTTGCCCGCTACGAACTGGAACGGCTCGGTCCTGCTGCTGGCCCACGGCTTCCGATCTGACGGCGCGCCTCTGCTCGCGGATCTCGAAGAATCCAACCCGCAATTCATCGCCCTGCGAAACGCGGGATGGCTCGTCGCAAGCACCAGCTTCCGGCGGAACGGCATGATCATCCGCGACGCCATCGACGACCTCGATCAACTCCGCGACCACATCGCCAAAGTCCACGGTCAACCGAAACGCGTCTTCGTGCAGGGCGAGTCGATGGGTGGGACCATCGCAACTCTGATGGCGGAACGTCCTACCGGGCGCTACGTGGGCTTCCTCGCCATCGGCGCCGCGCTGGAAGCAGCCGATCAGGAAAATCCGTTGAAGCCCACCGGCCAACCGCGCGTTCCCCTGCTGTTCCTCAGCAACCGAAGCGAAGTCGACGGTCCTTCAGCTTACAGCGCCAAAGTCACGGAGAAGCCGAAACCCGTCGTCTGGCGTGTGGACCGCGACGGCCATGTGAATGTGAACTCGGCCGAACGCGCCCAAGCGCTCACGGCATTGGTCGGATGGGCCGCAGGAACGCGCCCGTCCCCGGCCGCCGTCGCGACCGTTCCGCCGAAGCCGGGTGCCTCGACAGCCAAGCGGATCCTGGGTCGCAGGGCGGAGGGTTCGATCACGAAGGTCAATCCGTTCTATGGCAATCTGACGACAAGCCTCCTAGCCGCCGACCTCGAAAGCGCGGGCGTGAAGGCGAGGTCGCGTTTCAGCCTGACGCTTGGCGGCCAGACCGTGGACGTGCTCTATGGCTCCGACTTCGGCGACGTGCCCAAGGGGGAATGGGTGGCGTTCGTCAACGCGGAGGGATTCGTCTTCATATCGAAGAACTGGGACAACGCGGCCAAGGCGACGGGCGTGAAGACGGGCGATACAGTCACAGTGGACCGGTAGTCCAAACCCTCATTCCTCGTCTTCTGTTCCCAGCGGCCGTAGCGCAAGACAAAGGCGGGGAGGCTCATTTCTCACCGTCGCTTCCTCAAATCCACCCTCACCAATTCCTGATCGTTCCGCACCAGGACGTGTCCGTTGGCGAACGCGGGATGCGACCAGACGACCGGTCGGCTCCCGGCGAGATTCGTGGGCTCAAGAATGTGCTGACGGCTGACCTCATCGTAGCCGGCAGATGAGAGCTTCGCGAGGATCAGGTCGCCCTTCTCGTTCCAGATGAAGAAGCGGTCGCCGTTCTTGACGAGGAAGGCGGTGCCCCAGCGGGCCGGCTTCAGATCCGGCGTCGTTGGCACGAGTGATTCCCAGACGCGTGCGCCGGTATCGGCCTTGATGCAGCGCAACTGTCCGTAGCCACACACGCCGTAGATGTAGCCGCCTTCCATGAAAGGCGTGCTCATGAGGCTCTGGAGGCTCTCGGGATTGTTTTCGTTCTTCCCCTTGATCTTCCACACGACCGAAGCGTCGGGCTCGTTCGCATCCAGCTTCAGCATCATGAAACCGTCGAAGAACGACGAAACGAACAGCTTATCCCCCAACCGCCGCGGAGTGCCTATGGCGTGGGCCATCTTGGTCGGAAACGCCTGCGTCCAGAACAGCGTGCCCGCGCTCGGGTCGAGCGAGGTCAACGCCAGCGAATCCCACACAATCAACTGCTCGCGGCCGCCTGCCTTGATGAGGATGGGCGACGAGTAGCCTGGCTCCTTTGATGTGAGCGAACGCCAAAGCTCCTTGCCCGTGCGTTTGTCAAAGGCGATCACGGACGTGCCTTCTCCGCCGACGAGGCAGAAGATCCGGTCGCCCGCGATCAACGGCGTCGACGCCACGCCCCACGTCTGCGTGGGCGCGCCGAAGTCGGTCGGATAATGGCGGCTCCAGAGCAGCTTGCCGGTCTTGGCATCAAGGCAACGCAGATGTCCGTCGGCGCCGACGGTGTAAACGCGACCGGCGCCGACCTGCGGCATGGCGCGCGGACCGGACGGATAGGAGAGGTTGTAGGGACAGTCGTAGTCATGCTCCCAGAGGAGCTTCCCGGTCCGTTCATCGAGACAGAGCACGCGCTCCACGCCGGGAATGCTCGTCCGGTCCATGTAGGGATTCTTCGGCTGGTTCTGCGGCGAACCGGCGACGCGGTCGGTGAGGTAGACGCGGCCATCGGCCACGGCGGGCGCACTGTAACCGGCCCCAACCTTCACGCGCCACGCGATGGGCAGCCCATTCGTCGGAAACCGCTCAACGATGCCGGACTCGCGCCAGACGGAATCCCGTTCCGCCCCGAGCCACTGCGCCCAGTCGGCGGCGATAACACTGAGCCGGGAGCTGAGCAGCACCAAGGCCAAGGCCCACCGAACGTTTATAAGCTTGGAAATCACAGGCCGGTGTTTCATGTAAATCAGAGGACGGGATCAAGTCGGTTGAAATGTAAAAAAGGAAGCGTGCAAACGGAAATCGCGGGAACGCTCGGCTGGCGAATCGATCGAGGTTCAGAGGGCAATCAGAAGCTTCACATTGTCGTCGATCCAGGCTCCGACCTCGTGGACGCGGTGGTAGCGATGGCTCCATTCCGGGATGGGCGCGAGGTCCCAGCGCCATTGCCGATCCGGCAGCGGGAGGCCGATCGGCTCGGTGAGCGGCTCGCGACGGAGAAGTTTTCCTTCGGGCGAAATGTTGAGACGCGCTGCATCGGCCATGAGCAGGCGTCGTCCTGGGCGTTCGCCCAGCCACCGCACATGACGACGCGCGGCCGCTTCGGCGCACCGGGAAATAAAGAGCGGATCCGGTTGCGCTTTCGCCAGCGACTCGGCGGGCACTAGGCCGATCTGGGAAAGACAGTTGGCCGAGATGACCAGATCGGGTTCGCCACCGGGCGGCGGACCAGGATCGGCTTGCTCGAAAATGGACGCGGCTTCCCCTGTCGTGAGGGGGCCTGAAGTTCGGGCCAAAATCGCCAACGCGCCGGTCGCATCCCAGACCACTCCCTTCACTTTGGTGGGAAGGTTCTTTTCGAACTCGCGGACCACCGGGCTGATGACGACGTCGGCAAGGATCACTTCCCCAAAACGCGCAGCCAAGTCCGGCACCGGAACGTCGAGGCAATCCCCTGCCCCGACGACCAGGACACGATTCCGGAGCGGGCATCGCTCGGCAACATCCCGGATGGCGGCGTGCGAACTTTCCAGATGGGATTTCCACGCCTTGGCCACGCGGATGTGGCGCGCATCGATGGCGACGTGCTCACGCACAAGCCCAAGTCGCCGGGCCGCCGGATGGGCGTCGACACGGAGCGAGCGGATGAACTGGCGCAGCACGGGGGGAGATTGCGGAAGGAGCGCGATCGCGTCCCGCAAAAACTCCGGCCGCACCGAATCCTACTTGCCCTTGAGCCAGCGCGTGGCGGCTTCGGCGACGCGTTTGCCGAGGATCTCGCCGGTGAGCTTGTCGGCGTCGTTGGGCGCGACATCGACCAGCTCCTGGCCCGCCTGCCCCATGACGCCGCTGTAGCTGGAGAGGCGGTTGATGCCCTTGTCGTTGAGCGGCAGTTCCGGCATTCCGATCCACACCATGCCGTGCTGCATGGCGAGGGTGAAGAAGTAGTGGAGCGTGCTCAGCTAGTCGCCGCTCGCGCCCATGGACACGTTGAATCCGGCGGCGATCTTGTCGCGCCAACCCGACTGGAACCAACGGCCGGCCGTCGCGTCGGCGAAGCATTTGAACTGTCCCGAAGGTCCGCCCATGTAGGTCGGCGAACCGAAGATGACGGCATCGCTCTCATCGATGGCGGCCAGAAAGGCGTCGTTCTTGAAGCGGCCCTTCTCGATGTCATCGCCGCTGATGGCGAGGATCTGGACTTTGATGTCCGCGACGGAGCCCGCGCCCTTGGCTACGGCTTCGGCCAACTTGGCTGTGTGGCCCGTGCCTGAATGATAGACGATGGAAACGGTGGTCATGTTTGTTGCGTGGAGGATTGAAACCCGACCGTGAAGACACGTGCCCCAGCCACCGGGTATTGCAAGCCCCAGTCGGTGACAATCGGGAGGCGGGCCTGAGAGCCTGAAGAATTCAGGTTTTCACGACGGGGGAGGGTTGCGTAGGTTGCAGCCAATGGCGTGGCGCATCCATGACAGCGTGATCCGTGGAGAGATCGACAACCGCGAGAGGGACGTCGTGCGCGGACGCCTGTGGCTCGACGGGCTCGACGCTCCCGCCGAACTCGAATTGCGCGGCAACGCCTGCAAGGACCTGGCCGGTTGTCTCCTGACGTTCACCAATCCGCTTCCGACCATCAAGCTGCCGGTCGATTCCGGGATCACGGCGAAGCAGACGGGGACGATCGGAGACCTGACCGCGTCCCGGAAGGTTCGGGTCTACGATGTGCCGGTGGACGAGACGCTGGAGATGACCCAACGCGGTGAACGCCCCAAGGAGCACCTGGCCAATTGCCTCTACCTCGAGTGGTTCAGCGACGCAAACGGGCGGATCGTGGTGGAGAGCGCGAATTTTTGTCTGACCATTTCGGAGCCGCTGTGGCGACTGACCCCGGAGGATGAATCGAACCGGCTCCGGCAGGCGGCCGAGGGTTTCACCGGATTCATCGGCAAGCTGAACAAGGCTTTGGAAGCGGCCAAGGTCGAGTTCCGTGAGGACAAGGAGTGGAACGAGTTCGACTACGAGAAGTTCATGAAGGAGTCCGATGCGCGCACGGACAAATACATGGAGCTCGTCGACAAGTATCAGGACCACCCCGACGCCGATTCGATCATCGCGCAGGAGATGGGCTGGGAAACGTCGGAAGGTTCCAGCGAAAACTCGGACGCCGAGTCCGCGGATCCCGAGGACGGACTCCTCGAAGTGGACGAGATCAACCGCATCACCGAAGAAGCCCTGGACCTTGAACCGGATCCCGCCACCGAGGGCGTGAACTGGATCCGCACCGCGGACGGCGACATCCGGCACCCGCTCCGCCACCGCTGCACGGAAGCCGCCGTGCGCATCTGGAAGACCTGCGACGAACTCGGACTGGAACAACACACCGATACGGATCTGCACCGCTTCGTCTTCGAGTTCCAATGCACCGGCGCCAAACTCGCGGGGGCCCTGGACGGCCTCGCCTACGCCTCGGACGCCGACGATCCGGCCTTCATCGTAGCCCGGCTCAAACGGGCACTGGACCATCTGCACCGTTCACAAGGCGGCCTAGAGGCCGTGGCCGTGAAAGGACTCGCTCCGGCGGACTTTGTGACGGGATTCAGGAAAGAGACCTTCGAGATACGGGAAGAGATTCTCCGGTTGATGGACCGCTTCAGGCGAAACGAGACCTGACCGGTCCGCCCAGGTCAGGCGCGAGGCGCGCGGTTCCGACGCGCGGCCTCGATGAGGTCGCGCACCTGGGCGACGAGTTCGGAGGGCAGGTAGGGCTTGGAGAGCATCCGGCACCCGGCTGGAAGCGACGTCGGACCATCCCCTTCGGGCGCGGCGTAACCGGAGCAGAAAAGGAACGGCACTCCGGGACTGAGGGAACGAATGCGTTCATACGCCTCGCGGCCGCCCATCCGCGGCATCACCACGTCGGACACGACGACATCGATCGCGCCGAGCCGGGAACTGAACCGTTCACACGCATCGGCGCCGTCGACGGCGGTGATGACCTCGAAACCGGCCCGTTGCAGCACCCGGCACCCGAGCGCCCTCACCAGTTCCTCGTCCTCGACGAGCAGCACCGTGCCGACGCCAGCCCCGGGCGCAGCCACGGAAACCCCGGCCGCCCCCCGATGGACCGGGATTGTCGCCGGAAGGTAGACCTTGAAGCATGTGCCCGAGCCCGGTGCGCTTTGGACTTCGATGAAGCCTTCGTGCTGCTGGATGATTCCGTAGACGACGGACAGCCCGAGGCCCGTTCCACGGTCCTTGGACTTCGTGCTGAAGAACGGCTCGAAGATCCTCGTCATGGTTGCCGCGTCCATGCCGCAGCCGTTGTCCCGGAAGGTCCAGACGACGTGCGGGCCCGTCTTCTGCGGGGGCATCTGCTGGGAAACGCGGCCGGACTGGACCTGCTCGACCCCCATTCCGATCCCAAGGCGGCCGCCCTCGGGCATCGCGTCGCGCGCGTTGACGCAGAGGTTCAGGAAGACCTGTTCCAATTGTCCGCGGTCGGCCCGGACCCAGGCGCTCGGGTCCTGCCCTTCGAGAGCGATCTCGATGTTCTCGCCGATCACGCGACGGACCAGCTTGAGCATGTCGTCGGTGACGCTGTTGAGATCGAGGTCCGACTTCTCGAGCGCCTGCTGGCGTCCGAAGGCAAGGAGTTGCCGGGTGAGCTGGGCCGCCTTTTCAGTCGCATCGAGCACGATCCGCAGGTGGGCCAGGGTTTCCGGCGAAGGCGCCCCGCTCTCGGTGGCGAACGACGCGTAGCCGCGGATAATCTGGAGGAGGTTGTTGAAGTCATGCGCCACGCCCCCCCGCGAGCAGGCCGATCGCCTCGAGCTTCTGCGCTTGGCGGACCTGCTCCTCCAGCTGGACCTCCCGCGACTTGTCGCGCGAAACCAGCACGTAGCTGAGCAGCCGCCCCATGTCGTCGCGCACCGGCGACACGACGCCGTCGTCGCGTGTCGCGGTGCCGTCGGCCCGAACGGCCTCAAGCGGGCCGGACCAGGTCCCACGACGGACGATCTCCTCGATCACGGCAGCAAACTTCGGCGGCGCGCCATGCTTGCCGGTGCACAGGACCCAGTCCCACGTATTGCCGACAAGCCTCGTGCCGACCGCGCCGAAGCGCAGCTCGAACGAGTGGTTGACGAACTGGACGACACCCGCCGGATCGAAGAGGACGACCGCTTCGGACGCCTGCTCGACGGCGCTGGCAAGCCGGATCAATTCAATCTCGTTGAGCTTCCGCGAATGGACGTCAAGGCGAGTGCCCGCGACCCGAACGGGCTGGCCGTCGGCCGACCGCTCCACCACCGCTCCCCTCTCCTGCACCCATCGATAAACGCCGGACTTGGTGCGGAGGCGGTGGACGACCTCAAGTTGGGTGGATCGTCCGGCGAGATGTTCCTCCACGAGCCTGCGGGTCGAGGGAAGATCCTCGGGATGGATCTCGCGTTCCCACGCGGCCGGCCCGGTCGGATACTCCTCCGGCTTGAAGCCGAGCATCGAGGCTGACTGGGCGTTGAAGCTGATCAATCCGGAAGCGACATCCCATTCCCACGTCCCGAGATCGGCCGCATGGACCACATTCTCCAGGCGGCTCTGCGTCGTGCGGCGGGCGGCGGCCTCGTCGGCCAGCAGGCGGTTCGAGACGACGAGTTCCTCGGTCTTCAGCCGGACTTCCAACCCGATCTTCTCCGTCCGCCGGCGGAGCGACGTGACATGGACGTGCATGACGCCGGTCAGGAGGAGCCCAAGTCCGAAGACCACGTAGGGAAGCGGGGACGTCTGCGCCCCCACCCACTCCGACGTCGGGCTGGCGATGATCCGCCAGTCGCGTCCGACGATGGAGAGCTTCCTCTCTCGGAAAAACGGTCGGCCCCGGATCACGGCGGCGGCCTGGGACGCCCGGGCGTCCCGGAGGTCTGACAGTCTGGCATGAAGGCCCTCGATGCGCGCGCCCGGCGTGGCATCGAGGATTGCGAAGTCGAGGTATTGCTGGGCGCCCGACGCGCTGATGGAGTCGATCATGGGCTCCAATCGCAGCACGATCTGGACAAAACCCCGGAGCCGAGGACTGGCTCCGACCACGGACGCGGCAGTCCGGTCGAACGCTGGCGCGACCAGTATCCAACCGGGGCTGCCCTCCGGCGCCTGCATCAACTGGAAGGCGTCGGTGGCGACCATCCGCCGCGAGCTTTCCGCGCGCCGCAGGAATTGCACCGTCGGTCCGGTGACGAGGTCATATCCGACCACCGATTTGTTGGAGGCCGACGGATAGACGTAGACGATGGGCAGATACTCCCGCTGCTCAACCGGAGCTGTGACCAAAGCGTGGTCGCCCTGCCGGATCTTCACCGAGAACCCCGGCTCGGCCTTTGTCATTTTTTCTTCAAGCACGTGCCGCTCTTCGGGGCCGGAGATGCTCGGGATCCATTCGACCGCCTGGACGCCCGGCCCTAGCGCAACGAGCTGTGTCGAAAAATGGTCGAACTCGGCCGGATCCACCTCGTCGGATGATTCGAAGAAAACGCGGAGGGCGGTCAGGATCGAGGCATAACGCTGGATCCCCCGCTCCAGCTCGTCGACCTGCTGGTCGACGTTGCGACCGGCATCTTCGTCGATCCGAAGCCGCTCGGAGCGCAGCGCGATGACGAGCGCCGCGAACGAGATCGCGACGCCCAACACGAGCAACGGCCAACCGCGCGCCATCGGCACGTCGTCCGGCCCTTTCTTGATTTCCTTATCCTGGTCCATTCCTGAACACCGTTCCCCGGGAAGACGGCCGCCGGCCATTGCCACCTGAGAGGCATTTACCCGCCGGACAGACATTCGGCTTGTAACGTCCGCGCACCCCATTTCATCTCCCACCCGATGCCCCGCGATCTTGATAACAAAACAGTCGTCATCATTGGAGGAACCAGCGGCCTGGGCCTGTCCGCGGCCAAAGCCTGCATCCGTGCAGGCGGTTTCGTCGTCATCGTCGGCCGGGACGGCGACAAGGCCGCCGAGGCGGCTCGTTCCCTGGGATCCAGTGCCACAAGTCTAACGGGCGAAGCCACGGACGCAACTTTGGCGGATAGGGCGATCGCCGTTGCCCTTGAACGCCACGGGAGCTTCCACGCGCTCTACCATGTCGCCGGCGGAAGCGGGCGCAGACACGGGGACGGGCCGCTCCATGAGATGACCGACGAGGGATGGAACCACACCTTGAACCTCAACTTGTCCTCCGCCGCGTGGTCGAACCGCGCGGCGGTCCGCCAGTTTCTCCGACAAGGCACCGGCGGCAGTGTCGTGAACTGCGGCTCCGTCCTCGGCAGCCATCCCTCGCCCGCGTTCTTCTTCACCCACGCCTACGCCGCGGCGAAGGCCGCCATCGCGGGACTGACACGTTCCGCCGCCGCCTACTACGCCCCGCACGGAATCCGCTTCAATGTCGTCGCTCCCGGACTTGTCGCGACGCCGATGTCCGAGCGGGCGCAGGCCAACGACGAGATCATGCGGTTCATCCGCACCAAACAACCGCTCGACGGGGGCCGCATCGGCCAACCCGAGGACCTCGACGCCGCCGTGGTCTGGCTGCTGTCGGACGAGGCGCGTTTCGTCACAGGCCAGGTGATCGCCATCGATGGCGGGTGGTCCGTCAGTGAAGGCCAGATTCCCCACGAGTAACCGCGGCCGAGAATCCATGACTCCGTCCCAATACCTGATCGGCATCGACCTAGGCGGCTCTTCCGTCAAATCGCTCGCCGTGGCGCCGACGGGAGAACCGCTCTTCCAGCACACGCTGGCCTTCGACGACACCGCGCCATTCGCCTTCGCCAACGCGGTGAAGAACGCCGTCGGGCAGATCGAGAACGAAGCGGGGACACGGTCCAAGATCATCGGGATCTCGGCTCCGGGGCTCGCCCACCGGAGCGAACGCAGCATTGCCCACATGCCCGGGCGGCTGTCCGGGCTCGAGGGCTACGACTGGAAATTTGAACTAGGGCGGGACCATCCGGTGCCGGTTTTGAACGACGCCCACGCGGCATTGCTCGGGGAACACTGGCTCGGCGCAGCACGAGGCGTGGACAACGTGTTCATGATCACTCTGGGAACAGGCGTCGGCGGGGCCGCCATGGTCGACGGCCGGCTGCTCCGCGGGGCGATAGGCCGGGCCGGGCACCTTGGCCACATCTCGCTCGACCTCCACAGCCCGAGCTTCGACATCTGCGGAATCCCGGGGAGTTTGGAGGGCCTAGTCGCGACCTGCACAATCAAGGAACGATCAGGAGGCAGGTTTGAAACCATCCAGGCGCTGGTCGCCGCCGTGGAACACAACGACGCCGGCGCGCGCGCCATCTGGGAGGATTCTCTCCGCGCCCTCGCCGTGGGAATCGCCTCGTTGATCAACGTCCTCGATCCGGAGACCGTCGTGGTCGGCGGCGGGGTTTCACGGGCGGGCGCCACCCTGTTCGAGCCGTTGAAACGCCATCTTGCCCACTACGAATGGCGGCCGGGCGGCCACACGGCGAAGATCGTCCCCGCACAACTCGGAAGCATGGCGGGAGCTTACGGTGCGGCGTTCAACGCTTCGGCGAACTCGGACCGGCTGAGGCAGGTTCAAGCTTCCTGAGCTTCAGTTCGCGGAACTGGATCAGGGCACCGGGTCTCGGCCCCGTGAAAAGTTCGAGGGCGATGGCGCCGCTCTTCAACGATTTGTTGGAATTATTGTCCCTCACCGAAAGCATCTCATGGTCGTTCAGCCGATGCTCCATGCGGCCGCCATTGGCGACGACCGAGAAGTCGTTCCATTCCTCGCGCTTGAAGGAAAGACGCCCCGCAAGGACCTCGGCTCCCACCGCGTTTGTATCGACGATATCCGACTGGGCTGCATCCGCCGTGATCTCAAGACCACTGCCCTGGAGCATGTAGAATCCGCGCTTGCCTCCTGCCTGGTAGAGCGCACCAACCTTGTTCGTATCGAGCGCGATCTCGAACTGGTAGCTGCGGTATACAACGCCGCTGTTGTTGGTCGCCCCGCGATAGACCAGCCCGGAGTTGGCGGTGTAGTTGTTACGCAGCACTCGGAAACGGAACTGGCCGCGCAGTTCGAAGTCCCCGACGGGTGCGTCGTTGTATATCAGATAGAAGTTGGTGCCCTTCGGAGCGTCTTGCGGAACAAATCCCGTGATGTATCCGTCGCGCACGGACCAGTAGTTGGTAGGACCACGCCAGCCGTTGAGCGTCTTGCCATCGAAGATGGACTTGAAGGCAGCCTCCGCCTCAAGTGCCGCCGTAGTCGCCACAAGCGCTTGCTTGTCCTGCACCACCTTCTGTTCGCGATCGGCCTGCTGCGCCGCCTTGCGGGAGATTTCCTGCATCAGCCTATCCGCTTCATCCGCGGCCTGTCGCCGCGCTGCGGCCGATTTTTCCTCCGGGTCCATCGCCGGTGACGGAGGCGTCTCGGCGGACCGGCGGATCTCGTCCAGCGTGTTCTGGATGGAATCGCTGGTCCGATTTGCCGACCGATCGGATGCCGCCGCCCGCTGCTGTGCGGATAGCCGGGCCTCCAACTCCAGTTGCTTGAGACGAACGGCGTCCATCTCCTTCTGCCTCTGGCCTTCCTGCTGTTTTGGCAGCAACAGCAGGATCATGGCGACTCCAACCGCCAGCACGGAAACCAGCAATGTCGTCATCATCAGCGCCGATTGGCGTCCGCTGGCGACCACCACGGTAGGCGGGGCCGACGGTTGATTCGACTGGCCCGACCGACGGCCACCGGCCGCGGCTGACGGCAGTTTTGCATCCGCCATCGCCGGATCATACTCGGCGATCAGGAAAGGTTTGCCCTTGGCCGGCCCGGGGATCTTTCCGACGGACATGAGGCCCTTGAGCGCATCTCCCACGGTGGCGGGACGGCGGCTCGGATCTTTCTCCAGACAGCGCCCGACGGCCACGGCAAGCCCCGCGGCCAGATCCGGCACGACGGCCGCGGGTGACGGCGCCTGGTTGTAACGAATCTGGTGGATCAGATTCTCTCCGCCGAACGGGGCACGGCCGGTGAATCCGAAATAGAGAAGGCAGCCAAAGCCATAAAGGTCGTCGGCAGGATCAGCGGCTGCGCCGTCCACCACCTGCGGGCTCCAGAACGCCACGTCGCCTGGAGACGCCCGGCGGAATGCACGGAGGTCGGAATCCAGGAGGCTACCGAATCCGAATTCCGGAATGATCACGCTGCCGTCGTCGCACACCCAGACGCGGTCCGGCGTCAAACGCCCGTCGGCCAGTCCGTGTTCCCCGGCGAACTCCAGGAGCTTGGCGATCGATTCCGCCACAGGCTGCAGGGCCTGCCAGTCGAGCCGCCCAGTCTCGGCCACCCACTCGGAAAACAGCCGGCCGCGGGGCAGATCCACGACGATTCCGCCGCAGGCCACGGCATCCGCAAACTCGTCCGGCACGCGACCAAAACCCTCGTGCCGCCACGCCGCAAGGCGGCTCTGGGCGGCTACCAGATCGCCGACGAGCGCGGAGTCGGCAAGTTGCACCGGCGACAATTGGCGCACCCAGGCCATGCCTCCGGTCTTCTTGTCCTCGGCAAGCCACGAGCGGGCCGCACTTCCCAGAGGCCGCAGCGGGGAAAACCGCTCCGGTGCCGACGGGAGGATTACATGGGAGGTTGTATTGGGTTCCATGGCTTCACTTGGTGACTTCGGTGATCTCGATGCCGCAGACCTTGTTGTGGCTGCCGTTCGGATTGTCGGTCAAAGTCAACCGGCCGTCTTTCACGTCAACCAGGACGGTCCCGTCGGCCCAACGGTTCGCGTCCTCGGGGATGACGTCAAACACCTTGGTGTCCTCCACGTTGACGGAATAGATGCTGTCCTTGGCGACCAGGTCGCCCGCGATGACACGGACAGAGTATCGCCCGTTCGGGACGGCGATTTCCCACACGGCCTTGGTCTTGATCTTGTCGTGATCGACGTAGCTGAAGGTTTCATGCACCCGGGTCGGCGCCCGTCTTGAGGCGGCGAGCTTCTTCTGCGGGGCCGTGTTGTTGGTGGACATTCGATCGCGGACGTGGGCGGTCATGTCCTGGTTCCACCCGTAGCTCAATCCACCTTCCTTCGCCGCAAACTTGGTTCCGTTTTCCGGAAGATACCCATCGGCGAGCTTTGATCCCTTCGGCAGGAACTGCACCTTCGCCCTGAACAGGCCCCGGGTAAGGATCAACTGGGGCTCATAGCCGGTGGATTCCTTTGAGCGCACCTGGATCCGGTTGATCGACTCGCTCGAGTAGACGAGCGCGAAGTTGACCCACTGACGCTTGTTCGAAATCTCCTTCTGAATGAAATCCGTCACATCGACTTCATACCAGGATGGCGATCCACCCGTGATTTCGACACGCCCGAGGGGTGTCGAATGCGGAATGCTTTCCCACCAGGTCAGAGACTTCTCGATCCAATTGGTGGAATAGGCGGAACGCACCTGCAGCACCGCCACACCAGTTCTTTCCAGGCTGGCGTATAACCGAAGCCGGGCGCTCGAGGGCACGCCACTGAACGGCGTCACATCGAAGGCGATGTAGCCTTCGGACGCTCCGTCCCTCGAGGAACTGCGAATGTCGATCGTGGGTTCGGACCCGTAGTTCTTGCGGCTGTCGCGGCTCAGGCTGCGGACATAGGTGTCCGCGATCGGCAACAACGTGGTTCCCAGCCCAGCCGCGCTCGCTCCAAGTTCCAGAACAACGCAAGCAACGAAGCACAGCGAGAGACAAAGCCTTGCCGGAAGACGGTTTCGGCCGATTTCAGGACACTTTGGCGTCTTCATCTGTGAGGTAGTTAATCAGAATCATCAGCCACTAAAAGCAAAACCCTGCGGCCCCCCCCCCGCCCAGGACCCGCGACCCGATCGCAGCACGAAGGACTCGGGGCCGGGCCTACCGGCGTCGGTGGTCGGCGCACGACCCCGGGCATCTATCGGGGTCCGGAGAGGAGATCGTCCGGCGCATTGATGCTGCGGAACAGTGCCTCAAGGTCCCGCGGAACCGGCCAGCCATCCGCCACCCCGATGCGTAGCGCCTCAGCGCAGAATGCCTGAAGCGACCGGTCGGATCCGGCGAGGCGTAACCCGGCCAGCGAGGACAAGGACGCCGGAAAGACAGCGGCCAAAGGCTCGAATCGACCTCGGACGACGGGGAAGACGCCGCGGCCAGGGAGTCCATCGCATTTCCCCAAAAGTCCACGCAGGAGTTCCGCCGTGACCAAGGGCATGTCCACGGCCAGCACTAGGACGGTTTCGTGGGACGCCTCTTTCAACGCGTTGGCCAGGCCCGCGAGCGGGCCGAGGTCTTCGACGTCGTCCGGGACGAAGCGGAATCCGTCGCCCGCGAATCCCTGTTCACGTCGGCCGCAGACCAGCAATTCAGAAGCTCCGACCGATCTGAGTTTGGCGAGCTGCACTTCCCAGAGCGGACGGCCCTGCGAATCGAGGAACGCCTTGTCGCGGCCCATTCGGCTGGAACGGCCGCCGGCGATCAGTGCTCCGGTGAACGCGGACATGGTCACTTGGCGGCGGCGGCGAAGACTTTCTTGAGGAGGTCCGTGGTGCGGGCGGCCGGGTTTTCGCGGATGCGTTTTTCCTCGTCAGCAACCATGGAGAACAATCCGTCGAGCGACTTGCGGGTGACGTAGTCATCAAGGTCGAGGCTCTTCGGATCGAATTGTTTTCCGCCAAAAGAACCGAGGCTGGAGATCAATTTGCCTGTGTCTCCCGAGAGGCCGGCGCTGTCCAGGACCTTCTTGTAGGCGGACGAAACTCCGGCCGTGTCGGTCGCCTTTTTCACGATCGGGAGGAAGCGGGTGTAGAGATTGGTCTCGGTGGTGCGACGGAAGTAGGTCGTCGCGGCGTTGTTCGTTCCGGCCAGGATGCTCTTCGCGTCGGCGATGGACATCTGCTTCACCGCATCTCCGAACACGACGGCAGCTTCCGGAACCGCCTTCTCCGCGGCGGTGTTCATGACGCGGACAAAATCATCGACCATCGCGTCCTGCTTCAACGCGCGGGCGGCCTTTTCCACCTTCTGCATCGCGGCGGGCACGGGAATGCGGACGGCACCGTTGTTGAGGAATCCGCCGTCCTTCCCGAGCCGTCCCACAGCGGACGAAAGTCCCTTGGCTAACGCCTCCTTGAGTCCGCCAACCATCTGGTCCTGGGGCAACGCACTAAGCGCGCCTGAAACCAGGTTGGTCTTCCCACCAAGGCCGAGATGGTCGAGCAGTCCGGCGGCGGTGGACTCGCGCAGTGTGAGAAGAAGGGCGGCAAACAGTAGGAGCGTTTTCATCGAAGGAATCCCACATCAGAATGCACAGGGTCGGCGCATCGGCAACGGCTATTCCCGGTTCCGGCGACGGCCGCGGGCTACTTCTTGTCCGATGCGATGTCGGACAAAGTGATTGTGTCCTTGGAGAAGGATTCGCATCTGCAAGCGAGGATTACCGTCTGGCCCACCTCGGCCAACCGCGCCTTTCCGCCGGATGTGCGCCCTTCGATGGAAACACGGTCGTCGACCAGCACCGTCACATCGAACCGGGCCGGCGGCGTAGTTTTGACCTTCGCCTTCAGGACCGTGCCCAGTTGGCGAAAGATGACGTCGTAGTTCCGACTGGTCATGGATTTGTCGAGCTCGGCAACGACTCCCTGGAGCAGGAACGACTTCTTGCTGTAACGGGCCTCGGCGGCCACGGGATCTTTCTGGAAGTGGTGGATGAGATCGACGGCCGAAACCACCGTCTCGGGAGTGAGTGCCGGAAGCGTGGACATGTCGGGCGTAGGTGGCGCCTTGCTCGCGGCTTCGACCGCTGCCGGATGGATCCATTCCGCCCGTGACGGACGCTTCTCCACGACGGCCGCAGACTGGGCCCGGGCTTCCTGCAGTTGGAGTTTCGTGGCGGCCAACTCGGCCTCGAGCGCGGGAGCCACGGTGACAGTTGACGCCGCCGGTCTGAAACCTTCTTTTAGCGTCTTGATCTCGGCCTTGAGCGACGCGATCTCGTTGGTGAGCCGCTGAAACTCCCTCGCATTGAGCTGAAGGTTCTCCCACTGCGACCGGGGAATGCTGACCATGTCTTCCGCATCCGCCGCGGACACATGGTTGGTTGTGACGGCCACCAACGAAGCGAGGGCCAGAGCAGCGGCGAATGGGCGCATAATGGGATGGGGTTGCGTTCGCTTAGGCCGCGGGCGGGTTCGCAATAGCTTCGCGTTTGGCGGCGATGGCCTCGAGGATCTTCTGGGCGAGATCGGGTTTGTCGACGAGGGCCTGGCGCGCGGCTTCCTTGCCCTGGCCGATGAGCTCGCCGTTGAACTGGATCCACGCGCCCTTCTTGTCGACGACACCGAGGGTCAGGCCGATGTCGATGATGCTGCCCTCCTTGTTCACGCCGTGGTTGTAGATGATCTCAAACTCGGCTTCGGCGAAGGGCGGCGCGACCTTGTTCTTCACGATCTTAACCTTGGTGATGTTGCCCACGACGGTGCCGGCGGCGTCCTTGATCTGGTCGCGTCGGCGGATGTCGATGCGGACCGACGCGTAGAACTTGAGGGCCTTGCCGCCGGGCGTGGTCTCGGGGCTGCCGAACATGACGCCGACCTTCTCGCGGAGCTGGTTGGTGAAGAGGCAGGTCGTCTTCGACTTGCTGAGAAGGGCGGTGAGCTTGCGGAGCGCCTGGGACATGAGGCGGGCCTGCATGCCCATGGTCGCCATGCCCATCTCGCCTTCGAGTTCGGCCTTGGGCACGAGCGCGGCGACGGAATCGATCACGATGACGTCGAGCGCGCCGGAGCGGGCCAGGGTTTCGCAGATGGTCAGGGCTTCCTCGCCGCTGTCGGGCTGGGAGACGAGGAGGTTATCGAGGTCCACGCCGAGCTTCTTGGCGTAGCCGGGGTCGAGCGCGTGCTCCGCGTCGATGAAGGCCGCTGCGCCGCCTGCCTTCTGGGCGTTGGCGATGATGTGGAGCATCAAGGTTGTCTTGCCGGAAGATTCGGGTCCGTAGATCTCGACGATACGCCCACGGGGCACGCCACCAACGCCGAGGGCGATGTCGACCGCCAGCGCGCCGGTGGGAATGACTTCTATCTTGTTTCTCAAGGACGCCGCACCGAGCCGCATGATGGCGCCGTCGCCGAAGGCCTTGGTTATGGAGCTGATGGCGGCTTCGAGGTCGCGCTGCTTCTGCGGGGTGAGCTGGGATGGTTCGACGGCGACAGCTTTTTCGGCGGCTTTTTCGACGTTCTTTTCGGAAGATTTTGCAGGCATGGTGATTGAACTGATTGCGGGTGGAAACCGTTCTTGCCAGAGCCTCTTAAAGGACCGGCGGATGCCAGTCAATTCAACAGGCGCATTCCAACCGGGCGCATGTTGCGCCGGGCGGGAGGACAACAGCGGTCTTGGCGGCGAGGAATCAGGTGGAAAAGTGAGCGAGCGAACTGGGGAGCAACTGAGGCACTGGCGAAGAGTGATTCCGTTCCGCCTTTTCCGCGGTTGAAGGAAAAGTGTCCGACGTCGAAGGGTATTGCCTCGTATTCACTCCATGCCGATAAACCCTCTCGTGATTCACGACCCCAGCGCGGCCAGGGATACCTTTCGCCGGATCGCCGCCAACATCGCAACCGTCGTCAGCGGCCAATCGGACACGATCCGCCGGCTGCTTGTCGCCCTGGGAAGCGGCGGCCATGTGCTGCTGGAGGACTATCCCGGCACCGGAAAGACCACCCTCGCCAAGGCGCTCGCCCGCTCGATCGACGCCGAGTTCAAGCGCCTCCAGTTCACGCCAGACCTGCTGCCGTCGGACATCCTCGGAGTCTCGATCTACAACCAGCGCGAGCAGCAGTTCCAGTTTCACGAAGGCCCCGTCTTCACGAACATCCTTTTGGCCGACGAGATCAACCGCGCCTCGCCCCGCACGCAGTCCGCGCTGCTGGAGGCGATGGGCGAAGGACAGGTGACGGTCGAGGGCGAGCGCCGCGCTTTGCCCGACCTGTTTTTCGTCATCGCGACGCAGAACCCGGTGGAGTTCCGCGGCACTTATCCGCTGCCGGAGGCGCAGATGGACCGGTTCGGCATGGAGTTCACGCTGGGCTACGTCACGGAAAACGAAGAGGTGTCGATCCTCTCGGCCCGCCAGACGGTGAACCCGCTCGATTCCCTGAAGCCTTGTTCGACGCTGCAGGAGATCGTCGCATTGCGCGCCGCCGCTGCGGACGTCCGCGTCAGCGAGGAGTTGAAGCACTACATCGTGGCGCTGGTCGCAGGCACCCGGACCTTTGCCGGAGTCAACCTCGGCGCAAGTCCCCGCGCGTCGTTGGCGCTGATGAAGGCCGCGCAGGCGGCGGCGCTCCATGACGGCCTGGAGTTCGTCACCCCGGATTTGATCCGCGAACTCGCACCGACCGTCATCGCCCACCGGTTGGCCCTCGATCCGCAGATGAAGTTCTCCGGGCTGACCGGCGTTTCCGTGGTCAACGACCTTCTGAAGAAGGTGCCCGTTCCCAAGTAGGCCACGCCGCATGGGGGTCGAGACCATCAAGCGCCTGATGTTCCGCAGCTACCGGACGACTCCGGAGATGCCGGAACGTTTTCGGCGGCGCTTCACCCTGGCGGGCATCTTCGTGTGGTGCGCCATGCTCTTCGCGCTGACGCTTGGTGCGGACACGACGCGGACGATGGGCTACCAGGTCTTCACCGTGCTGGGCGTGATCATGCTGATCAGCCTGTGCTCCGCGTTGCGCTTCAAGCCACGACTGCGCCTGCGGCGTCTGATGCCGCGTTTCGGGACCGTGCAACAGCCGTTGCGCTATTCGATCCGGTTCCAGAACGACGGGAAGTTCTCCGAGAAGAACCTCATCCTGATCGAGCGTCAGCGCGATCCCCGGCCTTCGTTCACCGAGTTCACGCACGCCCGGGAGCCGGGCGAGGAGAAACGGAATGCCTGGGACCGCTTCGTCGGCTTCCATCGGTTCCGTTGGCTGATGGAGCGCAAACGCAGCGCAAAGATCCGCGAGATGCCGCTGCCGGACCTTCCACCCGGTCGCGAGACCGATGTCACGGTGGAGATCCAGCCGCTTCGTCGCGGCCGGCTGAATCTCGTCACATCCGTTCTCGCGCGGCCCGATCCTTTCGGCCTCGTCAAGGCGTTGCACCGCGTGCCGCTCGCCGACTCGGTGCTGATCCTGCCGAACCGCTACGCGTTGCCCCCGATCGATCTGCCCGGGCAGATGAAGTATCAGCAGGGCGGCGTGAACCAGGCGTCTTCCGTCGGCGAATCGGAGGAGTTCATCTCGCTGCGCGACTATCGTCCCGGTGATCCGTTGAGGAACATCCATTGGCGCAGCTTCGCCCGCACCGGCCGGCCGATCGTGCGCGAGTTCCAGGACGAGTTCTTCGTCCGCACGGCGCTTGTCCTGGACACGTTCGGGACGGACCTCGACGTGTTTGAAGAAGCCGTCTCAGTGGCCGCTTCGTTCGCGGTCGCGCTGGACACGCAGGAGGCGTTGCTCGACCTGCTGTTCGTTGGAACCGACGCCTACTGCTTCACCGTGGGCCGCGGCGTCGGCCAGACGGAGCGTGTGCTGGAAGTATTGGCCGAAGTCCAGGTCAGCCCGGAGAAACCCTTTTCCGATCTCACCAAACTCGTGCTCGGACATGGCACGCAGGTCAGCGGATGCGTCTGCATCCTCCTGTCGTGGGATGAACCGAGGCGCGAATTCGTCGGAAAACTTCTCAGCATGCAGGTTCCGACCATCGTTCTCGTGCTGGTGCCGAAAGGCGCCGACACCAAGCTCGAGCTCGGTCCGATGCGCGGCCATCCGGAACGCTTCAAGGTCATTCCCATCGACCGGATCCAGGAGGTCCTCGCGACGCTGGGCCAGCGTTGATCCGCTGCAGCCGGCAGTCCCTCAAAAAGAAAAGGCGCCGCGTTGCCGCGGCGCCCTAGGATTGATCCGAATTGACGGATTACTTGACGACCGACGCGTGGAACTCGGTCCAGTCGTCGATGTTGTTCAAGTCGACCGCGCCCGGATTGACCGAGCCGTCGTCCGCGAGGCCGGTGGCCTTGAGGATGCCGTGGCGCACGTCGTCCTTGTGGATGTAACCCATCACGGCGGCGTTGCTGGTGTAGATGGTCGCCTTGTCGAGCTTCACGCCGGGATACGCCTTCACCCAGGCCTCGAACTGCGAGTAGGTCGGTTTCTTGGAGTGGATGAACTCGCGGGCCTTGTCGGCATCGATGCCGATGGCCGCGAGGACCATCTGGTCGTAGCCGGGCCCGATGTCCTTGTAGCCGTCGGCCAAACGACCGAGGCCGCCGAGAAGGGCCTTCTGCCAGACGCGGGGGAGATGGATGACGCCGAGAGGACCGGCCGTGCCGGAGCTGATGAGGGGAACGATTTTTTCCATGTTGATTCCTTTTGTTGAAAACCGGGTTCGCGCTAACAGTTGCGGCCCAGCGTGCAGTTTGTCTAACGGGAAAAATGCCATCGCCGAAAACAGCGGCCGAGTTGACGGAGACGAGCGTGGTGGGTCCGGACACCCGCGAGTGGATCGTCCGCGCCCATGACTGCGCGGCCCTCGGACTCCACCACATAGCGCATGTCGGAGTGGCTGATGCCGCGGCCCCCTACCGGATGGTTCGGACCAATCTCCGTGGGAGCTACCTGCTCACGTGTTTCGGCGGCGAAGGCCGGATCCTCCTCGACGGGCGTTGGCAGGTTTGCCGCGCGGGCATGGCCTGCCTCGCCCCGACGCACGTCCCGCATGCGTTCCACGCCGTGTCGGGGAAGCGCTGGAATTTCGCGTGGGTCCGCTACGAACAGCCACCGGACCAGAAGCCGGTGATCAACTCCGCGTCGCCGGTGATGACGCGGTTTGACGGACAGGCTTTGGCTTCGGCGGTCACCGGGCTCTGGCATGAGGTCGGAGCGGGAGGCGATCCCGCGGCGTTGCACCATTGGGTCGAACTCGTGCACGGCTACGTCCAACGTTTCGCCCAGCCGTGGACGGTCGAGGACAGGTTGTGGAACCTGTGGGACAAGGTCGCCGCAAAGTTGGAGGACGGTTGGACGTTGGACCGCCTGGCGAAGGAAGCGCATTGCTCCTCCGAACACCTCCGCCGCCTTTGCCGCCGTTCGATGGGCCGGAGTCCCATGCAGCAGATCACCTATCTGCGGATGCAACGCGCGGCCGGGCTTCTCACGAGCACGAGCGACAAGATCGAGTCCATCGCCCACGCCGTCGGCTACCAGAACCCCTTCGTCTTCTCGACGACCTTCAAGAAATGGATCGGCTGGCGCCCCAGCGAATACCGGATCCACTCCGTTGGACGCCACAAAGGTTGAACGGGGGCATCCCGGGGAATTCGGCTAATCCTTTCCGGGTTTCCTGCCGATACCCCAATGCCTGGCAATGGATTGCCGGGAACCAAATATGAAAGGATTCACGTCACTTCTGGCGGGCCTCGTCCTGTCCGGCGCCCTCTGCGCCGACGCAGCGGATTCCAAGGACGACTCGACGAAACTCATCAAGCTCCTGCAGACGAGCACCGTCTCGCTGCTCAAGGAGGGAAACTCCCGCTTCGCCGCCGGCAAACCCCAGGCTCCCAACGCCGAACCGGCGCGCCGCATGGAACTCGCGGCCAACGGCCAGGAACCGTTGGCGACGATCCTGGCCTGCTCCGATTCGCGCGATCCGGTGGAACTCATGTTCGACCGCGGTGTCGGCGATCTCTTCGTGGTTCGGGTTGCCGGAAACGTCGCCGGAGTCAGCGAAACGGCGACGATCGAATACGGCGTCACCCATCTGGGCACGCCGGTCCTCGTCGTCATGGGCCACACCAAGTGCGGCGCCGTCACCGCCGTGGTGAAAGGCGCGGAACTCCACGGCCATCTCGTCGCGCTGGCCAAGCTCATCGAACCCGCCGCGAAGAGGGCGAAAGCCGCCGGCGTTTCCGGCGAGGACGCGGTGCCCGTTGCCATCCAGTTGAACGTCTGGTTGCAGATCGAATCCCTGCTGACGCGCAGTTCCCTGATCCGGAATCACGCCGCCGCCGGCAAGGTGGAGGTCATGGGAGCCGTCTACGACATCGCCTCCGGCAAGGTCGTCTGGCTTGGGAAACATCCGGACATGGATCGCCTCCTAGCTCTCCCCGTCAGCCCGGACGAGGAGGTCCACACCCCCGGTATCAGCGACGCCAATTCCCCTGACGGCGGCCACGAACCCGCCGGCGCAAAACCTGCCGGCGCAGGCGTGGCCCAGGCGGGCCACGGTCCCTCGCTCGGAGCCGCTCCGGCAAAGCACACCGATCCCGCGCCCACCAAAACGGCCGGTCCGTTGGCGTCCGCCAAGTCGGCCCAGTCCGGCCATGGAACCACCGCCCAGGCTCCGACGACAACGAAAGCCCCGGGGAAAAATCCCTTCGGGCCGCCGCCCCCCACCGAGCTGCACGACGCCCATGCCGCCGTTGAACCCGCCAAGGCCCACTGATCACGCGAGCAGAAACGACGGACGCCGGATTGCCACGGGCAAGGGCGTAGCCTAGGACTGCGGGATGCGTCGTTTGTTCCCGCGGATTCTATGGCTCGGTCTCATCGCTCTTCTTGCCGGGGCTTCGGTCCACGGAGCGGATCTGACGGAGGCCCTGCGGCTCTATTCCACGCGACAGCTGGCCGAGAGCCGGAAGGTGATTGAGGGTTTGACCAATACGGCCGGCGTATCCGCCGAAGCCCACTACTGGCTTGGACGCATCGCGCTGGAGCAACAGCGCGCGCCCGAAGGCGTGACCGCGCTCGAACAGGCCGTGGCGTTGGCCCCGACGAACAGCCTGTTCCGCGAGTGGCTCGGCCGCGGATACGGAACGCTTGCGGTCGAGGCGAACCTCTTCAAACGACCCGGCTACGCGAAGAAGACCCTCGCTTCATTCCTCAAGGCCGTGGAGCTCGACGGTTCCAACGTGCCCGCGCGGGAAATGCTCATCGCCTACTACAGCGGCGCCCCGGGATTCATGGGGGGCAGCGCCACGAAGGCCATGGAACAGATCGAGGCCATCAAGAAGCTGGATCCTGTCGCAGGTGCCGCCGTCCACGCCCGCCAATACGCCCAGGACGGCGACCGGATCCAGGCGGAGAAGATTCTTCGAAAGGCGGTCGAGACCCATTCCACGAATCCCGTCGCCCGGGTGCATTTGGGAACCTGGTTGTTGAACGAGGGAAAGCTTCCCGAAGCCTGGAAAGAGCTCCGCGAAGCGCGGGTCCTCAGTCCGACGAACGGGCCGGCGCAGTTCTACCTGGCCCGGACGGCGCTGCGGATGGGAGAGCACTTCCGCGAGGGAGAAGAGGCCCTTCGTGAATACCTGAAGGTCCAGCCCTCCTACGGCAACCCGACGCCGGCCACCGCGCACTACCTCCGCGGACTGCTGCTGGAGAAGCTCAAGCGGCCGGAGGACGCCCAGGCGGAGTTCGTCCGCGCTTCATCCCTGGAACCAGGCAACCGGCTCTACACGTCGCGCATGAAGGGAAAGTGAGGACGGACGTTCCCGGAAAAGGAAAACCCCGCCGGGATGACCGGCGGGGTTTTCGAAAATCGGCGAGCCTTACTTCTTCTTGGCAGCCTTGGAGTCGGCTTTCTTGCGTTTCACGTAGGCTTCACGGCGGCGGCGCTTCTGGACCTTGTTCGATTGCTTCATAGATGACTTTACAAACGGAAATGAATTCGTTGTGTTCGCGACTATGCTAATGCGTGCAGGGCGGTTCAACCTCTATTTCCTTCTGGCCTGCTTCGTTGCCGCGGTCTCCGGGTGCAAGACCACGGAGGAGAAACGCGAGGCCAACGAGGTGACCCTGATCCGCTTCCACCGCGAGGCGCGGGCCGACGGTTCGCCATCCACGGTCAAGGTCCCGTTCCGGACGGGCTTCGTCGCCACCGCCGATGCGTCGCCCATCCTCGACGAGCGCAACATCGAGGGCGCGGAGATCGTCGACACCAACGGGGAGTTCACCATCCAGATCCATTTCGGCCGCCACGGCCAGATGCTCCTCGACCAGATCAGCACCGAATCACGGACCCGCCGGCTCCTGATCTTCTGCCAGTGGGAGGAAGGGCGGTGGATCGCCGCGCCCGTCCTCAATACCCGCATCCAGTCCGGCTATCTGACCTTCACCCCCGACGCCACGCGTGAGGAGACGATCCGGATTGTCCGCGGGTTGAACAATCTGGTGAAAAAGTTGAAGGCGAAGGACGGCACATGGTGAGAGGTGCGGCGAGGCGGATTCTCTTCAACTTCCTCATCGGCTTCGTCGGCGTCCTCGCCTCCCACGCGCAGCCGTTTTCGCTGCCCACGGCGAACCGCGCGGTGCTGGATCCGGTTGACGGCACGAAGGCCTTCGCACCCACGCCCGGCCGCGATTGGCACAGCGGCACATTTGGCTGCGTGCGCAGCGAGGGACATCAGTTCCACGAAGGCATCGACATCCTCTCCGTCGCACGCGACCGCAAGGGCGAGCCGACCGATCCCGTCATGGCCGCAGCCGATGGCACGGTGGTCTACGTCAACCGCAAGTCCGCCCTGTCGAACTACGGCAACTATCTGGTCATCGAGCATATGATCGAAGGGCTGCCGGTCTACACGCTATACGCTCACTTGAAAGAGGTAGGGGCCGGCCTTGCGCCAGGGTCCAAGGTGAAGTCGGGCGAACAGGTCGCTGTCCTTGGACGCACCAGCAACACCCGGCAGGCCATCACCAAGGATCGGGCCCACGTCCACTTCGAGCTGAACCTATTCCTCTCGGATCGGTTCGACGCCTGGCACACGAAGTTCATGGCCGGCACCCGCAACGATCATGGGATGTGGAACGGCCAGAACATGTCCGGTGTCGATCCGTGGCAGCTCTTTCTCGCCCAGGGCAAGGAAGGCGCCAAGTTCAGCCTGCGCCACTTCATCCAGTCGCAGCCCGAGCTCTGCCGCGTCGTGGTGCGCGAGAAGGACTTCTCCTTTGCCCGGCGTTATGCCGCCTTGATCGACCGCAACGCCAAGGCCGAGAAGGAGGGCGTCGTCGGATACGAGATCGCGCTGACGTGTCACGGTGCGCCGATCCGCCTGATTCCGCGTGCGGAATCGGAACTGAAATCCAAATCCCGCGTCAGCGTTCTAGGAGTGAACCCGCCGGTCTTCGGATCGTGCCCGTGCAGCAAGCTCGTCACCAAGAGCGGCAATTCCTGGTCTCTCACTTCGAAAGGCGAGCGGCTCGTCGGCCTGTTGACCTACTGAGCCGCCTGCCTTTGCCGTTGCCCGGAGCGATGGCGCGCCTAGGCTTTCGCGCATGAACTGTCCTGCCTGTGGGAACGTCCTGGGAAATCTGGTTGCCGGCAACGTCGCCCTCGACGTGTGCCGCTCCGGCTGCGGCGGCGTCTGGTTCGACAACTTCGAACTCCGGAGCCTCGACGACACGGCTGCCGCAGCGTTGACCAGCCTTTGGCGCGACCCCGAGATGCACGTGGACCCGAAGAAGAAACGCACCTGCCCGAAGTGCGAAAGCCAGGCCATGTTCCGCCGCTTCTTCAGCCGGCAAAAGACCGTGGAGATCGACGAATGTCCGAACTGCGCGGGTGTGTGGCTCGATGGCGGGGAATTCGACAGCATCCAGGCCGAGCTGCATCCGGAAGTCTCCCAGCAGAAGACCGAACTCAACGCAGCCTTGGCGGTGGCGATCTCCTTCGTGCGGATTCAGAAGGGGGAGTAAACAGATCGCGCCATGCGTTCGCTATGGGTCTTTCTTCCGCAGGTGTTCGTAGGGGCATTGCCGTCGTGGTATTACGGCTTTCGAATCCGCATGGGCTATTTTGAGCTGATGAGCATGCAGTTAATTGACATCCTCACCTTCGCCATTCTTTCAGGTTGTGCTTGGATGGCGTGGCGAGAGTCACACTCGGTAGCCGCAACGCGCGTTTTCCGAGTGGGATTGCTGCTCCTGATTGCTTTAGTATTTTGCCTTGGTGTGGTTGTTGCCTGGGGCTTCATTTTTGTTCCTGAAGTTCCCGCCCACTTTCCGCCTTGGACGACCGGCACTACGCTGGCCACAACTCTTGCAATCATTGCTCCGCTAGCCGTGTTGGTCGCCGGGATTTCGTTCGCTTCGACGCTGCTTCAAGTCTTGGTGACGAAGAGGCGTAAGGTTCTAGGGCACTGAAATGAAAAGTGCCTCATTTAGGTTGCGTCACGACCTCAATCCTTCGGCTCCGACTCCCACTCGGGATAGACTTCAGGCTTCAACTGCCCCCGGCGGATCAGTTCCTGGAGATCGCGGATGATCGTCCGGCGCGCCACGCCGAATTGGCGGGCGAGCGACGAGATGTTAGGCCGGTCCTTGCTCTCCGAAAGCTGCTGGCGGATGTGGTTCTGCCGCCCCAACCGGTCGGTTGAACGGCTGAACAGCTCCAGCGCATCGACCCGTTTCGAACGCTCCAACGCTTCAAAGCTTCGGACCACTTCCGTCTCACCGCATTCCGCGAGTGTGGTCTTCACCACCTGCTGGAGCGCGTCCACGTCGACGGGCTTTGTCAGGCAGTAGTGCGCCCGACGCGGCCCCTGGAGGGCGCCGATCTGCTGCTGCACTTCCAGCGCGCCGGAGACGATGATGATAGGGACGAACGGCAGCAGTTCCTTGAATTCCGGCAGGTAGTCCAGGCCGAGATCGCCCCGGTCGAGGATGTGGTCGAGGACGATGAGGTCCGGCTGGGTCTTCGGGATGCTGTCGAGCGCCTGGCTGCCGCTGGTGACGCGGACGAGCTCGTAGTCCTTGGAAAGGGCTTCCTCGTAGATCTCGTATTGGAGGTCGTCGTCCTCGACGACGAGGATGCGGGGAGGTGTGTGCATGGCGAACGCCTTCAGCTTTGCCTGCTTGGTCCCTGATTCAAGACCGCGCTTGCTTGGGCGGTGAAAAGCACAGGGAGGTAGAGGATGAAGGTCGTCCCGACGTTCAGCTGGCTTTCGACGTGCAGGCCGATGCCGTTTTCCGCCGCGATCTGGTAGACCATTGAAAGCCCCAGCCCCGTGCCGCGGCGCTGGGAAAGGTTCTTCGTGGTGAAGAACGGCTCAAAGATCCGGGGCAGCACGTCGGGCGCGATGCCGCTGCCGTGGTCGCGGATCGAGATGAAGACGAATTCGTGGGCGGCTCCCGGCTTGAGGACGAGCTCCTCGGGGAGCTGGACGACTTCGCCGGTGCGGACGGCGATGCGCCCGCCGCCGTTCATGGCGTCGGCGGCGTTGAGGATGATGTTGAGCAGGACCTGCTGGACGAGCGCCTTGGCGCAGAAGGTTTCCGGCAGGCCCGGCGCCCAGTCGAAATCGATCTCGATCTCGTTCAGGAAACGGTCTCCCAGGAGGCGGATGGTTTCCTCGACAATTTCGTTCGGGTTGCACCGGGCGAGTGTCTTCTCCGGTGCGCGGCTGAATCCCAGGAGCGACTGCACGACGGCCGCGCCCTGGTCCACGACGGTGCGGATGCGCTCGATGCGGGTGCGGATCTTCTCGGGGTCGCCGAGGTTGCGTTCGATGATCTGGGCCGAGCCCTTCACGATGGAGAGGATGTTGTTGAAGTCATGCGCCACGCCGGCCGCGAGCGTGCCGAGGGCGTTCATCTTCTGGCTGTGGAGCAGCTGCGTGTTCGCCTGCGCAAGCTGCTCGGTGCGGAGGTTCACCAGTCGTTCGACCTCGGCGTGGGAACGGAGCAGTTGCCGGTGGCGGTTCCAGGCCAGCCACGCGAGGAATGCCGCCGCCAGCGACGCGACGCCGCCGATCGTCACGACGCGCGGTTCGCGATACCACGGAAGAAACAGGTCGAACTCCATCGTGGCCGGCTTCGCGTCGAAATTGCCGTTGCGGTCGATCGCCCGGACTTCGAAGCGGTGCGTGCCGGCCGCCAGATCGCCGAACGGCGCGGGCCCGGGGGACCTCGGCTCGCTCCACTGGCCCGAATCCATCCGATGGACGAAGAGAAGCCTGTCGGGTCGCGTGTAGTTCCACCGGTCGACGCCGCCGAATTGGATCTCCACCGTCTCGCCCGCGAAGAAGTTCTTCCCACGCGATGCCGGGCTGATGAAGACCGCCGGCGGTTCCTGATCCGCCGCCGGGTCGTAGGCGGCGATTCCCCGCGACGTGCCGGCCCAGATCCTCCCTTCCGCGTCCTCGACGAGTTCGAGCACCGACGATCCGGGCAAGCCTTCCTCCACGCCCTGCTGCACCCATTCCGCCGTGGCGAACCGGTGCACGCCGCCGTCGGAGCCGACCCACATGCGGCCGTCTTTGGCGGCGAGGATGCAATGGATCTGCTCGAAGCCGGAGCGGACCGCCTGCCATTCAAGACCGGAGAATTCCCAGAGATTGTCGCGGCCGCCGCACCAGATCCGTCCTTCCGATGTCTCCGCAAAACAATAGCCGGCCTCCGGGCGCCTCGTGTTCTGCCTGTCGAAGGGTTCCCATTCACCTTCACGGAAGACGGCCACGCCCTTCGTGCCGCCGAGCCACAGATCACCGCGGCGCGACCTCAGGGCGGCCTTGAGCATCGGGCCGACGTTCCCCGGAGGCGACGGTCCGGGGAAGGCGGAGAAACCGGAGCCGTCGAGGAGCTCGAGCCGCAACGATCCCGAGGCGGAACCCGCCGCATCGACCACTTGGACGAGGGCGTGGGAATCATCGAACCGGCCCAGCAGCCGGCACTGGAGTTCTTCGGGATGCCGGAGCGGCACGACCTCGCCGGAGGCCGGATTGAACACGGAGATGCCGTCGGATCCGTCGAAGAAAACCCTTCCGTCCGGCGCGAGCCACGCGGAGTCGGTCGGCTGGAACGAACGCTCGGCCGCGTTCAGCGCCGTGCTTTGCCAACCGCTGCCGCGCCGCTCGCGCAGCGAGGCCCGCTCGACGAAGAGCAGGTTCCCGTTGGTCATCCTTACCGCCGCATAAGCGGGCGACGGCGTCGCGCCAAGCGCCGCCGGCACCTGCCAAAGCGACGGCGCGTGCCGGAGGACGCCGTCGTCGGTCGCCAGCCAGAAAACGCCCCGGCCCTGCACGGCGGCATCGAAGATTCCGGACGAGGGCACCTCCATGGGGGTCGCGTTCGTCAGGGCGGACAACGGCGCCGTCATCAGGCCGTTGAACGACTGGAAAACCACCTGGTCATCCGCCTCGATCCATGCGCCGCGGATCTGCTTGGCCAAGGTGCGGCCGGGAACCGGCACCAGTTTCCACGCATCTCCGGCCAACAGCACGGCCGTGACGGACTCGTCGGATGTGGCCGGATCGACTCGGTCGGCGAGCATCATAAGCCGCCCGGTCGCGTCCTCGATCGGACGGTAGAAGTTGGATAGCCCGAGCGCGCGATCGGGCAACGCCTCTTCCCAAAGGCTTCCCGCCTTGATCGTCCGGAGCGGCCCCGCGATGCGGGTGATGCCGCGGCGACCCGTCACGACCAGTCCGCCTGAACCGTCGGGAATCATGTCGATGAACGTTTCCAGAGACGTGCTTTCCACGTCGCGCAGCACGGTCGTCCGGTCGGCCTTCGCGTCGAACTCGATCAACCGGTTCGAAAGCAGGATCAGCACGCGGTCCTGTTCCGCAGGCACCAAGGGGATCTGCCGGCCCGAGCGGCGCTGCGGCGCGGCGATCTCGCGGCTGACCCCGGGGATCAGCCGCGATCGCCATTCGTTGTCCACGAACCACTGGATCCCCTCTTCGTGGATGCTCCAAAGCTGGCCGGACCGGCTTTCGTGGACGCGGAAGTTTCCGGCCGGCGGTTTCAGCGGACGCGTGTTGTAGCCATCCAACAGGCTCAGGCCGCCCTCGCGATGGCGCACCAGGAGGTTGCCGCGCTGACCGACGGTGATCGTGGTGCTGAAGGACTCCTTGAGCCCGTCCGCGGCGTGGAATTCCCGCCAAGGGGAGAAAACGCGCTGCGCCGCCAGCCGCGCCGGAGAAAGCACGGCCGCCAGCAACGCGAGCAGGGCGATGGTTCTCCGGAGTTTCATGGCGATGCGACGGCCACAGGCTAAACGCCTCGCGCCTCCGGTCCAAGCCGAACTCTGGAGATCGGCCTGCCGCCAATGTGCCGCCGCGCCTCCCGGCCGGCGGTTCTGTCCACGGAAAGCGTCCGTCTTGTCCTCCGTTGCGCCGCTCCGCCGCGCGCCGTCCCTACCGGGCAAAACTCGGCTTGCCCGTCGCCGCCGGGCTAACCAAGGTTCGCGCTACTTATGAACGCTCCCATCCGTGTTGCAGTCACCGGCGCGGCCGGCCAGATCGGTTATTCCCTCCTGTTCCGCATCGCCTCGGGCGCCATGTTCGGCCCCATCCAGCCCGTCATCCTCCACCTGATCGAGATCGAGCCCGCGCTGCAGGTCCTCCAGGGCGTCGTCATGGAGCTCGACGACTGCGCGTTCCCGCTGCTCAAGGGCATCGTCGCCACGTCCAGCCTCGCCGAAGGATTCAAGGGCGTGAACTGGGCCCTCCTCGTCGGCTCCGTTCCGCGCAAGCAGGGCATGGAGCGCAAGGACCTGCTCGGCATCAACGGCAAGATCTTCACCGGCCAGGGCCAGGCCATCCAGCGCAACGCCGCCAGCGACATCCGCACCCTCGTCGTCGGCAACCCCTGCAACACGAACTGCCTCATCGCCATGAACAGCGCGCCCGACATCGCCAAGGACCGCTGGTTCGCCATGACCAAGCTCGACGAGAACCGCGCCAGGACGCAGCTCGCGCAGAAGGCCAAGGTCGACGTCACCGAGGTCAGCAACCTCGCCATCTGGGGCAACCACAGTTCCACGATGTATCCCGACTACTTCAACACCCGCATCGACGGCAAACCCGCGCCACAGGTCATCGGCGACGACGCGTGGTTCAAGGACTCCTTCATCCCCACCGTCCAGCAGCGCGGCGCGGCCATCATCAAGGCCCGAGGCCTCAGCTCCGCCGCCTCCGCCGCCAACGCCGTCGTGGATACCGTCAAGGCTCTCACCAACCCGACGCATCCCGACGACTGCTTCAGCGTCGCCATCCACTCCGACGGCAGCTACGGCATCGAGAAGGGGCTCATCTTCAGCTTCCCCATCCGCAGCAACGGCACCAAGTGGGAGATCATCCAGAACGTGGCCGTGAACGACTTCAGCCGCTCCAAGATCACCGCCACGGAAAACGAGCTGAAGGAGGAGAAGGCCCTCGTCAGCGACCTGCTGCCGAAGTGATTGGCAGTAGGCACTACTGCACATGGAGCTAAGTGCCTGCCTTTGAAAGGGTCTTGACGAGTATGAATTTGTATCAATCTATACTCGTTTTTAAGTATAGATGGGTATACATGGTTACTAAATTACGATGGACCCGATCAAAAATCCTTTTGCGCCAGGCGCTGGCTCACCTCCTCCCGAGCTGGTAGGACGAGATCCAATTCTTGAACAAGCTCGAGTTCTTTTGGGCCGGGTGAGGCAGAAGAAACCGGAGAAGAGCATGCTGCTCACTGGCCTCAGGGGAGTAGGGAAAACCGTTCTTTTGAACGAGATCGAGCGATTGGCCAAGACTCAAGAATACCGGACCGTTTTCATAGAAGCTCATGAAAACAAGCCTTTGGGACCTCTGGTTGCTCCCTATCTTCGAACCGTTCTCTTCGACTTAGATCGTGCGGCAGGGGCGGGAGACAAGGTTAGGCGGGGACTTGCAGTCCTTCGTAGTTTCGTTGGCGCCCTCAAGGTAGAAGTTGGAGACATCACGATCGGATTGGACATTGATCCTGAAAAGGGATCAGCCGACAGCGGTGATTTAGAGTTGGATCTGCCGAATCTTTTCGTTGCGGTTGCCGAAGCTGCCGAGGAAAGAAAGAGCGCGGTAGCCGTTTTGATCGATGAAATCCAATACTTCGACCAGAAGGAACTTGGTGCGCTGATCATGGCCATGCACAAGGTGCAACAGCGCCAGCTTCCACTTGTGCTCTTTGGTGCCGGTCTTCCGATTCTCCCCGCCTTGGCGGGTAACTCTAAATCATATGCCGAGCGGCTGTTCAGCTTCCCCGACATAGGCGCACTATCGGAATCCGACGCGGCGACGGCTTTGCGCGAGCCAGCGCAGGCGGCAGGGGTGGGTTTTGATGTCGCCGCCTTGGCCGAAGTTTTTCGATTGACCAAAGGCTATCCTTATTTCCTGCAGGAGTGGGGCTATCAGTCGTGGAATCTTGCTCCAGCCAGTCCGATCACGCTGGCAATCGTTGAGGATGCCACCGCAAAGGTCATTCCTCGCCTCGATCAAAACTTCTTCCGGGTGCGTTTCGACCGACTGACTCCCAGTGAGAAGAACTTCTTGCGAGCCATTGCTGAATTGGGGCCCGGATCCCATCGCACTGGCGATATTGCCGATGCTTTGAATGTGAATATTAGCAGCATGGGGCCGGTTCGCGCCAAATTGATCAAGAAGGGAATGATCTACAGTCCGGCCCATGGGGATATGGCCTTCACCGTGCCTTTGTTTGATGAGTTCATGATTCGCGCAATGCCGGAATTCAAACCGTAGGCTATAAATCCTTACCCATCTGGTAAGATCTGTTAGCTGTTCTAGGCCAATAGCATCCCCGTCAACATTGACCCTTGGCCGCGCATCCGCTGCCAACTCCGACCCAACGGTTTTGGAAACGACTTCGGTTTTGTTCAAACCGGATGCGGTCACCAAGAACCTCGCCGGCCAAATGCTAATCTGACAATCGAAGCTCCCTTCTGGTTTGTCCGCGCCTTCTGGGGCTAAACCTCTTCGCGCCCTTCGCGGATGTAACTCAGACTGGCCCGACGAGACGAGCCGCCTCGTCGGAACGGAGCGCGGCCTTCCAGGCCGCAGAGGCCACGATCGGAGCCAAGGCATCCAAGGTTCGCAAGACGACCGCGGGTTTGGAGCCGCTGCGGCCCGGAGGGGTTGCCACCCGAGGCCGCGCTCCGAGGCATCACGGAGAACCGGCCTTTGTGGCGGGCGCGTTGGTCGCACCCGGTCCGCCGGGCCGCTGGCGGATGCGGGGCGGCGTTTGGCTGACGAACGCCTGGACATCCTTCGCGGCCTTCGTTTCCACGCCGGGTTTCTGCATGAATCCCAAGTCGCGGAACCATTCGATGTAGCGATCCTGCCACTTGCCGAAGGGAATACCGTTGCGGTCGGTCAATCCGGCGGTCATGCGGCTGCCGTCGCTCATCTGGTCGCCGGGATGCCGGCCGTTGCCGTAGATGTGCATCTCCACATTCGGGATGCCGGCGTTCAGCATGGCGGTGAAATAGTCGTTGGCCCAGACGGCATGGCCGCGGTCGCCGGCTCCGGCGCAGGTGATGAAGGCGGGCGGCGTGTTCCGCGGAATGGCCGGAGTCGCCCCACGGGCGAACGGCGTCGGGCCCGGGTAGATGATTCCGACGAAGTCCGGCCGCGAGGAGACGCCGGCCAATGGATCGCCGGCGATGTTGTTCGTCTTGTCGAACTCCTCGAAGAACACGGCGGCGGGCGAGGAGAGTTCGGCACCGGCGGAGAATCCCATGATGCCGATCTTATTCGGGTCGATGTTGAAGGACTTGGCGTGCGCACGGACGAGGCGGATGGCCTGAAGGGCGTCGTTCACCGCGTCGGTCTTGGGTTCGTAGCCGTCGCGGCGAAGGCGGTTGCGGAGGATGACGGTGTTGATGCCGTAGTTGAAGAAGTAGGGCACGAAGTCCGCGCTCTCGGAACCGACGTTCAACGTGTTGTGTCCGCCACCCGCCGCGAGGATGACGCACGCGCCGGTGTTGAGACCACCTTCGACCGTGTGAACCTCGATCGAAGGGTTGTGGATGCCGACGATGCTGCTGATGCGGCCCGGGGACGACTTGCTCAGGTTGTATTGCTCGGCTTCGCGGACGCGTGCGGCCTTGAGGAACGGTGAACCCGGCGGATAGAGCGGCACGACCACGCCGCCTTGGAGAATGGGTTGCGGTGCGTAGGGCAGGTCATTCGTCGGTGCAGGGCTTGGAACGCCGATGGGTGCCGGCAGCGGTGGCAACCCGGACTGGGCGGAGGCGGTGAGTCCGGTGGACAGGGAAATGATCAGTGAAGCGAGGAAAGGCGATTGGGTTTTCATCGGGTGCTGAAGGGTTGCGGATGAAGACTCCCTACGTCTGGACCGGTTGCCAAGGAGTCCTTCAACGAAAGTCCGGTGGCGGGATGATTTCCATCGCCATCGCTTTTCCAGCGCACATAGCATCCTCGCTGCCGGAAGGTTTACGGCCGGCCCAGACCGTGAAAATCACGGCTCAAGGCGGGTCCGGCCACCTCGGCAACCAAAAACACCATGTCAAACATCCACTTCATCGGCGGAGAAAAAGGCGGAGTCGGAAAATCCGTGGTCGCACGGGTCGTCGCGCAATACCTCATCGACAAGAGCATCCCGTTCCTCGGTTTCGACACAGACCGGTCCCATGGCGCGCTCCTGCGTTTCTACACGGCCTATTCCTCGCCCGTGGTGGTCGACAACTACGAGAGCCTCGACCTCATCGTCGAATCCGCCATCGCCAATCCTGACAAGCGCATCCTCGTCGATCTCGCCGCACAGACCCACGACCCGCTGGCCAAGTGGATGGACGAATCCGGCGTTCTGGAAATGGCCGACGAGGGCGGCTACACGCTGACCTATTGGCATGTGATGGACTCCGGCAAGGACTCCGTCGACCTGCTCAAGAAACTCCTCGACCGCTTCGGCTCCCGCCTCAACTACACCGTCGTCCTCAACCAGCTTCGCGGCGACAACTTCGACATCTTCGACAAGTCCCCCGAGAAATCCCGCCTCGCCGAACTGGGATCGCCGGTCATCTCGCTCAAGCGCCTGCACGAACCCGTCATCAACAAGATCGACGCCGGCAGCGCCAGCTTCTGGGCCGCGAAGAACCGCAGCGAAACCGACGTGAAGGGCCTCGGCATCCTCGAACGCCAGCGCGTGAAGATGTGGCTCAACAGCGCCTACGCCGAGATTGACCGGTCGGGCATCTGAAGACCCACGACGGTCAACGACTGGTTCGCCGCGCGATCTCCTGGTCCAGCCATTTGGTCCGGGCAGCGACCCATTCCTTCATCTGTTTCACATCCTCGGTGAAGCTCAACTGCCCCGGGCCATGACCGTTCATGCCCTTCCACCGGCGTTCATTGCGCTTCGCGGCGTCGCCGAGGTTACCGGCATTGTCGTCGATCATCCGGGTAACGCGCGCCACGGAGAACTGCCGTTCCCGGAGCTGCCGCCAGCGCGCCGCGAATCTCTGCCGATACGCGGCGTTGCCCAAAAGCCTGTCGAATAGGTGGCTCGAAATCCATTCCGTCGGACCTACCCGTGAGCCCTCCCAGTTCCGGCCGAACGTCGCGTCGTAGTCCCATGGCGCGAAGAAGAACTTGGGTTTCGGCACGGCAGCGGTCGGAGCGTCGCGCGCCAGGATGAAGTTCTTGTCGATGCCGTCCATGTTGCTCGTGAACAACACGAGCAGGTGGAAGTCGATCACGTTGTCCATGTCGAAACGCGAAGCGACGCCCGACTCGGGGTCGAAGAACTTCGAATCCGGAGCCCGGCTGGTGAAAAGATTCAAGTCATCGAGCGGCCCCCAATACGGCCGCACCCCGGGCTCAGGCTCGCGCTGTTCGTAGCCGCCATGTCCCAGGTCGCTGAAGTTCCCCGAATGGTCGATCGCCTTGTAGATGACCGCATGGTTCGGCGCGTTGCTGTCGTAGTGCCGGAGCCCGAGCAGTGCCCGGTCCACGCGCTCCATCAACAGATACGCACCATGGTAGCGGCCGTTGAGATTCACCTCCACGAAACGGCTGGAAGACGCGAAGCGTTTCGCGCCATCGGCCGAAAGGGATTGGAACAGGTCGTAGGACAGCTTGTGCCGCATCATCGAGCAGTCGACGAATGCGGCGTTGAGCACCCATTGCCGCCGTTCATGCAGCCCCATCCAGCGCGTGGAAGAATCGAGGGTGAAGGCGAACGACTTCTTTTCATACCCCTGCGACGAAGCGCCGTGATACCGGATCAGCCCCGCCAATGCTCCGGTGTTCCCGAGTTCCAAACCATTCGGCGGAACCATTCTCACGGTGCACGGGACCTTGGGTTCAGAGCCGATCTGCTTGGCCACCTGAAGATGGATGACCGGCAGGTTCGACTCGACGACCGGTCCTGCGGCCAGGGTCTCCAAGGCCAAGCTCAGAAAGATGAAACCAAAACGCTTCATGGGTGCGCCTTTGTTTAGTCAGCAACCTCGGGAAGACAAGGGCGACTTCACCCGCGAACCCGAATACCCCGAAGGCCCCCGCTTCAGCGCGACGCCTTCCGCAGTGAAATCGATCGGCCCGGCTACTTGCTGCCAGTCCCCGGCGATCCGGTTGCAGCTGATTCCAAAGAACGAGCGTGACCGCCGAGTATCCTTCGTGCCGCCAGCTCGGCCAGCGTCACGCCAAGGGCGTTCGCGACCAGATCCCCCACGTCAAATGTCCGGCCGGGAATCCAGATCTGCGAAAACTCTTCCACGGTGATCACCACCAAGACGAGCAGGCCGCCCAGTTGCGGCCCCGATCGACCGATCGCAAGAACCTTGAAGCGGAGCGCGTAATTGAGGAGATGGGCCATGGTCCCGATCAGGACGAAATGACCGGCCTTGTCACCGAGGGGCAGCGAGTTGACCCAGCCGAGGAAACCCCTCATCCGTCCGGTGTCGGCGCAGGCGATGACAACGCCCACGAAGCCGAGCCAGGCCGCAAAGGGTATTCAACGTTTCAAATCGTTGATGGGTGCAAACCGCCTCCGCCGCGTAGGCAAACAGCCTCGGGCCTAGACCAGTGCGTCACGACAATACTTCAAGGCCCGCGCGATCTCTGTCATGCGATCCGACCCGGCGGGCACCTTGTATTCGAATTCGATCGTCGCCTGGATGTTCCACTTGTTGTCGCGGATCAGGCGCAGGACTTCCTTGATCGGAGTTTCACCTTCGCCAAAGGGAGCGTTCGGTCCGTTGTTCCGCTTCCGGTCCTTGATGTGGACATGCGCGATGCGGGCATGGTGTTTGGAGATGAAGGCCTCGGGGGAAATGTTGTTGCCGGCGAGGAAGTGCCCGATGTCGACATTTGCTCCATTGAACTTCGCGAGGGCGAACGCGTTCTCCCAGTGCTCGGGCGTGGTCGCGGCATGGCCATGATACCCCACCAGCAGCTGGTGTTTGTCGGCGAAACTTCCGACGCGTTTCAACTCCACATCCGATTTCGATATCTCACTCGAAATGGCCCGGCCGCCCAGCGTCTTTGCCAACGTGAAGGCATAGTCCAACTCGGCGTCGGACATCTTGAAGATGCCGTCCACCTTCACGACGTCGATCATCACGCCGGCGCTTTCATACTTCGCCCGGAACTCCTTCGCCCGCTCGATCGGAGCGGACAACCGCCACTTCTTAATTTCTTCAGCCCGAGCCAAAGCAGCGGCCGGAACCACCGCGGTCTTCGGGCTGGTCACGGCCGGGGGCGCTCCGAGGAACGCTTCGACTGGCTGGGTCCGCAGCTCAACAGCGCTCAAGCCCAGCTTGACGCAGTTCGCGAGGATCTCGTCGCCGGTCATCAGCCCGTTGCCAAAGCTGTAGGGGACGTTGAGCCCGAGCTGGACGCCGCCATGCTTTGAGGTGGGTTTCGCCAGCAAAGGTTCCGCTCGCGCGAACGGCTGCGCGATAGACAACAGCGCAGCCCCCGGCACGGAGGCCAGGGCCAGTTTCGCGAACTCACGACGGGTGTAGGTGGGCATGATCAGTTCAGGTTTGGGATCGCACAGCCCGATCTCCGGGCAAAGTTGGTGTCCGGATGTCTAAACTGTCCCGGGCCGGTGGACAGCCGAAACTGCGCGCTGAAAGAGCGGCGCCCGCTGCGCTTGCCTCACTTGGGGCAAAGGCTGTTCAGGTATTCTTCCAGATTGGTGTAGCCGTCGCCGTCACGGTCAGATCGGCCGTCGGAAGGGCTGTTCGGATTCAGACCATGCGCCGTCTCCCACGAATCGGGCATGCCATCGCGATCCTGATCGGGTGGTGCCGGCGAACTCTTCAGCGCCGGCCAACCGCCAACCGCCAACCGCCAACCGCCAACGCCAACGCCAACGCCCGATGCCCCAATCCCAATCATCGCATTCGCACCTTCAACTATCGCCAATTCAAGTTCCGCCTTCCACCGGGCCACCCCGCGCCGCTCATGCACCGCACCCAATGCCACCCCTCGCTATCAATCCCACAATCAACCCGCGCCGCTGCGGCGGCGCATCAAACTCCGCGCGAGCACGCCCCTCCGCGGCCGCGCGGCCAGCCGCAGTGCACTCGTTCAAGCTCCACGTTTCGCCCTCCGGAGCCTCTGTGAGCCACCCGTTCACCCACCCGTTCACCCGCCCGATGTCACTGCCTACGGTCCGCATCGTCGGAGTGGCGCAAGTTTGCCTCCTCCTACAACTCAATCCCCGCTCCAACCACCGCAGCGAGAATCGACCCATCATCAATCAACCCCCGCACCGCCACAATATCCGGCGACAATACCCGATCCGTCATCATCGCCGGCACCCGCGCCCGAATCGTAGCGTGCACGGCTTCGAGCGCTGCCGTCGTCCGCAACGGTCGGCGTAGATCGATACCTTGCGCAGCACACAACAACTCAATGGCCAATACGGTGCGCACATGGTCCCCGATCATCGCCAACTTCAGCGCAGCGGTAGCGCCCATC
>JAYVSO010000011.1:0-107691 GCA_043775315.1 Verrucomicrobiota bacterium
ACCCTCCACCCTCCATCCTCCATCCTCTGCTCCGATTCCGCTCCTGAGCGTCCCGCTGAAATTGGTCGGCGTCATCGGGCGGCTCTACGTCGTGCTGGAATCGGATCGCGGACTCGTGTTGCTCGACCAGCACGCCGCGCGCGAGCGCATTTTGTTCGAGCAGATGCGCGACCGCCTCGAACGCGGCGACCTCGCGCCCTCGCAAAAATTATTACTGCCGGAAACCATCGAGCTGTCCGTGCGCGACGCTCATTTTCTGCGCGGCCAACTCGAAGGCCTCGTCCGGCTGGGCGTGGGCTTGAGCGAGTTCGGCGAGCGGACGTTTCTGCTGGATGCGCTCCCGCCGTTCGTCAAAGCGCCGGACGCCCGCCGCTTCGTGCTGGAACTCGTGGATGAGCTCAAGGCCGCCGGCGCAGAGGTGAATTCCGCGCGGCTCGGCGAACACGTCATCACCAAGACCGTCTGCCGCCACGCGGTGAAAGCCAACGACCCGCTCGCCGGGCCGGAGCTGGAGAATCTGGTCGAGGATTTGCGCCGCTGCACGATGCCCTACACCTGTCCGCATGGCCGCCCAACGCTCATCGAGATGAACTACCGCGAGCTGGAGAAGAAGTTTGGGAGGACGCAGTAGCCACCCCGCCGCCGCTCTCGCGGCAAAGTTGTGAGGGAGCGGGGTTCACACTTTCAAACGTAAAACAGTCAGTTTGAGCGCAGCTTTTTCCGTTTGTTTAAACGAAGCCTTGCTGCAGTTGAAGGCAAACATATCGTCGGTTTTGCTGCCACTCTGTAAACTGGGGGTTCTTCCCGAAAAACACCGCCATCTTCAACCCAATCCAAGTTTCGCCCAATGAGCAACTCTGACATTTCAGCATGATGTGTATTCTTCATTGCCACCGGGGTTGTTTTAAAGCCATGGCGTTCTGCAAGGGTTCGAACTTCATCAGCGTTGTCGTAAGTCATCAGGAAATCACCACGGAGCTTTTCACAAAGAGAAAACAGTTTTTCGTGGTCAATCTCAGAATGTGTATAAAGTCGTGAGCCGGCTCGTTTGCCGCCAGCGGTGTAAGGTGGGTCAATAAAAAACACAGCATTGCGGTCACTTCGAAAACGCACAAGCACATCAAAAGCGTTTCCGTGTATGAATTCTATGCGCTTGGCAACTAATTCGATATTGGCGATCCGTTTGGCAATAGTTTGCGGATACCACCGGGAAAGAATTCCCTTTCCATTCTCGCCATGTTTCAAAACGCCTGCGCCCTCTGCGAGTATTCCGCCGTGCGCTGTTCGGTTTTTGAGAATCGTTTGGAAGGCAAGGTCTCGTTGAGTTTTGGAAGCCTTGGCAAATTCAGCCTTGGCTGAGTCAACGGTAAGATCAAATGAGAGAATGTTTTTGGCAAGCCACTTGGCATCGCCATTGAGAATCGTTTGCCAGACAGCGGCAATCTGTTCGTCCAATTCCACCATGACGACGTGGTCAGCTAGTTGCTCAAAGGCAGTGGTTAGACTGATGATTCCACCTCCAGCGAACGGCTCGACAAGAACTTCTGGCTGGCTTGGCAGACTCATCATCCAACGACGGAAAAGCGGAACTAGCCAGGTCTTGCCGCCCGGATAACGGAATGGACTACGCTGCGGAACGGAAGAAACATTCACCGGCTTCTCGCGTTCTGCCGTCTCAAATTCTGGAAGTAAAAATGTCTGTGACATGGCCTATTTGCCAAAAGGATTATCCAACGTCCGATTGGTCGGCGGTGTTTCCAACTTCTCATCAACTTTGGTTTGAAGCACGCGCATGAAATCTTCCATCTTGCCGGGACGTGACCGGGTAATTTGGATCAAGGCCGGTTCAAATTTTGTGTAGACCGTGCGTTCTCGGAACAATTCATAGTGCGCCCCGGCTTTTTCCGGCGGCTTCAAATCATAAATCAGCCAAGCAATGTCCGCCTGTGCTTTCGGAACTTCCGGCAATTTCGGCAGTGTGTTGAAAAATCCTTTGTTGAGGGCTACGGCGGTCTTTTTACCCCAGGCGTTGATGATGCCACCCTTGAAAATTAACTGCGGTGCGAGCCGTTTGCGCGAAGATGATAAATAATCTGGACGCGGATAATTTTCTTCGACCGTCCAATCCATGCCGGAATGTTTGGTTGGAGATTCCATGTAATGTGCAAATGGATTACGGACGTTGCCTGAAATGTAAACCGCCTGCACTTCCAGTGCGCCAAAGTCATAAACTTTGCCCGCCTTGTCGTAGGCGCACATCACAATGTCAATGTTCCCAGCCGAACCACCGTCGGCATCCTTCAACCGAACTTCTGTAAGCGTTGTCCACGTTGCGTCAGGAGGAAAAAAGAAATCTGCCGCATCATCCGCAATCATCCAGCTTTGACGAAAGCGAATCGGGCAAGTGATAACTACTTCGTCATCGTGAAACACACTGCACACGCCGAGCGGGTCTTGTGCTTTGTCCTTCGTGCAATTCGGAACTTTGTTGTTAAACGGGCAGAGTCGTTTCGTGCGATGACGGTTTGCATTCGCGCTCATGTCAGTTGCAGAAAACCCGAAGACTTCCGCGAGTGGATGTTGTGGTTTCATTTCAAAAAATCTACTCCACCGTCACGCTCTTGGCGAGGTTGCGGGGTTTGTCCACATCGCAGCCGCGCGCGACGGCGATGTGATACGAGAGCAGTTGCAACGGCACGACCGCCAGCAGCGGGAACAGACATTCCAGCGTGGCGGGCAGATAGATGACATCGTCGCACTGTCTGCCGATGGCGGTGTTGCCCTCGGTGGCGAGCGCGATGATGGGGCCGCCGCGCGCCTTGATCTCCTGGAGGTTGCTCAACGTCTTTTCATACATCGCGTCGCTCGGCGCGATGACGACGGTGGGCGTCTCCTCGTCAATGAGCGCGATGGGGCCGTGCTTCATCTCGGCGGCGGGGTAGCCTTCGGCGTGGATGTAGGAAATTTCCTTGAGCTTGAGCGCGCCTTCGAGGGCGACGGGGAAATTGTATTGGCGGCCCAGGTAGAAAAAGCTTTGCGCCGCCGTGTATTTCTGCGCGAGCCGGGCGAGGGCGTCGTTCTGCCGCAGCACGCTTTCCAGTTGTTTTGGAATCTCGCCGAGCGCTTCGAGAATCTGTCGCCCGCGAATGGCGGAGAGCATCCGCAGCCGGCCCATCAACACGGCGAGCAGCGTGAGCACGGCGACCTGCGAGGTGAACGCCTTGGTGGACGCGACGCCGATCTCCGGCCCGGCGTGCAGGTAGATGCCGCCGTCCGCCTCGCGCGCAATGGTGCTGCCCACCACGTTGCAGAGCGCGAGCACCTGATGGCCGCGCCGTTTCGTTTCGCGCAGGCTGGCCAGCGTGTCGGCGGTCTCGCCGGATTGCGTGATGCAGAGGATGAGCGTGTTCTTCTCCACCGGCGCGTTGCGATAGCGGAACTCGCTGGCGTATTCGACTTCCACCGGGATGTGGGCGAGTTCCTCGATGAGGTATTCGCCGACAAGGCCGGCATGCCAGCTCGTGCCGCAGGCCGCGATGACGATGCGGTCGACTGCGCGAAGTTCCGCCGGGGAAAGATTGAGGCCTCCGAACTTGGCCGTGGCCTCCTCGAAATCGATGCGGCCACGCAGGGCATTCTCCACCGTGCGCGGCTGCTCGAAGATCTCTTTCAGCATGTAGTGCGCGAAGCCGCCTTTCTCGGCCGCCTCCGCGCTGAACTCGATCTGGCTGATCTGCACGCGCGCCGTGTCGGTGCCGAGGCTGGTGACGTCAAAGCCGTCGGCGTGGATCGTGGCGACGTCGTAGTCGTTCAGGTAGACGACCTGGCGCGTGTGGGCCACGAGGGCGTTGGCGTCGCTGGCGAGGAAGTGTTCTCCATCCGCGATGCCGATGATCAGAGGCGAACCACGCCGCGCCGCGACGATGGTGCCGGGTTCGTCGAGGCTGATGACGGCAAGACCGTAAGTGCCGATGACCTCCCGGAGCGCGGCGGTGACGGCCCGGGTGAGAAGCGAAGGGCCCGACACATCGCCCGGCCCCTGTTGCTGGAGTTTCGCGAAATGTTCGCCTATCAGGTGGGCGAGAACCTCTGTGTCGGTCGCCGAATGGAAAACGTGTCCGGCCGCCAGCAGGCGTTGCTTCAGGCGGTCGTAGTTCTCGATGACGCCGTTGTGAACGACGGCGAGGTGTTCCGAAGCGTCGAGGTGCGGATGGGAATTCTCGTCGGACGGCGGTCCGTGCGTGGCCCACCGGGTGTGGCCGATACCGATGAGGCCGTCCGCCGGCTGGTCTTTGACCAGCGGGGCGAGGCCTTCATCGATCTTGCCGCGCCGTTTGCGCACCAGCATGTCGGCGGCCCGCAGGATGGCCACTCCTGCGCTGTCGTAACCGCGATATTCAAGGCGCCTGAGTCCCTCCAAAAGGATGGGAGCCGCCTGTTTCTTGCCGACGTAGCCAATGATTCCACACATGAAAGTAGCAACCGGTGCGCAAACTACCTTGCCCGCCGAAATGGCCGCAAGGTATGAACTCCCGTGAACCTACTCGGAGACCTATGCCATCTTCCAATTCTTCCCCACCCAACAGCAACAACGTGCTCGCCATCATCATGGGCGGTGGCCAGGGCACGCGTCTCTTTCCTTTGACCCGCGAACGCGCCAAGCCGGCCGTGCCGCTCGCCGGAAAGTATCGTCTCGTCGACATCCCGATCTCGAACTGCATCAACTCCGGCTGCCGCCGCGTCTATCTCCTGACGCAGTTCAACTCGGCATCGCTGCACCGGCACATCTCCCAGTCCTACAAGTTCGACCACTTCTCCGGCGGCTTCGTGGAGCTGCTTGCGGCCGAACAGACCTTCGCCAACACCTCCTGGTATCAGGGCACGGCCGACGCGGTGCGGAAGAACCTCGTCCACTTCCTCAACAACGATTTCCAATACGCGCTCATCCTCAGCGGCGACCAGCTCTACCGGATGGACTATCGGAAGGTTCTGGCCCAGCACATCCAGAACTACGCGGACATCACGGTCGCCACGATCCCGGTTGGACGCGAACCCGCCGGATCACTCGGCATCCTCCAGATCGACGGCGAGAAACGTATCACGCGCTTCGAGGAGAAGCCGAAGGACCCGGCCGTCCTTGATTCGCTCAAGATCCCGGCGTCGATGAACAAGTCCCTAGAAGTTCCGGCCGACGAGGACCAGTTCCTCGCGTCGATGGGCATCTACGTCTTCAACCGCGACGTGCTGATCAAGCTGCTCGACAACACGCAGACCGACTTCGGCAAACACATCATCCCGGGGGCCATTGGATCGCACCGCGTCTTCTCCTATATCTTCCAGGGATACTGGGAGGACATCGGAACCATCCGCGCCTACTTCGAGGCGAACCTCGATGCCTGCGCCGAGCTTCCCCGCTTCAACTACTTCGACATGGGCTCGCCCATCTTCACCCGTCCGCGCTTCCTCCCGGCCTCGAAGATCAACGGCGGCGCGATCAACCACGCGGTAATCTCCGACGGCTGCATCATCAACCGCGCCCGCGTGGAGAATTCCCTCGTCGGCATCCGCAGCATCATCGCCGAAGGCGCCTGCCTGCGGCGCACCATCGTCCTCGGTTCCGACTACTACGAGAGCCAGAACTCCATCCTGGAAAACTCCGCCCGCAGCATTCCTCGAATCGGCATCGGGGCGAACACCCGCATCGAGGAATGCATCGTCGATAAGAACGCCCGCATCGGCGACAACTGCGTCATCACCCCCTACGACAAGCCGGCCGACTCCGATCATCCGATGTATTACATCCGGGACGGCGTCGTGATCATCCCGAAGAACGCCGTCATCCCGCACGGCACGATCATCTGAGCGGCCACCAAGTCTTCAGCAAAACGCCCTGGACTCCGCGAGGAGCCAGGGCGTTTCAGTTTCAGAATTGGTAGCGATTAGGCACCTGCACCTTCGACAGCTTCCGGCTCGACCCACTTGCCGTGCTCGCGGATGAGGTCTACGAGGCGGTCCACGGCTTCGGCTTCGGGGATGTTGAACTTGATGGCCTGTTTGCCGACGTAGAGGTTGATTTTGTTGGGCGCGCCGCCCACGTAGCCGAAGTCCGCGTCGGCCATCTCGCCGGGGCCGTTCACGATGCAGCCCATTATGGCGATCTTCACGCCCTTGAGATGCGCCGTGCGTGCCTTGATGCGGGCAGTGACGGTCTGGAGGTTGAACAGCGTGCGGCCGCAGCTGGGGCAGGCCACGTAGTCGGTCTTGAAGGACCGGCAACCGGCGGCTTGGAGGATGTTGAAAGCCAGCCGGAGGCTTTGGCCGCCGCCGCTTTCGCCGCGCACGAGGATGGCGTCGCCAATCCCGTCCGCGAGAAGGGAACCGATGTTCACCGAGGCACGAAGGAGTGCGACGCTGGGCACCAGCGGAACGGCCTCAAACGAGAGGCAGTCCTTCAGCAGGATCGGATTCTTGCGGCCGAGCTTCTTCAGTTGGCTGACGAGCAGGCGGAACGCGGTGATCGGAGGAAGTGTCACACCGTCCTTCACCGTGACAAGCTGGGTGTCGCAGTTGATCTGGTCGATCGAACGCGGATGCGTCGGGTCGAGTTCGAGGATGTTCAGGTCTTCGTAAACGGCCTCGGGCTTCACGTCGTCCTTGGGACGAATCTTGGGTGCGACCTTGTCGAAGGTAGCTTTGGTGACTACGACGCGGACGGTCTGTTCGCCACCGGCTTTGATGAAATCGGACAAGGCGATCTCGGGCGTCTGACGACGTTCGTAGTGGAACGGGTCGAAGGGGAATGACTGATTCCCGATACCAGCTGACTGATGCCGGTTGGTCAGAATGGGGATCTGCGCGACGAGTTCGTTGCAAACGGCTATCTCGTGCGGACTGTCTTCCGTGAGGCTGACGCGGATGGTGTCGCCGACGCCGTCGCAGAGCAGGGAACCGATGCCGATGGCGGACTTGATGCGGCCGTCCTCGCCTTCGCCGGCTTCGGTGACGCCGAGGTGCAGAGGGTAGTTCCAGTCCGGACCTTCCTTCGTCAGCCGCGCGGTCAGCAGGCGGTAGCATTCGATCATTACCTTCGGGTTCGACGACTTCATCGAGAAGACGAAGTTGTGGAAGCCGTTCTTCCGGCAGATACGGGCGAACTCCAGCGCGCTTTCCACCATGCCGAGCGGCGAATCGCCGTAGCGGTTCATGATGCGGTCGCTGAGGGAACCGTGGTTCGTGCCGATGCGCATGGCGCGGTTGAGGCGTTTGCATTCCAGCACCAGCGGCGTGAACCGCTCCTTGATGCGGGCCAGTTCGGCGGCGTAGGCTTCGTCGGTGTATTCCTTGACGGCGAATTTCTTCGAGTCGGCGTAGTTGCCGGGGTTGATGCGGATCTTCTCGACCCACTTCACCGCTTCCATCGCGGCGTCGGGCTTGAAATGGATGTCGGCCACGATGGGGACGTGGCAACCGACGGCGCGGAGTTCGCGGACGATGTTCTCCAGGTTGGCGGCGTCCTTCACCGTAGGCGCGGTGATGCGGACGATCTGGCAGCCGACGGCGACGAGTTCCAGCGTCTGCTTCACGCTGAGCGCGGTGTCCATCGTGTCGCAGGTGAGCATGGACTGCTTCACCACGGGATGGGCGCCGCCGATGACGACTCCGCCCTTGGCGGGATCGCCGACGACCACTTCGCGGCTGAGGCGGCGGCTGAAGGAATAGGGCGAATGGCAATAGTTCATCGCGGACTCCTAAAATGAAGCTTCTTGCCGCCCCGACAAACGGAAAATCCGTATTGCCGCGTTACCGGCCGCTCTAAGGGGCCGGGTTTGGTGTGGGAGCCGGAGCATTCGTGGACTGCTCGACCCTGGTCTCGGCGTTCATTATCGCTTTGAACATCGGGAAACGCTTCACGTCGAAAAAGGTCACGTATGCCATGAAGGAGATTAGGAGAATGGCGAAGGCGGACGTGGTCAGTTCCACGAACCGAACGCTGAGGGGCTTGCCCCGTAGCTTTTCCAAGATCGCCATCGCGATGTGCCCGCCGTCGAGGACGGGGATCGGGAGCATGTTGAGGAGGGCCAAGTTGATGTTCAGCAAAACGAGAAAGCTCAGGGCCAGCCGGTAGTCCGTGTTCACCTGTATGGCGAGACCGGAGATTATCCCGACGGGTCCGCTGAGGTCCTTGGCCTTCACGCCGGTCTGCTTCGAATAGACCAAGGCCTTGATAGTTGAAACCATCTTGTCGAATTCGTTGGCGACCTGGACCCACGGCAAGGGTCCGGGGCGCATGACTTCGAAGACCTGCTTCGAGTTGCTGCCGACCTCGACCTGGATGCGTCCGACGCCTTCCGTCGGATCTGCAGCGGGAGTAACCGTGAAGGGCATGAGCTGACCAGCGCGTTTCACCTCGATTGGGGTCGCCTGGCCGGGACGTTTGCGGACGAGTTCTATGAACTGCTCACGGGCGACAACGGGAACTCCGGCGAAATTGACGACCTCGTCGCCGGTCTCGAGTCCGGCCTTTGCCGCCGGGCCGTCGGCTTTTATTCCGATCAGGATCGGATGGTCCTTGGGGTTCAGTTTGAGGATCTTGAGCCCGAACACTTCGCTGACCTCGGCCTTCAAGGGATGGGTGAACTGTTGCCCGGCCCGGTCGAAGGTGACTTGGAGCGTGTTGGTCAGGGCGAGAATGGTGCCCATGTTGACGTCCTGCCATGTCTTGACCGGTTTGCCCTCCAGCGCGACGACGCGGTCCCCTTCCTTGATGCCGAGCTTCGCTTCGTCGGACTTCGGGTCGACGTAGCCGATGATCGACGGGTTCACCGGCTGCGGCAGACCGACGAAGTAGATGAATGTCGCGATGGCGAACGCAAACACGACGTTCATGAACGGCCCTGCGACGGAGACAAGGATCTTGGATAGCGGAGTGATCGGAGGCAGTTCCTCCTCGGGCTTACCTTCGATGGCCTCGGACGTGATCATCTGCGGCAGCTTCACGAAGCCGCCCGCAGGAATTCCACGGATGGACCAAAGGACGCCGTTCTTCGCACGCCAGGAAAAGAGCTTGGGGCCGAAGCCGATGGCGAACTCCTCGACCTTCAGCTTGCGGCGGAGAGCCACCCAGTAGTGGCCATATTCGTGGACAAAGATGGCGGCGCCGAAGAGGAGGAGGACGACCACGCCGATGTAGATGTAGTTGAGAAGGGTTTCCACGGATGAGTTCTGTTGGAGGGAAGCTAGTGGGCGTCGGGCCGGGCGGCAACCTGCTTAGCGGGACGCTTCCTGGCGGGCCCAAGCGTCGGCTGCCAGGATCTGGTCGAGCGACGGGTGGTCGACGATCTTGTGCGCCTCCATCACGCGGGTGACGGTGGCGGTGATGTCGGGAAAGCTGATGCGGCGGTTCACAAACAGGTCGACAGCCACCTCGTTGGCGGCGTTCAAGACGGCCGGAAGCGTCCCGCCGACATCGCCTGCGCGTCGGGCCAGCTTTAGGGCAGGGAAGCGTTCCACGTCAGGCTGTTCGAAGGTCAACGTGCCGATCCCGGGGAAGTTTGTCTGCACCCGGTCGCTCCTCATCCGGCGCGGGTAGGTCAGCGCATACTGGATGGGCAGGCACATGTCGGGCGTGGACATCTGGGCGATGATCGAGCCGTCGACATACTCGACCATGGAATGCACGACGCTCTGGGGATGAACGACGACCTGCACGCGGGCCATCTCAATGTCGAAGAGCCAGCGGGCTTCGATCATCTCCAGCCCTTTGTTGAAGAGCGTGGCGCTGTCGATCGTGATCTTACGGCCCATGACCCAGCTCGGGTGCTTCAGGGCCTTCTCGACCGTGATGCCGGGGAAACTGTCTTTCGGCCAAAGCGTCTTGTCGCGGAAGGGGCCGCCGGAAGCGGTCAGCCAGAGATTGCGGACGGACTCGGGCGGTTTGCCATCGAGGCATTGGAAGATGGCGGAGTGTTCGCTGTCGACGGCGAGGACTTTGACGCCGTGTTTCCTAGCTTCACCCATGACCGTCTCGCCGGCCATGACGAGGATCTCCTTCGACGCGACGGCGATGTCCTTGCCCGCGCGGATCGCGGCCAAAGCCGGCTGAAGCCCGGCCGTGCCGACGATGGCGATGAGGACGATGTCGGCCTCGGGCAAGGTGGCGAGCTTGAGCAGGCCTTCGTCGCCGCAGGAAACTTCCGCAGATGCGCCGAGCGCGTTCTGCACGGCGGAGACCTTGGACGTGTCGTTGATCGAGACCTTGGAAACGCCGAACTTCTTGGCCTGTTCGACGAGCAGGTCGGCATTGCCGCCGGCGGCGAGACCGACGAGGCGGATTTCACCGGGCAGATCTTCTGCGACCTTGATCGTGCTGGTGCCGATGGAACCGGTGGAGCCGAGGAGGATGACGTTTTTCATTCAGTAGGCCACGCTCAATTGGTCAGGACGTGGCGCAGGTAGAGATACATCAACGGCGCGTTGAAGAGGAGGCTGTCGAGCAGGTCGAGGATGCCGCCGATGCCGGGGAAGAGTTTGCCGGAATCCTTCAAGCCGGCTTCGCGCTTGAAGATGGATTCGATCAGGTCGCCGATCACGGCCGAGATGCTCAGGAGGATTCCAAGAATGACCGCGTGCAGCAGCGTCATGCCGACGAGGTGGCTGCCGGCCAGTTGGTAATAAAGCACGCTCGCGCCCGTGGAGACGACGACGGCGCCGCCGAAGCCTTCCCAGGTTTTCCCCGGGCTCACGCGCGGGATCATCTTGTGTTTCCCGATCAACGACCCGACAGCGTAGGCGCCGCAGTCGCTGAACTTGGTCACGAGGATGAAGTAGAGGATGTAGTGGTTGCCTTCGACCCCGGGGAAGAAATGGATCTTCTGGATGAAGTTCAGCAGCCACGGCACATACATCAGGCCGAAGAGCGTCGTGGAGATGGCGAGGATGCCGGCGGTGTTCGTGCGGGAGACGAATTGCCGGATGCAAAGTCCGAGGACGAAGACGATGAGGATGGAGGTCTCGAAGTCGTTCGTCTTTGACGGGGCGAGGTTCTTGAAGAACAAGCCGGACGACTGCGCAAACGTCGCGACGATCAGGAGAATGCCCGCCGCGATGCCGAGGTTGCGGAAGCAGACGAGGCCGCGCTTTTCCACCATCCCGTAGAACTCGATCAAGCCGGTAACCGCGAGGAAGCCGATGAGCGCGACGAAGACGTAGCTGGAGAGGAGCTGGTTGCCCGAGAAAAGCGCACCGAGAACGACGGCCCACAGGATCATCGAGCTGGTTAGCCGACGGAGAAAGATCCGGCCCTTGGAAAGCACGGGCACGGCGGGAACGGGTGTGGCGGACGGATCGGGCACTGCGGGGTTTTAGGGGGCTGGCCGTCGGAGTGTCGAGGCGGGACTTCAGACGCCGCCAAAGCGCCGATGGCGACGGGCGTATTCTTCCAGGGCTTCGAAGAGCTGCTGTTTGCGGAAGTCGGGCCAGAGCGTGGGCGTCACGACGAACTCCGCGTAGCTGATCTGCCAGAGCAGGAAGTTGCTGACGCGGACCTCGCCGCTGGTGCGGATGAGCAGGTCGGGATCGGGCCAATGCCGCGTGTAGAGATGGTCGCTGATGACGCGTTCCGTGATCTCGGCGGGATCGAGCCGGCCGCCTTTCACCTTGTCGGCGATGGCGCGGGTGGCTTCGACAAGTTCGGTGCGACCGCCGTAGCTGAGGGCGAGGATGAGGGTGAGGCCGTTGTTCTTGGCGAGGGCGGCTTTGGTCTTCTCCAGCTGTTCTTGGACGAACTCCGGGAGGCGCCAGATCTGGCCGATGGCTTCAAGCCGGACGTTGTTCTTGTTCAGCTCGCCGATCTCGTTCTTCAGGAAGCGGGCGAGGAACTTCATCAAGGTGTCCACCTCGTCCTTGGGCCGATTCCAGTTCTCCACCGAGAAGGCGTAGAGAGTGAGATACTTGATCCCCACTTCTCCGGCGCTGCGGACGATGGTCCGAACGGATTCGACGCCGTTGCGATGGCCCTCAACGCGAGGCAACCCGCGCTGCTTCGCCCAACGGCCGTTGCCGTCCATGATGACGGCGACGTGAGTAGGAATCGCGGCCTGGGCCTGGGGGCTTAGCTTTGAAATGGGTTCACTCATCCTCTTAACAGCTTCTCGAACTCTTCCTTGGCAATGCCGGCCTCCCTGATCAAAGAACGCAACGTGCCTTTGGCCAGTTCCCGGTGGTTTGGAACCGTCAATCGCCGGCCGTCGGGACGGCGCAGGATCATGTGGCTGCCCGTTTGATGATCCAATTCATAGCCCAATTGCCGGAAGGCACGGACGGCCTCAGTGCCGGAGCACACGGGCAGTTTGCTCACGCACCGACCTCCACGACCTCCTCGGTGATCGGCAGAGGCACCGGTTCGCCGTGCTTCTTGAGGCTGGCGATATAACCGGCAATGGCATCGCGGATGTTGGACAAGGCCTCGGGTCGTGTCGCTCCCTGGGAAATGCAGCCTGGCAGCGAGGGACACTCGGCCACAAAAATTCCGTCTTCATCCGGTTGGACAAGCACCTTGAATTTCATGGTTGCAGCCTAGCAAAAGAGCGGTTCAAGACAAGGCATCACAAGAACATCGTCTGCTCGCGGCCGGGGCCGACGGACGCGATGGACAGCTTGGCTCCGGTCAGCTCGGAGATGGCTTTGAGGTAGTTCCGGCACTTGAGTGGGAGCTTCTTCCACGAGGTGATTTCGTGGGTGGGCGTGTTCCAGCCGGGGAACTCGGCGTAGACCGGTTCCACGCGGCCGAGGTCTTCGAGGTCGTTCGGCAGATGGTCGAGGCGCTGGCCGTCGAGCTTGTAGCCGATGACGACTTTGATTTCCTCAAGCGTGTCGAGGCCGTCGGTGTTGGTGATGGCGATCTCGTCGATGCCGTTGACCATGGCGGCGTGGCGGGTGACGACGGCGTCGAACCATCCGCAGCGCCGCGCGCGGCCGGTGGTGGAGCCGAATTCGCGTCCCATGCCGTGGAGCATGTCGGAGATCTGCTGGCTCTCGCTCGGGAAGGGGCCTTCGCCCACGCGGGTGGTGTAGGCCTTCATCACGCCGACGACGCGGTCCATGCGATGCGGCGGAACACCGGAACCCGTGCAGGCCCCGCCGGCGGTCGTGTTCGACGACGTGACGTAGGGATAGGTGCCGTGGTCGATGTCGAGGAAGGTGCCCTGCGCTCCCTCGAAGAGGATGTGCTTGTCCTTGGCCATCGCGCTGTGGAGCAGGACGACGGTGTTGGTCACGTAGGGGGCGAGGCGATCGCCGGCGGCGCGGTAGGCGTCGAGCACCTTCTGGTAGGAAATGGGTTTGGCTCCAAGCGCCTTGAGGACGGTGTTGTTCTCCTTGATGCGGTCCTTGAGCTTGGCGGCGAAACGCTCGGGCTTGATCAGGTCGATCATGCGGAGGCCGACGCGGGCGACCTTGTCGCCGTAGCAGGGGCCGATGCCGCGCTTGGTGGTGCCGATCTTGTTCTTGCCCTTGAGCACTTCGCGCTGGGCGTCGAGTTCGCGGTGGTAGGGCAGGACGATGTGGGCCGTCTCGCTGATGTAGAACTTCCCGTCGACGTTGACCTTCAGCTTCTCCAGGCCGTCGAGTTCGCCGACCAGGGCCACCGGATCGATGACCACGCCGTTGCCGACGACGTTGGTCTTGCCCTTCCAGAGGATGCCGGAAGGGATGAGGTGGAGGACGTATTTGGTCTTGCCCACCCAGACGGTGTGGCCGGCGTTGTTGCCGCCCTGGGTGCGGACCACGACGTCGGCCTGTTCGGTCAGGACGTCGATGATCTTTCCCTTGCCTTCGTCGCCCCATTGGGCGCCTACGAGAATCGTGTTGGCCATAGCTTCTGCTGCGTTCAGTGCGGTATCCGGACAACAAAAAAGCCCCGAACGTAAATCGGGGCCGCGCTTCCGGTATTTACCCGGTGAACCTAGGAAACCGCAGCCTCCAGTGTCAACGACCGCCTTGGGCGGCCTCAGTTGCGCAGCTTGGCCGAACGGATCGCGGAATTGACCCGGTCGATCAAGGCGGCCTGTCCGTAGGGCTTTTGCAGCATGTCGATCTGGCCCCCGACCTTGCCAATCTCGCGGAGGTGGTCGCCGCCGAAGCCCGAGGCGTAGATCACGGGAATGTCCGGCCGCAGTTGGTGGATCTGGCGCACGGCTTCGGGCCCACCCATGCCGGGCATCATTACGTCCATGAGCAGGAGGTCGATGGCCGAGCGGTTCTCGACGAACAGGCGGACGGCCTCTTCCCCGTCGGTTGCCGCGAGCACGGTGAATCCGGCCCGGGTCAGCAGTCGCGTGGCGAGTTCGCGAACCGCGTCTTCATCTTCGGCGAGCAGGATGGTGCCGGATCCCAGTCGGCGACGGGAAATCTCGTTGTCCACGGTCGGCTCCGCCGTCGGGGCGGTTTCAAACGGCAGGAAGACATGGAAGCTGCTGCCTCTGCCGGATACGGACTCGACACGGATCGATCCTCCATGCTGTTCGACGATGCCGTAGACAACCGAGAGTCCGAGGCCGGTGCCGCGCTCCTTGGGCTTGGTGGTGAAGAAGGGTTCGAAGATGTGGGGCAGAATCTCCGCCGGGATTCCGCTTCCGGTATCCTCGACGCTGATCCGGACGTAGCGGCCCGAAGGCAGGCCCCGGATCTCGGACGCACTGTGGATCCCGGTCCATTCGACAACGGACGTCTCCACGGTCAGCCGGCCTCCGTCGGGCATGGAGTCGCGGGCATTGACGCACAGATTGAGCAGCACCTGCTCAATCTGTCCGCGATCGGCATTGGCGGGGCAGGGAACGGGACTTTGCTTCAAGTGCACTCCGATATTCGCTCCGATCAGTCGACGGATCATTTCCAGGCTTTCAGCGACAAGGCGGTTGATGTCGGTGCTGACCATCAGCAGCGGCTGCCTGCGGCCAAAGGCCAGGAGTTGGCCGGTGAGCTGGGCGGCTTTGCGTGCGGCCTTCTTGACTTCCCCGAGCGCTCCGTCGCGCTCCTTGGCCAGCGTTTCCGAATCCATGGCGAGCGAGGCGTAGCCGAGGATGACCTGCAGGAGATTGTTGAAGTCGTGGGCGACGCCGCCTGCAAGCAGGCCGACCGCTTCCATCTTCTGCGCCTGCCGCAGCTCCGCTTCCAGAAGGTTGTGCCTGTCCTCCGCCGCCTTCCGCTCTGTCAGATCGCTCATGATGAACGAATAGAAGTCGATCTGGGCCGGTCCCGACCGGTGGACAAGAAGGGTCAGGGATGTCGCGATGTCGGAGCCTGCCGCGTTCCGAAGCCGAACTTCGCCCGTCCATCGTCCGGTTGCCCTGGCCGCCGGGATGACTTCGTCGGTGAAACGCCGGGCCTCGGAAGGGAACAGGAGGTGGATGAAATCCGCGCCGGATTCGCCTTCGGCCGGTCGGAGGCCCAGCGCATTCCCGGCAGCCGGGTTCAGATAAATCAGGCGCAGATCGGGGCTGGCAAAGGCGACGAAGTCGGCCGTGGTTTCCAGAACCGAAGCGAGGCGCGTCTTTTCGCGCGCCAACGCGCGTTCGGTTTCGATGAGGACGAGCTGCCGTTTCAGACGTCGGCGGGCCCGGATCCAAACGAGGCCCGCTGTCCCGCCCAGGGCCAGTGCGGCCCCGGCCGCCTTGAACCACAGCGTCTGCCAAAAGTAGGGCATGACGACGAAGCTGATGACCGCCGGTTCCGCGCTGTCGACATTGTCGATGTTCGTCGCCTGGACCTCGAACTTGTAGCTGCCGGGTTTTAGGAGGTGAAACAACGCGTAGCGCCGCGAATCAGACTCGATCCAGTCGGGCCTGAGTCCCAGCAGGCGATACCGGAATCGTGTCCTGTCCACGTTGGCGAGGCTGATGCCTGTGAAACGGATGTCGATGTAGCCGGCTCCGGGCGGGATCTGGAGGGATGGGAGTTCGCGGGCGGGGATGACCTTGGTGTTCCTCGTTTGCTCGGCCGAAAACGGGTCGATCACGCGTCCGCCGTCATGTGCTCCCGCCGGTTCGTAGGAGACCTGTTCGATATGGACCCGGGGCGCCGGGCGGCTGGTGAGCGGGATCTCCAAGTCCAGCATGCTCAGGCCGTTGATGGTTCCCGCCAACAGGCATCGGCGACCTGTTTTCGGATCGCTGCATTCCGTCAGACATCGAACTTCGCGGTGGGCCAGACCGTCCGACGGCAGCAGATGAACCTGGGGAAACGCCTTCGCTCTCCCCTGGATGAACGCGACCATCTCGGCCCTCGGAACCGCGATCAACCCGTCCGAGGTGCCAAGCCAGATCCGGTTGTCCGACGCCGGGCACAGGTCGTAGACGATGACGTTCGGCGACAGGCTTTCGTAGGTGGCGGCGTCGGCGACACCGTCCGGCGCATAGATCACCGGCATCTTGCGGGTGGAACTCCACAGCTGCCCGGCGGTGTCGATGTGGAGTGAGTTGATCTTGTGGATGCGATCTCCGTTGCGAAGGCGGATTTCGGAAAAAACTCCGTCCCTCCAACGCCAGAGGCCGGAGCTTTCGGTGCCGAAGTAGACGGTGCCGTTCGGAGCAACGGTCATCCGGCGGACGATCACGGAGTTGGTGCTTCCGGGGAAAAACAACTCGTTGGTCTTTCCGCCCCTCATTTCATAGAGGCCTTTGGTCGTTCCGACGAGGACATGGCCTCGCGAAGGTTCTACGATCGCGCTTATGTCGTCCCTGAAGGTCGGCGTTGGGTTGTGGCGCGCGACATTCGTCCTTGAGATCTCGAAAAACCCATCCGTCACGGCACCCGCCAACACGCCTTCGTTGGCATGTCGTTGAACTGTCAGCACCCAGGAGTTTGTCTTCAGGCCGGAGCCGGCGACTTGGTAGGCGGCCGCCGGGCTCTTCCAATGGAACAGACCGTTCCCGTGTGTCGCGATCCAGAAATCGCCCGGACTGGTTTCGACGATGTCGTTGATGATCGCTCGTGCGAGCGTCGTTGAACCGGTCGCGGGAGTCGCGAGAGTCCGGCTCTTAAGGCGAACCAAGCCGCCGCCGTCGGTGCCGATCCAGATGTTGTCCTCGTTGTCCTCGAAGACCGCGCGGACGCTGTTCTTGGTGAGGCCGTTTTCCTCGGTAAACGATCTTGTGGTGCCGTCCGGCCGGTGCAGGACCACGCCGTCGGAAAACGATGAAGCCCAGAGGTTGCTTTTCGAATCCTCGAAAAGCCCGAAGTAGTTGGGGTCGGTCCGTTGATGCCCGTGCACTCGTTTCAGTCGGCCATCCTGGAAGCGGCCGAAAAAGGTGGGTGTGGCGATCCATAGCCCGCCGCCGGTGGCCGCCGACATGCCTATGAATGACGCGCTGTCCCGGTGAGCCGGGCCGATCACGACGTTCCAGTTTGTTCCATCACGCACGCCAAGGTGGTTCAGCGAGCGTGACCAAAGTCGGCCGGCCGCGGCGGACACCACATTGCATGAAACCACGTTCGTGGGAGTGGGCGGAAACGGCACCTGTGAAAAGCGCTCGCCGTCCCACTCGAACATTCGCCGCAGGGTCGTGGTAAACACGAGCTTGCCGGCTTCCTCCGTGAGCGATTGGGCGTGCCCGCCGGGAAAACCCTTGGATGCGGGGTAGCCTGTGAAGGCCCCGTTGCGGCAACGCGCCAGTCCGTTGATGGTGCTGATCCAGAGAGTGTCGTGGGAGTCCACGAACAACCGGATCACGCTGTTGTTGGGAAGTTCCGGCGTGTTCTGCGTGTCGAACACCGCGAACCGGACCCCGTCGAACCGGACAAGGCCGGCGAACGTGCCCATCCAAAGATAGCCGTCCTTCGTCTGGACGATCGAAGTGACGGAGTTTTGGGGGAGGCCATCCGCGGTGTCCCAGACGTCGATCGTGTAGTTGGGATCCGATTGGAGAGTTTGCCGGGCGTGGAGTTCGATGAACCCAAGGGCCACAAGCAGGCACGCGGTCAACCAGGTGGCGGCCGACGGTTTCGGGCTCTTGCCCCAGACCCAAGCCCGGGCTTGGGGTGGGGCCGATGGATCGGTTGGTGACACTTCGGTTGCTTTCGGATGACTCGCCGGTAGGGGAGCGTCGTTGCCGCGCAAAGTCGAGCCGAACCACTGAACCCATTGGGCGCCCAAACGGCGCTGTGCAAGAAATCCGCTTGAGACGTCGGAGATCAGTGACGATAGTCTTTGTGACGGCGACGCCCGGCGTGCTCTTTCAAAATTTTACCCTGCCATGTCCGAGGTTTCGTGGACATATCCTTGAACCGTATTCACTCAAAACGGGGCCTTAACTTGATCCGCGGCCGAAAGGCCTTCACTGGACTTCGAAAGCCGCTCATTCGGTCCCACCTATTAACTAGGTCGTTCAAAGGATCTCTCACGTTACGGCATTACGGTGGGGTAAATCTTTCAGGCCGGCTGCCTCTGGTGGCCGGCCTTTTCGTTTTCCGGTGACAGGCGTCTCGCTCGAAGCTTGTCCTGACTTTCGACTGGGCTAGCGTCCCGCTGCCAACGATGCCCGCCGACGAATTGTTTCCTTCCCAACCCCCGCCTGTCGAGGCGCGTCACGACGCCAGTGACTCGGCCCCATCGGGCACGACCTCGTCGAGGCCGCTGGCCGCGCGCATGAGGCCGCGATCGTTGGACGAATACGTCGGTCAGCAGCATATCCTCGGTCCGGGCCAGCTCCTTCGCCGCGCGATCGAGGCGGACCGTGTCCAATCGCTCATTTTCTTCGGGCCTCCCGGCACCGGTAAGACATCGCTCGCGCAGGTCATCGCGGCGCGGACCCGAGCCCACTTCGAGCGGCTCAGCGGGGTGGAATCCAACGTAGCAGACATGAGGCGGGTTCTCCTCGGTGCGGCCAATCGGCTGGAGAACTCCGGTCGGCCAACACTGCTCTTCGTCGACGAGATCCATCGCTTCAACAAATCCCAGCAGGACGTGCTGTTGCCTGACGTTGAATCCGGCGTGGTGAAGCTTATAGGCGCGACGACCCACAATCCTTTCTTCTTCGTCAATGCGCCCCTCGTTTCCCGTTCCCAGATCTTCGAGCTCCGGCCGATCGACGAAGCGGATCTGCTGACGCTGATGCTGCGAGCCCTGGGCGATGCGGAACGCGGGCTGGGGCACCTCAAGATCCGTCCTGAACAAGGCGCGCTCGAACACCTTGCCCGCGTCAGTGACGGCGACGCGCGGAAGGCGCTCAACTCCCTTGAACTCGCCGCCCTCACGACGCCTCCGGCGACGGACGGCGTCATCGACATCACGTTGGCGGTGGCGGAGCAATGCATCCAGAAGAAGGCCATCGTCTACGACGGTGACGGCGACGCGCACTACGACACGATCTCCGCCTTCATCAAGTCGATCCGCGGCAGCGATCCGGATGCGGCGCTCTACTGGTTGGCCAAGATGATCCACGCCGGCGAAGATCCGCGTTTCATCACACGCCGGCTGATGATCTCGGCGGCGGAGGACATTGGCTTGGCCGATCCGATGGGGCTTGTCTTGACCGTCGCGGCGCATCAGGCGGCGGAGTTTGTCGGCTGGCCGGAAGCGCGTATTCCCATTGCCGAAGCCGTCGTCTACCTCGCCACGGCGAACAAGAGCAACTCGGCCATGGTCGCAGTCGACAAGGCCCTCGAGGACGTCCGCAAGGGCCGGACGCTTCCCGTGCCGCAGCACCTTCGGGATGGACACTACGCGGGCTCCGAAAGGCTTGGCCACGGCGTCGGTTACCAATACGCACACGATTTCCCGGGACACTTCGTGCCCCAGGACTACGTCGGCGCCGACCTTCGCTACTACGAGCCGACGGATCTTGGCACCGAGAAGAAAATCAAGGAACGGCTCGACCGCTGGAGGGCTCTTGCCACCGAAGCGCGCCTGAGGAAGGAGCCGTGAGCTTGATGCACGACAAGGCGGCGCTGCGGCTGCGTGTCCGGCACGATTTGGCCGCCATTTCATCCGAACAGCGGATGATCCAGTCAGGGCAACTTCGCGATCACCTCAAGGGCCTGAAGATTTGGCGGGAGGCCCGGACGATTTTCGCCTTTGCCGCGATGTCGGATGAACCGGTCCTCGATGAAGTGCTAGCCGAAGCGATCGCCTCCGGTCGTCAGGTGGCCTTGCCGCGTTTTGATGAAGCGACTTCCAGCTATCAGGCGGTTGCGGTCCAGGATTGGAGCCGTGGTCTGGCGGCCGCGAGGTTCGGTGTGCGGGAGCCGAAGCCGGGAGGATCGGTGGTTCCTTGGAAGCAACTGGACTTGGTTTTGGTGCCGGGCGTAGCTTTCGACCGTCGCGGGGCGCGCCTTGGGCGTGGTCGCGGCTTTTATGACCGGCTGCTTGTCGACTGTGCCGGACACCGCTGCGGCGTCGCGTTCGACGTCCAGATTGCCGAAGCGGTTCCCGAACAGGCGCGCGACATCCGGATGAATTCGATACTGACCCCGACGTGCTGGTTCGAGACCGGCGTCGGAGGAGATGACTGAATGGCGCTACCGGAGAATCTGGTTGGAAGCGCGTTGATCTTCGTGGCCGGCGCCGGCGCCGGTTACTGGCTCATCCGCTGGAAAGAACGAAATCTAAAGGCCGCGCTGGATCTGCAGAAGGATTCGATCCTCGATGCCGCCCGGCGTGAAGGCGACGCTTTAACCCGTGAGGCGAAGCTGACCGCCAACGAGGAGGCGGTGAAGATCCGCCGGGCGTCTGAGGACGAAGCCGCCGAACGGCTTCGCACCGCCGCAGCGACAGAACAGGTGATCCACGACAAGCGGTCTTCAGCCGAGCGTTTGGCCAGTGAACTGGCGGATCGCGAGAAGACGCTGCAGACCGGCCTTCAAAAGCTGGAAGTCCAGCAGGTTGCCGTGAGCGCACGTGAGAAGGAGCTCGAAGCCGTCACTTCGGAACGCCGTCAGGCGCTCGCCAAAATCGCCGGCCTCAACCCGGCGGAAGCCCGCGAACAATTGCTCAAGCAGATCGAGGACGAGACCCACAGCGACGCCGCCCACCTGATCCGCAACATTCTCGACGACGCCAAAATCCGGGGTGAGGACAAGGCCCGGAACATCGTTGCCCTAGCCATCCAGCGATACGCCGGCACCCATACGTCCGACATCTCCACCGCGACCGTCGCGTTGACCGGCGATGACATGAAGGGCCGGATCATCGGTCGTGAAGGCCGGAACATCCGATCCTTCGAGCAAGCGACCGGCGTGACAGTCTTGATCGACGACACCCCCAACGCCGTCGTGCTTTCCGGGTTTGATCCCGTTCGTCGCGAGATCGCGCGCGAATCGATGGAACGCCTGATCCTCGATGGCCGTATCCATCCGACCCGGATCGAGGAAGTCGTCGCCAAGGTGCAGGCGGAGATGGACGAAACGATCCTGAAAGCCGGCGAAGAGGCGATCCACAAGATCGGCGCAGGGCCGATGCACACCGAGATCGTGAAGCTGCTGGGTCGGCTGAAGTTTCGGCACAGCTTTTCACAGAACATCCTCGACCACTCGGTGGAGGTGGCACAGTTGTGCGGCCTGATGGCGGCCGAACTCGGCGCCGACCTGATCGCGGCCAAGCGGGCCGGACTGCTCCACGACATCGGCAAGGCCGTGAGCCACGAAGTCGAAGGTCCCCATGCGATCGTCGGCGCGGAGATCGCGAAACGATTCGGTGAGACGGAACTGATCGTCAACGGCATCGCCTCCCATCACGCGGAGGTTCCGTATGTCGGGGTCTTCGGTGTGCTTGTAAGCGCCGCCGATGCGATCAGCGCGTCACGCCCCGGCGCGCGCTCCGAGACCATGACGACCTATCTCCGTAGGGTTGAGAATCTGGAACGGATCGGCATGTCGTTTCCCGGTGTAGAGAAATGCTATGCCGTGCAGGCCGGCAGGGAACTGCGCGTCCTGGTCCGCCCGGAACAGGTGACCGATGAGAACGCGCTGATCATGGCGCGGAGCATCGCCCGCCAGGTGGAAGACGAGCTGCAGTATCCGGGTCAGATCCGGGTCACGGTTCTGCGTGAAACCCGGTGCGTGGAGTTTGCCAAGTAGCGGTTGAACCAAGCGTGATCCAAAAGAAAAAGGCCGCCCCGAGGGCGGCCTTTCGAGATTCTTGAGGTTCCTTCTCAGCGTCCTTCGAACATCTGCGTGGGGAGACCGTTCTCCCATCCACGGGGCTGGTTCCAAGGACGGGCCGAAAGATTGCCATCGTTCGGGCTCTTGCAACCGGTCAGCAGGGTTCCGGATGCGACGGTCAGGAGCAGCAGCGAAAGGAAGCGTCGTTTCATGGGCGCACCTTAGCGCAGAACCACGTCGCCTTCCATGATCTCGCCGTTCTGCCACTCGGGAAGGAGGTTGCCGATGCTGCGGGTGGGTTCCACCGACGCGATCTTGACCTTGCCCACGAGCTTACCGTTGCGGCTGACCAGCATTTCACCGCGGGCTTTGACTCCCTTTTCACCACCGATATCGAGGACGACGAAGTTGTATTTGGGATCCACGGCCACGATGCGACCGGTCAGGCCGCGGGGAAGTTCGGGAATCGAATCCTTGCCGATCAACTCGTCGATCTTAGCGGTCAAGCCGGTGATCTTGTCGCCGAGGATCTTGTTCTCGCCGATGAACGCATCGCGCTCCTTCTTGGTCTTCTCGAGCGTCGCGATGACGGCCTTCACTTCGTCGGGTTGAAGGCCGACTTGGCGCCATTGCTCGACCTTCGCCGAAGCGTCGGAAAGGCTCTTCTCCAGCTCGGTCTTCCGCTTGGTCAAGGATGCTTCGGAAGCCAAGAGACGCTCGTTGTCGCCACGGAGCTTATCGCGATCGGCGGTCGTCTCGGTGAGATTCTTCTCGGTCACGGCCAGCTTTTCCTGGGTGTCCTTGAGACCTTTTTTGGTCTTGGAGTGGTCGGCCATCTCCTTTTCCTTGGCGGCCTTCTCGTCGGTATACTGCTTCATGTGCGCTTCCATGCGCTCCTTGAGCTGGACGAAGCCGATTGCAGCGGTGGCGAGACCGGCCACGATCGCCAAGATGAGACAAATACGGATCAACATGTTGATTGGCTAGGGTTGTGAACGCCGGAGCCTAGGCCGGCCATATTGTAGGTGTCAACGCTCAGGTCGACCGGCTTCACTCCTTTTCCGCAATCTTTCGGGCACGGTCCACGACATCGTAGGCGCGAACCTCCAATTGCTTGCTGACAGTCCAGTGATAGCGCCAGATCAGGCTTTCCTCATGCTGCTCAGCGGGATTGACGATCAGCATGGTCCGTTGGAAGTCGTCGACCAATTGATCGATGGAGAGTTCCGGGACGTCCTTCAGCAGTTTTCCGAAAAGTTTGTCGGCGTCGTCCTTGTAGCCCTTTGCGCTCAGCAGAATGAACGCCTCCCGCCGTTCAATGTGGGCCTGATGATGCGCGGCCTCCAGGGTCCGGTTGATCTGGAATTGCCGGATGATCATCACCGTGCTGAAAACCAGCACGACGAGAAAGAGCAGCAGGAAGCGATGGCGTTGGATGACTCGCATCGGATTGGTAAGGCAGACTTGGACGTCGGTCGGTTCATTCAGCGGAATCGGCCGGACCGAAGGCAAACAAGGAAATAGGTGGTTTCTTGAACGCACTCCGGATCTTCGTCAAGCTAGCAGGGGAAATGCGTCTTTCTTTCATCGCGGTGCTGGTGGGATTGATCGGTCTCTCCGGTTTCAGCCAGACGGTGCTCGTCCAGCCCTACCTGCAGCCCGGGGGTGAATCGACGCTCGAGGTCTTCGATTCCAAGGTGGTCGCGTGGGTCACGGATCAAAAGGCCGGTGACTTCATCGTGGAATACGGTTCGTCACCCGCATACGGGCAGGTTGCGCTTCCGGATCGCAGGAACCTTCAGCCATCCGCCAAGCAGCGGTATATCACCTATTCGGCCGTCTTGACCAACCTCGCTCCCAACAGCCGTGTCTATTACCGCGTCGCCCTCGGACAAAAGACAGTCCGGGAATCCAGCTTTGCCGCCCGCAAGACTCCGGACGAGGCGGTGAAGTTCGCGGTCATTGGCGACATGGCCGACGGCAAAACCAATTCGCGAGCCATCGCCTGGGAGATGTCCAAGGTCCGGCCTGAGTTCCTGTTGATTTGCGGCGACATCGTCTACTCGCGCGGCCGGGTCAGCGAATACATGACCAACTTCTGGCCCATCTACAGCAACGTCCGCAGTCCGTCCGCGAAGAGCGGGTTCCCGCTCATGGCTGGAACCGTTTTTTATCCCGTTCTCGGAAACCACGACGTCGGAGCGACCAATCTGGCGGGCGTCGCTGATGGGTTTGGCGCGTTCTATTTCTTCCATCCGCCGCTCAACGGCCCGACCAACAATCCCTGGAACACTCCCGTGGGAGGTTCCGCCAAGCAGAAGGCCGCGTTCCACGAAGCCGCCGGTTCCGCCTATCCGGGGCTGTGCAACTACTCCTTCGACAATGGGGCTGGGCACTTCCTGTGCCTCGATGCCAACCGCTACGTGCCGGTCACGGACATCGATCTACAGGCCTGGATCCGTCAGGACCTCATGCAGTCCAAGGCCAGGTGGAAGATGGTTTTCTTCCATCAACCCGGCTTCAACTCGTCCAAGTCCCACAACAGCGAGCAGAGGATGCGGCTGCTCTCGCCGCTCTTCGAGGAGTGCGGCGTGGATGCCGTCTTCGCCGGACACGTCCACAATTACCAGCGTTCCAAGCCGCTCCGGTTTGCTCCGGACGATCCGAGACGGCTGAGCGCGTCGGGCCTTGTGCATGGCACGTTTCGGTTGGACGAGCAGTTTGACGGGATCAAGCACACCCGGCCCGACGGCATCCTCTACATCGTCACGGGCGGCGGCGGCGCCTCCCTTTACGACAAGGATTTCTCGGACAAACCGGAGAAGTGGAAGAACGATCCCTGGGCCGTGGTGCCGTTCACGGCGAAGTTCTATTCCGAGCGCCACTCATTCACCGTCGTCGACATGACCCCGGAACATCTGTCGATCCAGCAGTTGAACGACAAGGGCGAACAGGTCGACCGGATCACGGTGACCAAACGGTGACTCCGTTCAGCCGGGCAGCAGATCCGCCACTGCCACCGCTGCTCGACGGGCCGCTCCGGGTTCACCGAGGGAACGGATGATTTCGGCCAACGATTCCTTCACCGCTGCCCGGCGTCGTTCGTTCCGCAGCAGTTCCAATGCGGCCGCGGCGATGTTCTCCGTGGTCGCGTCGTTCTGGACGAACTCCGGAAAGACCACCTCGTCGGCAAGGATGTTCGGCATGGCCAGATACTTCACCGTGACGATGCGCTTCCCGATCTCGTAGGTGCTCCACGACGTCTTGTAGAGCGCGACCGTCGGCACACCGAAGAACGCGCACTCCATCGTCACCGTGCCGGTCGAGGCGATGGCGACGTCCGTGCGGCTCAATTCGGCGGCCAGTCCGCCGGTGTAGATCTCTAGGGTGCAGTCCGCTGCTTTCAGAAAAGGCAGCGCGATTGCCAGCAGGGCTTCGTTTGGAAAAACCATCGAAATGTCGCATCCGCCTCGCTGCAGATCCTTCGCTGCGGGAAGCATCACCGGCAAATGCCGCTTCAATTCCGACGTCCGGCTGCCCGGCAGCAATAGCACCCGCTGCTTCTGATTTCCCTCGGCCTTTGGCCTTCTGGTTTCGTCCTTTTTGAAACGGTCCACCGCCGGGTGCCCGACGAACTGCACGTTCAACGCCGGATGCCGCTCCGCATACCAGGCACTCTCGAACGGAAAGATGCTCAGCAGGAGATCATGCGTCTCCGCGATCGTCCGGGCGCGGCCGGGGCGCGAGGCCCAGACTTGCGGAGAGACATTCTGGACGAGCTTGGGCTTCCAGCTCGCTCGGGCCTTGAGCTCTTTGGCGAAGCGCAGGTTGAACCCGCCGTAGTCGACCCCAATCACGATGTCCGGCCGGCGCGTTTCGGCGAGATCCAGCAACTGGTGGAAGAACCGGCGGAACTTGAAGTAGTTCTTCAGCACCTCGATCAGGCCGATGATCGAGTGCTCCGTCAGATCAATGGCCAGCCCGACTCCCGCCGCCGCCATCTTTGGTCCGCCCGCGCCAAAGAACTCCACCGGCCGTCCGGGAAAACGCCGCTCCAGTTCCGAGCGCAGAGCCACGACGAGTTCGGCGGCCAATTGGTCGCCGCTCGGTTCGCCGGCGATGAGCATGATCTTGAGGGGTGTCATCCGGTGAACGCCGCCGCTCGAGTTGGCGGAAACGTCTCGCGGCCGATTGGACAACGCCGATGCGGCTGCTGGCGACAGGAAAGGACAGGTGCGACGGGCATCCTGCTTATGCTGCGGGTTGCCAATCCGTCGCCCGGTCATTCCTCTCTCGGCAGTCGATCGAGGATGTTTTTTGGCAGGTCGGCAGATTGGAGCCATTTCTTCGCTGCGTCCGGATCCAACTGCCTCCATTGGCGCATGGCTTCCAGGAAGCTGTTGGCCGATCGCCCGAGGTCGCGATTGAGATCGGGAAGTTTGACGGCCCAGCGAATGGCGGTGGCGGGATCCGTGCTTGAAATCCTGTCCACGTAGGCCCCGATGACCCCGTCACGGCCGGTTCCTGGGGGCAGTTGTTCCATCCATTTTGCCAAGCCGGCGTGGTCTCCGTAGGTCCAGTGCTTCGCGATGACGGCGAAGGCACCATTGCGACGCCCTCCCTCCGGGAGCGTTGATGCCCAATTAATGGCCGCCAATGGTGCGGAGGATGCCCATGTTGTAAGAAGCGCATCCTCCGCGTAGCGGCGGGGCATCTCTTCCGGCAGAGATGCAACGAACGCGGCTGCATCCTTTGGCGATTTCTTGGCCCAAGTGCCTGCGACTGCCGCGAAGGCGGCGCGTTGATATTTTTCAGACAAGCCCATCGCCCGCGCCGCTGCGGCGACCGGATCTTTTTCGGTAAGTTTGCCCACCGCGAGCCCGAGAAGTTCGTAGGGAACCTCCGAAAATGGATTGGCCAGGACGAACTTGACCGCGTCGTCCGGGTCGTGCTCGGCCCAACGGGAAGCCACGTTGTCGAGGGCCTTTTTCCTGACCGGTCCGGCGGGCAAACCTTTGGTCCAAGCCATCGCAGCGGGGAGATCCTTAAGCGTCCACGAATAGGCCAGAGAGCTGACGACTTCGGCGTAGCTTGAGTCGGGCGGAAGGGAATCGACGATCTTGGCGGCGGCCGGAGGATCTGAGCGGATCACGCCTTCGAGCAGGCCGCGCATCGCCTCCTTTTGGATCAAGCCTTTCGGAAGCTTCTTCACCCAGGCCTCCGCCTTGGCCGGCTCGGTCTGGGCCCATGCGGTGGCGATGAACCTGTAGTTGTGAGTATCGACTGTTCCGGGTCCGAGCTTATCCACGAAGCCGGCCGCGAATGTCGGATCGTCATCCCGATAGGTCTGAAGGAACGAATTGATGGAGTCCTTGCGGACGGTTCCTGGAGGCAAAGCCAAGATGTAGTTGGCGGCGGCGGCCGGATCGCTTCTGGACCATTGCGAGATTATGGAAGTGACCGCTTGATCTCGCGCTTCTTGGGATTCGAGCTTTGCTGCGAAGCTGAGAGCAACCTGGGGATCTGCGGTGGCCAGATTGTAGGTCAGCGAGCCAAGAAGTGCGGAACGCTTCGAGCCGGCGGGGAGGGATTCAATATAAGCCTTGGCCGCTTCCGGATCATACTGGAGCCAATCGGTCAGCAGGCTGAAGAGCGCGTTGTGCCTCGAGGTGGCGTCGGGCACCGCTTTGGCCCAGGCGAGGGCTGCGTCAAAATCCCGATACGCCCAACTTCTGACGAAATCGCCGATGACTTCGGCTTGGATGGAAGTATCCCGTGCGGACAAAATCCACTTGGCAGCTTCTTCCGGGTCCTTGTTTTGCAGTGAGGCCAAAGCGCTCCGTAGCCAACTGCTCCGGGAGAAGCCGGATGGGCGTTTTTCGGCGAACGCCAAGGCGGCTTTCGCATCCGTTTTGGCCCACACAAAGAATATTTGCCCAATTGCGCTGTCCTGCTTCCTCCCTGGCGGAAGCGTAAGCGCATGGGCGACGGCGGCAGCGGGATCGACCCTGGCCCAATTGTAGAAGATCGAGTTGCGGAGATCATCCCGGGTTCGGAATGAGGTCGCTGTCTCGGAAGGAATCGGGCCTACAAGTTGGAGCGCCAGTATCGGATTGGTCCGGGCCAGAGCTGGTATGATCGCATCCATCAACTGGCGCTTGTTGCCCGTCCCGTCAGGGATGGAATCGACATGTGCTTTGGCTGCGGTCACGTCCTTGTCGGCCCAGGCCGCGAACACAGCGCGGAGCAGACTCATGGATTCTGAACCCCTCGGGAGAATCCCCACCGCTGCGACGGCGGCTTTGGGATCGTTGGTAGCCCACCGGGGATACACCAACCTCTGAAGCGTCCCCCGGTCGTCGCGGTTCCTCAGCGTTGAGGACCATTTCGCGAGATCGGGAAGTTCTTCGGGTTTGGCCGCCTCCAGGGCATCGACGAGCAGGCTTTGACGTCCGGATGGCCGAGTGCGGAACCGCTCCTCCGGATCTTCCAGCGTCGCGAGGGCTTCATCGATGGCCTCGCGTGCCGTGGCAATCTTCCCGCCCGGTCGGGCTTTGGCGGAATTGGTCGAGTTGGACGGTGGGCTCTGCGCGGCTTGGGCTTTCGCCGTCAACAGGCCAGCAAGCGTCACCAATGCCAAGAGGACCGTGAGCGCCACCTTTGTCCGATTTGATTTCTTCTTCATGCAAGTCTCCTCCCCTTTGGGATGGAACGAATATGTCTCAACAGTGCGCGCTGAAGGGAAATAAATTTCGGCACTTCGTTGTGAGCCTACGGACTTCGGAAATCCGCTTGAATGGGTTACTTGCCAGCGCCGCCGTCGAGGGTGACAGGAAAGATCAGGAGGGCTGGGAACCGGTTCGCTCAAGATCCAGCAGCCGCTGCTTGCGCCAGACGCCGCCGCCGTAGCCGCTGAGGCTGCCGTCCTTGGCGATGACGCGATGGCAGGGCACGAGAAGGTATAGGCGATTGGTGCCGTTGGCCCGAGCCACGGCGCGCACGGCGGTGGGTGAACCAATCCGACCCGCGATCTCCTCGTAGCTTGCCGTCGTGCCGAAAGGAATCCGGCGCAGCTCCGTCCAGACACGTTCTTGGAATTGGGTTCCGCGCAGCCGTAGCGGGACAGTGAAGTCCCGAAGCTTGCCCGCGAAGTAGGCGGCCAATTCAACTCGGAGCTGTTCGAGGACGGCGTTGTTCCCGGGAACAACCGGTTGGCGGAAACGTCGCCTCATTTCGGCGTAGCTCTTTTCCAAGCCGCGTCGGTCGGCGAACTCCAGTTGGCACACGCCGGTGTCGTTCGCCGCGGCGAGCATCGGTCCCAGCGGCGTTTCGAGAAGTGCGACGCGCAGGCAATCACTGTCGGTCACCCGGCCTGGCGGCTCGCCGAACGTCTTGGTGAATGCCTCGCGGAAACCGCTGTGGGATTCGAAGCCGTGGCCGAGGATCACATCGTCCACCGGTTCGCCGGTGCGTATCTGGGTGAAGGCGCGGGAAAGTCGCAGGCCCCGGCACCACGCGGCGAAGGTCATGCCGTGGTTCTTCTGGAACCAGCGCCGGGCTTTCTCGGGAGCGATTCCCATGGCGCGGAGATCTGCCGAGGCGATGCGGCGATCAGGATTCTCGGCGGCCGTGGCCATCAAACGCGCGGCCCAATCCGGCGGTTGACCGTGGGCGAGTTCCGGTTGGCAGCGTTTGCACGGGCGGTAACCGGCACGAACGGCCGCGCCGCAATCGGCGAAGAACTCCAGCGAATCACGCTTGGGTCGCGAAGGGCACGAAGGCCGGCAGAAGATCCCGGTCGTTTTGACGCCGAACACGAAGAGTCCGTCGTAGCCGGCGTCTCGGCGCTGCCAGGCTTCGGCCATCTCGCGTTCACTCAGGGCGGTCATCGCTGTCGTCATGCTGCCAACTTAACAGGCCGTTCCACCGAAAAAGTGACACGACCTTCGCTTGGGTATTCTCGGCGGTTGTTGGGTTTACTTGCCGGAGCCGTCCGTGGCAGCGTCCGTCAACACCGAATCCATTCCATGAAAAACGCCCCGCTTCTCCTTGTCGCCGCCGTAGCTTCCGTCTTTTCCGGATGCACTATTCCTCCCCAGGCCCACGTCGGCGTCGGAGCCCGTCCCGAGCCCGGAGCCGAGGTCATCCTCGACGGCAGTCGCGAGATGCTCGATGCGAAGTGGACCTACTGGCAGGGGCCGCGCTTCGCATCGTCGTTGCCCATCAAGTGGAAGGTCGTCGCCGACCCCGTCGACAAGGGCACCGTCATCCAGACGGATGATCCCGCCGCAGCGGGCGGCAAATACGGCGCGGCGGACATCGTCACCAAGAAGGCCTACCGCGATTTCCGGCTGCACGTGGAGTTCAACATCCTGAACCCCAAGGGTAATTCCGGCGTGTATCTCCAGAACCGTTACGAAATCCAGATCCAGGAAGGCGACAAGACCAAACACGGCCTCGGTGCGGTCATCAACGAAAGTGAATCGCCCTACCATGCCTTCAACGGCCTCGGGAAGTGGAATGCCTACGATATCCACTTCCGCGCCGCGCGTTTCGAGAACGGGCAGCGGACCGAGAAGGCGCTCGTGACGATGTATTTCAACGGCACGAAGGTTCATACCAACTTCCCGATCAGCCAGGTCTGGGGCGGCGTGAATTCAGGCGTGGACGGCGGGAACAACGGCGGCAAAGGCATCACCGACACCCCGCAGGGACTCAAGCTCCAGGCAGAAGGCCACGACGTGCGCTACCGCAACATCTGGATCAAGGAAGTCGACGTGAAGCAGCCGAACACGGACTTCTGAGCATCGGCGCGCGGCTTTCTATGCCGCAGCGGATTGGACGGGCGCGACGATGCAAACGTCGGTTGCGCAAACGCGGTTCGGAGCCGTTGAAGACCGGAGGACCGCGCTCCGCGGATGTGGCCTTCAGGCTTCGTCATCCACCCCAATCCACACCTCGCCGCCTTCGATCTTGGTCGTGTAGTGGCGGGCGGGTTTGGCTGGGTTTCTCTCGCATGCGCCGGTCGTTGCGTGGAAACACCAGCCGTGCATCGGGCAAAAGACTTTTCCGTTCTCAACATGTCCTGCGCCGAGGGGTGCGCCCTTGTGCGGGCATTCGTCGTCGAGCGCGTGGAAACCGGCGTCCAACCTAACGAGGCAGAACTGTTGTCCCCCGGCCACGACGCTGCGGCATTGGTCGACGTCGAGGCTGTCGGCCGCTGCGGCGCGGAACCAGGGCGGCTGGGAGGGATGCGGCTCGCTCATTTGCGACGCTCGAGTATGGACTTGATGGCGGCCTTGCGGGCGTCGCGGGCCAGGGCAAGCGCGCCTTTTCGACCGTATTTCGTCACCGAGAAGCGCCGGTTGACGACGTGGCCGGGCCGGTCGGACCAGACGGCCTCTGCGAATTCGTAGACGCTTGTCCGCCCGTTCCGGGTGAGGATCTGTCGGCGTAGGCTGAGGCCGCGCTTGGGATCGAGGAGCCGCTCGGTCCAGCGGGCGGAGGCGGGCTTGAGCTTGCGCTCCAGCCGGTCGCGCTCGGCAATCGCGGCTTCGAGCGACCCGGCTTTGCCGCCGAGGGAAAAGTCGCCAAAGTAGACTTGGGTGATCTTGGCGGCGCGGGTGAAGCGCACGAGCCAGCCGCCGGTGGCCCGGTCGACCTTTGGGTTGGCTTTGACTCGGGAGATGTTGTGGAGGGCTTTGCGTCGGATCATGGGACGTTCGGCGGCGGGTTGGGAGCGGCGGCCGGAGCGTGGCCGGCGGCCGGCTTGTTTTTCTTCCACGGCATGTCGGGGAACTTGGTGGGAAGCTTCACGGGCGCAAGTGTCGGCTGGGCCATCTGCAGCTCGGGATCACCGGTGGGCGCGACGGAGGCGTCGGGCTTGGCCATGTTCTCCTTCCACGAAGAGATGCGGGCCTGGAGGCCGTGATGTTCGGCGGTCTTCTTGTCGCCGGACTTCATGTAGAAGAGGGAGAGGTTGGTGTGAACGAGCTGTTCCGTGGGGCGCAGCTTCTCGGCCTTGTGGCCTTCGGCGATGGCGCGGGCGAAGTCGCCCTTGCGGTAGTAGGCGCCGCCGAGGGAAAGCTGGGCATCGAAGTAGGTGGGGTCCTCCGCGAGGATGGCGGTGAGCTTCTCGATGGCCCCATCGAACTGGCCCATGCTGAATTCCAGCATGGCATCGTCGTATCGGTCTTGGAGCGACTGCATGGTTGGATTGTTGGCCGTGATGCTCCGGATGTCCACCGGACACAGTGATGGTGTTCGGTGGAACTCCCGTCCCATCGGACGGGGAAATCCCTCGCCGGAACGAGCTCTTCTGTGGTTCAACTGCCCGCCCATGAGTTTGCCCCTGGAACTGATCTCGACGGACTTCGACGGAACGTTGTTCGCCGAGTTCGACAATCCGCCGATCGCGCCGCAGGTCGTCGACGTGATCGGGCGGTTGCAGAAGGCCGGCGCGAAGTGGGTCATCAACACCGGGCGCGAGATGGCCAGCCTTATGGAGGCGATGGCCCGCTCGAAACTGGAGATCAAGCCCGACTACCTCGTTCTTGTGGAGCGCGAGATCCACGTCCACCAGAACCACCGCTATGTCGCGTTGGAAGACTGGAACGCGGGCTGCACCCGGGCGCACGCGGAACTTTTTGGGCGCATCAAACCGTCGGTGCCCCGGCTGATGAACTGGATCGAGGAAAACTTCGACGCGACCCTCTATGAGGATGTCTGGTCGCCCTTGTGCCTGACGGCTGCGACCGCCGCCGATGCGAAGACGATCAACGACTATCTCGACGAGTTTTGCCGGGACCATCCGGACCTGGTCGTTGTCCGCAACGACGTCTGGGCACGCTTCAGCCATTCGGCCTACAACAAGGGTTCCTCGCTCAAGGAAATCGCGCGGCGGCTCGGGGTCGATCGTTCCAAGATTCTGGTGGCGGGGGACCACTTGAACGACCTGCCGATGCTGCGGAACGACGTGGCCGGATTCATCGTGACGCCGGTCAACGGGGTTCCCGAAGTCGCCCGGCAGGTCCGTGAACATGGCGGCCATGTCAGCGAAAAGTTCTGCGGTTACGGCGTGGCGGACGGGATCGAGCGGGTGCTGGCAGAGCTGAATTGGACGGTCTGAAGCGGCAGGAAAGGGAGCGCCCGGGCGAAGGTCGCCACGTTCGCCGAAGGCGCGGTTGACTCGGAAACGTTGCCTGTTAGCGTCGCTTTCAACCAGTGAGCAAGGCCTTACGGGCATGTCGTGTCTCCGTGGCCCTGCACTGGATATTTGAGACAAACATTCATGAGTGACGCTATTTCAGCCGCCCAACCCGCGGGCGGTCCACCCAAGGTCGCCAGCATTTCCGAAGCGGTCATCCGTATCGCGGGAAACTCGCAGGACGGCATCCAGGCCATCGGCGGCTTCCTCGCGCGACTGGCTGGCCGTAGTGAACAGGAGGTCATGACCTTCATGACGATCCCGGCGACGATTTCCGGCGGCCCTTCCATTTTCCAAGTGCGCATCGGCTCCGGCGAGGTGCTGAGCTCCGGCGACGAAGCGGACGTGCTGCTCTGCTTCTACCAGCACAGCTACGAAGACCACGTTGGCTCGCTCAAGAAAGGCGGAATTGTCCTCTACGATTCGGACCATGTGACCGACATCAAACCCGAGTGGGTGGACAAGTATCACCACGTCGGCGTTCCGATTTCTTCGCGCACGGTTGAAGCCATCGGCGGCACCGGCAAGGACAAGGGCAAAAACATTTTCTCCCTCGGCCTCATCGCGCGGATGTTCGACTTGAACCTGCCGAAGCTGGAGAAGCTCATCACCGAGCGTTTCGGCGGCAAGGACGAGAGCATCGTCAAGAACGCGCTGACCTGCTTCCACGCCGGCTACAGCAACCAGATCCAGGGTTTGCTCGAAACCTACCGCTTCGCCGACGCGCAGAAGAAGGACCGGCACCAGATCGTGATGAACGGCAACGAGGCCCTCGGCTACGGCCTGTTGGCCGCGGGTGTCCGCTTCGGAGCAGGTTATCCGATCACTCCGTGGTCCGACATCATGGAGCTGCTTCGCCGTGAACTTCCGAAATACGGCGGCACGTTCGTCCAGACCGAGGACGAGATCGCCGCGATCTCGATGGCGCTCGGAGCCAGTTGGGCCGGCCGCGTTTCCGTGACCGGATCCTCCGGTCCTGGAATCTCGCTCAAGACCGAGGCGCTGGGATGGGCTGTGATGGCGGAGATGCCCATCGTCATCGTCGATGTCCAGCGCGGCGGACCTTCCACCGGCATGCCGACGAACATCGAGCAGTCCGACCTGAACATCGCCTGCTTCGGCGGCCACGGAGACAGCCCCCGCGTCGTCATTGCTCCGGCCAACGTTGAAGACTGCTTCTACATGGCCATCGAGGCGGTGAACATCGCCCGGAAGTATTCCGTGCCTGTGATCATCTTGAGCGACCAAGGAATTGCCACGCGCATCGAGGCGTTTGAAGAACCCAATCTCGAGAAAGTCTGCCAGGACATCAGTCCCGACCTGACACCCGTCGCGGATCACAAGCCCTACGACCTCACCGTGCCGGACGGCATCACGCGTCACGTCACGCCCGGCACCTACGTCGCCAGCGGCAAATACCCCGTTGTCACCGGCCTGGAGCACGACGAACTCGGTCACCCGACCGGCTCTCCCAAGCTCCACCTGGCGATGAACGCCAAACGGCGCAACAAGCTCCGTCGCCTTGCGGCCGAGTTGCCGGTTCCGGCGGTTTACGGCGCGAAGGAAGGCACGGTCCTCATGGTCGGCTGGGGTTCCACCCAGGGCCCGATCCAGGAAGCGGTCGCCAAGGCTCGCGAGGGTGGCCATGCCGTTTCCTCGATCCACCTCAAGCACGTCAACCCGCTTCCGAACGGGCTGGAAAACATCTTCGCCGGCTTCAACCACGTCGTCGTCGTCGAGATGACGGATGAGGGCATCTACGGTTATGGACAGATGGCGACCGTGCTGCGCGGCCGCTACGCCGATCCGAAGATCAAGGCGGTGACCAAGGCCGACGGCCTCACCTGGAAGGTGAAGGACATCCTCGACCGCGTGCAGGCCTTCCTGCCGCAGCGCTGAAACTGTGACCGGAGAAACCTTTTAGACCCGAACCAATTATGTCCGCTCCCGCCATTCCGTTTGAAATTCTCGCCCGCACCGGCAATGCGAACGCCACCGTGGCGCTTCCCACCGACGCCGAACGCAAGGGGCTCACGAAGAAGGAAATCGCCGCCGACCACCCGACGTGGTGCCCAGGCTGCGGCGACTTCTCCGTGCTCGCGCTCTATTACAAGCTGATCGAGAAGCGGAAGATGCACCACGAGAAGGTGACGACCGTCGCCGGCATCGGCTGCTCTTCGCGTTTCCCCTATTTCGTCCAGGCCCACGGCGCGCACTTTATCCACGGCCGCGCGCTGGCTTTCGCCAGCGGCGTCAGCCTCAGCCGGCCCGACCTGCACGTCTTCACCTTCAGCGGCGACGGCGATGCGTTCTCCATTGGCGGAAACCACTTCAACCACACGGCCCGCAAGAACGTGAAGATGACGTTCATCGTGATGGACAACATGGTCTACGGCCTGACGAAGAAGCAGACCTCGCCCACGTCGCCCATAGGCTTCAAGTCCAAGACCGACACCTGGGGTGCGATCGACCGGCCGATCAACCCGATCAAGCAGGCCATCGCCGCTGGCGCCACCTTTGTGGCGCGCACGACGCACACGAACCCGAACCACTTGCTCCAGATGATGGAAGCCGCCATGGATCATGACGGCTTCAGCTTCATCCAGTGCCTCAGCGAGTGCGTCGAGTTCTACGCCGGCGCCTTCGACAACTCGAACCCCCGCAAGGGCGGCGCCTTCGACTTGGTTCCGGCGGATCACGACGTCACCGATGAATACGCCGCCTACCGCTTGGCCGACAACATCCACCCCGGCAAGTTCGGCATCTTCTACAAGGCTCCGCGCCCGACGAAGAACGCTCTTGAGGCCAAGATCAACGCCGACGCCCGCTCCAAGACGGGCGGCCTGAAGGACTGGCAGCTTCTCCAGAAGTCTTTCGACCGTCTCAAGTAAACCGGCGCGGCCTGTCATTGAACTCCCAAAGCCCCGGCGGCAACGCCGGGGCTTTTTCTTGGAACAGATTCCGCCAGGCGATACGAGGCATTGAGGTCGGAGACAGGATGCCCTATTCGTGATTCAAATGCTGCTGAATGCGTTGCGCGCCGTTCGTCGCGAGCTGTTCCTGTGCCTGATGGTCCACGTGCTTCTCACGGTGTTCGTCATCCGTTCGTCGGAGCAGTTTCCCGCCCGCGTCGCCACGCATTTCGATTCGCGTGGCAGTGCCGACGGTTGGATGACACGGCAGGACCACGCGCGGTTCATCGTCGGCTTTGCTACCGGAACGCTCCTGGTTCTGGGCGCGTTCTTCTACGTCGTCCGCTTTCTGCCGGAGGGTTTCTGGAACATTCCCAACCGCGGATTCCATCTGTCGCCGGAGAATCGAGAGGCGACTTCGAACTTCATGCTGGCGAGCGGCCTTAAACTCGCGGCGTCCGTCCTCGTCTTTTTCGGGGTGCTGCAATTCCTGCTCCTGCGCGCAAACGCCAAGCCGGTTCCCAAGATTGACGGCTTCGGCCTGGCTCTTGCCACCTGCGTGCTGCTCGGTTATCTGGCGGTATGGCTGCGGGGGCTGTTCAGTTTCTTCAGCCAAGAGCCGAAAAAGTTACGACGTTGAACCATGCCCATCTACGAATTCGCCTGTCCCAAGTGCCGGAAGATTTTCAGCTTCCTGTCCAAACGCGTTGAACCCGACCGCATCCCCGTCTGCCCCAAGTGCGGCCACAAGAAGCTGACGAAGGAAGTCAGCCGGTTCGCGATGATGAAGGGAATGGCGGAGCCGACTTCGACCGGGCCCGACGTCGATCCTCAGACCGGTGAACCGATGCCGGACATGGACGATCCCCGCGTGGAGAAGGTCATGGGCGAGCTGGAACGCGACATGGACCATCTGGACGAGAACAACCCGCGCCATCTGGCCCACATGATGAAGAAGATGAAGGACATCATGCCGGCCGGGATGGTTCCCAAGGAACTCGACGTGGCCATCAAGCGCCTCGAATCGGGTGAAGACCCGGAGAAGATCGAGGAGGACATGGGCGAACTGCTGGGAGATTTCATGGGCGGACCGGAAAGCGGCCCCGGTGGAGGCGGCGGCGCCTACTCGAAGGACGCGGGTCTCTACGATTACTGATCCGGAACGATTCAGTCGGAATGCGGTCGTGCAGTGGCCGCCGCGCTTCATGCCGGGTCCGGATCAAGGCTCTACCGCATCGGTCCGGCATGAGATGCGCCCAAAGGCATTCCTTGAGCTGGAATCGCCGGTGGACAGCCCCACGCCTGGTTGAGACGTAAAGGTCAGCTCGCATTCAACCCGAACTCCGAAGTTGGTATCAGAGGATGAGAACGGACCGGGGAGCGCACGCGTCCCGCGTGCTGTTTCCGGCATCCCGCCGAAAATCTCGTCGTCCATTTTCTCCCCCGGAAAGGCGACAGACAGTGTGACGAAGGTTTGGGCGCGACGCCCAAACCCGCACGCGGGACGCGTGCGCTCCCATTTCTGTTTTGGAGCTCGCATTCAACGGTCGTGAGGGCAAAGATCGTTCAGCGCACCAACCAAACAACGAGAGAGGAAGCCCATGCACAGAAGCGTTCTGTCGGGGACCATCGCCGCTGTTATTCGCGGAGAGTCCGGTTCAGCACCAGTGACCCAGGCCGGAGAAAGTCGGCCGCGCAAACGCCTTTCCGAAGACCAGGCCGTGGATCGTGCCCAGTCCCTCAAAGCCAACTTCGGAACGCCTCTGGTTCGTTTAACCGCAGCGCTCCTGGCCGCCCTGCTGATCTTCGCGGGGCGGCCGGGACTTTCCGCACCGCCCGGGAGCTATCGGCCGCCTCTCTCCACCATCGGCAATCCCAACCCGATTTTTTCAGCTAGGTTTGGGGAGTCTCTTGCTGGGGTTGGGAATGACCGCATTCTCATTGGTGTTCCCGGTGACAACCTCTTCGAAGGAGCAGGCGGAGCCGTGGGCGGGAGCGCCTATCTCTTCAACACCAACGGAGCGCTGCTCATGACGTTCGCCAATCCCGGGAGGAGGCTGGGGGACCGTTTTGGCAATGCGGTGACGACCCTCGGCACAGGCCGGATACTGGTCGGTTCCCATAGGGCCATGACCAACGTGGGCGCGGTCTGCATCTTCAACTTGAACGGAACGCTGCTGAACACCTTGACCAATCCTCCCCTGACGCGGGATTCATTTGGCACGGCCGTGGCCGCCGTGGGGACGGACCGGGTGCTCGTAGGCGCACCGGGAGAATCCTCGGTCGCCGTGGGTTCCGGGGCGGCCTACCTGCTGACGACCAACGGCACGTTGCTGACGACCTTCCAGAATCCGGACCCGATCTTCATTGGCAATTTTGGATCCGCCCTGTCGGGGGTCGGAAAGGACCACGTCGTCATTGGAGCCAACAACAACGACCCGAACACCCAGTTCTCGGGTCGGGCCTATCTTTTCACCACCGGGGGCGACCTGGTGACCACTTACACCAATCCTGCACCGGTAGCCGGGGGCAGATTGGGCGAATCCGTGGCGGGAATGGGGAGTGACCGGGTGCTGATCGGTGCCGTAGGCAACAAAGCAGGCGGATTCAACGGAGGAATGGCCTATCTGTTTGATCTGGGTGGCAATGTGTTGGCTACTTTCACCAATCCCGTGCCTCGTAACACTGCCGGCTTCGGCCACGGGTTGGCCGTGGTCGGGGGCGATCGTGCGCTCATCGGCGCTTTTTTCAACGACACCGGCACCGGCTTGGGGACAACCGGAGCCGCCTATCTATTCGACACCAACGGCACGCTGCTCGCCACCTACTCAAACCCTACGCCCGCGCCCCGGGATCGCTACGGCTACGCCATCGCCGCGCTGGGCCAGAACCTGTTCGTCGTCGGAGCGGATGGGGACTACGTCGGTGCGGACGGCGACAGTGCGGGCGTGGAGGCAGCCGGTTCAGTCTACGTCTACGCCGTGCCTAGGCAGCCGCCGTTGAGCATCTCGGCCAACGCCTCGTCCGTCTCAGTGCGCTGGGCCGGGCACGAGCCGAGCTTCATCCTGCAGGAGGCGGGGCTGCTGGGTTCCCCGGCGGCGTGGAACGACGTGCAGGAGCCGGTTACCTCCAACGGCCCGACCAACCTGTTCCAACAACCCCTCGGCCCGACCAACCGCTTCTACCGCCTGCGTTGGCCGTGAACCGGGCGGGGCGGTGGAGTTCTCGGTGGCCATAAGACGAATAGCGACGTCAGTTGGTGGCGTATTTACCGGCTTGATGAACGCCCCAAAAACACCGGAACCATGCAGACCGGAGGTCTGCGCCACCCTGGTTTCCTCCGAGACTCTTCGTCGCCAGCCGGTCCTTTCGGGTTGTTCGGGCGATCCCTATTTCACCCCGCTTGCGTGGGCTTGCCCGGGGCGCCTACCTTCCCGCGCCATGAATCTCGAAGACCACGCCGGCGATGTCGTTCGCAAGGCCCGCCTGTCCGTCAACGCCACGCCCGAAGCGGCGGCCCAGGCTGCCGGATTGTCCGTTGCCGAACTGTCCGACTTCGAGTCGAACGGCGCGCTGTCCAAGGCGATCAACTACGCCGCGCTGGGCAAGCTCGTGCAGCTCGATGCCGGCAAGCTGGAAGGTCTGGTGAAGGGTTGGCAGCCGACTCCGCCCGACCTCGGCCAATGGCGTGAGATCCGGCAGATCACCACCGAGAGCGAAGGCATGACGGTTAATGCCTACCTCGTGTGGGACGAGGTCAACCGCGAGGCCGCGCTCTTCGACACCGGGTTCGACGCGACTCCGATCTTCGCCTTGATCGAGGAAAACAATCTCCAGCTGAAACATCTCTTCATCACCCACGGCCATTCCGACCATGTGGCCGCGTTGGGTGCGATCCGTGAGAAGTTTCCCAAGGTCCGGATGCATTCCGATCTCAAGGGCACGCCGCCGGAGCACCGCAATCGCCGGAACGACTTCATCATGCTCGGCAGCCTGCGCATCTCGAACCGCGAGACGCCCGGCCACTCCGAGGACGGCGTGACCTATGTGATCGGCAATTTCCCGGAGGACGGCCCGTTCGCCGCGATCGTCGGCGACGCGATTTTCGCCGGGTCGATGGGGCGGGGAAACCAGTCGTGGGACTTGGCCAAGCAGAAGGTGCGCGAATCGATCTTCAACCTGCCGACGGAAACGCTGCTCTGTCCGGGGCATGGTCCGTTGACCACGATCGCGCAGGAAAAGGCCTGCAATCCGTTTTTCTGAGGCTTAAGGAAAACCCATTGACCGTCGCAATCTGCGACGGATACGTTCCGTAGCCGATGATACCGAAGGTCAACCTTGTAGTAGCAACCCTTGTCCCGCTCCGGCGGGGCTGAGGCGCTCTGGGTCGTCCAACGGCTCCGGGGTCGCCCGCAGTCCCGAACGGACGCGGGTTTTTGACTTTCGGGGGCTGATGAAGGCGTGAGAAGTGGTCCCGGGGGTCGAAACAGCAGAAACCACCTTCCACGATTCACGCTCCAAAAAAGAATATGCGCCACACCCTCTCGGTCCTGGTCGAAAACAAGTTCGGCGTCCTGACGCGTGTCACCGGCCTCTTCAGCGGCCGTGGCTACAACATCGACACGCTCAACGTCGCGCCCACGCACGACCCCAGCCTGTCCCGCATGACCATCGTCACCCGCGGCGACGAGGCCACCATCGAGCAGATCTGCAAGCAGCTGAACAAGCTCGTCAACGTGGTCAAGGTCATCGACTACCACGCCGGCGACTACATCGACCGCGAACTGGTGTTGATCCGGGTCAAGACCGGCAAGGCCAACCGCGCCGAAGTCGCCCAAATGGCCGAGCTCTTCCGCGCCAAGGTCGTCGACGTGCAGCCGGACAACCTCACCATTGAGATCACCGGCGGAGAGTCGAAGCTGGAGAAGTTCATCGAGCTGATGAAGGACTTCGGCATCATCGACCTCACCCGCACCGGCCAGGTCGCATTGCCCCGCAGCTAAGTTTCCACCATTTCAACCCACTCAGATTCACATGGCAAAAGTCTACACTGACAAGGACGCCGACCTCGGCGTGTTCAAAGGCAAAACACTCGCCGTTCTCGGCTTCGGATCGCAGGGCCACGCCCACGCGCTGAACCTCAAGGAATCCGGCGCCAAGGTCATCATCGGCCTCTACGAAGGCTCCAAGTCCATCGCCGTAGCGAAGGACAAGGGCTTCGAGGTCTTCACCACCGCCGAGGCCGTCAAACGCGCCGACGTCATCTTCGTCGGGTTGCCCGACACCAAGCAGGCCGCCGCCTACGAGAAGGACATCGCGCCCAACCTGACCAAGGGCAAGACCCTCCTCTTCAGCCACGGCTTCTCCATCCACTTCAAGACCATCGTCCCGCCCAAGAACATCGACGTCATCCTCGTCGCCCCCAAGGGCCCCGGCCACATCGTCCGCCGCCAGTTCACCGAAGGCAAAGGCGTGCCCGCGCTGATCGCGATCTACCAGAACCCCTCCAAGCAGGCCCGCAAGACGGCCCTCGCCTGGGCCAAGGGCGTCGGTGGCACCCGCGCCGGCGTGCTTGAGACCACCTTCAAGGAAGAGACCGAGACCGACCTCTTCGGCGAACAGACCGTCCTCTGCGGCGGCGCTTCGGCGCTGGTCCAGGCCGGTTTCGAAGTCCTGACCGAGGCTGGATACAGCCCCGAGATGGCCTACTTCGAGTGCCTCCACGAGCTGAAGTTGATCGTCGACCTGATGAACGAGTCCGGCATCGCCGGCATGCGTTTCTCGATCTCCGAGACCGCCAAGTGGGGCGACGTGCTCGTCGGCCCGAAGATCATCGACGCCTCGGTGAAGAAGCGCATGAAGATCGCCCTGAAGAACATCCAGACCGGCAAGTTCGCCAAGGAATGGGTCGCCGAATACAAGGGCGGCTACAAGAAATACAACGCGCTCCTCAAGAAGGGCGAACAGCACCCCATCGAGAAGACCGGTGCCAAGCTCCGCGCGCTCATGCCGTGGATGCAGAAGAAGAACATCAAGGGCGCCCAGGCCGCCTACTGAGCCCGTCCGGAAGGGATTCTTCCGACCAATTCAACCGCCGGTTCCCGCGAGGGGGCCGGCGGTTTTTGGTTGTCCGGGATAACCCTCGCGACCCTCCAGTTCACTTCCCGCGCAACCGATGATTCCATCTGGTGTTTCTCTTGGCAGTCCATACCTTACGAACATGAAACCGGGCCGGAAAATTCCAGTGCTTTTCGCCGCGAGCCTCGTCGCCGCCGCATCGCTTTCAGCCGCGGACAATCCGTATCGCGCCATCTCCGAGAAGAACGCCTTCAGGCTCGTGCCACCGCCGGTCATCAAACCGCCGGAACCGGTCAAGCTCGAGGCGCCGACCAACATCAAGTTCATGGGCATGTCCGGCGTCGGCTCGGAGATCACCGCGTGGTTCGCCATCGACAAGAAGGATCCCAAGAACCCGTCGCCCGTCTACGTGTCCCTTTCTCCCGGCCAGCGCAACAGCGTCGACGGCAACGGCGGTCTGGAGCTTGTCCAACTCAACGACACCGATGGTTCCGCCAAGATCCGCTACAACAACGAAGAGCGCTACGTCTCCATGGAGAAGGCTCCCAAAGCCGGCGGCCCGGTCCCCGGACAGCCGATGATCCCGACCTTCACAGGTGCGCCCTTCAATCCCGGCGTCCCGTATCCTGCTCCCGCTTCCTCGGCCTTGGCCAATCCCGTCGGCGGGCAATCCAGGCAGAGTGCGCTGGGTGGCGGCGGATCCATTCCCGCTCCGCAGCTTCCGGTGAACGTTCTCCAGGGCATTCCGACGCGATCCATCCGTTCCGGCGCCTTGGCCAATCCCACCCCGGAAGCGACGGCCGCGCCGATGACGTATGAGCAGTCCATCGTCCACATGGAAGTGCTCCGGGAATTGACCAGGAAGGATGTCAGCGCCGGGAAACTCCCTCCGCTGCCCCCGACCCCGATCTCTCCCGGCCAGCAGGCGCCGCCTGTCCCCGGCGGCGGTAACTGATCCCGAAGTCACGACTTCCGATCCTCCATCCGGGCTGGCATGGGGCACGTCCCATGCCTACGTTCCGGCGCATGACGAAACTGATCCTTGTTCTCCTGGTCGGCCTGATGTGCGAAGCCGTTGGCGTGGTTTTCCTGAGCAAGGCCATCAAGGAAATCGGCGAGATCAAGCAGGTCTCGTCCTCCGAGATCTGGCGCTTGGTAAAAGCTGGTGCCACAAACTCCAAGATGCTCGCCGGCATCGCCCTTGAGGCGGCCTTTTTCGGCGTGCTTCTTTACCTCATGAGCCAGGCGGACCTCAGCTTCGTCTGGCCGATGACCGCCCTCAGCTTCGTCTTCACCACCATTGCCGCGAAGCTCATCCTGCACGAGCAGGTGTCCGGCCTGCGCTGGAGCGGAGTGGTCTTCATCATGATCGGGGCGGCCATGATCACGCTTAGCGAAAAGATGAAGCCGCAGCCAGCCTCCGAAACCGCCCCCTCAGAATCCCGTCCCTGATCGGACATCTAAATGCTTCCCGCGCCAGTGCACGGCGCGGGAAGCATTGCCGCCAACCACGAGGTTAAGCTTGAGCCGCGCGGTTTTTCCGCAGCCGTAGCAACCCGGCGAAACCGATCAATGCGCCAAATGCGGCAGTCCCGGTCGTGGTCAGCTCGGGCACGGGGGCGATGGCGAATCCGCCGCTGACATCGGCGCCGATGGCGCCCACTAGGCTGGCAGCCCCCGTCGTCAGGTCGATGGAGTAGAGCTTCTGCGCCCGCTCGTTTTCCAACTGCAACGCGGCGAAGGCGAAGTTCATCCCGGAACCCGGCGCCGTGAAGACGTCGAAACCTGCGATTTCCGTGAAGTTCACCCCGAGGAGTCCGCCTCCGGCGAGCGTGTTGAGCTGTCCGTTGTTCGGAGGGTTCTGGGTGACGAGCGCGTCCCGGGCGGAGTCGAGATCGAAGAGCGTCGTGGTGCCGCCGGCCTGGGCGACGTTGTTGATGTAGGCGGACGCCGTTACCCGGGGAACGGACGGTCCGTTCGGATCGGCCGCCGGATAGTCGAGCAATCCGTCCACCGCGGCGATGCCGCCGGTGTCCGAGTTCAACCGCAGGTTCACCCCGCTGCTGCCGGTCAGGCGGATGCGGATCGAGCCGTCGGCCTGGAGAGTCTTCGGATTGAAATCGAAGCCGAATGACTGGCCGCCGGTCAGATCGTATCCGATGCCGCCAACCGATCCGACAGAACTGAACCCGGCGCCGATTCCCGTGGCCGCTCCGGAGCTGACATCGACGGTGTAGAGCCGGCTCGTGACCGGTCCGATGTCGATGGCGAATAGCGTCGGCGTGCTCGGCCTGAAGTCGATCCCTTCGGGGGTGAACCCGAGATTGCCGACCGATGTGACCGCGCCCGGGGAAGCGAGGTCGAAGCGGACGAGGGTGCCATTGGCGGAGACGCCATAGGCGGTCTGGGCCTGCGCCGAGGAGGTTCCCAAGGCGAGGAAAGCCGTGGCCATCGAGGCCAGACCCAAACGGACTATTTGGTGATTCATGGAGGAATTAGGTTGGTGTGATTAGCCGATAGGAACGGAGGAGGCATTCCAAGTTCCTGACAAGTCTACGTCAGCGACATGCCGCCGGATGCATGCGATGGAAGATTTCTCCCGACCATGTCTTGGCGAGGTCAGGTCAGAGCCACTATTAGAATAGGTGGCTCAAGCGGCATGGTTCCTTTCGACGGGATAATTCCTCGTGACGACAGAAGTCTCGGATTGTTCTGCCCGTTTGGTGTGCAATTCTGTTCAAAAGCTATGAACAAAATCATCCTAGCCGGTGCCGCCGCCAGTTTGCTTGGTGTTTCGTCCTCATTTGGAGCCACGCTTTTCTCCGATGATTTCTCCTACTCCAACGGCAATCTTGTTGGGCAAGGAGGATGGCTTCAGACAAGCTCTACCGCGGGTCCGATTCAAGTATCGAGCGGGGCGGCTTCATTAGGCACATCGGGCCAAGACATATATGCACCATTGGTGTCCTCGTTGTCCCTTTCTGCGGGAACCAGCTTCTACGTCGGCTTGGCTATCAATGTGTCCGCTGCGCAGGCCACCGGCGATTACTTCGCCCACTTCACTCCTGTGACCGGTGAGCAGATCCTTTTCTACGGTCGCACCTACATCAAGTCTTCAGGATCTGGCTTTGTTTTTGGATACATGGAGGCAAGCGGCACCGGATCAGCGGTAGCTTATGGCAGTCAGGTTCTGAGCTTCGGACAGAGTTATCGGTTGGTTGTTGCCTACAATAGCGTGAGCGGAACATTGAACGACACGGCATCGCTCTATGTGAATCCGTCCAATACTGTTATCGAAGGAAGTAATGTTCCATATCTCACCGACACTTGGACAACCGCTTCGTCAGAACCCTCCAGCATTGCGGCTCTGAACTTTCGCCAAGGCGCATCTGGGAATTCGGCGACCCTTACTGTAGATCTCTTGTCTGCAGGAGATGCTTTTTCCTCGGCGGCTAGCTTTTCCCCCATCCCCGAACCCTCCACCTGGGCGCTCTTTGGCGCCGGATTGGTCGGCTTGGTTTTGGTGATTCGCCGCAAGTCCAAGTAACCGGTTCTCCGATCCTCTTTTTACAGACGGGCGCGGGTTACTCCGCGCCCGTCTTGTTTTTCGGGAGAACCTCGAAACGGAGAAAGCGGTCGCCCGTCTCGATCTTGGATTCAACCAGCCGAAGTTGCGCGGCGAATGCCAGATCGGGAAAGCCAAAGCCATCCGCAATGGTTGCTGAACTGCGCCCGCCGCTCACGACGGGGCAGATCGTCAGGTTCACTTCATCGACCAGTCCGGCCCTGAACATGGCGTCGTTCAAGGAACCGCCGCCTTCGCAGAGGAGCCGTTTCACTTTCCACTTCGTCCGAAGCCAACGCAGAGCAGCGTTGAGATCGAGTTCAATCTTGCCTGAACAAAAGACTTCGTCGGCTACGGATCCGAGTCTCTTCAGCCGAGCCGTGGTGAGGCCTTCGCGGGTCAGGATGATCAGCGGGGAACGATGGTCGCGGAAGACGGCCGCCTCCGGATCGACGCTGCCGCTGCCGGAGACGATGACGCGGAGGTTGAACTCGGCCAGTCCCCGTCGCTGCCGAAGTCGGCGCCACTTCTCGGCTCCCGGTCCCATGGTGATCGCATTCAGGTCGACCGTTCGTGCGCCGTTCATGACGGCATCCACGGTGGCGCGGAGGCGGTAGAGGTTCTCCTCGTCGTCCGGGCTACCGAAGGAGGACACGGCCCGGTTCGCCGTCGCGGTCTTGCCATCGGCCGTCATCGCCATGTTCACCAGCACGTAGGGGCGCCAGGCGGGGGCGCGGTGGAGCGGTTTCATGCGAGGAACATCGCGTCGCCGTAGCTGAAGAACCGGTAACGCTCGCGAACCGCCTCGGCGTAGGCTGCGATGATCCGGTCGCGTCCCGCAGCGGCCGTCGCTTCGGATTGGGATGCGAACGCGCTGACGAGCATGAGCAGGGTGGACTTGGGCAGGTGGAAGTTGGTCACCAGCGCATCGACGCAGCGGAAGCGATAAGGCGGATGGATGAAGATGCCCGTGCGTCCGGCTCCGGCGGTCACGACACCATTGGGGGAATTGGCGGCGCTGGATTCCAGCACGCGCACGCTCGTCGTGCCCACGGCAATCACCCGCCCGTCACGGGCTTTGGTGGAAGCGATGGCTGCCGCCGTGGTCGCGCTCAGGGAGAATCTCTCCTCGTGCATCCTATGGTCGGCCAGGTCGTCGGCCTTCACCTGAGCGAACGTGCCGATGCCGACGTGCAACGTGACGAAGGCGGTCTGGACTGCGGCCGCCTTGACCCGCGCCAGAAGACCGGGCGTGAAGTGCAGTCCCGCCGTGGGTGCCGCGATGGAGCCGGATTCCTGTGCGTAGATCGTCTGGTAGCGCTCCTTGTCCTCCGCGCGGCTGGTTCCGGCAGCGCGTTCGATGTAGGGCGGCAAAGGGATCTCACCGCATTGCTCCGCGAGATCAAGGAGGTTGCCGGCTCCGTTCAACCGGATCCGACGATGGCCTTCGTCGTTGAAGCCGGTGACTTCAATGACGGCTCCGTTGGGTTGGCCATTGAGGTCGAGAAGCCCGATGCGTTTGCCGACGTGCGCGCGTTTGCCGGGACGCATCATCGCCCACCAGTCGTTCCGGCCCATCTCTTCGCAGAGCAGAATCTCGAACTTGCCTCCCGTCACGGGATCGATGCCGCGAAGCCGGGCGGGAAAAACCTTCGAGTCGTTCATCACGAGCAGGTCGCCCGGACGCAGATAATCGAGGATGTCCGTGAACTGGCGGTGTTCGATCCGTCCGCTGTCGCGATGGAGCACGAGCAGGCGCGATTGATCACGCTCCGCCGTCGGCTGTTGCGCGATCAACTCTTTTGGCAGCGGATAGTCGAAGTCGCTCGTGCGCATCAGCGGGCCATCAGCTCTTCGATCTCGTCGGCCTCGACGGGCACGCCGGCCATGAGGTTGAGCTGTCCGTCGGCGGTGATGACCACGTCGTCTTCGAGCCGGACGGCGAATCCCTCTTCCGGCAGGTAGATGCCCGGTTCCACCGTCATGACCCAGCCCGGCTGCATCGGCTGGCCGACGAGCTGGACGTCGTGCACGTCGAGGCCGAGCGGGTGGCCGACGCCGTGCATGAAATACTTCTTCAAAGCGGGCTTGTCCTGGTCCTGCTTCTTGATGTCGCGGGGCTTGAGCAATCCGAGGCCGAGAAGTTCCTCCTGCATCATGAGCTCCGCTTCCTTCTGCCAATCCTTGGGCAGCTTGCCCGGCGTGAGGTTCCTGATGCTGCCGCGCAACACCCGGAGCACCGCGTTGTAGATCTGTTTCTGGCGGCGGGTGAACTTGCCGTTGACCGGGATCGTGCGGGTCAGGTCCGCGTTGTAGTTCGCGTAGCTGGCCGCGACATCGAGCAGCAGGAGGTCGCCGTTTTTGCAGGCGAGGTTGTTGTCGATGTAGTGGAGGACGTTCGCGTTCGTGCCCGACGCGATGATCGGGGCGTAGGCGAAACGGCCGCGGCGACGGATGAACTCGTGGGCGAACTCGGCCTCGACCTCGCGTTCGTTGACGCCCGGTTTGACGAAGCGCGCCACGCGTTCAAAGCCCGCATTGGTCGAGGCGACGGCATGTTTGATCAGATCCAGTTCCAAGTCCGACTTCACCGGCCGCAATCCGTAGAGCAGGCGGGCGAGCCGGTGGTAACGGTGCAGCGGCCAGGCCCGCTGGGTGTCGCGGATGAACCGGTCGTCGCGCGAATCGTGCTCCAGCACGGCGCGGCGATGTTCGTTGGCGTTGAGGTAGACGTTCTCCACTTCCGACATGAGCATGCGGAACACGGTCGGAAACTCCGCCAGCCACTTCACGTTCTTCACGCCGGTCGCGGCGGTGGCCTCTTCCTTGGTCAGCTTGTGTCCCTCCCAGCGGGCGATGTGCTCGTTGGCTTCGCGGAGGAACAGGACTTCGCGCAGCTTTTCGTCATGCGCGTCCGGCGCGAGCAACAGGATGCTTTCCTCCTGCTCGACGCCCGTCAGATAAAAGAGATCCGAGTTCGGATAGAACGGTCCGGTGCCATCGGAATTGGTCGTGACAAGATCGTTGGCATTCACGACGGCCAGCGAGTTCGGGAGCAGGAGCTGGGTCAGCCGCTCGCGGTTTTGAATGAAGAGCTTCGGGTCGATGGGCGCGTGTCTCATGCGGATAAGGTCATAAAAAACTGGCAGGCGAACGACTGGAGTGCAACGCCGCGGAACGATCACCAATGATTGGGACTGCTCTCATCCAAACACTTCATACCAACGCAGGCGATAGACGAACCATGTCACGTAAAGGATCGTCGTGAGGCCCAGCACGTCGAGGAAAAGCTGCGAAGGGCGCACTGCATGACCTCTGGATCTGAGTATCACCCAGAAAAGCATCGAGATAACTGACATCGCAGCGTTGGTTCCGTATGTTGCGAGATACAGACGCCACGGAACGGTGATTCCCGTCGGCATGTAGGCAATCAGCAGCAGCAATAGCACCCACGATCCTGTCGACACCGTTTGGTGAGCAAGGACCCAACCAGACCTTTTCTTGGTTGGAGCGGGCAATGTGGCCTGTGTCACTTCTTGTCCTTGTTGGCGCGGCGTTTGGCGTCGAGCAACCGGCTGGTCGTCGATTCCTGCGGGTTCGCCGATTTGGACGGCTCGGATTTGGCGGGCGCGATCTTGGGCTTTTCTTCGGCGGCGGGTTGACCGGCTGCGGCCACGGCTTCCTTCGTCGGTTCGGGCGGACGCCAGGTCGGTTTTTGGACGATGGGAGCTTCGGCTGACCTGGCCTGCGTCTGGGTGCGGACCTGGTCGCGGCGTTGGAGAAGCGCGCCGAGGGAAGCGTCGGACGGCGTGTCGGCGGCCGGCTTACGGGTGAATTTCATGAGGAACTTCTTCACCGCTTTCATCACTTCCGCCCGGTCGAGGTCGATGCGGCGGATGCCCACGTCGACGACGAAGAGGCAGATGGCGAACTTCAGGCACCATTCCCAGAGATCTTCCGGCTGGAAGGTTTTGAGGCGACCGATCTGGAAGGGATTGTCGGTCGTGGGATTGAGGATGCGGCCGCCGCCGGCTTCGGCGAGGCGACGGAGAAGGTTGAGATTGGGCTCGGTCGAAGCGAACTCCGGCGAGTAGTTCACGCTCGCGCCCACGACCTGCGAGGCACGGACGCTGCCGTCCTTCATCTCGGCGAGGTTCATCAGATAGGAGCCGACTTCCTTGGTCGGGAACCGCGCCTCGTATCGGCCCGGTCCGCTCTGCTGCAAACGCACGACCAGCTTCTGCCCCTTCGGCGTGGAGACGGTCGTCTGGAGATCGAGGAAGTTGCGGAAGTTGCCCTCCGCATCGACGGCCTCGACGGACAAGACCGCTTCGCCCCGGTCCATCGTGATCTCGGTGGAGAAGTTGGAGTTCTCCAGTTTGCGCAGGCTCCACTGCGCGATCTGCGTCCAGAACTGCTGGTAACGCGCCCAGCCGATCCAGTTCTTGGCCCACTTGGCCCGTGCGTCCGACGTAAAGGCCACGGAGCGGCCGAGACCGTATTGCCAATGGGCCAGCAGCGGATCGCCCTTGTGCGTGAGCAACGGGATTTCCGCGCGCGGTTTCGGTGTGGTGCAGACGTAGCCGAGCAGCAGGGGAAAGGCCCCGCCCATCCCGCGGACGAGTTCGGTCGATTGCGCCAGGATCGGCGTGAACGGCTCCTCGAAGATCGCGCTCTTTAGGATGACGGCGGCTTCCTTGGTGAAGATCTGCGGCAACCCTTCCGGAGAACGCACGTCGTAGAAACGACCGCCGCCCGCGTCGGCCATCTGCATCATCGTGTCGGGCATCACATGTCCGCCGATCATCACGGTGCTGATGGTGATTTTGTCGCCGACGATGTCCTGGATGGTTTTCTGCGAAGCCGCACCGGGATCGCCGTCGCTGAAGACGACCATGTGTTTCAGGTTCGCCGTCGATTTCTTCAGCCCGTCGTGCGCCATCCGCATGACGTTCGCAAAGCTCGGCATGTCGCCGGGGTTCATGCCCATGATCTGCCGGCCGAGATCCTTCTTGTCGCCGACCTCCGTGATCTCGAAGAGCCATCGGTCCTGTCCGTCCCAAAGCGTGATTCCCATCTCGTCCTTCGGCCCGAGCGCGTCGAGCGCGGCGTAGGCGATGTCGCGGGCCCATTGGTTGCCATTGGGGAATTCCGTGGCGTGGCAGACGATCACGAGCGCGCCGCGCGGAAGCACCTTCTTGCTGTTCAGCTCCATGTCGACGGGCAGGAGCGTTTCCAGCGGCGTGTTGCGATATCCGCCCGCCGCGAAGGCCTGGTCGCCGCCGATGGCCACGACGCCGACGCCGAAATCGCGGACCGCGCTTTCGAGCATCAGCATACGGTCTCGGCCGAGTTCGCCGGCGGAGACGTTGCTCAGGAACACGGTGTCGAAGCTCTGGATCTCGGCTAGGGAATCTGGGAACGACGCCGAGGCGATGACGCGCACGTCGAGCTTGGATCCGCGCAGGGCGGCGGCGAGTTCCTCGTCCTGTTGCGGCGCGGACGAGACGATGAGCACGCGCGGTTCGCCCCGGACGAAGGCGAAGCCGCTGGCCTGGTTGTTCTGCGGCAGGAGATCGCCCGGCGCGTCGAGCTGGACCTGATACCGGTAGAAGCCGGGCTCGTTCAGCGTCTGCGGGAAACTCAGCAGGTTCTTGCCCGCGCTAAGCTGGACCTCCTGTTCGCCGAGCAGGGAATCGCTCCGGTAGAGCCGGACCTTGCCCGTCGTCGGCCGGTCGGCGTTGGCGAAGATCTTCACGTCGAAGGTCTGTCCCTTCTTCACCATGGACGGCAGCGCGAGGCGTTGCACCGACACGTCGTTCGCGCGCGAAACGCCCAACGGCAGCACGTCGAGCGTGACGCCGAGAGGCTTGGCCGCGAGCAGCGCGGCCATGGCGTCGCCGAGGTTCTCGTTGCCGTCGGAGGCGAGGACGAGCCGGCGCTGGTCGTTCTCCGGGAACGCCGCCGTGCCCAGGCGGATGGCGGCGGCGAGATCGCTTCGCTCCGTCCCGACGACGGCCTGGATCTTCTGCATGTTGGCCAGGGGCGACGGCATGAATTCCACCGCCGCGTCGCTGCCGAAGACGATGAAGCCGGCCTTGTCCTTCGGATCTTTCGCCGCCGAGGTGCGGTTGAAGAACTCCTTGGCCATGTCTTGCTGCGCGGCCGGTATGCTGTCCGAACGGTCGAGCAGGAAGAACTGGTTCATGCCCTCCAGCGGCTTCTTCCACTGGATGCCGCCGAGGGCGAGAAGGAGAAGGAGAACGACGAGAACGCGGATGACAAACGAGAACGCCTTCCGCAAGCCGCCGATCTGCGCGTCGGACTTCCAGGCAAACCACACGGTCCAGCCCAGCGCCGGAAGCGCGAGCCAGAGCCAGAGAGGATTGGTGAATTGGAAGTTCACTTGGTGGTTGCTGCGGGTGGCGGATTGTTGGTGGCGGCTCGATGGGCATTTTCCCGTTCCAAGGCCGCTTTTTTACGTCCAGGCGTGACCACAAGCATGTCGAGTATGTGAAATCCGGTCATGACAGTTGCCGCGATCAGACTGAGGTAGGTCGTAAACTGTCTGGGCTTAGGTGTCATCCAAACGGCCGAAGCCGCGAAGGCGATTCCTATGGCCGGCCAACCTGGACATGCACAGAGAATCAGTCCTGACGACATCGTCATGAACCACGCCGCCACATGACAAGCTATGCTCCATCGCTCTCTCATAAATGGCCTCCCGATTTTGTTGCCGCAGATGCGAATCTGAGTCGGTCTTCCGATGAAGAGCGCCGATCCCCATCGGCGGCTACGAGGTTGTCCGAGTGGTAGGGCGAAGGCTCCCGCCGAGCCGCCTCAGCGCGTGCGTCCTTCCAAGCAAGCGACGGTGGCAGGTCGGATGATTCCCGGCTCCCCGCGAGAAACCCTTCCTTGGTCAGTAAATCTTTAGGCGGCTCGGCGGGAGCCTTCGCCCTACCACCAATCGTTCCTTCGCGTTCCTTCGCGGATGAACCCCTTGCCACAGTCTGTTTCCGGACAAGCTTCTGCAGGCGGTGGTTCAGGGCGTCGGCCACGTAGAGGTTGCCGCGCGAGTCGAGGCAGATGCTCCACGGGTTGTTGAACCGTCCGGGAGCGCCACCCACGCCGCCGATGATCTCCACCGACACGCCGTTTTTGTCGAAGACCTGGATGCGGCTGTTGCCGAATTCGCAGACGTAGATGTTTCCAGCCGCATCGACCCGCACGTCGTAGGGATAGCTGAGTTCGCCCACGCCGGAGCCGGGCTTTCCAAAGACGCGGACCAGTTTGCCCTCCGGCGTGAAGACCTGGATGCGGTGGTTGCAGGAGTCGGCGCAGTAGACGAGGTCGTCTGGCCCGATGCCGAGGCCTTCCACGCGGTCGAATTCGCCGGGCTTGTCACCGGCGGTTCCCCAGCCCGTGACAAAGTTCGTCCCGCGCCAAGTGAATCGCTGGATGCGTTCAGTCTGTCCGTATTCGGTGAGGAACATGTCTCCGCGCGAATTCACCGCGACGCCGCGGGGGAAAGCAAGCTGCCCGGCGTTCGTCCCGTGCAGGCCCCACTGCGCGAGCAGGGTGCCGTTGGTCGAGTAGTGGTTCACGCGAGAGTAGTGCGGCTCGATGACGACGACGTTGCCGTCGGCGTCGCGGACCATGCCCTTGGGCTTGCCGAGATCGGTCTGGGGCATCTGCCAGTAGAGGAGGAAGCGCCCGTCCGGAGCGAACTTCTGCACGCGCCCTGTCATGTCGACGGCATAGATGTTCTCGTCGCGGTCGACACAGACGGCACGGGGTTTATTGAACTGGCCCGGCGCGCCGCCCCGCGTGCCGATGATTTCGACATGGGAAAAGAACTTCGAGTCGAGGGCGGTCTGGCCTTCCTGCTTGGGAGCGCATCCGATGAAGAGCGAAACACCAGCGACGAGCGCGAGGCAGGATGTCGGTTGCAGGTTGCGAGTTAGTAGCCGTCCCGCCACCCGCCACCCACAACCCATGACCAGCGGCAGCACCGCGATGCCGAGCAGGATCAAACACAGCGCGCTGATCTGCCCGCTGTGTCCGTAGTGGAGGAGGTTGAAGATGCGGAGCGACAACGTTTCACCACCCGGCGGCACGATGAGCACCAGCGTTTCGACATCCCAAAGGCAGAAGAGGAACGCCAGATACCAGACCACTCCGGCCACCGGCGCGAGCTGCGGCCACAAGGCCAGCCGGAACTGTTGCCAACGATTGCCACCGGCCAGTTGCACCGCTTCCAACGGGGCGCGGTCGAGTCGGGCGGACGCCAGCTTCAGCGCCGTCCAGACCGGCGCGAAGTAACGCAGCGTCCAGCCGAGCACCACCACCCCGAGGCTGCCGTAGAACCAACCGGTGAGTGGGCGATTCAGCAGCCAGATCATGGCCAGACCGAGAACGACACCGGGAATGAGGAAGAGGAGCCAGGCACCCAGTAGTGGCAGAGGCGCCCCCGCCTGTGCCGGGTGTCGCAAACCACCGGGCGAGGGCACCCGGTGAACCAGCACAGGCGAGGGCGCCTGTGCCACTAAGCCGCCTCCCGGCCCTCGAAGCGACAAGGCGAGTCCGGTGGCCACAATCGCCAGCGCCGTCGTTCCAGCAAGCAGGAGCGACGTGACGATCGCGCTCCGCCCCGCCTGCAACGCCGGAGCGAGTTCCGCCCAAGCGCGGCCGTCCAATACGAGCTGGCCGAGCGGCAACGCCACCGAGAATCCAATCGTCATTAAGGCGATCACGGCCGCGACCCCGCGCATCGGCCCGCCGATGCGTGAGCGCCAGAGGTCGGCATGGATGACGAGCCCACGCCACGGCCAGCGCACGTCGCTTCCCTGACGAGTTTTGGAAAAGAACACGATGACCGCGAGCGCTACCACGATCATCGGCCCGGCAGCCTGGAGCGCCTCGGCATAGTTGAAGGTGGTGTTGAACCCGACCCACATCTGCGCCGGAAGCACCTTCACTTGGAGCAGCGCGGGAACGGAAAACTGGTTCAACGTCAGGACAAACGTCGTCGCCGCCGCGACGCGGAGCGCCGGCTTCGCGGCTGGCCATAAGACCCAACGGAACAACGCACCGCCGCGCAGAAGTGGATCGGATTCCACCACGGCGCGGTCGGTCCGGCTCCAAGCCGCGACGAGTAGTCCGGTGGTCAATGGCCAGTGCAGCAGCGACAGGATCAGCACCGTGCCACCGAGGGAAAGGATGGAGACGGGCATCCGGCCACGCAGCGAGCCGTTCAACCCGAAGAGTTCCAGCCAGCAGTTGGTCACGAGAAACGGCGGCAGCGCAAACGCCACCGCCGAGGCACCGAGCAGCACCCACCGTAGTCGCGGCGCAAGGCATAGGCAGGTCATCGCAACCGCCGCTCCCAACAGCAGCGAGACCAGCGTCGCCGACGTGGCGACCAGCATGCTGTTCTGGAGGAGGAGCCAGTTCATGCGATAGCCGTAGGTCGGGCGTCCCCGCCCGGCCAGGAGGTGGTTGATCCGCGAAAGGCGCGAAGGGATGCCTCCGAGGGCACCCACTGGCCGGGCGGGGACGCCCGGCCTACGGTTGAAGTGCCTTGCTTCATCGCAGGAAGATCTCCTTCAGCTTGGCCATGTCTTCGGCTTGCGACTTGGCGATAGCCGACCAGTTGGCGGGAACCATGGGCGACCCGTCGCCGCAGATCATTTCGCCGGCGACGAGGCTCTCGGGTTCGACTGCCCCGGCATCGACGAGCTTTTGCACGACCGGCTTCGACGCGAGGAACTCCAGCAGCTTCCTTGCGCCATCGGGATTCGGCCCGCCTTGGACCAAGGCCACCGAGTTCTGGATCATCAAATCGTCGCCGCCCGAGAGACCGAGCGCGAGCAGCTTGCGGCCTTCGCGCTGCATGGCGCGGATGTCGTCGGAGTCGGTCAAGCCGATCAACGCCTGACCACCCGCGACAAGTTTCACGACGACGGAGTTGCCGTCGACCAGCAGCGGCTGGTTCGCGGCGAGCGCTCGGCACCAGCGTTCCCAGCGTTCCACGCCCCACGTCTGGCGCAGGGCGAGGAAATGCGCCGAGGTGGTGCCGAAGAGCGGGTAGGCCAGGGCGACTTTGCCGCGCAGGGCCGAGTTGGTCAGGGCGTCGAGCGTGAGGGGAACCAGCGGATCGGTGATCGATTTGGTGCGGACGACGAGCTGCCTCATGCGATGGGCGAAGTTCGTTCGGCCAACGCCATCGGCAAGCACGCCGGCTTCGACGAGCTGGACGGTGCGGAGTTCTTCGTTGTTCCAGAAGAGGTCGCATTGAGGCCGCGACTTCTCGGCGATCAAGCGATTGGCCAAACCCACGGTCTTAACCGCTTCGCTGTCGTAGACGGCGCGGATCTTGAGGCCGGTTTGTTTGGTGAACTCCTGAAAGATTGGTTCGGCGAAGACTTGGTCTTGGGAAGTGTAGACGACTACTTCGCTGGCGGTGGGCGGTCTGCACGCGCTTAGTAGAATGACGAAAGCCAAAGGCCAAAGGCCAAAAAAAAGTGCCGGCGAGCGCTTCTGCTTTCGAGCTTCCTTCCTCATTTGGCCTTCGTGCTGCGTCATTCCGCTCACGCCGTGCGGCGATGGTAGAACCACCATTCGAACATCAGGACGCCGAGGGCCGCGACGGCGATCCAGCGCCAGAGCTCTTTGCTCGCGCTGCGTTCCGTGTTGGCGGCGACTTCGCCGAGCTTGCCGACGCTGAGCTGGTCGCGCGGGCGGATGTTGCTCTCGGCCGAATCGAGCAGACTGGCCGTGAAGACGGTTTCGTTCGTGCCGGTGGTGAAGCGGTAGACGCCGCGATGCGTGGTGTCGCCGATGACGAGTTCGCGTTGGCCGGCGACGGGCACGAATTCCTTCTTGCTGCCGTCGGGCAGGGTCAACGTGGCCTTGGCGGTGTCGGACGCGAGAGGCGCGCGCCACGGATCGCCGGGACGCACGACCATCTGGCCCGCGCGATCGGGCGAGGGATTGAGCCACTCGACGGCGTTGGCCGCGAAGATGGGGAAGCTGATGCGCAAGGGCCAGGTGCTGTTGAGCGTGTCGAAACCAATCCAGATGATGCGCCGGCTTTCGAGTTCGCCCGCGATGATGAGCGGCGTCTCGGTGGCCTCGACGATGGACTGCGCCCAGCTCGGCGTCTTGATGCGGATCGTGTCCGTGACCTGCACGGCGTCGAAGTTCACGTAGCGCAGGAGCGGATGCGACCCTCGCCAGTCGACCACGGCCGGCGCTTCGACGGAACCGTTGACTTCGAACCAATTCGTGGGCGCGGCGCGGATGGCCAGCGTGGGAATCTTCGGCCAGACGGAAGGCAGCACGTCGTCGAGCACCAGCAGATCGTATCCGACGGGCGAAGCGGCGAGATCGGTGGCCACCGCCAGCTCGACTTCGGGTGCGGACCGCAGGGCTTTTTCGAGGAAGCGGTTTCCCTTCGACACCAGCAATACGCGGATCGGACGTGGCAGGATGCTGGGAATGAAGGCCTCGTTGTCCACGGCTAGGTCGTCTTCGGTGGTGAGCTTCACCTGGAACACGCCGTCCTTCGTCTGTTGCGGGAGGAAGACGAGCGCGGCGGTCTCGCCGGGTGGAACTTTGATCGGTCGTGCTTCGAGGAGCTGGTTGTCGAGGCGAAGTTCCAAAATGGAATCGAGGGCGTTGGACGAATAGTTGCCGACACTGACGTAGAGGGCGCGCTGGCGGCGGTTCTCGGGATTCTGACGGAGATCGAGCTGGATGATGCCGGCGTTGTTCCCGCGCTGCCCGACGCGGTGGTAGACGAGGTTCAGGCCCTTGTTCTCGAATTCGCTCAGGTCCCCCACGGCGCCGTCGGTGAAGAGATGGATTTCGGCGTTCGGCAAGGCCGCGTTGGTCGCGCCGGAGGTGTCGGCCGGGGGAAGCGCGGCTCGGGCGAGCGTATCGGAAAGCTTGATGGCGTCCTTCAACCGGGTGGGGGAATCCGTCACGGCCGCCCCGGCGATGGCCCGGCGCAGGGCGGCCTTGCCCGACGTGGCGGACTGGCGGACCTCGGTGGATGCGCCGGCCACGAGCACGACCATCTGGTCGTCGTCGTGCAGGCTGTCGACGAGCGCGAGGGCTTCGGAACGGGCTTTCTCAAAACGGTTGGGCGTCTCGTCCGTGGCCTGCATCGAGGCTGACGCATCGAGGATGACGACGCGCAGGCGGCCGACCTTGGTTTCGCCGGAGAAGTAGGGTCGTGTCAGCGCGAGCACGGCGAGGATCAGCAGGAGGATCTGGAGCAGGAGGAGCCAGTTCTTCCGCAGCTTTTGGAAGGGAGCGTTGGCCTGGTTCTCCGCGAGGAACCGCTGCCAGAGCAGCGTGCTGGCGACGAGCTTCACTGTCCGCCGCCGCTTCAGCAGGTAGAACACGACCACCGGCGCGATGAGCCCCAGAAACCAAAGCGCGGTTGGCGAAAGAAAGTTCATCGCGATGGCTGGCTTGTTCGTGCGGTTGGCGGTGTGTCCGACATTCCTTTGGCGATCCGGTGCCCCGGAAGTTGGTAGTGGCCGAGCCAGCCAAGAGCAAGCTGTGAATGGCCGAGGGAATGACGAAGGCAGAAGGCCAAATCCCGAAAGAAGCCCGACGAGCGCAGCATCCCATTTAGCCTTTGGCCTTCGGGCTTCGACATTGGCGAGTCGTCATTCCGCTGGCACCGCCGCCCGGCGTCGCCTAAGTCTTCACGCCTGTTATGCGCAAGCCGTCGTTGTTGTTCATCTTCCTCACGGTCTTCATCGACCTGGTCGGGTTCGGGATCGTCCTGCCGCTCCTGCCCATCTTCGCCCGGAGCCTCGACGCGAGCGGCTTCGTCATCGGCTGCCTGATGGCCAGTTACTCGGCCATGCAGTTCATCTTCGCACCCGTGTGGGGACGGCTCTCGGACCGCATCGGGCGACGCCCGGTCCTGCTGGTGAGCACGGCGGGCGCGGCCGTCTCCTACGCCGTCTTCGCCATCGGCTCGGGCCAATCCGGAACGGCCGCGCTCGTGCTGCTGTTTACCGCGCGTGTCTTCGCCGGCATCTGCGGGGCCAACATCACCGTCGCCCAGGCCTACATCGCGGATGTGACGCCGCCCGAGGAACGGTCGAAGAAGATGGGCCTGATCGGAATGGCCTTCGGACTCGGGTTCATCTTCGGACCGGCGCTGGGCGGCCTGGGCCTGAAGCTGGGGAGCATATCGACTCCCGGCTGGATCGCGTCGGGCCTGTGCGCGGCGAACTTCTTCCTGGCCTACGCGAAGCTCCCCGAAAGTTGGAAGCCCGGCGCCAAGGAGGCTGCGGACCGGCCGCGGTTCCAGCAGTTCGTCCATGTGCTGAAGCGCCCCGGCATCGGCGCGCTGGTGGGGGTGTTCTTCCTGGCCACGTTCTGTTTCACCTGCTTCGAGACGACGCTCGGCCTGCTGGTCAGTCGCAACTTCGGCTTCGACGTAGAGACGCTCAAGGGCGGCATCCACGTCTTCGATTCGCGGGTGGTTTACCTCTACACCTTTTGCGGCGTAGTCGGTGCGTTGGTGCAGGGCGGGCCGCTGGGCAAGGCCGTCAAGAAGCTCGGCGAACCGCTGCTCATCGCCCTGAGCCTGGTGCTGGTCGGCGTCAGTCTGGTGGCGATGCCCTACGTCACGAACTGGCCGCTGCTGTTGGTCGTGCTTGGGGTCCTGTCCATCGGCTCCAGTCTGACGCGCCCGCCCGTGTTCGGCATGATCTCCAACCTGGCGTCCGCCTCCGAGCAGGGGACCACCATCGGCACGGCGCAAAGCGCGGGCAGCCTGGCGCGCATCGCCGGACCGATCTTCGCGGCGACGCTCTTCGATGTGCGTCCCTCGCTGCCGTATCTCATCTGCGGGGCGCTGGCATTGGCGACGGGGTTCATCGCGTGGAAGACTCTCGGCGGAGTGAAGAGTGCGGCTGCTTCAGCGTAAGGCTGATTCTGTTCATGTCCTTCGTGCTCTTGGTGGATCACCTTTTCGTCCACGAAGGACACTAAGAACACGAATCGGGCATAACTTTGGAGGATGTGCCGTCCGCCTCCTCACGTCGACGGCTACGGATCACTCCTTCATCGCATCGGGGTCGAGGCCGACGGATTTGCACCAGTCGCGGTAGGCGAAGGGGGAGATCTCGCTGGGCTTGATCTCGCTACGGCCGCCCCAGAAGACGTTGGTGTAGCTCAACGGAATTCCCACGCTGGCCAGGTGCTGGTCGATGGCCGCCTTGTTGGCGAGGACGAGGGCTTTGTCGGTGCCGTGGGCCACGCCCATGACGTTCACGTTCTTGAACTCCGGACCGCCCTCGCGCCAGTAGGCGTGCGTCATGCAGAAGTGGCGGGCCACTTCACGGCCGGCTTCGATCTCGCGGCCGGCGGGCACGGCCCAGTGGAAGAGGGCGTTGAAGCGGGTCACGCGGTCGCCGTCGGCCAGCGTCTTCACGTGTTCGAGGAACGTGCTGAATCGCCCGATGACTTTTCGCGTGTTCAGATCTTCGGCCACTTCGTAGAAGGTTTCCAGAGAAACTCCGGCTTCTTCGGCCCGCGCGCGCCAGAGGTCGGGGATGAGTTCACCGGTCTCGAACTCGCGTTTGAGAGAGGTGAGCACGCGCCATTCGAGTTCGTTGAGCTGGGTGATGGCGACTTCGGTGACTTCGCCGAGGACATCGGCTTTCGCTCCGACTTCCAGACCGCGCCGCCGGATGTGCCCGACGCCGAGGGCGAAGAGACGCTTGGCCGGCATGAGGCGGAAGTGCTGGCCGCCGACCTTGCCGAGGAGGAATTCGCAGTGCTTCACCATGGAGTAGCCCTGCGGAACCTTCAGTGTGGTCCAGAGTTTGTATTGCGATCCGGGCGTGGCGGCGTCGGTGGAGCGGGTGACGACGTGGCCGGAGAAGGGGTCCTGCTCGAACATGAAGTTGAACGCCGCGTCCAGCTTGTCCTGCGTCACTTCCCACGCGACGAGCGAACCCTGCGCGAGGTTGGTGGCGAGCAGCGTCTGGCGGACGCGGCGGATCGTGCCCTTGTCGAGCATGGCGTGGATGCGTTCGATCACGATGTCGAGTGGCACGCCGGACTGGCGGCTGATCTCTCCCAGCGGATCGCGTTGGAAGCCCTGGATGCGGTCTTCGGAGACGGCGAGGATCTGGGCGTTGACCGGGTCGCTGATGCTGGAGGGCACTTCCGTGACGTTCATGTGGCCGAGATAGGTAGCAGGGGAGCCGAAGCTGGGGAAGGCCCGTTCCTGTCATCGAGTGGCCGGATCTTGGCGGGAGGCGATTGGCGGAAAGAAAAACGCCCGGCGGAGTGATCCGCCGGGCGTCGTTGAAATCAGAATTCCGCCGGTGGGCTTACTTCTTGTCCTCGGGCTTGTGTTCCTTGTGGCAGGCCTTGCAGTTCGCGGCGGCCTTCCAGAGGTCGGCGGCGTCGGCTTTGCCGGTGGCGATCGCCTTTGCGGCATCGTTCAGCTTGCCGATCTTGTCGGCCCAGGCCTTGGCTTCGCCCTGCGGGGGCTTGGTTCCGACGAGCTTGGCCACGAGGCCGGCCATCTTCTTCTTTTCGTCGGCCGAGGCTTCGCCCTTGCCGATCTTGGCGGCGATGGACTCTTTTCCTTTGAAGCCGTCTTTCATGACGGACTCGATGACGTCGTCCGCGCGGACGGATGCACCGGCAATGAGCAATCCTGCGATGAGGAGGTAAGTAATTTTCATAGAATGGATGAGCAATCGAGAGACCTTAGGAGGATGAAAGCGGTTACAAATTCTCCGCAAGCCGATTCTTGGCAGGGTGGCCGCAAGAAGCGGCAAGGCGGGTTGCACGGGAGGTTCGGGCGGCTATCCTTCGCGCTTCATGAGCATTGCCACCAGAACGGGAGACGCCGGAACGACGGGCCTGATGTATAACCGCCGGGTCTCCAAGTGCCATCCGCGGGTCGATGCCTACGGCAGCGTGGACGAGCTCAATGCGGCTCTCGGAATGGTCCGGGCGTCGGCCACTGAGGATTTCGTCAGCAAGAACGTGCTGACGGTCCAGAAAGATCTGGTGACTCTGATGGGGGAACTGGCCACCGGAGTCGACGATTTGGCCCGGTATCAGAAGGATGGGTTCGAACTGGTGACACCCGCTTTGACGTCGAAGCTCGATGTCCTGGTGAAGGAGATCGAAGCGCAGAACGTGTCTTTCAAGGGCTGGGCGACTCCGGGCGCCACGTTGAATTCTGCCGCGCTCGACGTGGCCCGGACCACCTGCAGACGGGCGGAACGTCGGGTTTGCGCCCTTCACGAGTCGGGGCAGCTCAACAACGCCGAGATCATCATCTACCTGAATCGCCTGTCCGACACTCTGTGGCTGATGGCGCGTTGGGTGGAAACGCAGACCAAGCCGGCCTGATCCTCCGGTGGGGAATCAGGCGATCGTCGGGTCGATTTCGTCCGCTGACCAGAGATGTCGGCCTTCCATTCCTCCTGCAACAACCAGCGTCTGGCCGGTGATGTGACGGGCCAGGGAATCCGAACTCAGGAAGACGATCGCGTTCGCCATGTCCTCGGGCCGGCCTATCTGGGGCAGGGCCATCGTCGAGGTCACCTTCTTGACCACGGCGGCATCCTTCAGTTTGGCGGCGTTGCGCGGAACCACAGTCCATCCGGGACAAACGCAGTTCACCCGGCCCCCGCAATAGGTCGCCGTGTGGGGCGCGATCCGGGAGATCTCGTTTTTCAGGGATCGCACCAAACCGTAGGCCATGGCGGCCTTCGCGGCGGCGTAGTCGGCGTGAAAGGCTTCGCCAAAAACTCCGGCGGTTGAGGCGACGAGGACGGCGTTGCCGCGCTTCTGTTTGGCGACGAGCCGAAAAAATTCGCGGGCGCTGAGGAAGGTCGCTGTCAGGACACCGTCAATCGTCGACTTCCACTGCTTGAGCGACATCTCCTGAAGAGGAACGTCCCTAGTCTCCCATGAGCCGGCGTTGGCCACGAGAGTGTCGATTCGGCCGAAACGTTTCGTGGCGGTGACGAACAGGTGGCGGACGTCTGACTCCTTTGTCAGGTCCGCGCGGATGCTGATCACCTCGGCGCCGGACTGTTCCTTGCGCAACGTTTCAGCGCGGTCGCGCCCCGAACGGTATTGGAGGATGAGACAGGCGCCCTCTTCCGCAAACTTTCTGGCCGTGGCGGCCCCGATTCCACCCGAGGCGCCCGTGATCAGGACCACTTTACCCGCGAGATCGGAGTTCATCGCGCATTGGAGGATGGAGGCTCGGGGACCTGCAAGCGCAACTATTGCGCGAACGTCGCGACAGACTTCCGCGTCACTTGGCCGGAGGTTCCGGTTTTATCGGCAGGTTGAATCCAAAGGTGCCCACCTTGCTTCCGGCCGCCACGAGCAGGCGGTATTGGACCCCGGCCTTTAGCGGTTTCGCATCGTCCATTCCGAGCGGAATCTTCATGCCCTTGATCCGTTGGCCGTATTCGAAGTCAGTCACCGGCGCGGAGTTTGTCGCGGCGGCCAGGTTCCACACGGTGGCGGCCTTCGGGTCGGAATCGGCGGTTGCGTCGACCAGAACTTTGATCGATGTGAGTTTGTATTCCCGGTCCAGGTAGAACACAATCCGATCGCGCCCACCGCGCCTTCCCGGAAAAATTCGTGAACCAATCCGAATAGGGGCCGCGCTGAACCAGTCGGTGAAAAGGTAGGCGCAAAGGGCGACGAGCAGCACGGCGACGCCGACAAATGTCCAGTTCCTTGCGTTCATGAGTTTAGAGACTGACCGGATCCGCAGCCGGGCCATTCGAGAAAACTTCAGCGCACTTGGGATTAACCGAAGAACCGAACGCATCACGACTATGCAAAAGACAACCCAACTCCCGGTCGCGGACAGAAGCGGCGGGTTCACGCTGATCGAACTCCTCGTGGTCATTGCGATCATAGGCATCCTCGCGGGCATGCTCCTGCCGAGTCTGGCCCGGGCCAAGGAATCGGGGAAACGCATCGCCTGCGTGAACAACCTGCGGCAGTTGTCCATCTCGCTGACGCTCTATGCCGGCGGCAACAACGGTAAATATCCGGCGAGGACCACCGGGAGCACTCCGGCGAAGTATAACCCCCGCTGGCCGGAAGCATTGAAGGACGGCTACAAGGATCTGCGCGTCATCGTGTGCCCGTCGGATGGACCGAAGCCGCCCTCCTCCGTTCCCGGGCCGGTCGACGACGCGGACAAGGCGCCCCGATCCTACATCATCAATGGTTGGAACGATTTTTACGGAAAGACCATCGCGGACGTTCCCGTGGATGTCCCCTTCGCCGAAGGCGGCGCGAAGAAGGTCGAGGACGTCGTTTTCTTCGGCGAGAAGAAGAACGAGTCCTATCACTTCTACATGGACCTCTTCGAAGGGAACGGGAACGACTACTCCGAGCTGAATCAAGCCCGGCACGGCGGGTTGGCTTCCAACTACGCCTTCGGCGACGGAAGTGTCCGGCAGGTCAAGCTCTGGGGCACGGTGGGACCCAAGTTCAACCTGTGGGCCGTGACCGACGAGGGACGGCTGGCCTATGCCTACGCCTTCGTTTCCCAATAGGCCGGTTTTCATCCATTCAAGCCCGCCGTGATCGGCGGGCTTTTCTTTTTCCCGTCGCTCCGTGAGCGTGAGGCCCATGCTGCTGCTGTTCGATGTAGGCAACACCCATACGCACGTCGGATTGTCCAAAGGTCGGAGGATTCTCCGCTCCGTGGATCTCAAGACGGTGGGTTGGCGTTCCGGCAAAGTCCACGCCGACCTGGCGGACTTCCTGGGCGGGGCTGTGATCGAAGCCGCCGCGATTGCCAGCGTCGTTCCGAAAGCGACCCCATTTATCCGGCGTTGGCTTCGCGCGCATGGGATTCCCGCGCCCTACGAGTTGACCTCGGATACCGTCGCCGGAGTCGGCATCGACTATCCCAAACCTTCGGCCATCGGCGCGGACCGTCTGGCCAATGCAGTTGCCGTCCGATACCGGTTCGGGGCTCCCGCCGTCGTGGTCGCGTTCGGCACGGCGGTCGCGTTCGACGTGGTCGACAGGGGCGGCAACTACGTCGGCGGCGTGATCGCGCCCGGGCTTTCGGCGATGACCGATTACCTCCACGAAAAGACCGCGCTCCTGCCGCGCATCGAGATCCGTGAACCCCGTGGCGTCATCGGCAAGACCACCGAGCAGGCGATGCTTGTCGGCGCGGTCCACGGATACCGCGGACTAATCCGGGAGCTCATCGTGCGTTTGAAGGCCGAACTCGGCGTGAAGAAGCTTCCCGTCGTCGCCACCGGTGGTTACGCGCGCCTCATCGCCGCTCGGTTGCCCGAGATATCCGCCGTCGTCCCCAACCTCACGCTCGAGGGCCTGCGTCTTTCGTTCGAATTGTCCCGCCGCACTCCATGAAGTCCGTCCCAATCCTCGCGCTCCTTTCCGCCCTATGGCTCCTCGTTTCCGGCTGCGGCCCCAAGTCGTCCGGCGGTGCCGCGGACGGGCCCAGCGCGGAGTTCGACCGCGCCATGTCCGCCGGCAAAGCCGCTTACGATTCCGGCAACTCCACCAAGGCGACCGGTGAGTTTCGCAAGGCCGTTGCGGAAAGCCCGGGCCAGTTCGACGCGCGCCTCAACCTCTCAAACGCATTGCTCCTCGGGGGCGATGCGGCCGGAGCCCAGGCCGAAGCCGCGGAAGCGTTGAAACTCAATCCCCAGTCCGCCGCTGCCCACTTCGTTCAAGGATGCGCTCAGCTCCGGCAGAACCTGAACGTCGAGGCCACCAAGTCCCTTCAAACGGCGTGGGACATGGACAAGTCGATCGCCGCGACCGTCTTTCAACTCGGTCGGGCACACTTCAACCTGAACCACCTCGAGGACGCCATCTGGAGCTTCGAGACGACGACGACGCTCGACCCGCAGCATCCCGCCGCATTTTATCTCCTGAGCCAGGCGTTGCTGCGCACGAACCGCACCGACGAAGCCAAGGACGCCCTCGCCCAGCATCAGATCGTCCTGTCGAAGCGTCCCCAGTCGACGCCCAATCCGGCCGACTTCGAACGGTGTGTGCACACCCAGGTGCGCATCATGTTCAAGCTGGTGCAGCCCCTGGAGACCGGCGTTCCGCTCGCCTTCGACCAGGCGACCGACGAAGTCTTCGGCGACGGCCATCGTCTCAGCGGTCCTGTGGCGGTGGTCGACGTCGGGACCAACGGCCCGCTCCGTCTGTTTGCCCGGACGCCCGAGGGGTTTCGTCTGTTCACGATGAAGCGCGGTGTGTTCGTCCCGGCCGGACCCACCCTGCAACTTCCGACCAACTCCAACCCGCGCCGCGCCATCGTCGGCGCCCTGTTGACCAATCGGGTTCCCGACATCTTTCTGCTGGGCGAAGGTTCATCTCACGTTCTTCGCATCCAGCCCGACGGTTCGATGCGGGACGTCACGGCGGCGACCGGCCTATCAGGGTTGAAGGCGATTGACGGGGCGCTGGTGGACTTCGACTTCACCGGGAAACTGGGACTGCTGGCGCTGACGGAAACCAATCGGCCCGTCCTATTCCGCAACCTCGGCAACGGGTTCTTCCGCGACATCACCGCCACCTCCGGAATCCCGGCCACGGTATCGGGTGTCGCACGGATGCGGGTCGATGATTGGAATGGAGACGGGGCAGCGGACTTCGTTTTTGGCCGGGAGAACCAGGTCCCGTTGCTCCTCCTCAAGGCCCGTGGAGGTTCGTTTGTCCCGACCAATTCCCCGGCCGACTGGCCCGCGTCCACCGTCTTTGCGATCGGTGATTTGGACAACGATCTCCGGCCTGACTTTGTCTGCGTCGTTCCCGAAGGGGTCGAGGTCCGCCTCTCCACCGGCAAGAAGTTTATCCTTCCTGGCGACCCCGTTGGCGCCACGCGCATCGAGCTCATCGACTACGACAACGACGGCTGGCTTGACGTGCTTCTCCTCGGCCGGATTCCGCTCCTATGGCGCAACATTGGGGAGCACGGTTTCGTCGTGTCCGGCGGGCCGACTTCCATCAGCACCGTCGGTCCCGGTCCTTGGGTCAATGTCGTGCAGGCCGACTTCGACGGCGACTGCGACACCGATCTCATCCTCGAAAGCACGACCGGGAAGATCGTCTACCTGCGCAACAACGGCGGGAACCGGAACCACCAGATCAGGATCAACCTTCTGGGCAACCGCTCAAACCCGAACGGCCTCGGCGCGCGCATCGAACTGCGCGGCGGCGGCCTGCGTTTGTCACGCCCGGTCACGCAGCTGCCGATCGAGATCGGAGTCGGCAAGCTCGACCAGTTCGAGGCGCTCACGGTGCATTGGTTCGACCTGTCGTTGACCAGCCTCGACGTGAAGGCCGACTGCACGCCGTTGGTCATGGAGGAACTCCAGCTTCCCACCGGCTCCTGCCCGTATCTCTTCTGCTGGGACGGAAAGGGATTCCGCTTCGTCACCGATCTGCTTGGCGCGGCTCCGCTCGGCTTACCAGTGGCGGAAGGCCGTCAGATCGAAGGCGACCCCGACGAGTTCATCGTTCTTGGCAATGCCTCCCAGCTCCCGCCGAAGGACGGCTTTATCACGCTTCAGATCACTGAGGAACTCCGTGAGATCCTCTACCTCGACGATGCCAAGCTCTACGCCGTCGATCATCCCGCCGGCACAGAGGTCCACTCCACCGGGAAGCTCTTTCCGGGCGGTCCGTTTCCGAAACACCGCCTCTGGACCGTGAAGTCCGTCGCCTCGGTGCAACACGCCGTCCGTTCCGATGGACTCGATGTCGCCGAAGCCGTCCGTAAGTCCGACCGCCAATATGCTTCGCCCGTCGCCCTTCGCCGTCCGCAGCTCCGGGGAGCGGCCGAGCCGTTCTCCGTGACCTTCGACTTCGGCGCCGTTCCAGCGCCGCAACATCCCGTGCTCCTGCTCGACGGCTGGCTCCGCTTCGGCGGCGGCATGGCCAACATCGCTGCCTCGCACGATCCCGAATTGCCGTTCCCGTTTCCCCAGCTGGAGGCCGAGTTGGCAGACGGTTCGTGGGCGAAGGTGGACGTCATGGTCGGAGCGCCCGTTGGCAAGACGAAGACCATCCTCGTCGATCTCGCAGGCAAACTGCCCGTTGGTTGGAAACGCCTCCGCCTCTCGACCGCGTTCGAGATCCACTGGGACCGCATCGAGCTGATGGAGTTCATCGCCGATGTGACCGGGCAGGCGCATGTCCTCAATCCGGCCACGGCCGATCTGCATTGGCGCGGCTACAGCGCGTTCGCCGACCTGCCGTGGAACCGGCCGCTTTCGCCCGTCTACAACCGAGTGTTCCAGCGGCCCAACTGGCGCATCACGCCTTCAGGCTGGGCCACACGTTACGGCGACGTTCGCGAACTCGTTTCCGCCAGCGACAACGCCCTCGCTGTCATCGCGGCCGGAGACGAGCTCACTCTGAAGTTCGATCCGAAGAACCTCCCCGCCGTCGCCGCAGGCCAGCAGCGCACCTACGCTCTGTGGAACGTCGGTTGGGACAAGGACGCCGATTTCCATGTGACCGAAGGCCCACGTATCGACCCACTCCCGTGGCACGGCATGGACTACCAGCGCTACGGCTCCGAGCCCCGCCCGCCGCTCAAGTCGGCCGATGAACTCATGTCCCGTTACAACACCCGCTGGGTCGCCCCCCAGACCTTCGACCGCGTGACAAAGAGGTAGGAATAGCCCGGGAGCGGCCACGCGAAATGCAAACTCGGTCGCGGCCTAAATTCACTCGCTCCATGCCTGAGCGAGGCTATCGTCCTGCCATGTCAGTGACTTTGCCGTTGGACACCATGACGGTTCCCGAAAAGATCCAGGTAATGGAGGCGATCTGGGCCGACCTGACGCGGAACGCAGCCGAAATCGAATCTCCGTCCTGGCATGGTGAGCTGCTCGTGGAACGCGAGCGCCGGATCACCTCGGGCGAGGCCCGCTTCACCGACTGGGAGACTGCCAAAAAGGAAATCCGCAACCGCCTCGCATGAGGATCGAGATCCTCGACGACGCGAAGGACGACCTCGCGGAGGGCTTCAAGTTCTACGAGAATCAGTCACTTGGGTTGGGTTCCTACTTCCTTGGTTCTCTTTTCGCCGACATCGATTCGCTGCTTTATCTATGCGGGCATCCATAGGGTCATCCACGGCTCCCACCGGTCCCTCGCAAGCCGGTTTCCATTCGCGATCTACTACCGCGTCGAAGGCGGCTTGATTCGCGTCAGCGCCGTCATCGACTGCCGTCGCAATCCAGCTTGGATCAGGAAACGGGTTGGCAGGTCGCCTTAATGGTTTGAGATCCGGACCCCGTGGTGATTGGGCTGTTGCCGAAGTGGCTGTTGGAGGAGATACAAGCCTGCCTGTGAATGTTCCCGAATGGATTCACTTCCCCTCCGGCTTCGGATTGTCCGGCGTCACGCGGGCTTCGGTGGAGAACCACGCTTTGTTGCCGCGTTTGGAGGTGAACTCCGCGTGGATCATGCCGGCGCTCCAGGCGCCTTCGGGCGCGGTCCCTTCGGCGGAGAGTTTGTTGCCTTCGGCCGTAAGCGGTCGGCTGGTCCAGGCGGACTTGCGGAAGTCGCGGTTGTCCGATGTGGCGGTCCAATAGAGGCCGCGGTTGATCGGTTGGCCCGCTTCCACGGCGAGCTTGGCCGGTTTGCCGTCGGTGAAGGTCCATTTCATCTCGGGAAGTTTCTCGCCGTCGGCGACCATCTGGGTCCATGTGGCCAACGTGGGAATCGCTTCTTTTCCGCCGTTCAAATCATGGCCGGCGTTGGCGGTCTGGTGGATGAGTTTCTGGCCGGGCAGTTCGTTCCAGTAGAAGCGGAGCGCGTCGACGGTCCAGTAGGGGTCGTTGCTCCCGAGCATGATCAGCTTGGGCATGGTGTAGCGGGCGCGGTAGCTGTAGGGGTCGATCAGGCCCCGGAGTTCGCTCATCTCCGGGTTGGTGAAGACGTCGGTCAGCCCGCGCTCGGTGTAGTCCTTGATCTGCTCGGAGTCGCGTCCGTAGACCTTGCGCTGCCAGTTCACCTGTTCGGACATGTTGAGGACGTCGATGACCATCGGAGCGATGGCAACGACGCGTTTGTCGGTGGCGGCGGTGAGCCAGGTGGTCCAGCCGCGTTTGCTGGCGCCCGAGACGATGAACTTCGTCGGCGTGGCGGCCTTCGTCTCGGCTCCGAACGCGGCCAGCGTGTCGAGTCCGCGAACGGCGCTCTTGGCCATTGGGAAGAGCAGCGGCCACGTGGGATCCTTCGACTTAAGGTATTCGGAGAAGGTGTAGGCGATGAGGGCGTCCTCCTTCTTTCCGCCGTAGAGCGGCTGGTTCGGGACGTCGGTAATGCAACCGGCGATGCAGCCGGCGCGTTCGGCGATGGTGGCGAGCATGGAGACGTATTGTAGGCCGTTGCCGCTGCCGGTGATGAAGAGGAAGGCGTGCTCCTTGTTCCGCACCGTGGCCGGGGTGACGACGACCATGGAGTGCTTCCACCGGTGTTCGCGCCACTGCTGCGAGGTCATCTCGATGCGGCTGACGGTCATGCCGTTGGTCTTGATGGTGGAGATGATTTTCCAGCTGAAGGCGTCGTCGGCCTTGGACACGTAGTCCTCCAGCGGACTGGCAAACACAGGGAGGGCAAGGGCGAGGAGGAGAAGCAGGCGAAGGAACATGGGAAAGACGAATGCCGAAGGACGGTGCGCTAAGGAAGCCTGAAATGGTGACGGACGGGTGACGAAGGGGGAATCGGGTGTCCGGCGGCAGATCCCAGATGCCGGATGCCAGAGGCAGACTCCCCGGCTCACTTTCCTACCGGCTCACCCGCTTCGTTCGCCAGCCACTGTTTGAAACGTAACGACTCCTGAATTTCGATCCGTTCACCCGGTTTGCGGACGACCAATCCCGCCAAGCCGGGCGTGGCTTCGATGAACTTCATCGCCTCCGACGGCGGGAGGACGCTGGCGGGCTTCGAGTGGCTGTCGGCGGTGATGCCGTCGCGGGCGATGATGGAAACCAGGCTATGGTCGGTCAGTCCTATGCCGGTCTTGGGATTGACGATGTGGGAGTAGCGGACGCCGTCGATCTCCACGTGCTGGAAGAGATCGCCGCTGGTCGAGACGGCTGCGTGGCGCAGCAGGACAAAACGCGCGGGCGGCGCATTGGTCACATCGAGGGCCGCGATCTCCACGCGCCATCCGGCTTTGCCCGGCGGTGCATCGGCCACGGCGATGTCGCCCGCGGCGGCGACGAGCGCCTGGGTGATGCCTAGTCCCTTCAATGTCTTCAGGGCTTCGTCGTCGGCGTAACCCTTGGCGATGCCGCCGAGGTCGAGGCGCATGGAGGGCTTGAGCAATCGGACGGAACGCGTCTTCGGGTCCAGGACGACGTTCGTCCAACCGACCGACGCCATCGCCTCGGCCAACCGGGCCGGATCGGGGAGACGTTTTTCGCGACGCGCCTTGCGCCACAGACTGACGACGGGGCCGACGGTGATGTCGAACGCGCCGTCGGTCCGCCGCGAAAGCGCCTGCGCGCGATTGAGGACGATCCACAGCTCGGGGCTGACCGCGACGTTTGTGCCGAAGCCGGCTGAGCGGGACAGCGTGCTGAGTTCGCTGTCGTATTCGTAGTCGCTGAGGATGTTGTTGAGCTGTCGGATGCGGGCGAAGGTGGCGTCGGCGGCGGCCTTCGCCCGAGTCTGGTCGGTGGTGAAGAAAACGAGCCGAAACGGCACGCCCATCTGCGGTTCAGTGAATTCGAAGCGGCGAAGGTCCGGGCTCGATTGGATCGAGGCGCATCCGACGAGGATGACGGCGACGAACACCAGCATCCCGGCTGCCCAGATGGGTCGCGGAATTGAGACCGAAGCACTCACTGCTGGCTTCGGCGCGACAGGAATTCCGTTCCGCCCGGGCCTGGATCCGCTGGGACGTTGGCGGCGACGATGCCAAAGAGGTCGACGATGGTCGCGGTTCCGGTCGTGCCAAGTTGGTGGATCACTGTCGAAGCCGCCGCCGTGGCGAGTTCCAATGCCTCCGGCATGGTGGCCCCGGCGGCCAGTGCCGTGGTGAGGTTCGCGGTCACGGAATCGCCGGCACCCACGACGTCGATCGGGCCGCGCAAGGGCAGGGAAGGCTGGTGGGAGAGTTTGCCGTCGGCGGTGACGCCGATCATGCCTCGATCCGCCATAGTGATGACGACCGGCCGTTTGTTTTTCAGCGCGAGATCGGTCGCCTCGGCGATGACGGCCTCCTCGCTTGGATCGGGCGCCAGCGACACCGTGCGCGCGAGTTCCGCAAGGTTCATCTTGAACAGAAGCGGAGGAAATCCGGCGAGGCCGCGACGGCCATCGGCCACCACCGTGAGCGTCGGATACATGCGGGCAGCGGCGCCCGCGGTATCGCGGACCATGCGAGTGACAACACCGGTTTCGGGCACGTCCACCTGGTCCAACAAGATCATCGCATGCACTCGACCGGCGAGATCCTTGATCCCGTCCATCAAGCGGCTTTGCACTTCGCCCGGAGTCTCCGTCCAGTTCTTCGAATCAAGCCGGCTCAATTCTTCCGGCGGCGAATCGGGCAGCAGCAGCAGGGGTTTGCAGTAGGTGAAGGTGCGCCGCTGCTTCGTCGTGATGAAGTGGTCGAGGCGGATGCCGCGCAGGCTGCTGAGGGCTCGGCGGAGTTCAAACCCCTCGCCGTCGTCGCCGCAGAAGCCAACGGCATAGATCTCGCTCACGCCGAGGGCGACGAGGTTGTTCAGGATGGTGCCGGCCCCGCCGGGCTGGGCGCGGACGCTGACCACGTTGTGCACCGGCAGGCCGGTCTCGATCGAAACTTCCGACCGTGACGGATCGATCTCGAGGTAACGGTCGAGGCAGAAGTCGCCGATGACGGCCACACGCATCTTGGGATAGGCCGAGATGATTTTCTTGAAGCGGATGAGGTTCACGAGGGTTTCAGTTCCGCCCAAAGGTGGCGGAGGAAAACGACATTGTCACAGCAGACATAGTGCATCGGCGCACCCATCCGGGAGAAACTCTTGCAGAAGCGGAGGTAGTAGGCGGCGTTCGTCTTGGGCGGCTCTCCCTGCGTCCAGTCCCAACCGCCGCCGTCCTGGAGATCGACGACGAAGATCTCGTGGCCCGAAACGATGCCGCGTCCATTCCCGACGCGCAGGTTGTTCACGCAGCTCAGCGCCTTCTCGAAGACCTGCGGGCCCATGATGGCCGAGCCGATGGACATCACCACGCCGCCGTCCAACGTCTCCACGACTCCGGCGAACTGCTGGAAATCAATCTGCGCCGCGCGGCCGATGACGGCACCGTTGAACATCGGATGGCAGGCGACGATGTCGTAGCCGATTCCGGGATGAACTGTCAGCGGGACGCCGCGTTGCCAGGCCTCGGCGAGGATCGAGACTCGTTTCCATGGATGTTCCACGCTGATGCGTCCGACGGGCAGGTTGTGTTGTCGGATGGCCTGAATCAGATCGGCCCGGGCGGGCGAGAGCGGCGATGAAGGTTCGTCGCGTAGTCCGTCTTCAAGGCTCGCAATGGACGGCAGCGTGCAGCCGTCCTCGGCGATGAACCGCCCGAGGCTGGCGCCGTAGCCCAGTCCTTCGAGTGAGCCGGCGAGTAGCGCGAGGTGGATATTGCGGCTGGTCTCGTCCCAGGTGCCGAAGGTGCCGGTGGCGACATTCTGCTCCACGCTTTCCGTGGAACGGCCGAGGAAGGCGAACTCCCAGTCGTGGATTGTTCCAGCTCCGTTGGTGGCGAGATGGGTGACGAGTCCTTCGCGCAGAAGTTCGCGGAGGACTGCGCCGCCGCCGTTGCGGAGGAGGTGTGCGCCGTAGATCAGCTGGACTCCGGCGCCGCGCGCCCGGGCGCCGCGAATGCGCTTCGCCGCTACCGCGACCTGCCTTCGGGTTTCCTCCGGGCATTCGGGCAATGGCGAGGCAAGGTCCGGCTCCAACGTGTCCGCCCTGCTGAGGCTGCGGCGCTCCGCGAGGGGGAACACGCGCAGCTTGGACCAGTCGAGCGGGCTGGGAGTCATGCGATGTCGGGAGGGGCGCCGAAGATCTGGTCGAGGATGGCGTCCGGATCGCGGTAGTCGGCCAGCATCAGGTGGGCGCCGGCTTCGGTGAGCTGCTTTTCCTTCCAGGGATCGCACAGGCCCGAACCGTTCTGGTCCTCGTCGCTGGCCACGCCGACGGCAATTCCGCCCAGCTCGGCGGTGTGACGGATCTCCACCGGCCCGTCGCCAAGCGAGAGCAGTTGGTCTCCGCGGATTCCTTCCCCGGCCAGGATGCGGTCGAAGACCATCCGCTTGGAGAAGCCCGTCGCGTCCGCCGGACTGCCGAAGATGCGGTCCTCAAAAAAGTCCGCGAGCTGGAGCAAGGCCGCTTCCTCCAGCACACGGTCGATGTGGGTGCCGCTGAGGACGTGGAGAGTCACGTCGCGTTCGGCCAAACGCCGTAGCAGGGCGCGCGCGCCGAAGACGACAAAGTGGTCCGGGAAGGCCGAGCCGTCCTTGATGCGGTCGGTGCGTTCGTCGATCACCTCGTCGAGCCGGAACTGGTAGGCCACGAGCAGTTCCTCGGGTTTGGGCGGACGGCCGCCCTTGGCCAAAGCCCGCTCCACGAAGCTGCGCATTTGGAACACCGTGGGCTGGCCATTGAGGCTGAGGATGTCGGTGATCAACTCGCGTTGGATGGCCGTGAGATCGTCGCCCGGGCGGATCGGGAAATACTCGAGGAACAGGTTGAGCATGATCTCCGGCCAGCCGTGGCGGAGCCAGGAGAGGGTGCCGTCGAAATCGAAGACGACGTGGGAGATCTGCGGCCGTGGAGCGAACGGCCGCAGCAGCCTGGGATACGAATTCGGGGCCGCCGGGTAAGACATCGCGCGTTGGGATAGGGGCCGGACAGGTGAAAGTCAACCGACGGTGCGCAAACCTTCAGCGTGTGCTGCCAAAGACGTCATACCCGAGAGCCTGAATGCTTGTGGTGAGCTCCTCAAAATCGGGCGACCAGAAGATCACCCGCTTCGGAATGCCGGCGATGGAATGGTCAATCTTCAGTTCCGCGCAGGTCGTTCCGTCGTGGCGACTGAGGCGCAGGATCTCCGCCTTTGGAAACCAGAGTTCACGACCGCCGCCGGACAATTCGATGTGCGACCTCGTCGCGAAAAGACGGACGAACGCGCTTGAATTGAGCGCAGTCAGCCACCCTTCTCCGATTCGGCTGCCGCCGGTTTGGCTGAACTCTTTCATTCGGTTGCCATCGAACGATCCAGCGCAGCGAGATTCGCCGGAAACGCCCGGGTAGCTGCATCAATCTCTGTCGAATTTCATAAAACATCACACTGAAATTCGGGACAGAGGTTAGATGGGGCGTATGGTCAAAAATCGTCATCTCGACACACCAACGGTTCTGGAACGGCGACGGACGATCACCCACCCGACGCCGCCGAAAAGAATCAAACCGCCAATCAAAGCCTCGGTCCTCGCAGACTCAATCTGGCCACGCTGAACAGCCAGCAACTCTGGTGTCGGGTCTTGGTAGGGGATCGATGTCCCGCAGTAACGTCCGAACGCAGCCAAAAGAACGGCCACGCCACCCAGCCAGATCAAATGTGGGATGAATCTCATAGCGCGAGCTGCTGCAGAGATCGCTCCTGCCCTTCATCACACCCACTTCGGCTCCCAGCCCTTGCGGTAGCTGGCGCGGCGGAGGAACGGGTTCGCTTCGTTCAGGTTCTTGAAGGTCATCTTCGCAGCGTCCCATTCGAGGGTCGTCTTGGGAAACCGCGTCGCGACGCCGCCGAGCAGGATCGTTTCAGTGAGCGCGCCGGCGTAGTCGAAGTGGGCGGAGGTTTTTCCGGTGCCGCGACAGGCTTCGACGAACTGCCGGTAGTGGTCCACCTGGGCCAGCTTGGGCATGGCGAACTCCATGAAGTTGGCTTTCGGAAGCAGGATGGGCAGCCCGACGTGCGGCAGGAGCATCGCACCCTTCGTCCCGAGGAAGATGGAGCCTTGGTCGGGCAGCTTGATGTCGGGCCCGAGGCCTTCGAGCACGCTGCCGGGCGGACGCATGTCGCCCTCATACCAGGTGACTTTCACCGTCTTGTCGGCGGTGAGTTCGTTGCCGGGGAAGACATAGTGGATGACCGCGTTGATGCCCCAGTTCGTGGCCGTCGGTTGTTCGCCTTCGGAGCGGAGCGAGATCGGCGCGGTGAGGTTGAGCGCCTTGAAGACGGGATCGTAGATGTGGCAGCCCATGTCGCCGAAGGTGCCGGTGCCGAAGTCGAGCCGCTTCCGCCAGTTGCCGGGATGGTAGTAGCCCTTGATGAAGGGCCGGTCGGCGGCGACGCCGAGCCAGAGATTCCAGTCGAAGCCGTCGGGGATCGGATCGCTCGTGGTCGGCAGCGGTGTCGGGTCGCCCCACTTCTTGCTGCTCCAGGTGTGGACTTCCTTCACCTTGCCTATGGCCTGTTCATGGATGAGCTGGACGGCGGTGCGGTAGGCGACGTGGGAATGGATCTGGATTCCCATCTGGGTGACGATACCGGCCTTGCGCGCGGCCATCGTGACTTGGCGGGCTTCCCAGACGTTTTGAGTGAGCGGCTTCTGGCCGTAGACGTGTTTGCCGAGCTGGATCGCGGCCAAAGCGATGGGCGCGTGCATGTGGTCGGGCGTGGAGACGTTGACCGACTCGATGTTCTTCGCCTCCTTGTCCAGCAGCTCGCGCCAGTCGCGGTAGACGCGGGTGTTGGGATGGTTCTTCCGCAGTTCGGCCGTCCTCGCCTCGTCGATCTCCGCGACGGCCACCAGGTTGACCAGTTTGGTCGCGGTGATCGAGGTGAGGTCGGCGCCGGCCATGCCGGAAGCACCGAAGCTGGCGTGGTTCAGCAGGCCGTTGGCGGAAGCGGCCCCGAGTCGGCTGACGAACGGAAAAGCCAGCGCGGCGACGGCGCTTTGACGGAGGAACTGTCTGCGAGAGAATCCGGTGAAGGAGTGGGGAGTCATGCGTGTGTTGTAGGTCGGCGGCATGATGGGAGGCAAGGGTTGGAACGGACGAGCCGCAACGTTCCTGGAAGTTCACCCGCGTCCGATCGAATCGGCCGCCTGCCGCAATGCCCGGGCTTCGGTGATCAACTCGCGGGCGGCCGCCAACGTCGACGCGTCGGCGCGGTCCGTTGTGGCAGCCGTCGGCTGGGGCTGCGTCGAATGGCGGGCTTCGTCCGGATCGCCGAGGCCGGTTTCGCGGAAGAGGCGAAGACGTTCGAGGATCAGGTCGCGGATTTCCTTGGCGTTCTCGACACCGTGGAAGACGCCGGTATGGAGCGAAGCGTCCTGTCCTTTCTGGCCGTGGGTCGCGCCACCGCCGCCGCCGGCGGACTGGACCTTCACGTCGGAGATTCCGAGGAAGCGTTGCAGCGGTCCCTGCGACAACGCCACTTGCTGGAGGTTGGCGAAACTCATGGTCATCTCCTGCACGCTCCAAAGCCCGCTGCGGATGCGGAGGCTCCGATCGGTTACGATATACCAGCGCTGCTCGTAATCGAGCCGTAGGATCGCGTAGGTGACCGCGGCCTGTCCGAGGTAGACGAAGAAGAAGATGATCTTGAGCGTCCACAACAAGGTGAATGTCCACGGAGGCATCTTGCTCGTCATGGTGACGAAGTCCTTGATGGGGCCGTTGCGTGGGCGGACCTTCTTCTTGGTCTTTGTGATCGAGTTGGTGGCTGCTTCCGTGCCATTGGTCGCGATTGGGGGCGGCGTGGCGGCGGCAGATTCTCTCGTCACCCGAGATTCCCTTTCCGCCAAGGCGACCACCCCTACCCAGAAGATGATGCCCAGCAGTGCGAAGGCCTGGCCGACGCCCCAGCCAAGCAGGCGAAGCTTGTAGAAGTTCCGGCCGGCCCGGAAAACGCGGATTGATTCGGGCGCTCCGAGCGGCGGTTCGGGCTCGTGGGGAACCTTCAAGACCGCGAGGATGCGGACACGGAGTTTCTCAAAGAGCGTCACGGTCTGCCTCCTTTCCCGTCGCGGTTCCGGAGATTCCGCGTGCTTCGAGCGCGACCCGGACGGCCCGGAGTTCTTCGGCGACTTCGCGCAAAGCTGTAGCCAGTTCACCCTCGGTGGCCGGATGAATCATGGTCGGGGCGGGGGCTGCGGCGGGAGCGGGATGGTCTTTCACCCCGCGCATCTTTGAGTAGAGAAAATCTCGCACGGCCTCGAACTCCTTCAGGCCTTCGATCGACATCTCGGCGGACGAACTGCCGCTGGCCGTTTGGACAAGGATGCGCGCCAGGCCGAGCCAGCGTTCGACGATGTTCGAGCGGAGATGGATGTCCTGGATGCGCGCGTAGTTCAGGATGATTTCACGGCGGAAGAGGATGCCCCAGCTCATGGAAACGCCCTCGGCGGTGAACTTGTAGCGGAGCGTGTGGTAGCGGAACCAATTCGGCAGGACGAGGAAGGGAAACGCCGGGGGGAACACCAGGCAACAAAGCAGGTAGTAGGTCCAAAGGCTCTTGTGCGGGCGTTCGATTGCGAGGATCGCCTGCTCGTCGACGTGCGGCTTCACGCGGAACGAATGGAGGAGCGGGGGGATGGATGCAAGCCCTCGAGCTCTTCGCTATTCACCTTCGCCATCTTTCCCGCCAAGGTCACCGCTGAGATGCCCCTGAGCCTACTGTGGCCACGCCCCTGGTTCCGCGCCGCCGGCCTGTTCGCCGTGTGGACGCTCGTGGGCCTGGCCTTCGCCGGACAGTTCTACATCTCTGGCAGCAAGGCCGGCGCGGCGGTCGATCTCGGGCGGGCGATCGTCTGGTCGCTGGGCGACTGGTATGCCTTCGCGCTGTTGTCGGTGCCGGTGTTGTGGCTGGCTCGGCGGTTTCCCGTCGAAGCTCCGAATCACCTCCGCCATCTGCTCCTGCATCTGCTGGCATCGGCCGTCTTTTGCCTGAGTTACCTTTTCCTCCGCGCAGCCGTTGGGCAGTTGCCCTCGGGTGGGGCGGGGGAGGACGAGGCTTTCGCTGGCGCCGTGCAGCTGTTGGCGCGCAAGACTTGGTTTTTCAACGTGCTCGTCTACTGGTTGCTCGTCGGGATGAGCACCGGCCTGCGCTACTACCGCGACGCCCAGGAACGCCAGCGTCGCGCCGTGGAACTGGAGCAGCGCCTCACCGCCGCGCGACTCCACGCCCTGCAGATGCAGCTGAATCCGCACTTCCTCTTCAACTCGCTCAACGCCATCTCGTCCCTCATGCACGTCGACGTCGACGCGGCCGATCGGACATTGACCAAGCTGGCGGATCTCCTGCGTCGTGCCCTCGCCAGCGGCTCGGAACAGGAGGTGACGCTTCGGCAGGAGATCGAGTTCCTGAAACGCTATCTGGAGATCGAGCAGACGCGTTTCGGTGATCGCCTGTCCGTCGAGATTACGATTCCGGCCGAGCTGTCCGAAGTCCGCGTGCCGACGCTCATCCTCCAGCCGCTCGTCGAGAACGCCATCCGCCACGGCATCGAACCCGTCGCCGCGCCCGGTGCCATCCGCATTTCCGCCGAGCGGAACGGCGAAGAGTTGGTCCTTCGCGTCACCGACACCGGCCGCGGTCCTGGCTTGAGCAACCGCACCGGCACCGGCATCGGCGTGGCGAACACGAGGGCCCGCTTGGAACAGCTCTACGGGTCGGCCCAGGAATTCCGCCTTGCTCCCGGTGCCAACGGCGGGACGGAGGCGATGATCCGCCTGCCGTTGAAGAAAGCCGGAGGCGCTCCTGATGAGTCGAAGTAAGATCGAAATCCGAAGGCCAAAGGCCGAAAGAAGATCGAACACCGAAGGTCGAATGATCGATTGGTTTGAGGATTTTATGAAGAAAGGAGGAATTGATCCCGGCCTTCGATCTTCCTTTTGCCTTCGTGGCTTCGGCCTTCGGCTTTGCCGCCAGGCCGTTCTGTGGTTAAACCCTCCCACCCGATGAAAGCGCGCATCCTGATCGTCGACGATGAACCCTTGGCCCGGGGGCGTCTGCGGGCCTTGCTGGAGAAGGAGGCCGACGCCGAAATCATCGGCGAGGCCGCGCACGGCGTCGAGGCGGTCGACCGCATCGACGAACTCAAGCCCGACCTCGTGTTCCTCGACATCCAGATGCCCGAGCTCGACGGCTTCGGCGTGCTCGCGTCGATCGATCCCGAGCACCGGCCGTTGATCATCTTCATCACGGCTTTCGACCAGTTCGCCGTGAAAGCCTTCGAGGCCCGGGCGCTCGATTACCTGCTGAAGCCCTATGACCGCGAACGCTTCCAGGCCGCCTTTCGCCGAGCAGTCGACGAGATCAAAAGGGCCACGCCTGCACCGGTTCAGGCGAAGGTCGACGGACTCGTCAACGATCTCGATGCGGCCGGGCGCGGGTCCGATCGCCTCGCCATCAAGTCCAATGGCCGCATCCTTCTCATCCGCCCCGGCGACATCGACTGGGTGGGCGCGGCCGACAACTACGTGGAGCTTCACGTCGGCACCGAGACGCACTTGATCCGTGAGACGATCTCGGCGTGGGAGAAGAGGCTCAACGTGGTCCAGTTCCTCCGTATCAGCCGGTCTGCCATCGTGAATCTCGACCGGGTTAAGGAACTCCAGCCGCTCTTCCATGGGGAATACGCCGTCATCCTCTTCAACGGCGTCCGCCTCACGCTGGCCCGCAGCCAGCGGGACAAGGTCGACCAGCTCCTCGGCCGGTTGGGTTGAACCTGGTGCCGGTAGGGCGCGTCACTCCGTGCGCGCCGCCGCTGGATCTCCGAAGATCAGTCTGGTTTCAGCGGCTCCACGCAAGGGACCAACTTCGCTACAGGCTTTCCTCACTCCGCAGCATCGTCACCCCGAGGCCACGAGGCGGCGCGCGCGGAGCGACGCGCCCTACCTTTGCTGAATCACCGGTTGCCCCGCTCTTGTTGCTGACCTTGGACGTCCGGCCGGTTATCCGTGTCTGCCCGTGGACGAATCCATCCCGCTCATCCTGTTCGAAGACGATCACCTCTTGGTGATCCGCAAGCCCGCCGGGTGGAACACGCACGCGCCTTCGCCCTACGCCGGTGAAGGCGTTTACGATTGGCTGCGCGTGCGCGAACCGCGCTGGGCCTCGCTGGCCATCATCCACCGCTTGGACAAGGAAACGTCCGGCGTCCTCGTCTTCGGAAAGTCCGCCGAGGCCAACCGCTCGTTGACTGCGCAGTTCGCCGGCCGCGAGGTGGCCAAGCGCTACCGGCTTTGGACGGATCGTCCGGTGGCCTTCGAGACAAAGACGGTCGCCAGCCGCATCGCCCGCAACGGCGACAACTACCGGAGCGTAGCCACGGGCGGTGACGAAGCTGTGACGGACTTCCGCGTGGTCCGACGCGACGGCGGCCGGACGGAACTGGAGGCCGAACCGCACACCGGCCGGACTCACCAGATCCGCGTCCACGCGTCCGAGAACGACTTCCCCATCCTCGGCGATTCGCTCTACGGCGGTTCGCCCTTTCACCGCGTCTGCCTGCACGCCGCCGCGATCTCCTTCAACCATCCGGCCACAGCGTCGGCGGTCGTTTTCAGCGCCGGCGACGCGGGCTTTGAAGTCGATTCACGCGTCGCTTTGCGGCAAGCCATCATCGATCCGGCACGCACCAATGCCTACCGCCTCGTCCACGGCGCGGCCGATGGGCAACCCGGCTGGTTCGTCGAACGGCTGGGCGACTGGCTGCTCTCGTTGCACGAAAGCGAGCCGAGTCCGGCGATGCTGAAAACTCTCCAGGCACTCGTGGAACGGCTCGGCTGCCGAGGCACCTACCACAAGCGCTGGAACCCGCGCGTCCGCGAAACCAACACGGCCGAAGCTTCGCCCAAGCCGATCATCGGTGAAGCCGCGCCCGAGCGGTTCACCATCCGCGAGAATGGCCTGACCTACGAACTCAGCTTCGGCGAAGGCTACTCCGTCGGGCTCTTCCTTGATCAACGCGACAACCGCCACCGCTGGCAGACCGGCCATGTGGCGCACGGCTTTGATCTTGGATTCAAACCAGGCGCGGAAATCCTAAACACCTTCGCCTACACCTGCGGGTTCTCCGTGGCCGCCGCTGCTTCGGGCGCGCGGATCACCAGCCTGGATTTGTCGAAGAAGTATCTCGACTGGGGCCGGCGCAACCTGGCGTTGAACGGCTTCGATCCGGCGGCGCACGACTTCATCTTCGGCGACTGCTTCGACTGGCTGCGGCGGCTGGCGAAGAAGGGGCGGAAGTTCCAGGGCGTCATCCTCGATCCGCCGACCTTCTCGCAGTCGAAGGAGTCCGGCGTCTTCCGCGCGCCCAAGGACTTCGGCCGCCTCGTCGGCGACGCTCTGGCCGTGCTCGCGCCGGAAGGTGTCCTACTCGCGTCGAGCAACGCCGCGAACTGGCCGGCGGAGGAGTTCGTGGCGGCGGTTCATTCCGCCGTGCAGAAAACCGGCCGCAAGGTCCGCGCCGAACACTACGCGCCGCAGCCGCCCGACTTCCCCGTTTCCCGCGACCAGCCGGTGTATCTCAAAACGCTGTGGCTCCGGGTGAGCTGAAGTTGACCGGGTCTGATCTGGTAGCCGCAGCCGTGAGAATGCGCCGATTCACATCGGCGGCTACGAGGTTGGAAGGCTGGTAGGGCGAAGGCTCCTGCCGAGCCGCCTTATGGGTTAGGTCTATCCCAAGGCTCACACGCGGGAGGCCGGGGCTCATTCGAATTGCCGCTGCTACCGTTTTGGATAGCGCGAGCGAGTTAGGGTGGCTCGGCGGGAGCCTTCGCCCTACCTGCTCAAAGACTTCGTTTCCCTTCTACTTTGTCCGCGTCTGGTCTGCTTTCCCGCTTGTCAGCTTCGGCGCTCGCCAGTGCGCGGCCCCGGGCGATCGAGCGCTGGTGCCGGGAAGGACGTTTTGGATGAGGCGGAGGGTGACGGTCTGTTCTTCGAATGCGGACAGATCCGTTTCGATGGTCTGCCATTTTCCGCCAACGCCGGTGCCGGTGACCGGTTTGCGTTCGAGGAGCTTGTTGTCGGCGTAGATGCTCAATTCCCAGGCTTTGGCGTTATCCGTCGTGACCTCGACGGAGAGCCGGTTTGAGTTGGTCGACACGGCCAGACGACGGGAGATGACCACGCCGCGCATCAGTTCACGTGGCCAAGTTGTCAGGATGTCGCCGTTGAGCCAGGTGCCACCGGGGTAACCGCCCATTCCGCCGCTGGTGGAATCGAAGCCCGCGCGTTCCAACGTCCATTCCGGCGCCCACCAATGGGTCAGATCTGAGAGCTGGAAGCGCTCCGAAGGCTGGGTTTGGATGGCTTCGGATGGGATGACGAGCGTCTCGCCTTCGAGCTGGATGCCGTGGGCCAGGAGGATCTTTTCCCCCATCGCCGCCGTGCGTTTGCCAAGGGCTGAAATGGATTCATCGACCGCTGGAATCTGAACGTCACCGAGCTTGTCGCCTTGGATGCGGTCGTGGAGCGGGTCGAGCAGATTTTTGGGAATGGCTCGGAGTCCATTCATCACGCCGACAACGGCGGCGGCACCGGCGGCGTTGCAGTCGGCGTCGAGAAAGTCGGCGGCGCGGACGGCGAGATTGACGGTCTTGAGGAAGTCGGCTTCTCCGAACCAGACGCTGAGCGCGATGATGCCGCCGTTGGCCACGGCGTTGTTGGTTCCGGGATACTCCAAGGCCCATCGGTCGATGACGATGCGGACGATCTCCTCGAAGGACTTGCCGGCATCGGCCAAGGCGATGATCTCGTCGATGCACCGGCGGTAGGGCGACTCGGGATGGACGAGCACAGCGGCCTTGCGGACGATGACTCGTGGATCGGTCTCCACGAATCCGAGGCTGACCATGCCCGCGACAAACACGGCCGCATCGACTCCTTCGGCGTAGCCGTTGATGTGGCCGAACTCGCGGGCGAGCTTCGCGGCAAGATTGGGCCGACCTGGAGCGAGCAGGCCGTAGATCTCGGCGCTGAACTGCGGTCCGATGGTCCACCATGAGCGGTTGAAACGCGGATGTCCGGTGTCGGGTGGTTGGATGCCGCGTTCGAGCAGCAGTCGGGCTTCCTTGCTGGAACCACACGTGCCGCACCGGTCCACCAGCCACTGGGCGCCGAGTTGTTGGACGGTCAACGCGGGTCCGTGCTTCTCGAAGGCGCGCAGGGCGCTCATCTCGTAATACCAGTCATCGTCGATGATCGAGAAGGTGTAGGGCTTGGGGTAATCCTTCACCCAGGTCTGGGCCGCCGTCTGGTGCTCGAAGGGAAATCCAAGATACACCGCCGCCATCTGCGCGACCCATGCGGCGTGCGCCTTGTCGGCGTAGTCGGCGCGGGAGAGGCGGAGCGGTTCGGCGGCGAACGCGGTAATACAGAGGCCTGAGATCAGGGAAATGATGAGGAAGCGCTTCATGGGGAATCGGCAGACCGATAGTTCAAACGAGCAAGTGCTTCTTTACCACCGCCATTGTCTCGGCCTGCTTCTTGAGGACGAACTCACGGGCCTTCGCTGCTTTGGCTTTGGCGGCGGCAGGATCTTTGGCGAGAGCCAGCACGGCGGCGGCGACCTTCTTCTTCTCGTCTTCGGAATCCATGTCGAAAAGCCAGTCGCCGAGGCCGATGTCGCGCCACATATAGCCCTTGCTGGTCTGTTCGCCCCAGCGGCAGACGATGGCGGGAATGCCGTTGCCGATGCACATGATGGGCGAGTGCATCTCGTGGCCGAAGAGCCCGGCGCTGCGGACGTAGGTGCTCAAAGCCTCGTCGGTCAGCCAGAAGTTGGGCCGCCAGATGACGCGCGGTTTCACGTCGGCAGGGAGCTTGTCGTAGAGCTGTTCCTTGCCGATGGCCATCTGGGTCTTGTCCTCGGGACAGATGAGGATCTTCAGCTTGGTTTCGCGGACGACGGCGGTGATGGCTTCGATAAGCGGTGCGTGGTCCGACTCCTTCATGGCTTCGTTTCGTGCGTGGCGTTTATCGTCCTTCATCGCGTCGCGAATGGTCCAATACGGCGTGTAGCGCAGACGCGGAATGCAGCAAAGGAACTGGCCCGTCTGGAGGTTGTTGGCCTTGAGAAAGGGTTCCGCAGCCGTGTCGTTGCGGAGATCGCAGGCGAAGGCGCCGTCGGGTCCGAAGGCGAGCAGCGGCGATTTCACGCCCTGCTTGCGGGCCAGTTCCAATGAAACGGAATCGCGGAAGAAGACGAACTTGGCCTGGTCGAGAATCCCGTTGTCGTTCCCGGAAAGGAACGAGCCGTGGGTGATGCCATAGACGCCGAAGGGTTTCCCGGGGTGTCGGACGAAGCCGGACACATCCTTGGCGGCGACCAGCGACGGACCTGAGCCGTGCAGGAGGAAATCAGCCCAAGCGATCGCGTCGGCGAGGTCGGCGTTCGATGCCTTGCCATCGGCGCCGATGGTGCCCTTGACGATCTTCAGCTTGGGAAACCGGCGATGCTCCATGGCCATGACTTCCTCGGTAAGATCGGCCGACGCCCACAGCCGCACTTCGGCTTCGGGAATGTGCTTCTCGATCAACGCAAGGACGCCGGGCGTGTGCGCGATGTCGCCGATGTTCACGACCTGCCACGACGACCGCAGCAGGATGCGTGGGGAGCGTTTTGACTCTGCCGAGCGAAGGGAAGTTCCGAATCCGATTGCGGCGGTGGCGCTGAGAAACTGGCGGCGGTTTAGGCCGGCGAGGTTCATGGCTGGATTGATGGGAGAAGTCTTCATGAGTTCATCGGCGGGAGGCCGGTTCGGCCAGGACGGTCAAGCGTCCCGTGCGTTCCGGTGGTGTTTGCAAGTGAATCAAGATGCGGCTGAGACCGGGATTCGGGGAATCCCACACGTTGCGTGGTTTCGAGACATCCTCAACTTCGACTCGCGCGCCTGCCCCTTCCGTGATGCGCAGGTGCAGGGTCTCGCCCTGGTGGCGAAGGATGGCGCCATTACTCGTCACGGTCACTTGCGCGCGGGTCAACCATTGCCACGTGACGATCGTGGCTTTCGCGCCGGTCGTCCACTCGTCGGCGATGGTCACCGAGCGGTTGGGATGGAGCCGGATGCGCCGCTCCGCGCGGGCGACCTGTCCGCGAACGACGGACGACATGTCGACGAGGAACCCGGGCGCTTCTTTGCCTGGCGGCAGTGGGCGGATCTCCGCCTTGGCTTCCACGAGCGGCGGTGCGTTGTCAAAACGCAGCAGGTTGTGGCTCTCCGGGCCGCAGCGGAAAATGCTCCAGCGTCGGCTCGCCTGTGTGGTCTTGAAGAGATCGGCGGCCAATCCGTTGGCGCGGGCGTGGGGATAACTTTCGCGACCGAGGTCCACGGCCCAGCGCACGCCGTCGGCTTCGAGGATGAACGACCCGATGTCCATGTGCGCGTGGGAATCATCGGGGCGGCCCGCCTTGATGCCGACAAAGGTCGCGCGCGGATCATCCCACGTCGACCGCATCACCGCCTGCGGCTGCGATCCACCCTCGCTCCATCAGATCAGCGGACGTCTGGGAGACGGTGCCGTCATGAGCGTTGGATCGCGCCAGGTCAACGCGAGCGGCAACATGCGGCTGCCGTCGCCGCGGGGAGCGCCGGTTGCAATCGCGTCGTCGAGAGTTCCTAGATTGGTGGCTTCCCGCTGGAGCAGATCGCTGCGGCGCAATTCGCGGGCGAACCAAAACATCACGGGTTCGTAGCCGAGGCCCGAGCCGTTGTCCGCGAAGTTGAAAAGCTGTCCACTCGGCGCGGTCATCTGGAGCGTGTAATCGGCGGTTGGCAGAAAGCCGGGGGCGCGTTCGAGATCCAGCGTGGTGCCGAACGTCGTGCGCAACGCCTCCGCCATCAGCGCGTAGAACGTCGTGCCGTAGGCCCAGTAGTCCGGCCCCTCGGAGTAGGCGTCGGCTGACCGTGAATTCGATACCTGAATTTGCCCGGAATCTCCCGTAACCGGCCTTGCAGCCCGGGAGTCGTGTGCAATTATCTGTCGACCTCAGAGTATGCGCAGGTTTCACCCCACATCTATGATTACAGCCTTTGTCGGAGCCAAGACCGGCTTCGCGATGGCGACGCTAGTCGTTTTGGCATGCGGAACCCTCGGCGCTGAGCCGATTCCCGCGCGGTTGGCGCTGGGCCAGTATCGCAAGGAGATCGAGCCCCTGCTGAAGGAGTATTGCTATGACTGCCACGGCGACGGCATGGACAAGGGGAAGATCGCCTTGGACAAGTTTGGCTCGGATGAAGCCCTTCTCGGGAGCCACGATCTTTGGCTGCACGCGTTGAAGAATGTCCGGTCCGGCCTGATGCCCCCTCCCAAGAAACCGCAGCCCTCTCCGGCGGAGAAGCTGAAGCTGGAGGCTTGGATCAAGGCGGGCGTATTCCATGTCGATCCGAAGAATCCCGACCCGGGCAAGGTCACCGTCCGTCGCCTGAACCGCACCGAGTATCGGAACACCGTCCGTGACCTGACCGGGGTGGAGTTCGATACGGCGGCCGAGTTTCCGGCGGATGATTCCGGCCACGGTTTCGACAACATCGGCGACGTCCTGACCCTTTCGCCGATGCTCTTGGAAAAATATCTGGCGGCGGCACGTTCCATCGTCACCCGCGTCATGCCGGCGGTGCCCTACGTTCCGGCGGAAAAGATCGTGGCCGGCCGTGAGTTCGCGCGGGAAGGCCTTTCCGCCAATGGCAACAGCCTTTCGCTTTCCTACTACGAGACCAACTCGGTGACGAACGTGGTCACGATCTCGAAGCCCGGTCGCTACCAACTCGTGCTCAACCTCTCGGCCAACGAGCGGTTCGTGGACAACCAGTTCGACTACAACAAAGCCCGGCTCGGTTTTCGGGCGGATGGAGCTCCGCTGCTCGACAAGGAGTTCACGCGCGAGGGCGGACGGGCCCTGCGCTACGAGTTCGATCGAACGTGGAAGCCGGGTGAACACGAATTGGCGTTCTCCGTCGAACCGTTGACGCCCGACGAGAAGCGCATTCGTTCGCTCACGTTCCGGATCGAATCGGTCACCGTAGTGGGTCCGTTGGACAAGAAGCACTGGGTTCGTCCCGCCGGTTATTCGAAGTTCTTCCCCAAGGACACCCCCACGGCTCCCGCCGCCAAACGCCAGTATGCCCGCGAGTTGCTCGGGCCGTTCGCGATCAAGGCCTACCGGCGCCCCGTCGACGAGCGGACGCTCGATCGCCTGGCCGCCCTGGCCGAATCGACCTATCAACAGCCGGGCAAGACCTTCGAAGCCGGCGTCGGCCAGGCCATGGTCGCTGTGTTGGCCTCGCCCCGGTTCCTGTTCCGCGAAGAAGCCGCCGAAGTCCTTCCCAAGGATGGAAGCCATCCGTTGGTCGACGAATACGCCCTCGCCTCACGCCTCTCCTACTTCCTCTGGTCGACGATGCCGGACGCCGAACTGTTCCGACTGGCCGGCGAGCGGAAACTGCGTGCGAATCTGACCGCCCAGGTGGATCGCATGATGAAGGATGCGCGCTTCGACGGGTTGATCAAAAATTTTGTCGGCCAGTGGCTGCAGGCCCGCGACATCGAGGCCGTCGTGATCGACTCGCGCCAAGTTCTGGCCCGCGAAGCCAAGCCGGATCCGGATGCCGAGAAACGTCGGGCCCGCCTGTTCGAGCTCCGTGGCAAACCCGAAGCCGAACTGACGGCGGATGAGCGCAAGGAAATGGAAAGTCTGCGGTCCGTTTTCACCCGCCGCTTCGGTCAGGGCCAGCGCGCTGATTTGACGGGGGATCTGCGCCGCTCGATGCGTCAGGAAACCGAGCGGACCTTCGCCCATGTCATCCGGGAAAACCGCAGCCTCAGGGAGCTTCTCGACGGCGATTACACCTTCCTCAACGAGCGCCTCGCCAAACATTACGGGCTGACCAATCTCAGCGTTGCCGGCGATGAAATGCGCCTTGTGAAACTGCCTGCGGACAGTCCTCGCGGCGGTCTGCTTACCCAGGGAACGCTCCTCGCGGTCACCTCCAATCCGACGCGCACTTCGCCGGTGAAACGCGGGCTGTTCATCCTCGAGAATCTCCTCGGGACGCCGCCGCCGCCCGCGCCGCCGGACATCCCGCCGCTGGAGGACGCCGCCAAGGCGATCAAGGGCAGGAAGCTTTCGCTCCGCGACACGCTGGCTCTGCACCGCGAGCAGCCGCTCTGCAGCAGTTGCCACAACCGCATGGACCCGCTTGGCCTCGCGTTGGAGAATTTCAATGCGATGGGCATGTGGCGCGACCAGGAGCAGGGGAACCCGATCGATGCGACGGCCACGCTGATGTCGGGCGAGAAGTTCACGCAGATTGGTGAGCTGAAGAAGATCCTGGCCACGGCGCACGCCGAGGACTTCTACCGCACGGTCACCGAGAAGCTTCTCACCTACGCGCTCGGGCGCGGCTTGGAGTATCACGATGTCGATACGGTCGACCGCATCGTGGCCCGGCTCGTCAAGGCCGACGGCCGCCCGGCCGATCTCTTCACCAGCATCATCGAATCCGCTCCCTTCCAGAAAACCCGGATCGGCGGCGCCGCCAAACCCTCTCCCGCAAACCCGGCCGCGAAGCAACGCGCCGATGCCCGAATCAATCCATGAAAACTCCCGCCAACCTCCTCGCCGAACGTCGCCTCAGCCTGAGCCGCCGCACCTTCCTGCGCGGTCTCGGCACCGCGATTGCGTTGCCGGCCTTTGCGTCGCTCCGGCCGTTCTCGGCGTTGGGCGCGACCAGTCCCGGCGTCACAGCCACGGGTGCGCCGTTGCGGACGGCGTTCGTCTTCTTCCCCAATGGCGCGATCCCTTCCGCCTGGTGGCCCAAGGGTGAGGGCAGGGAGTTCGAGCTTGGCGCAACGCTCAAGCCGCTCGAAGCGCACCGCAAACATCTCCAGATCCTCGGCGGCCTTGACCACCGCGCCGCGGAGGGCGGAGCCGATGGCGGCGGCGACCACGCGCGCGGCAACGGCGTGTTTCTCACCGGCGTGCGCCTCAAGAAGAGCGCGACCGACTTGCGAGCCGGCGTCTCGATCGACCAGGCCATGGCGCGCGAAGTCGGCCACCTGACCCGCTTCGCCTCGCTCGAACTGACCTGCGACGCCGGCCGTTATTCCGGCGCGTGCGATTCCGGATATGCCTGCGCCTACCAGCACAATCTTTCGTGGAGTTCCCCGTCCACTCCCGTCGCGGCCGAAGTGAATCCGCGCATGGTCTTCGAGCGGCTCTTCGGCACCGGCGCCGCCGCCGACCGCGCCGCGAGCCTCCATCTCCGTCGCCAGGAACAGCGCTCCGTCCTCGACTTCGTGCTGGAAGACGCGCGGGGGATGGAACGACGCCTCGATGCCGGCGACCGCGGCAAGCTGGACCAGTATCTTACGGGCATCCGCGAGATCGAGACCCGCATCCAGAAGGCCGAGAAGTTCGGCGCGGCCAAGGATCCGGGCATCGACACGCCTGCCGGCATCCCCACCGACTACGGCCAGCACATCCAGCTCATGTATGAGATGATGGTGCTCGCCTTCCAGACCGACTCCACCCGCGTGGCCACGATGCTTCTAGCGCATGACGGCAGCAACCGCTCCTTCGCCGACCTGGGCGTTCCCGAGGGCCACCACGACCTTTCGCATCATCAGAACGACGCGGCGAAGATCCAGAAGATCGCCTCTATCGACCAATGGTATGTGAAGCAGTTCGCCAAGTTCCTGGAGAAGCTGGACGCGACCAAGGACGTCGACGGCCAGTCGCTCCTGCACAACTCGATGATCATCTATGGCGGCGGCAATGCGGACGCCAACCGGCACACGCATACGAACCTCCCCATCGTCCTCGCCGGCGGCGGTGGCGGCACGCTGACCTCGGGCCGCTACGTCAACCACGGTTCCAAGCCGACCTCGAATCTCTTCCTCAGCCTGGCCGACCGCATGGGCGCGAAGGGCCTGGAACGCTTCGGCGACTCGACGGGACGACTCAGCGACGTTTGATCGCCGGGCCGGTGGTTTACTCAAGTCCGTAGCCCGCCCGTGGGCAAAGTTGCGGGCCATTCATGAACGCGGAGTTTGAATCCATCTTCGCGCGGCTGCGGGCGATCCTGCAGCGGCACACGGGCGCGTTGACCGTCACGACCGACGAGGCCGGGCACTTTTGCGTCGCGGTCCCGTTCAACCCGAAGCTCAAGAAGGGATTTCCCGCCGCGTGGGTGAAGATCGACAAGGGCTACGTCAGCTACCACTTCATGCCGGTCTACATGTTTCCGAAGCTGCGCGACGGGCTGTCCGGGAAATTGCAGTCTCGGATGCAGGGCAAGTCCTGTTTCAACTTCAAGGCGGTGGACGAACCGCTGTTTGAGGAATTGGAGGCGTTGACGGAACGGGGATTTGAGCTGGCCCGCAAATCCGGCTTCGGACCTGAAGGCCCGGACCATTGAGCTCCGCCCGTGCTTCGGTTTGTGCTCGTTCCCGTTTGGCCTTTGTCCTTCGAGTTTCGTCATTCCGATTCCCTCTTGCCTGACATGGCGGCCGTCCGTCATTTTTTCGCATGGCAGCTACCTCCAAGCCGAACGCAGTTGACTCCGAGTTCTACCTCAACGCCGACGCGTTCTTCCCGGCGCACCGCGGCACCGCCCTGACCTACGACGACGTCACCCTGGCCTCGCAGTATTCCGACATCCTGCCGCGCGACACCCAGCTCGAGTCGCCGCTCACTGAAGGCCTTCAGCTGAACATTCCCGTCATCTCGGCCGACATGGACACCGTGACCGAGTCCCGCATGGCCATCGCCATGGCGTTGAACGGCGCGCTTGGCCTGATCCACTACAACATGGCCGAAAAGGAGCAGCTCTCCGAGGTCAGCCGCGTGAAGAACCACGTCCACGGCCTCATCCAGGACCCCATCAAGGTCGCTCCCGACCAGCTTATCGGCGACGTGCTCGAGATGGTCGAGAAGCGGAAGTTCGAGTTCCGCACGTTCCCCGTCGTCGATGCCCAGGGCAAGCTGTGCGGCCTCCTGCCGGGCCATGTGGTGAAGCTGCGCTACGCCAAACGCACCGTGGCCGAGGCCCTCACGCCCCGCGACCAGATCCACACGCTCCGCAAGAAGGACCTCGGCTCCAACCCGATTTCGAAGGCCGACAAGTTCTTCACCGACCATCCCGGGATCCACAAGCTCCTCGTCGTGGACGACGCCGACCAGCTCCACGGGCTTTTCACGATGAGCGACGTGGAACGCATCACCCAGGAGAAGCGCGCCCAGTTCAAGCCCGCCCGCGACGCGAAGTTCCGCCTTATCTGCGGCGCCGCCGTGTCCGCCACGCGCAATGCCTTCGGCGAACTCGACCGCGACAAGATTCTCGCCCACATCGGCGGCTTGGTGGAACGCGGCGTCGACGTCGTCGCCGTCTCCACGGCCCACGGCTTCAGCAAGGGCGTCGGCGAAACCGTCCGCATGATCCGCGATGCCTATCCCAAGCTCCCGATCATCGCCGGCAACGTGACCAGCGCCGCCGGCGTCGAGTTCCTTGCCGATGCCGGAGCCAGCGCCATCAAGGTCGGGCAGGGGCCCGGTTCCATCTGCACCACCCGCGTCGTCGCGGGCGTCGGCATCCCTCAGCTCACCGCGCTCTACGTCTGCTCCAAGGCCGCGTCGAAGAAGGGCGTTTCCATCATCGCCGACGGCGGCATCACCAAGTCCGGCGACATCGTGAAGGCGCTCACGTTGGCTGGCTCCGTCATTTGCGGAGGTATGTTGGCCGGCTGTCCCGAGGCGCCCGGACAGGTCATGGAAATCAGCGGCAAGCTCTACAAGCAGTATCGAGGCATGGGCAGCATCGCCGCGATGAAGGCCGGCTCGGCGGCGCGTTACGGACACAGCAAGGAAGCCACGCAGAAGGTCGCGGCCGAAGGCGTCGAAGCGCTGAAGGAAGTGAGCTCGTCGGTGGACACGATCCTCACCCAGATGATCGGCGGCATCCAGAGCGGCATGGGCTACCTCGGCGCGGCCAACCTCGCGCAGCTCCGCGACAAGGCCCGCTACATCCGGGTCAGTTCCGCCGGCATGAAGGAAGCGTCGCCCCACGACGTGATCGAAGTGAAGGCCAGCGCGTAGGCCGGGCGCCCAGTTCATCCGCGAAGGTTGCGAAGAAACGCGAAGTTTGAACCGCAGAAGCCGCAGATGACGCAGATGACGCAGATGACGCAGATGACGCAGAGAGGCCAAGAAGGCACGAGATGGCAGGGCGAAGGCTCCCGCCGAGCCGCCGTTTGGTTCACGAACTCCGAACAAGTTTCTCGTGGGAAGCCGCGAATCATCCGAACTGCCGCCGTTGCCTGCTCGGAAGAACGAACGCGCAGCGGCAGCTCGGCAGGAGCCATCGCCCTACCAACCCAGCACCCTCGTAGCCGCCGATATGAATCGGCGCACTTCGACCCGGAGCGCAGACGTGGACGGAATCCTCAACGCCAAGCGGGCGTGCCTCCAAATGCACGGCTGACAGTTGGCCGTTCCGGGTTCAAATTTCTTTCATGTTCCAAGGATTGAGGAAGTCGGCCGCCATCCTGTTTCTCTTGCTGGGAAGCCTGTCCTGCTGGGCGGATGGCAAAGTGTTCCGTCATGTCGAGATGGCGACGGGTCCAGTGACCATCCCCGACCAGCGGGCGCTGATCTGCTGGAGCAACGGGGTGGAACGGCTGGTGATCGAGACATCCTTCCAAGGCTCCGGTTCCAATTTCGCCTGGGTCGTTCCGGTCCCGGCTCCACCGCAGATCGAAGAAGCATCGGCGGGACTTTTCCCCACGCTTGAATACCTGTTCCGTCCGTCGATCCGGCAGGTGGAGCCGCTGTGGCCGTTGGCGGGTTTGTTGGTGATACTCGTCGTTTGGTTCACCAAGCGACCGCCGTTGAACCGGAGCTCAAGCTGGGCGGGTATCGGCCTGGTTGTAGGTCTTTCATTTGGATTGGGGCCGGAACTGCAGTTGATGGGGTTGGTAATGGCCCCCGCAGTGATGCTGGCCTTCTCCTTCCGACATGACCCCGCCACTCGGCAGACCCGGTTGATCGACGCGCTGCTGGCATTGGTGATCGGAAGTATCGCGGCTGGGATGCTTCTGCCCGCACTATCGAGGGCGAAGGGAGATGCGGGGGCCTCACCCATCGCAGACAGTGTCAACGCAATGGACCGCGTGACCCTGATGGACCGTGTCCACACCGCCTCCTACGACTCCACCGTCGTCCGCGCAGCCGATCCAGAGGCATTGATGAGCTGGCTCCGCACGAACCGCTTTGAAGCACCGGAGTCCATCCGCCCTGTCCTGGCCGACTACATCCGGTCCAATTGGGTCTTCGTCGCTACAAGGATGCACACGGCTCCCGCCTCGGGCAGCTTCCGGACTCCACCCCTCGCGTTCACCTTTGCTTCGGCGCGGCCGGTTTATCCCATGAAGCTGACGGGTGTCGCCGCGACCAATCTGTCAGTGGAACTGTTCGTCTTCGGTCCACAGAGCGCCGAAGCGGCCGGATGGGAAACGGTGCGCACCGGCGCCGCTTTCGTCAGTCAGGAAGCCGACCGCGATCAAAAGATTTTCGTCCGCCGTCCGAACAAGGAGCTCACGCTGGGACACCCATATCTGCGGCTCCACGTTCCCGGGCAAACTGTGGCGACGCAGTTGCGGGCGGTATTGCGGCCGGACCAGATGACAGATGACGTTTGGCTGACATGGCGAACCAAGGCCGCTTTCGGCGCAGAACGGTTCAGCCACAAGTCAGCAGCCATCTGGTCCGCCAACTGGGCGGCGGCGGTCTTTCTGCTCCTAGCCTATATCGGATGGCTAGGGCCTGACCTTCTCACGAAGGTCGGTATCAGGCGGGTGGCATGGTGGTCGATCACCGCCGCAGCGACGTTGGGAATCTGGGGATTGATCTACGCGGGCTCTCCAAGCGTGCCCAGCGTGAAAGGCGACTCCAGAAAACTTGGCTGGGGATCAAGGTTCGCCGGCTACACGGCGCGGAACCACTACGAGCACCAGATCCGGGGCTTGTTGGCCGATGGCCAGCCGGTCTCTCTTTCCCGATTGAGGGCTCGACTGATCATCGACGGTCCTCCGTCTGAAATCGTGCCGCGTTCGGACAATGCGGCCCTCAACCAATTCACTGGTGAACTTATTCGCGAAGAGGATTCGCCGGGCAACTTCGTCATCCTGCCCGAAGGCGAGGGGCGCCATCAGCTCTTCTGGCATGACGCCATTGGCCTGCGTCATCCAGCCGGAGAACCATTCCCGAGCAAGCCGTAAAGCCGCCTCAATACTGATACGGCTCGTTCATCTGGCCGCACTGGGGGCACTTGGAGAGGTCCACGTTGGGGTCGTCGGTGTAGACGGACTGGCAACGGCCGCAGCGGAAGATGTTGTCCTGTTTGGCCGACGGCCGGAACCGCCTTCGCCGTGTCTCGGAGAAGACGTAGAGCCCGAGGATCGCGAGGAGCACGGCCGCGAGGTAGGCGAAGATGAGGCTTTCGTGCGTCATGGCGTCGGGGTGGCGACCGGGGCCGGGGGCAGGGTGCGCCAACGGACAATGAACCGGCCGGACTGCCGGGACTTTTCCGGCGCTTCGGCGAAGTCCAGCTTCCACGCCAGCGCCATGGCCGATTGATCGGCGGCGGCGAGGCCGGAGCTTTCCCAGAGCCGCACCGCCTGGACCACGCCGTCGGCATCGACCCACAGATCAACGACGGAATCCTTCAGCAGCTCGGTGCTTTCCCACGAAGGCGGCGTGGTGACCTCGCCCTGGAGACGTTTGCGCAGTTCTGCCGTGATCTCCCATTCGGTCCGGGGCCGCACGGGTTCGCTCGCGAGGCGGGCTTGCGGCAGCAGTTGGTCGACGGCCGGCTGGTAGCTCGCGACGAGCGCCGCGGGTTTGTTCGTGGGTAGAGTGACGGAGATGGCGCGGCCGAACGTTTCGAGATCCGGTTCCAGCCAGCGCGGTGGTTCAGTCCATTCTGTTTCGATGGTGCGAACTGGTGGCGATAGCAGCCAACCGGCGGCGGAGAACCCGTGGACGCTGGGCTCGACGCCCCGGGCCGGATCTTCCAGCAGAAGCGCGGTGGCCAGGGCCGGGGCTTCCAGCGGGGAGTTGATCCAATGGAAGACGGGTCCATCGCGCGCAACGGTCGCGGGCGCGACGGCCTTCGCGCCGAGCAGCCAGATGAGTCCGACGTGTCCGACCAGCAACGCCGCGCCGAGGCCAGCCATGCGCTGGCGCGACCAGGTTTCGTTGGCGGGCGGGAGGTTCACTGGGGCGAGGCGGCCGGCATGACGGAATCGAACAGGCGTGGCCGGCTGGCGAGCAGGAGTTCCTTGGCCCCGGCGTCCCGTGCAAGAACGTGCAGGCGGGTGAGGGTTTCGTTGTCCACGGAACGGTCGGCGAGCAGCACGACGGTGAGCGGGCTCGACCGTTCCTGCGCGGCCGTGCGCAGGCGCTCGGCGAGTTCCTTCTCCGTGACGAGCTGGTTCCGGAAGAAGAGCTGGCCCGCGAGGTTCACGGCGACGGCGACGGTGCGATTGGTGGTTCCCGAGAGGCCTGACGCGGTCGGCAGTTCGACGCGGCCGGAGTTGCGGATCAATTCGCGGACGCGATTGACGGCTTCCTTCGGTGCGCCGGCCTCGGGACGGATCGAAAGGGTCGTGCCCGGCGGGAGCGAACCGATCGCGCGGCGAAGAGGGTCGAGTTCGAGGGTTGAATTGGTGCGGCCGTTGAAGACGGCGTCGCCCTTCGCGGTGAGAAGGATCGGCAGGCCGTTGGTCTGCCCCGGCGAATCGTCAAGCTTCACCGGGATGCCCGGGGTGTAGACGAGCGTGGTGAAGAGGATGAAGAGCAGCAGCAGGAACAGCACGCTCACGAGCGGAGCGGCGTTCAGCTCGCCTTTGAAGACCCGGACATTACGGGGAAACTTCATGAAGACTTCTGCGTTCCGGGGGGATCGGTGACGAGGTTGAGGGCTTCCGTGGAGGCCTGCTCCATGTCGAGGACGATGCGGTTCATCCGGCCGACGAGGTAGTTGTAGGCCGCGTAGGCGGCGATGGCGATGGTCAGGCCGGTGGCGGTGCAGATGAGGGCTTCCCATGTGCCGCGCGACATCTGGGAGATGTTCGACATGAGCCCGGACTCCTCGAGTTGGCGGAAGATCTTCATCAGGCCGGAGACGGTTCCCAGCAATCCGACGAGCGGCGCGATCTGCGCGACGGTGGCGATGAGGTTCAAGCGTTCTTCGAGGCGGGGCACTTCGGTGTAGCCGGCATCTTCGAGCGCTTCGCGCACGCCTTCGCGGCCGCGTTCGCGGTTGAGGATGGCGATCTTCACGAGGCGCGGGACCGGTCCGGCCGTGGCGTCGCAGATGGCGATGGCCTCGACGATGTTGCCGCCCTTGACGACGGTGCGGATACCGCCGAGGAACTCGGCGGAGTTGATCTGGGCGCGATGGAAATGAAGGTGGCGTTCGATGAACACCGTCATCCCGATCACGCCGAGGATGAGGAGAACCCACATGATGGGCCCGCCCTGCGATATGTATCCCGGCAACATGGGTGCGATTATACGGACGGCCGTCGCCGGGTCCAAGCTTCAAGCCGAACGGAATCGAGGTTCGAGTTGGTAGGAACGACACTCGATCTGAAACCCATTCCGTAAACGGGGCAGGAAGGTAGCCCTCACTGCCGCAGAGCGACGCGGGGTTGCGAGCCCGAAAACGCGACCACCTCCTGCGAGGGGTTCACAGGAGGTGGTGCTTCGGGCTTGGGTGGGATCAGTTTTTGTCGGCGGCGGGCGGGCGATTGCCACGTGGGGCCTGGTCGCCTTCAGGACGGGCACCACGCGGTCCGCCTTCAGGGCTACCTTCGGGACGGGGTCCGCGACGGCCTTCTCCGGCGCCGCCTTCCTGGCCGCCGGGACCTCCGGGACCACCAGGACCGCGGCCCATGCGGTTGCCGATCTCATCCTGGGTGATCTTTCCGTCTCCGTTCTTGTCGAGCTTCTTGAGGTGCTCGGCCGCCTGCGCGATCTCGGTGGCGTCGATCACGCCGTCGTTGTTCGTGTCGAGCGCGGCGAACAGCGGCGAAATCATCGGGCGATTGCCCTGGCCTTCGGGACGGCGCTGGCCTTCCGGTCCGCCTTCTGGGCGTTGGCCGCCGCGGCGTTCATTTCCCTGTCCACCCTGGGGTCCGCCTTGGGGACGGTCGGGCTTGGGTCCGTCCTGGGCGACGGCGGTGAGGGTGGCCGCGGTGAGAGCGGCGACTGCGAGGATCGTGTTCAAGGTTTTCATGTTGGTTCCTGTGATCTGGATTGTCTGTTCGCCGGTGGTTGGTCGATCCGGCTTCTGTTATGAAGAGACGCGGGTCGGGTAAAGAAAGTGTTTGCTGGTAGGGGAGAATTGTTAAGAGCCGGTAAATTTGGCGGAGTTCCTCGACCGCTCCGGGTAACGTCCATCTCACAAAGCCGATGACTCCGACCGCCAATCATCCACCGCACGATGCGTCCGTCCGCCGGATCCTGGTGATCGACGACGACAAGAAGCTGTGCCGCCTGATCCGTGATTACCTGACGCCGCTGGGCTACGAGGTGAGTGCCGTCCACACGGGTCCCGAAGGTGTGAAGACCGCGATCGGGACCGACTGGAGCGCCATCCTCCTCGACGTCATGCTGCCGGGCCTCGACGGCTTCGAGGTGCTGAAGGAGATCCGCAAGAAGAGCGACGTGCCCGTGCTCATGCTCACGGCCCGGGGCGATGAATCAGACCGGATCGTCGGGCTCGAAATCGGGGCCGACGACTACCTGCCGAAGACGTTTTCCACCCGCGAACTTCTCGCCCGCCTTCGGGCCGTCACACGGCGGACGGTGCGCACGGCACCGGTCGATGACGCGGAAGCGGAACTCGTCGTCGGTCCGCTCCGCGTCGTCCCGTCGTCGCGCAAGGCCGTGCTCGGCGATGAGCCGTTGGTGCTGACGCCCGTGGAGTATGACCTGCTGGAGGCGTTGGCGCGTGGCCGCGGCCGGGTGAAGACGCGCGAGGCGTTGCTCGATGAGATTCGCGACCGCAACTACGACGTCTTCGACCGCTCGATCGACGTCCACATCTCCGCCCTGCGGAAGAAGCTCGGGGATGATCCGAAGAACCCGCGCTTCATCCGGACCGTGCGAAGCGCGGGCTACATGCTCATCAACCCCGATGCCGAATGAAGAACCTCCGTCTTCCGCTTGGCGCCAAGATCCTCGGCTGGTTCTTCCTGAATCTCGTCCTGCTGGGCGTCGTGGCCTGGGTGCTACTTCGGTCCGAGCTCCGGCCCGACGCTTGGATCTCGATCCTCGCGGGCGAGCGGTCCACGCGCCTGGCCGAAACGGTGATCCGCGAGGTGCAGACAACGAGCCGGCGTGAGTGGAACAACGTCCTCGACCGGTTCGGCGAGATCAACGGCGTGACCATTGTTGTCATCCGCGACGACGGCGGGCATGTCGCGGGTCCCAAGGTCACCATCCCCGATTCCGTGCGGGAACGACTCCGTTCGCGGGGCCAGTTGCCGGGCGGTGAAGGAGCGGGGGCGGGCCCAAGGCCGGAAGGCGGTCCGCCGGATCGTTGGCCGGAGAATGGCGGGCCTGGTGGGGAGGGTCCACGCGGGCCCAGGCCGCCGGGTTCCGAGGGAGGGCCTCCGCGGGGACAACCGCCTCCGCGGGTCTTCGTCCAGTCGCACGACCCGGAACGCTATTGGATGGTCTTCGGCGTCCTATTGCCGGAACCGGGCGGCCGTCGAATGGTCCCCGCGCGGCTCGCGCTCATCTCGGACTCGTTTACGGCCGGCGGGCTCTTCTTTGATCCCACGCCGTGGATCTGGGGCACGGCCGGCGTCATCGCCGTTTCGGTTCTCTGGTGGCTGCCGTTCATCCACCGCATGACGCGCAGTCTCGGCCGATTGACCAAGGCCACGGAGCAGATCGCGGACGGAAAATTCGACGTCGATCTCGGGCACCAGGGCGGCGACGAGATCGGCCGATTGGGAACCGCCGTCGGCCAGATGGCCGGCAAGCTCGACGGCTTTGTCACGGGCCAGAAGCGCTTCCTTGGCGACATCTCCCACGAACTCTGCGCGCCCATCGCCCGTCTCCAGATGGCGATCGGAGTTCTCGAAATGCGGGCCGACGAACGCCAGCGGGACTACGTCGAGGACATCAAGGAGGAGATCCAGGAAATGTCGGGACTGGTGAACGAACTCCTCTCGTTCTCCAAGGCCGGACTCCGCTCGAAGGATCTTCCCCTGGATCATGTCGAACTGCGTCCGCTGGTCGAACGGGTCATTGAACGGGAGAACACCGCCGGGGCTGACGTGCGGATGGAGGTTCCCGAAACGCTGGCCGCGATGGCCGAGCCGAGCCTGCTCGCGCGGGCTGTCGGCAATCTCGTGCGCAATGCGGTCCGTTACGCGGGCACGGACGGGCCGATCACCGTGTCCGCGTTGGAGACCGGCGAAGGCGTGGAGATCCGCGTCGAGGACAACGGAACGGGTGTGGCCGATGAACATCTGGAGAAGATCTTCGAGCCGTTCTTCCGCATCGACCCGTCGCGCAACCGCGAAACCGGCGGGACCGGTTTGGGCCTGGCCATCGTCCGTTCGTGCGTCACGTCGTTCGGCGGATCTGCTCGGGCGGAGAATCTCCGGCCAATGGGATTTGCCGTGACCATCACGCTTAAACGCAGCGCGACGGACGAGGCTTGAACGGCTGGTTCAGTCGCGCTTGCGGACCGTGACGGGCATGCGGCTCAGCTTGTCGAGGATCTGGCCGCGGCGCCGCAACGGCCACCATTCGTATAGGTAGATCTCCAACGGGCGCCACATGGCCACCCATCCGGCGATGGTCAGGCCTTCCTTGAAGAAACGGGAGAGTGTCGACTCGTCCTTCGGCGCCGCGAAGCCGAGCAGGAGGAAGCACGCCACGAGGAACGACAAGCCGACCACGAGGCTCATGCGGCCCTGCTTCAACAGTCGTTTGAATTCGAGGCCGTTCAGCCGCGCGCGGTAGGCGAAGTAGTGGTGCACCGCCTCTTCGACGAGGTGCTGGGCTTCGAGTCCTTCCGGCATCGTTTCGAGATGGACGATCAAGGCCACCGGTTCCGGCCGGTGGAACTCCTGCGCCCAGCTCACGATGAACTCCGCCGCATCGTCATCGAGGTCCTTCTCGTGGAAGGGCGACGGGTCCATCGTGTTGAAGAGCTGATGGACGTCCCGCAGGCTCAGCTCGATGTGGCGGATCTCGCCTGGTGGCTCGGCTGACTGCGTCGGATTGGTGGGTTCTTTCTGCATCGGGGGGAAACTCTTTCGGCAACATGACCGCGGCATGGGCCCGGAGCAACGATGGGTGTGAATCCCCATCGACTTCAGCCCGGTGGAGTCGTTCACTCGGATCAACCCCGATCAACTCATGCAACGGCGCGCCTTTCTCCAAGTGGCCGCCGGGACGAGCGCCCTCGCTGGTCTCGGTGGATTCGGTTTCCTTTCCCAGCTTCCCCGCGTCTCCGCCGCCGAGGCGAAGCTCGATCCGAAAGCGGTCCGCTTCCATGCCGATGTCGAGCCGCTCGTCCGCTTCCTCGAAGACACGCCGCGTGAACGGTTGTTGGAAGAGGTCGGCGCGCGCATCAAACGCGGCCTGACCTACCGCGAACTCCTCACCGCCATTCTGCTCGCCGGCGTCCGGAACATCCAGCCGCGCCCGGTCGGTTTCAAATTCCACGCCGTGCTCGTGGTCAACTCCGCGCACATCGCCAGCCTCGCCTCGCCCGACACTGATCGCTGGCTGCCGATCTTCTGGGCGCTCGACCAGTTCAAGAGTTCGCAGGCCGCCGACGTGCGCGAAGGCGATTGGACGCTCGCGCCCATCGATGAATCAGCCGTGCCTCCGAGCCACCGCGCGAAGCAGGCGCTCATCGATGCGCTCGACAATTGGGATGAAGCCGCCGCCGATGCCGCCATCGTGGGCATGGTCCGCACGGCGGGCGCGAACGAGATCTACGAGGTCCTTTGCCGATACGGCGTGCGCGACTTCCGCGAACTCGGCCACAAGGAGATCTACGTCGCGAACAGCTTCCGCGCGCTCGAAGCCATCGGCTGGCACCATGCGGAACCGGTCCTGCGCTCCGTCACCTACGCCATGCTCGACCGCGTCGGTGCGAAGGAGAATCCGTCCAAGGCCGACCTCCCGGCCGACCGCCCGTTCCGCCGGAACTTGGAGGCGGTGAAGGAAATCCGCGCCGGTTGGCTTGATGGCAAACCCGATGCCGACGCGACCAAGGAACTGCTTCAGGCCATCCGGTCCGGCTCGGCCGTGGATACCAGCCAGCTCGTCGTGAAGCTGCTCAACCGCGGTGTCGCGCCGCAGTCGCTTTTCGACGCCATGTTCGACGGGGCGGGGGAACTCCTGATGCAGTCGCCCGGCATCCAATCGCTCCACGCCACGACGTTCACCAACGCCGTCCACTACTCATGGAGGCACGCGCAGAACGACGAGACGCGGAAGCTGCTCCTGCTCCAGAACGCCGCCTTCCTCCCTCTCTACCGGGGCAACGCCAAGGACAAGGGCATCCGCATCGACCAACTGGAACCTCTGGCCCTGAAGCAAAGCGGGGCGGGCGCCATCGAGGAGATCTTCGCGGACATCGGAGGGACCACACGGCTCGATGCGTCGCGGAAGATCCTGACCCATTTGAAGGACAATCCCGATCCCAAGCCGTTGGCTGATGCGGCGCGGCGTTTGATCTTCCTCAAGGGCCGCGACTCGCACGACTACAAGTTCAGTTCCGCCGTGCTGGAGGACTACCAGCACCTGTCGTCGCCGTGGCGCGAGCGCTTCCTCGCCGCCAGCGTCTTCAACCTCCGGGGCTCCGGTGAAACGGACAATCCGTTGGCCCAGCGAATCCGCGCGGCGCTTGCCTGAGCCGGTCTGGTGATTCGGGCCTCCACCCTAACCCTCTCCCTCAGGGTGAGGGCAGGGTGAGTCTGTAACGGAAATGCGGCCCACGCCGCGCCTATGTGGAGTCGTTCCAGGTCACCATCACAGATGGCAAACTGGACATCACGTTCTCGCAGCAAGGGGTCAGTTTAACTCTCAGTGCCATCGAGATCATTTCGATTCCTTAACTTTTGCTACTACCAAAGCCAAAGGCCAAGGTGAGTTTGCTCACTCGATTGACTAGTCGTGGCGAGCACTGGCGCTCAAGGTCGAAAGACCTCTTGCCGAATTAAAAGAGGGAAGTTTAGGCTACGGTGCTCGTATGCCTGCGATACAAAAACCATCCAAAAGCATCGAAATCAAGATCCCTGCTGCAGGGTATCGTCGGTCGATCTGGTGCAATGCTTTCCGTGTTCAGTGGGTAGATGGAAACGCACTTGTGGTGTTTGGTTTCATATCAAATGTCGTGGTGGACCATATTGCTGTCCTTATCCCCTTGCACACGTTGAATATGAGCAAGAGCAGCTTTCTTAAATTTGCTGACGGCTTAGGGTCATTTGAAAGCGAGATATTCCAAGAGTGGACCAATCCGACTTCAGGGCCGGTTGAGGTTGTGGATTCTGTAGTGTTGTCCGCTGGTGATGTCTGTGAGATTACTCTTCTGAATTTCAGTCTAAGAGGGGCTTCCAGTGGAAAGGATGGAACCGTCCCGACTGCATCAGGCGTCGCCGTGGTTCGTTGCCAGAAGGAGTTCCTACGACATCTTGTGAATCGCCTCTATCAAACTACGAAACCATGAGCAATCTGTCGCATATTTCGGCTGTGGCGACGGCCTTCACCGCCATTGCTTCCCTGTCGGTTACGCGGGATGCAGCCGAGGTGCCGTATTCGATCGTAGAGTTGACCACTCGTAACGATTCGATGGCTCTCAACGTCGAAATTTCCGAGCTTAATCATTCGCCAGACCCTGTGCTTGGAAAGTCTCGTGAACCCCTCACTCGATGGACATCGCTGGTTGAGGATAAATTTCAAAAGCTAGCTAGGCTGGAGGCGAAGCGCGCGCTCGGTTCTGAGTCCATAGATGAACTAAAGTTTCTTGTCCGGGAGCGGAGAAGGTTGACCACAGTGGAGTCCGATGAGGTGATCCTAGCTCGGATGAATCAAAGGTTGAAAGGCCTACAGCTACGAAGGGTTGTCGAAGAGTATGCCAATAGCGGCCTCCGGTCGTTTGGTGCGGCGCACCAAACTTGAACCGCACCAAAGAACCTACCGCGTCGGCCGCCACCGCGACGCCTTTCCTTTGCTGAAGGAAGAGTTTGCCGGGCGCTGTGTTTACAGCGGGCAACACTCAAGTAGGGCTGGTGGTGACAGTCAGATGGAAGTTGATCACTTCGATCCGAAGACTAAGACCAAATCCAAACAGGACTATTTTGACTACGTCCTCGCGACTGCGCACTGCAACGGAAAAAAATCCAACTATCCGCTAGTTCGGAACACACGAAAAAAGATCAGAAGCGCAGTGGATTTGATCAATCCATGCGAAGAGAAGGACTACGGGTATCATATTTTTGAAGACCCCAATTCGTGTCGTATCTGGGGGGCAACAGAACGGGGAATAAACCACATTCGACAGCTTGATCTAAACGCTCCCCACTTCATCGAAGAGCGCAGCCAACGTGCCTATGATTGGAGTTTGATAGAAAATCCAAGTCCTATTCGTGCGACTCCAAAGGAGCCGCTGGAGAAAATCGCGGATATCATTGGCGCATTGCGAAGACATGCGGATCAGTCGATTCCAAAGTGGGACGTGAAAGAGGCACCTCCAGACTACGTTTGGTTGGATTGAACAAGGGGTGCCTTTATTGAGCATTGAGCCTTTATGGGAAGATGGGAACGGCTAAGTAAGAAGGGTTCGGGATTCCGAAAAGAAACAAAGCAACTCCAGTCAATGCCGTTTCATTCGCGTCTGACTTGTCCCTCTTTTTGGGGCAGGTCACGTCCACGTCGGATGGTCACTTTGGACAAGAGATCCTCTCCTCAACTGCCAGTTTGCTGCCACGCTTTTGCGCTTTAAACGTCGTTTTGTGGCGCTCAGTGTCGCTAAAGCGCGGATACATCCGCTGTCCCGGCTATGGGAGAAAATGCCTAATTTCCTTAGAAAGTGTGGAAATAAGGCGAAGAAGAATGGTCGGGGCGGTGAGATTCGAACTCACGACCTCTTGCACCCGAAGCAAGCGCGCTACCAGCCTACGCTACGCCCCGAACCGCTGTGAAGTTGGGTGCTCGGAATGTTGAATGCAATTCCGATTTTCTTTTCCGATATTTGCCGTGGCTCAGGACAGGGCGGTGAAGACGTGGTGCACGTCGTCGTGGTCGTCCAAGCCGTGCAGGAAATCTAGGACGTGTTTCTTGTTGTCGCCTTCGAGGTGCACGGGTTGCTTGGCGATGTAGCGCATCTCGCTGGCCTGGATCTTCCAGCCGGCCTTGGCGAGCCAGGCGCTGGCTGTGCCAAGGTCCTTAAGTTCGGTCAGGAAACGGGCGCCGATGGAGCCTTCGGGAATCTCCTCCGCCTCCAACGCCTCGAAGTTCTGTGCACCGGCCTCGATGGCGTCGCTTTCGGGGTCGCGGGATTTGTCCGTGTGTGTGGCTTCGACCACCCCGGAATGTTCGAAGAAGAAGGCCATGCTGCCCGGCTGGCCGAGCTGGCCTTCCTTGAAAAGATTGCGGATCTCGGGAGCGGTGCGTTTCCGGTTGTCGGTGATGCACTCGACGATGACCGGAACTTTGTGTGGCGCGAAGCCCTCGTAGGTGACGTGCTCGAACTCGATCTTCTCGTCCGTCTGGCCGCTGCCCTTCTTGATCGCGCGGTCGATGGTGTCGCGGGTGACGGAAGCCTTCTTGGCCTTCTCCAAGGCGGCGGCAAGGCGGGCGTTGAGTTCGGCATCGGGGCCGCCGAGCTTGGCCGCGACCATGATTTCGCGGACCAGCTTGCCGACGACCTGGCCTTTTTTCTGCGCGGCGGCCTCGCGGCCTGCCTGTTTCCATTGAGCACCCATGGGTCACAAAGGAATGCCGTCAGCGCGCCGAGGAAGGAAGCCGAAACTTCGGGATCACCTCCTGGGACGGGACAAAACCTTGGATCACGCGGGGCCGTGTGGTTCAGTTGCCGGCGTGTTCGGAGCATTCATCAACGCCGTGGCGATCCTCGTCGGAGGACTTTTCGGTGTGACGAACCCGAATGCGTTGAGCGTGGGTTTCCAGCTCCGGGCGAAGATGTTCATCGGCCTCTGCGCCTTCTACGTTGGACTGCGGCTGCTGTGGCTCAGCGTCAATGGAACCGCGACGCAGGCCGCCAAACAGCTGTTGATCGCGGCGGCCGCCATGGTGCTGGGATCGTTCGTGGGACGGCTGCTCAGGCTCCAGGAGGCCTCGAACGTCATCGGGCGCTATTCGAGCAACATCCTTCAGGGCAAGGCCGGTTCGTCCGGCAAGTTCTCGGACGGCTTCGTGGCGTGCTCCCTGGTCCTGTGCGCGAATCCGCTCGGGATCGTGGGCTCGCTTCTGGGCGGCGTGCTGGAGGCGCACCCGCTTTTCCGCCACTCGCCGCTGTTCGTGAAGGCGATGATGGATGCGCTGGCCGCGGCCTCGCTGGCGGGGATTTTCCGTTGGGGAGTGATCGGCAGCTTCCTGCCGGTGCTCGCGTGGCAGGGAACGCTCGCGCTGCTCGCGGAGACCGCATTGCCGTGGCTCCGGGACAACAATCTCATCGACTCGGTGGGCGCGACAGGCGGCATCTTCATCGCCGTGGCGGCGCTCGTCATCTTCGAGATCAAGAAGGTGGAACTCGCGAGCTTCATCCCGGGGTTGTTCCTTGCGCCGCTGTTCACATGGTGGATGAAGTGACGCTTTTGGAATGACGAAGTCCGAAGGCCAAAGGCCTAACGAAAGTGAACCGTTGCCTACCTGTCCGACGAGCGGCGCCGGAATCGGTTGTAGGCAAATGGAGTGCAGACAAGGAGAACTACGATCACCGGAATGGCGACTACGGCGTAGATCGGCAGCGGAATAGAAAAGGGGTCTTTCCTAGCTGAGAGGGCTTGGGTCTGCCCAACTGGCTGAGAGACATTGAAGAACAAGTATCTGGTCCGTGCGCGCATTTCGGCGGCGGATTTCCGATCGCTGCTGCGGCTTTGGGCGGCGGACGTGCCGGCCCTGGGGGCGGCGAAGATCGCCCGTGTGAACAAGAACACCACTCATCGGCTCTACGGCCTGCTGCGCCAGCGCGTGGCCGCGCTGGCCGAGGCGGAGGCGGCCCCGTTCCGGCAGGGCACCATCGAGATCGACGAGAGCTACTTCGGGCCGCGCCGTGTGCGGGGCCGGCGCGGACGGGGCGCGGCCAAGAAGATCCCGGTCATCGGGCTGTTGAAGCGCGACGGGAAGCTTCACCCAGGTCGTGGCAAACTGCTCGAAAGCCGAGCTTCTGGGCGTGGTCCGAGACCAGGTGCGGCGGCCTTCGGCCATCCACACCGACGGCTGGAAGGCCTACGACGGACTGGTGCTGGACGGCTTCCGTCACCACCGGGTCCATCACTCGGCCAACGAGTTCGCCCGGGGCCGCAGGCACATCAACGGCATCGAGTCGTTCTGGGGCTACGCCAAGACGCGTCTGGCCAAACAGCGCGGCGTCCGCATCGGCAAGTTCCACAACCACCTCAAGGAAACGGAGTGGCGCTGGAACCACCGCCGTGAAAACCCCTACTCCTTGTTGTTAAACGAAACCCGCAGACGCCCTCTCAGCTAGGAAAGACCC
>JAYVSO010000012.1:0-25286 GCA_043775315.1 Verrucomicrobiota bacterium
GTCTCGATGTAGATTAGCTGGTTCATGTTTGAAGGGGACACTTCGAGTGCCACTCGAAGCTACTGGTGATACTCCTGCAACGCCCGCACCTGCACCTCACTCCCTTGCAGTGACTTGATCGCTTTCAGGGCGGCATCGGCACCTCGGAGGGTGGTCATGATGGGGATGCGGTTTTGCATCGTCGCGGTGCGGATTCTGACTTCATCCTCGCGGGTGTTCTTCCCAGACGGCGTGTTGATGACGAGGGCCATGTCTTTGTTTTTCATCAGGTCGATGACGTTGGGGCGCTGGCCGCTGGCGAGTTTGGGGAGGATGTTCACGGGGATACTGGCGTCGGTGATGACCTGGCCGGTGCCGGGGGTGGCGTAGAGGGTGAAGCCGAGGTCGGCGTAGCCTTTGGCGATGCGGGCGAGGCTGGGTTTGTCGCTGTCCTTGACGCTGATGAAGACGTTGCCCTTGGTGGGGAGTGCTCCGCCGGCGGCCATCTGGCTTTTGGCGAAGGCCATGCCGAGGTCGTAGTCGATGCCCATGACTTCGCCGGTGCTTTTCATCTCAGGGCCGAGGATGATGTCCACGCCGGAGAATTTGCTGAAGGGAAAGACGGCTTCCTTCACGCTGTGATGCCGTGGAATGACTTCTTCGGTGAAGCCGAGTTCCTTCAAGGTTTTGCCAGCCATGATTTTGGCGGCGAGTTTGGGCAGCGGGATGCCGATGGCTTTGCTGACGAAGGGGGCGGTGCGGGAGGCACGGGGGTTGACTTCGATGACATACAAGTCGTCGCCTTTGACGGCGAGCTGCATGTTCATGAGGCCGCGCACGTTGAGGGCCTTGGCGAGTTTCTTGGCGTCGTCGCGTATGCGGTCCTGCATGGCAGGGGTGAGGCTGAAGGGCGGGATGACGCAGGCGCTGTCGCCGCTGTGGATGCCGGCTTCTTCGATGTGCTCCATGATGGCGCCGATGACGGTGGTCTCGCCGTCGCTGATGCAATCGACATCGACTTCGGTGGCGTCTTCGAGGAAGCGGTCCACGAGCACGGGGCGGTCCGGCGTGGCCTCGACGGCGTTCTTCATGTAGTGGGTGAGTTCTTGATCGTTGTAAACGATCTGCATGGCGCGGCCGCCGAGGACGAAGCTGGGGCGCACGAGGCTGGGGTAGCCAATCTTTACCGTGATGGCCAAGGCTTCGTCGAGGCTGGTGGCGGTGCCGCTGGGGGCTTGGTTGAGGCCGAGCTCGCCGAGCAAGGCGGCGAAGAGTTTTCTGTCTTCGGCGAGTTCGATGTTCTTGGGGCTGGTGCCGATGATGCGGACGCCGTTTTCTTCGAGGCCTTTGGCGAGATTGAGAGGGGTCTGTCCGCCGAACTGGACGATGACGCCGAGCACTTGGTCGTGGCGGTTCTCGCGCTCGTAGATGTTGAGCACGTCTTCGAGGGTGAGTGGCTCAAAGTAGAGTTTGTCGCTGGTGTCGTAGTCGGTGGAGACGGTCTCGGGGTTGGAATTGACCATGATGGTCTCAAAGCCGAGCTCGCGCAGGGCGAAGGAGGCGTGGACGCAGCAGTAGTCGAACTCGATGCCCTGGCCGATGCGGTTGGGGCCGCCGCCGAGGATCATGACCTTCTTCGCGACGTTGCCCTTCACCTCGTCGTCGCCGCGGTCGTAGGTGGAGTAATAATAGGGCGTGTAGGCCTCGAACTCGGCCGCGCAGGTGTCGACGAGGCGGTAGCTTGGAACGAGCCCGATCTGCTTGCGTTCGGCGCGGATGGCGTCCTCCGTGGTGCCGGTCAGATGAGCGATCTGGCGGTCGGAGAACCCGAGTGATTTGGCTTTGGCGAGAAGGTCTGCGTTCATCATCAGTCGAAAAGTCGGGAAAGTAGGCCGGACGACTTCCTGACTGGCAAGCGACAATCCGAACGGCGCCGCCTAGCGGCCGAGGTCCGGCATCTTTTTGAAGCGGGCCAACGCGTCCTTCCGCCAATCGCCGGTGCCGGGCGCGTCGGCGTCGGCCGGCGGCTTGGGCGTAAAAATGCCCGGGCGGCTTGAAGAGCGCGGCGGGGTGGGAGCGAGGCTGGCTTGAAAGAGTTCATTCGCCGCCGGCTCGTGCCTGACGACGGGCTGAGGACTCGCAGCGGACGCGGGTTCGACCGGGACGGGCGCGACCACGGCCTGTTTCTCGAAGAACGAACTGGTGCCGTAGGCGGGCAATGGCGGCGGCGCGTTTTGAGCCGCAGACGCGGGTGCCGGTGATGGCTTGTGCGTTGCCGGCGAGACTGCCTCGTCGACTTCGTGGCCAAGTCGCCGCCAGCAGAGCCGCACGGTCGGCACGGCGCCGATGTGGACGATGAGCCCGCGGAAATTCAGGTCGGCCAGCTGCACCTGATCTTCCATGGCTTCGGCGCGGATCAACGCGTTGAGGATCGCCTGGAGCGTCCGTTTGCCGGCCGTTTCCTTGACCAATGTATCCAACGGCGTGGTGCGGGCGTCGGCGATCTGGTCGAGGTGGACGATGACGCGGGGCGCGGGACCCTGTTCGATATCGACGCCGCTGAGTTCGTAGCCCGCGCGGGCCAGCGTGCCGATGCCGCCGTCGAGTTCGACCAGCGTCTCGGCGAGCGAGGCGTCGCTGTCGGACTTGAGCGACGCGACCGTGCCCTGCACGTCGGCACGGAGCTGCTGGAGCTGGCCCGTCGTGGCGTTGACGGCGTCACGGAGCTGCGCGGCCTTGGCCGGCGCGGAGTCGACGGCCTGTTTGAACTGGGAGGCCTTGTCGCGGAGGGCTTGGAGCCGGGTGATGACTTTGTTCATGGCGGGAGAAGTTTTCTTGGACGGAGAATCATGCTTTGGCTCGGTTTTACACGAAGGAAAAGGGTTGCTCCCGCACGCGCCGGCAGTCTCCAGGAAAGAACGCCGGGTTTTCCAGGCCGGCAGAATTCCATCGACGCGCCCGGCAACGGGCGGTTTAACAGCCGGACCGATGAAACAGTTCCGCCTCAACCGCCTGTTCAACCCCGCTTCCAACCGCTGCTTCGATGTCGCCATCGACCACGGCTTCTTCAATGAACGCGGCTTCCTCGCGGGCATCGAGAATCTCGAGAAGGCCGTCCGCACTGTCGTCTCCGCCGCGCCCGACGCCGTTCAGTTGACCGTCGGCCAGGCGCACTATCTCCAGTCCATCGCCGGCAAACAGAAACCCGCCCTCGTCCTCCGGACCGACGTCGCCAACGTCTACGGCTCGCAGCTTCCGCGCACGCTCTTCAGCCGGATGATTGATTCGCCGGTCGAACAGGCGCTGCGCCTCGACGCCACCTGCGTCGTCGTGAACCTCTTCCGCATTCCCGACCAACCCGAGGTTTCCGACCAGTGCATCCAGAACATTCTCCGCCTCAAACCCGAGTGCGACCGCTACGCCATGCCGCTCATGATCGAGCCGCTGGTCTTCCAATCGAACACCAAGGCCGGCGGCTATATGGTCGACGGTGATCTGGAGAAGATCCTCCCACTGGTCCGGCAGGCGGTGGAACTCGGCGCCGACATCATCAAGGCCGATCCGACCGACGACGTGTCCGTCTACAACAAGGTCGTCGAAATCTCCGGCAAGATACCCGTGCTCGTCCGCGGCGGCGGCAAGGCGTTGGACGCGGAAATCCTCGCCCGCACCGAGGCGCTCATTCAACAGGGCGCGGCCGGAATCGTTTATGGCCGGAACATCATCCAGCACGCCGATCCCGCCGGCATGACCCGCGCGCTCATGGCCATCGTGCATGACGGCGCCTCGGCGACCGCGGCGGCGAGCTTCATCAAGGCCTGACGAATCGGCCCGATGTCTGGGCATGCTCGCTTCGTGGTGGGGCGCGTCACTCCGTGCGCGCCGCCTCGAAGGCAGGTGACGATTGCCAGGTCTCTCGCGGAAAGGCCGGGATGAAGGTTGTCCTGCGGCAGACGCCTTTGGAACCGCGCCGGGATTCGGCGACCCTGCGGCGGCGCGCATGGAGCGACGTGCCTTACCATCTGCGGGTTTTCCCTTTTGCCCACATCCATGTCCGGCCTTAGCTTCGTCGCCCTGTGCATCCAGTCGCTATCCAGATCGGGGACATCGCCATCTACTGGTATGGCATCTTCATTGCCATAGGCATCCTGCTGGGCCTGTGGACAGCCAGCCGTCGCGCGTTGCTCGACAAACTCCCCGGCGAAACCATCGCCGACCTCGGCGTCGTCCTGATCCTCGGCTCCCTGTTCGGTGCGCGGCTCTTCTACGTCGTTACCTACTGGGACGACTTCAGGGGCCTGCCGCTCTCGAAGCTCTTCGCCATCCGCAACGGCGGCCTCGTCTTCTACGGCGGCCTCATAGGCGGATCGCTTTCGGCCATCGCCTGGTGCCTGTGGAAGAAGCTTCCGCTCTGGCGCGTCGGGGATGCGCTCGCGCCGAGCATCGCGCTGGGCCACTTCTTCGGCCGGCTCGGCTGTCTGATGACCGGCTGCTGCTACGGCCGGCCTTCGGACCTGCCCTGGGCCATCCACTTCCCGATGGACCACGCCACGCGTGGCACTGGCGTGCATCCCGCCCAACTCTACGAATCCGGACTCAACCTGCTCCTCTACCTCGGTCTCGCCTGGCTCTATCGACGGAAGAAATTCGACGGCCAAGTCTTCGCCGCCTACCTGCTCTCCTACGCCGTTCTCCGGTCGTTCGTGGAACTTTTCCGTGGCGACTACCCCGTCGAGCAACTGACGGGGGCCGCCACTCCCGCGCACCTCGTCAGCATCGGCATCCTCGCGGCCGGCGCGCTTCTCTGGTGGCGTCTGCCGCGCCGGCTCGGGGCCAAGTAACCGAATGCCTGCCCTCCCCGAGGCTCCTTCCGTCTGCGTCGTCGGTCCGACGGCGTGCGGGAAATCCGCCGTCGCGCTCGAACTTGCCGAACGGCTGCGCGGCGAAATCATCTCGGTCGATTCCATGCAGGTCTACCGGGGCCTCGACATCGGCACGGCCAAACCGTCCCCCGCCGAACTCGCCCGCGTCCCTCACCATCTCATCGACGTCGCGGAACTTACCGAGTCCTTCGACGCCGCGCGCTTCATCGAACTGGCCAAGGCGGCCGAAGCGGGCATCCGCCAACGGGGACGTCTCCCCGTCTTCTGCGGAGGAACCGGCCTCTACTTCAACGCGTGGTTCAACGGACTCGGCGACGCGCCGTCCGGCGATCCGGTGATCCGCGCCGAACTGGAAGCTGCGCCGTTGAGTGGACTCCTGGTCGAACTCGAAGCCAAAGACCCTGCGACCTTCGCCGTCATCGACCGGCGCAATCCCCGCCGCGTCGTCCGCGCGCTTGAAGTCATCCGGCTGACCGGAAGACCCTTCAGCGAGCAGCGTGCTGCCTGGAATGAAGAGAAAACAAAACGGCAAGCCTCCTTCCCGCCGATCTTCGGCCTGCGTCGTTCACCGGACGATCTCCGCCGACGCATCGACCGTCGGGTCGACGCCATGTTCGCAGAAGGCCTCGTGGCCGAGACCCACGGGCTGCTGGGAAATGGTTTGGAAGGAAACCGCACGGCGCTGCAGGCGCTTGGCTACCGGCAAGTGGCCGACCACCTGCGCGGCGAGCTCGGACTCCGGCAGGCAATCGAACTCGTGAAGCTCAAGACGTGGCAATTCGCCCGCCGGCAGATGACGTGGTTCCGCAACCAGCTTCCCGTCCAGTGGCTCGACATCGCGGCGGACGAAAGCGCCGGACGCATCGCCGAGCGGATCATCGCCGGGGCGTGATTTTGGAGTTCTCCCTGAGGCCGTAAGGGAGATCCGGATCACACCTTGTCGCCAATCTCTTCCCCGTTGAGCACTTTCTTGTAGGTGGCCAACGCGAGGAGCGGCCAGGCATTCCGATACATGTCGTATTTCAGGTAGAAGACCTTGGGGAAACCGGTGCCGGTCACTTCGTCCTCGGTCCAGGAACCGTCGGGGTTCTGGGTGCGGACGAGGTATTCGATCCCGCGCCGGATGCTCTCGCGGTCGGCGTCGCCGAAAGCGAGCAGTCCCATGACGGCCCACGCGGTCTGCGAGGCCGTGCTGGGGCCCTGGCCCTTGAAGACCGGATCGTCGTAGGTGTTGCAGCGTTCGCCCCAGCCGCCGTCGTCGTGCTGCACGCTCTCCAGCCAGTCGCGGCCCTTTACGAGCCATAGCTCCGTCATGTCGATGCCAAGCGCGGCCATGCCGCGGCAGACCTGCCAGGTGCCGTAGATGTAGTTCACGCCCCAGCGGCCATACCAGGAACCGTCCGTCTCCTGCTGGCGTTTCACATAGTCGAGCGCGTCGACGATCTGCGGGTGCTTCAAGTCCCAGCCGTCGTAGCCCAGGAGCTCGAGGATGCGCGCGGTGATGTCGGCGCATTCGGGATCGAGCATGGCGTTGTGGTCGGCGAAGGGGACCTTTTCGAGGATGCCCTTGGTGCAGTCCTTGTCGAAGGCCGCCCAGCCGCCGTCCTTGCACTGGAAAGCCATCATCCAATTCAGGCCGCGCCGGATGGAGTCGTCGCGCTTCTTGCGGTCGGCTAGGGCCACCTTGCGCAGGGCGAGGAGGACCATCGCGGTGTCGTCGACGTCGGGGTTCCACTCGTTCTTGAACTCGAAGACCCAGCCGGACGGCTCGACCTTGGCCGGGTTCTTGTGGACCCAGTCGCCCTTGAAGCGGATCTCGCGGTCGATGAGCCAGTCGGCGGCCTTCTGCATCTGCGGATGTTCGGCGGGAACGCCGGCTTCGCGGAGGCAGATGGTGACGATGGCGGTATCCCAGACGGGCGAGAAGCAGGGCTCGCAGCGGACGCTGTCCCCTGTCTCGTGCTGGAGCTTCTTGATCTCGTGCCAGGCGCGTTTGACCTGCGGATGTTCGGCGGGGTAGCCCAGCGCCTTGAGGGCGATGAGGGCGTTGAGCATCGCGGGGAAGATGGCGGCAAGGCCGTCGCTGTTCTCGAAGCGTTCCAGCATCCACTGCTCGCACTTCTTCAAGGCCCGGCGGCGGAAGGGATGGATGCCGCCGCGGACGAAGAGCTCGGCGAACTTGTGCAGGCCGTCCAGCGAGAGGAAAAGATTCCGCCAGGTGAAGGTCTGCGGATCGCGCGGGAGCGCCAGGTCACGCTCGTGGTAGCCCTCGGGATAGAGCTCGTTCAGGTCGACGGCGACGGCGCGGGTGGGACGGAAATGGTTGATGATGGCCAGCGGCACGATCATGGCGCGCGACCAATTGCTCATGTCCCAGAAGTTCACATGGAACCACTTTCCGATCATCATGACCTCGCACGGGATCGTCGGCAGCCACTTCCAGGGGAAGAGGCCGATGAGCGCGAGGTAGAGCTTCGAGAAGGTGTTCATCCTCGGCACGCCGCCGAGGCGCATGGCGACTTCGCGGGCCTTCAACATGCGCGGGTCGGTCACAGACACGCCGGCGAGCTTGAGGGCGAGGTAGGCCTTGATGGTGGCGTTCACCTCGGCCGGGCCGCCGAAGTAGATGTTCCAGCCGCCGTCCGGGAGCTGCTTCGAGAAGATGTGGTGGACGGCCTTCTTCTCCCAAACCTTGTCCACCGAACGGTCCCAGTGGTGGTAGGCCACGAGATCGGCGATCAGGGTGACGTCGACCATCAACTCCCCGACCCAGTAGCCTTCGGGCTTCTGGACGTTGAGTAGATAGTTCTGCGACCGCTTGAGGGCGGTATCAAATTCGTTGAAGGGATGAAGAACCGGAGCCGGGTCGATGGCTGGCGATTTCTGCACCCGATCCGCGTGGGACTGCTGGACCTGCATTACAAAGTGAGGGTGCGAAATGGCGGAGAACGAGGCAAGGGCAACTTGGTTGAATGTCCCGGTGGCAAGGAGTGTCCGGCTGCAAGTCAGTTGGGCCGCTGTCGGTATCAGCGGCACTGCCGATGCTATTCACGAGCAATGAAATGCCAGGCGGCAAAGGTTTCCCATCGAAACCAAAAAAAACAACGCATGTCGTCCGGCTGCCTGAAACCGGGTGGCCGGACGGCTGGCTTGTGAACCGCAGGGGTCAGGCTTCGGCCAACTTCAGTGCCAGCCGGATCGCATGGATCATGCTCGAAGGATTGGCCACTCCCTTGCCAGCGATGTCGTAGGCGGTGCCGTGGTCGGGCGACGTGCGGATGAACTTCAAGCCGAGTGTCCAGTTCACCCCGGTCTCGAATCCAATCAGCTTCAACGGCCCCAATCCTTGGTCGTGATACATCGCCACCACGGCGTCGTATCCGCCGACGAAGGCCTCGTGGAACAACGTGTCCGCGCTCATGGGCCCAACGACATCCAGCCCCTCGGACAAGGCCAGCTCGACGGCGGGCCGGATGATCCGGATTTCCTCGTCGCCGATGTGGCCGCCCTCGCCGGCGTGGGGATTGAGGCCGCAGACTCCGATCCGGGCGCGCGGCAGCTTCAGCAGGCGGCAGGCTTCGCCGGATCGCCGGATCGTCTTGAGGACGTTCTCGATCGTCAGCGCGTCCGGCACGGAGCGGAGGGGAATATGCGTCGTCACCAAAGCCACGCGGAGCCAGCGGTTCCGGTCATCACAACCGAGAAGCATCATGGCCGTGTCCGTTTGACCACACAGCCCGGAGAGGAGCTCGGTCTGCCCGGTGAAGCCGTCATGGCCCGCCCGCAGGATGGTTTCCTTGTTTACCGGAGCCGTGACGAGCGCGGCCAGATTTCCGGCGAGACACCGGCGTGCGCCTTCATGGAGGAACGTCATCGCGGCGTCGGCCACCGCGGGGGCGCCCGTGGGCAGCGACTCGGGCATGGCGGCACCGACCGGGTCGATCACCACGACCCGGTTGAAAGCTTCGGAGGACGCCAAGGCCACGGGGTCGAGTTTTGTTCCCAGCTCGCTGTCGAGTGCGCGGAGGAAGTTGAGCGGTCCGATCAGGGCGAAGCGGGTCCGCGTTTCCGGCAACAGGGCGGCCACGGCCTTGAGCGTTACTTCCGGGCCGATGCCCGTGATGTCTCCGACGGTGAGTCCGATCATGGCGCGTTCATTCCAGCTTCCCGGCATAGTCAGCGAGGGTGACGGCGATGCCGTCGATGATCTCCCGGCCGGAAGGTTTGCCGGCGCCGCCGGTGTAATTGTTGAGCAGCAGCGAGAAGGCGACGCGCTCTTTCGACGCGGTGGTCACGATGCCGGACAGCGCCGCGACGTAGGCGAGCGCACCGGTCTTGGCCGAGACGTTGCGCTCGGCGGCGGTTCCCTGGAAGCGGCTCCGCAAGGTCCCGTCGACCCCGCCCAGCGGCAGGCTGTCGAAGAACGGCTTGGCCTGGGGATGTTTCGCCATGTGGCGCAACAGCGTCACCATGGCGTCCGGAGTGGTCAGGGCCGAGCGCGAAAGGCCCGAGCCCTCCTCAAGGTGCATGTCGGAAGGCTTCACGCCGATGCCGCCCAGGAATTTTCCCATGTCGCGCAGGCCGAGCGTCTCGGTCGTCACCAGCGGCGAATCCTCCGCCATGATCCGGCGTCCGGCCTGCAACAGGAGCAGCTGCGCGTAAAGGTTCTGCGACGGCTTCATCATGAAATACACGAGCTCGCTCATCGGCCGGGATTCGGTGAAGGCGATCTCCTTCCACGACGGATCCAGCGGCACGACATCGCGATCAAGACGGCCAATGGACTTCGGGGGCTGGTCGACGGGGATGCCCCTCGCCGCCAGCGCACCGCGGAGCTGGGTGGCGAAGAAGAGCGCGGGATTCGAGAGCGTGACCGCGTCGCTCGTCGAACCGCCGACGGGCAGCGAGCCTTGGACATAGACGATGTTCCGGCCCAACGGGCGGTAGAACTCCACCGCGCCCTTGCCGCCTTTGGCCACGGTGGCGGCACGGTTGCTGAAGGCCAGATAGGAGGTCTCGGGTTTGAGCGAAAGACGGACCGGGTCGCCCGGTTTTGCGCCGGCCTTGGCCACGACGTCGACGACGTTGTCCTGGAGGGTCAACGCGGAGACTTCGGCCCCGTAGTAGTATTGGAGGTCGTCCGTGGTCCACGAGTTGCCGTAGGGCGGCGTGCGGAAATGGCTGTCATCCCCCACCAGGGAGCCCGTGATGCGTTTCACTCCGGCTCTCGCGATGGCGTCGACCATCGGGGCCAGGGCCTTCGAGTAATCCCCGTTGTTGAAGCGGGCGGACATCGAGAAATCGCCCCGTCCATAGACCACCACGTCGCCTGCGACCAGGCCGTTCAGGTCCGGAACCGAGGTGGCATACACGGAGGTGCGGATGCGGAAATCCGGGCCGAAGCGGTCGAGGGCCAGCGCGCCGGTGAAGAGCTTGTTGTTCGACGCCGGTTTGCGGAGCCGGGACGCGTCCTGCTCGAAGATCGTCCGGCCGGAATCGAGGGCCACGATCTTCACGCCGAGCGCTGCCTGGCGGAGATGCGGCTGGTTCGCCTGCGTGGCCAGCTTGGCGACGAGCTCGGGCAAGGTCCGCAGCGGGGCATTGGTCGTCGCGGCGATGGTGCCGGCAGTCGAGAGCCAGCCCGCGACGACGAGGACGAGCAGGCGCGTCGCGGGGCGATGACCTGATGCGATGAGGGCGGAATTCCATGCCATGGCGCCGGGATGTTCCTTCACAGAACAGGCTTTGCAACCCCGCACGAGGTTGCCGATTCTTCGTCCGTGGAAATGCCGAAGATCGAACCCCCCGACGCGCACCGCCTCAACGCCGCCATCGGCTGGGCGGAGCTGGGGCTCCACCACGAGGCGCACGGCGAGCTGGACCGGCTTCCCCGGGGATTGCTGGGCCATCCGCAGGTGCTCGACGTGCGCTGGAAGGTCCATGCCCTGGCGAGGAACTGGGAGTCCGCCCTCGTCGCGGCCCGCGCGCAGGTCCACGTCGCCCCGGACGAGGTGAACGGCTGGATCAACCAGTCCTACACCCTCCACGAGATGAAGCGGACAGGGGAGGCCTTCGACGCGCTCTCGGCGGTCGCCGCCGAGTTTCCGGATGAAGGCACGATTCCCTACAACCTCGCCTGCTACACCTGCCAGATGGGCCGGCTGGAAGAAGCCCGCTTCTGGCTGAACGAAGCCCGCCGCCTCATCGGCAAGGACGCGTTGCGGAAAATGGGGAAGGACGACCCGGATCTGAAATCACTCCGGTCGGAGCTTTGAACCGGCTTGGCCGGCAGCGCCGCTTCGGTTGCTTCACTCCTTCGGCAGGAAGAATCCCCGTTGCTTGTCGGTGATCGGCAGGCCGAGGCGTTCGAGGACCTTGAGCATGTCTTCCCAGACCTTCCGCTTTTCGCTCAACGCCTGGTTGCGCAGCAGAAACGCCGGGTGATAGGTCGGCATGACCGGGATTCCCCGAAAGGTCTGCCAGCTTCCGCGCAGCTTCATGATGCCGGTGAAGTTCCCGAGCAATCCCTCCACCGCCGTGCCGCCCAGCGCGACGATGGCCTTCGGTTTGATCAGCTCGATCTGGGCGAGGAGGTAGGGCGAGCAGGTCTTCATCTCGTCCAGCGTCGGCTTGCGGTTGCCGGCGTTTTCGCCCGGGGTGTCCGGCCGGCACTTGAGGATGTTGGCGATGTAGACCGTCTGCCGGGTGAGGCCCATCGTCTCGATGATCTTGGCCAGGAGCTGGCCGGCCTTGCCGACAAACGGCTCACCCTGGGCATCTTCATCCGCTCCCGGAGCCTCGCCCACGAACATGAGCCGGGCCCGGATGTCGCCCACGCCGAAGACCACGGACTTCCGCGCGGCGGCGAGGTTCGGACAACGCATGCAGGCCAAAGCTTTCCCGCGCAGTTGAGCCATCGCGTCGTCGAGCGACTCGGGCACGACGCCCAGGACGGAGGCTGCGGCCGAGGCACCGGGGAAAACGGTCGACGCAGGAGCCGGTGCAGCGGAAGGCCGGGGCTTTGCCGGTTCGGGACGGACATCGATCCGGGGTGCAAAAAGAACCGCGGCGGGTTTGGTCAAAGGAGATGCGGGCACCGCTGCGGCGACGGGGGCGGCGAGACTGGCCAGCGTGTCGGCTTCGACGGGGACAAACCCGGAGCCACGCGCCTTGAGCGACTCCAGATGGTGGATCGTGCTGTCGAGAAGCTGACGATAGGCATCGTTCACCCGTGCAGCCTAGAAGCCGGCGGCGCCCCAGGCAATCATGCCTCTCGGCTGACTCGAAACGTCCCTCCTGCACCCGCTTCTCAGCAATGACTGTCGCGAATTGGCCAGATTGTTTCCCGGCCGTCATCTTTCCGTCGCAGGAGACGGTGAATCTCAATGGCATAGAGGCTGCAATCTCTTTGGTGACGCGCAAGCGTCCTCAGCAGTCCCAAGAACCTTTAGGCCGGGTAGGTCCAAAAAAACCACCTCGATCGACCTGGGCTCACCGCTTAAAAATACTTCAACGAGCCTGCCCGGCCTTTTGGTTCTTGGGATCGCTTTCTTCGCAGGTCAGCCCGTCAGGCGGGACAACGACGTTCGCAGCTTCTTCTCCACTTCGGCCTGGCGCTCCTTCGACTCCAGTTTCCGCCCGTCACGTTCCGTGACGTAGAAGCTGTCGATCGCCGCACCCTTCTCGGTGCAGATCTTCGCGAGGGTGATGTCGAGATCGAGGGCGTTGAGCGTCTGGCTGATGAAGTAGAGCAGCCGGATCCGGTCCTCGGTCTCGATGTCGATGATGGTCTTGGTCTCGGACGTGTGGTTGTCGAAGCGGATGACCGTCGCCATTTTTTCCAGCGCCTGTTTGCGGAAGGGCGAGCGCGGGAGCTTCTGCTTCATGATGATCTCGTGCAGGTCGACGTCCTCGCTGTTCAGCGTCTTGGTGATCAGCTCCTCGAAGCGTTCGCGTTCCTCTTTCTTGGCCAGCACTCCGGCCTTGGCATCGGTGACGAAGAATTCGTCCAGCACGATGCCGTCGGTCCGGGAAAAGATCTCCGCGCCGAGGATGTTCAGGCCCGAGGCGGTCAAGGCGCCGCAGATCTTGCTGAAGAGTCCGGCGCGGTCCCAGGTGCAGATCTGCATCGTGGTGAAACCGCGGTCCGGTTCGTTTCTCCACGCGACCACGGGCGCCAAGGCCTGGTCCACCTCGTCGAGCTGGTGGTGCATGAAGCGGTGCACGAGCCCGAGGTGGGAGGCGATCTCCTGAGGCGACTGGATGACGTAGTAGTAGCGCGGGAGATTCCGGAAATGCGCCTCCAGCTCGTCTTCCTGGAACGTCCGCGGAACGAGGGAGCGAACCTCGTTCTGGAGCATCTCGCGCTGGCGGGCTTCGGCCCGGATGAAGTCGGTTCCCTCGACCAGCATCTGGTGCGTCCGGCGGTAGAGCGTCCAGAGGAGCGAATCCTTGAAGCTGCTCCAGAGCTGGTCGCTCGTTCCCATCGAGTCGGCGAAGGTGTGGAGCGTGAGCATCTCCAGGTTGTCGGCGTTCTGCACCTGGTCGGCCACGTGGCGGATCACCGTCTGGTCCTCGAGATCGCGCCGTTGGGAAACCTGCACGAGCAGCAGGTGCTGCTCGATGAGGAGCCTGAGGCGGTGAGTGGTTTCGCCGTCGAGACCGAGCCGCCGGCCCACCTTGATGGCGAGCTCGCCGCCGACCATCTCGTGCTTGCCGGTGTGATAGGCCTTGCCGGAATCGTGCAGGAGCAGCGCGAGGTAGAGGATCCAGGGCTTCTCCACGAGGTTGAGGATCTCGGTGTAGTTCTTGTAGGGCGCGTCCTTGGCCTCCCACACCTGGTCGAGCTTCTGCAGACAGACGAGCGTGTGTTCGTCCGCAGCGTATTGGTGGTAGAACTCGTGCTGGACGAGGCATGTGAGCTTGCCGAACTCGGGCAGGAATTTCCCGATGAATCCCACCTCGTGCATCATGCGGAGGACGGGCGCGACGTTGCCCCGCTGGTTGAGGATCTCCAGGAAGCTGTCGCGCACGCCCTGATCCGCGAGAAAACTACGCTCCACCAGCGACAATGAATTCCGGATGAGCTGGGCGAGCTCGGCACTCAGCCGCAGACCACGCTGTTGCGCGTGGAGAAACGCCCGCATCATGCGGCGGGGCTGATCGATGAAGACGCGGTTGGAGCCTGCGTGGATCTCGCCGTCGAGGAACTTGAAGCCGTCGACCAGCTGCTCCCGCTGCAACCGGCGGCGTTGGTCGAGCAGGCTCCGGAACTTCGGCAGAAGGCCCTTGGCGGGATTCAGCGCGAGTCGTTGTTCCAGCCCGCGCGTGATGTGGTCGATCGACCGCACCGCGAGGTAGTAGTCGCGCATGAACGCCTCCAGGCGGCGGTTCGGCGAACGGTCGGCGTATCCCAGCCCCAGGGCGACGGCCGGTTGCAGTTGGCGCACGAGCACGTCGCTGGATTTGGCGGCCTGGTAGTGGAGTTCGTTGCGGGTGCGCAGGAGAAAATCGTAGGCGGCGGCGAGCTGCTTGCGCTCGAGCTCGCTGATCATCTCCTTTTTTTCCAGATCCTCGAGCGACCGCGTCCGGTGCCGGAAGAAAGTCATCCAGACGAGGTTTTGGTAGTCGCGCAGGCCACCGCAGCCATTCTTGATGTTCGGCTCCTGCATGAAGGGGAAGTTGCCATGCTTGGCCCGCCGCGTGGACTGGTCCTCGAGACGCATCTGGCTGTATTCCGCCTCATAGCCCTCGACACATTTTGCGACGGTCTGCTTCTGGAATTCCTTGAAGAGCTTTTCGTTTCCGAACACCAGCCGCGACTCGATCAACGACGTCTTCGACTGCATGTCCTTGTTCGCCACTTCGACCGCGTCCGCCACGGACCGCACGCTGTGGCCGACCTTCAGGCCGATGTCCCAGAGCGTGTAGAGAAGGCCGTCGACCACGGCGGTCATCTCGGGCAGCGGCATGCCCTTCTTCACGAGCGTGCCGTCGTGGAGGAACATGATGTCGATGTCGCTGAAGGGATTCAGCTCGGCCCGTCCGTAACCGCCGATGGCGACGAGGGTGAAGCCCGGCACCTTGCCGCCGGGGATCTCCGGGCTCGATGCGAGCACGCCTTCGAGGATGTGGCGGATCAGCTCGTCGACGAGGGCCGCGCGGGCGTTGCAGACGATGCGCCCGTCCGCGCCGGCGCGGTGGACGATCTTGAGCCGGGCGGTTTCCACCTTCAGGAAATTCCTGTAGCGGGGCAGCTCCTGGAACGGCAGTCGTCCGGGCGGCAGCGTCAGCCTTTCGGCGGCGCTGGCCTGGATTTTTTCCAACAAGGTCGGCATCCGGGTGCGGACGCTAATCGAGCGCCTCGGTGCGCGGCAATGATTGGGTTGCCCGAGTTCGTCAGGCGTTGAACTGCAGGTCGTGCAGGCGGCGATAGGCGCCGTTGAGCGCGAGCAACTCGGAATGCTTCCCGGACTCCACAATCCGCCCCTCGTCCATCACGACGATGAGGTCGGCGTTCACGATGGTAGAAAGCCGGTGGGCGATGCAGAGCGTGGTCCGCCCGCGCATGAGGACCTCGAGCGCCGCCTGGAAGGCGCGTTCGGACTCGGTATCGAGCGCGCTGGTGGCCTCGTCGAGGATCAGGATCGGGGCGTTTCGTAGGATGGCGCGGGCGATGGCGACCCGCTGACGTTGGCCGCCGGAGAGCTGGGAGCCGCGTTCGCCCACGGACGTGTCATAGCCCTCCGACTTCTCCATGATGAAGTCGTGGGCAAAGGCCGCCTTGGCCGCTGCTTCGATGTCCTCGCGGGTCGCACCCGGCCGACCCAGGGCGATGTTCCCGGCGATCGTGTCGTTGAAGAGAACGATGTCCTGGCTCACCACGGCGATCTGTTCGCGGAGCGACTTCGTGGAAACATCCCGCAGATCGATTCCGCCGATGGTGATCGCGCCCTGCTGCGGATCGTAGAAGCGCAGCAGCAGGCTGCTGACGGTCGTCTTGCCGGAGCCGCTCCGGCCCACGAGCGCGATCTTCTGGCCGGGCCGGATCGTCAGGTCGAAGCCGATCAACGCGGGCTTCGACGGATAGCTGAAGGAGACCTTTTCGAAACGGATCTCCGCACCGGTCGCCTTGAGAGCCTTCGGCGATGCCGGCTCTGGCAGATCCTCGCCGAGCGCCATCAGTTCGAACACGCGTTCACTGGACGCGCGGGCCTGTTCGAGCTGGCCGGGCAGGCGGCTCAGTTCCTTGATCGGCTTGTAGAGCGAGACGATTGCCAGGACGAACTGGAGGAAATCTCCCGGGGTCTTCTTGTCAACCAGCGCGACATAGATGAGCACCAGCGCCACGCCGACCGCGCCCATGATCTCCACGAGCGATCCCGGAACTTCCAGCGAACGCACGATGCGCATGTAGTGGCTGATGAACCGGCCCGTCGACGCCTTGAACCGCGCCAGCATCGTGTCCTCCAGGTTGTTGGCCTTCACCATGCGGTGGCCGGAGAAAGTCTCCTGCATCAGTTCGGTCAGCTCGGCGAAATTCTCCTGCAGCTTCTTCGTCGATTTGCGGACCTTGCGTCCGTAGATCGCGACAGGCGCGATGCAGAGCGGGAGCACGACGAGCGAGATCAGCGTGAGCTTCGGCTGCTTGGCCAGCAGCACGGCGACCAGCGCGATGACGGTGGCCGGGCCGACGACAATGACCGGCAGGATTCCCGTGATCGCCTTGGTCAGCGAGTAGGTGTCGTTGCTGATGCGCGAGATGAGTTCGCCCGTGTTCGTCGAGTGGTAGAAGCCGACAGACAGCCGCTGGAGCTTGTCGAAGAGCCGCACGCGGATGTCGCACACCGAGCGGATCGCCACCCATTGCAGCAGGTAGAAATTCAGATAAGCCGAGACCACCTGGATGAACATCAAGGCCGGAATCACCAGGATCATCAGGACTTTGCTGGCGTCACTGGAAGGCGATGGAGCCGATTTCAACAATGAGACCGCCCATTCGGCCGCACCCCGAAGGAACTCCGGCATAAGGGACGTCTTTGCCATCGCGTTCGTCTCCTCATTGGCCGCGAAGACCACGTCCATCACCTCCTTGACCCAGATCATCAAAGCGGCTGAAGCAAGCGCCACGCAGAGCCCGAAGAACAACCCGAGGATCAGCCGGCCGCGGTAGGGCCGGGTGAACGACAGGAGAGTTTTGAGGAATGCGGCCATGCTGCGATGAAACCGTGCGCCAGACACTTCCACCCCGGCCAGCAATTTCGCGTTTGCGGATATGCCGATGAACCCCGGCGACGGCGGCGGTGAAGTCCCGGCCGGTCCACAACCCCCCGGCTCAGCCTTCGTCGCGTCCTATCGGCAACGTGATGATGAAGCGCGTGCCTTCGCCCGGCTTCGACTCGATCCGGACTTTGCCCCGGTGCGTTTCGATCACACGCCCGACGATGGCCAGGCCGAGGCCGTTTCCTTTGGCTTTCGTCGTCTGCAAAAGCGAGGTGAACGCGCGCTGCTGCTGCAACTCGGTCATGCCTTCCCCGGTGTCGGTGAACTCGATGACGACGCAGCGTGGTTCGCCGGCGGATTCCACCTGGAACCGGGACGTGATCCGAAGCAGGCCGCCGTCGGGCATCGCCTCCACCGCGTTGAGGGTCAGGTTGAGGAATGCCTGCTCCAACTGCGCGGCGTCCGCTTCGACAAGCGGAAGCCCGGGATCAAGCTGGCGCTCGAGCTTGATGCCGTGGTTGCGGAGCTTGTGCCTGGTGAGCAGTCCGAGATCCTCGATCAGCTCGTTGAGATTGACCGTCTCCAGCTTCGGCTCGGAGTTGCGCGCGAAGTCCAGGATCTGTTCCACGATGCGGTTCAGCAGGTCCATCTTCTGGCCCATGATTTCCACGTCGCGGCTGCGCGGATCGCTCGCGGGGAACCGCAGATCCAGCGAGTGGAAAAGCATCTTCATCACCGTGAGAGGATTCCGGATCTCGTGCGCCACCTCCGCCGCCAGCAGGCCGAGGGCGGAGAGTTTTTCGTTCTGCCGGAGCTGCTCCTCCACATCGACGATGCGCTCGTAGAGACGCGCCTTCTCGATCGCGATGGCGGAAAGCTCGGCCATGGCGCTGAGGATGCGGATCTCCTCGTTCGAGAAGCTGTGCGGCTTGGCGGTGTAGACGCTCAACGTGCCGATGGCCTGCCCGCCGAAGATGAGCGGAACGCTGAGCAACGAAACGAGCCCCTCTTCACGGGCGACGTCGACGTTCTGGTAGCGTCCGGACACCTGGACGTTCTCCACCTGGAGCGGTTTTTTCCGGCGGACAACGATCCCCAGCATGCTGTCCGAAGTGCTGAGCCGGGCCTTGTTGACGTATCGCTCACCCGCTCCGTGGTGCGCGCGGAGATCCAGCCATTCACCCGTCCCATCCAGCATCATCAGCGAACACATGCTGGCGTCGACCAGCTGCGCCGCCTCGCGGGTGACGACGCTGAGGGCCTCGTCGAGGCTGAGGGTGGAATTGATCGTGCGGCTGACGCTGACCAGCGTCTCGAAGAGGCGCGCCTTGAGGCGGAGCTGTTCGTAGAGCCAGGTGTTCTCGATGACCCGCGTGGCCTGGAGCGCGAGGATCTCGAGGAGTTCCTGGTCCGCGCCGCTGAAGGCGTCGGGCCGGTCGGAATCGACGTTGATCACGCCGCGGATGGAACCCCGGAGCTCGAGCGGGATGGCGAGTTCCGACCTGACACCGGGCCGGAGCACTACGTAACGGCGATCCGAAGCGACGTCGCCGACGCGGGCCGGTTTGCCAGTTCGGGCAACCCAACCGGTGATGCCTTCACCGACTTTGAGCCGGAATTCCGAAGCATCTCCCGGCAACCCGGACGACGCCTGGATCTCGAGGAAGCCGGTGGTGGGATTCACCAACGCGATCGAGCCGCTGCCCGCGCGCACGATGCGGACAGTCTCGTCGACGATCGACTGAAGCGCCTCCTGGGGTTCCAGGGTCGCGTGGATGATGTCGCTGACACGATACAGCTGCGTCAGCCGCTCATGCCGCTCGCGGAGTTCCCGGAGTTCGTCGCTCACGGCGGCAGCTTGGGAACCACGGCTCCTGCTGCCAAGCGCCGAGCCGGGTTGTCCGCACCAAAGTAGAAGAACAAAAAGCCGGGCAGCGTTGCCCGGCTTCTCCTAATGGAAATTGAACCACTCAGCGCTTCTTCAACCAACCCGGCACGACTTCGTTCTCCCAGATATCGGCGATCTTCTGGCGCTTGCGGACGACGTCGGCCTTCTTGCCGTTGACGAGCACTTCGGTCGGCAGACTGCGGGTGTTGTAGTTCGAGCCCATGACGGAGCCATAGGCGCCGGCGCTGAGAAGCGCGAGGGTGTCGCCTTCGCCGACCTTCTGGAGCGGACGGTCCTTGCAGAAGTAGTCGCCGGATTCGCAGATCGGGCCGACGACGTCGGAGGAAACGGTCGGGGCCTTGGCATCGCGCCTGAGCGGGACGATCTCGTGGTAGCTGTCGTAGAAGGCGGGGCGGATGAGGTCGTTCATCGCGGCGTCCACGATGACGAAGTTCTTCCTGCCCGTTTTTTTGACGTATTCGACTCGGGTGACAAGCGCACCGGCATTGCCGACGAGGAAGCGACCCGGTTCCAGCAGGATTCGGAGACCCAGCGGCTGGAGCAGCGGCACCAGCGTGGCTGCGTAGGTCGCGGGTGTGAGGATCTTCTTTCCTTCCGGCGTGTTCCACCACGCGGGATTGGCGCTGGCAAGAGCGGGGTTGTAGACGATGCCGATGCCGCCGCCGATGCTGAAGAACTCGAAGCCGTAACGGGCGGAAAGCTTTTGCACGAGCGGCACAACTTTTTTGACCGCCGCCTCGAAGGGCTTCACGGAGGTGAGCTGGGAGCCGATGTGCATCTGGAGGCCGCGCAGCTGGATGTTCTTCAGCTTCGAGGCGCGGGCATAGACGCCTTCGATGTCCTCGAAGGCGATGCCGAACTTGTTCTCGTAGGTGCCGGTCGTGATCTTGGCGTGCGTGCCGGCGTCGATGTTCGGGTTCACCCGCACGGCGATGGGCGCGATCTTCTTGAGCTTGGCCGCGACGCGGTTGATGCGCTGGAGCTCGGGCTCCGACTCCACATTGAAGCTGTAGATGCCCTTCTTGAGCGCGAAGGCGATTTCCTCCTCGGTCTTGCCGACACCGGCGAAGACGCACTTCTTCGGGTCGCCACCGGCGGCGATGACGCGCTGGAGCTCGCCGGCGCTGACGGTGTCGAAGCCGCCGCCGAGGTTGGCGAAGAGGCGGATGACGGCCGCGTTCGAGTTGGCCTTCATCGCGTAGCAGACGAGGTGGTCGAGCGGGGCCAGCGCGGAATCGAGCTTGGAGAAATGGTCGGTGAGAGTGGCCGCCGAATAGACGTAGAGCGGCGATCCGTGCTCTTTCACGAGCGCTTCGATCGACGTGCCTTCGCAGAACAGTTTGTCACCGACATAACGGAAGCTATGCATGGCCGGGGAGTAAAGGGGGCTCGGCAACGAGTTCCAAGTTTCAAGTTCAGTGCCCGATCCCGGGAAACAAAAAAACCCGCCGGAGTTGATCCGGCGGGTTGATGAAATCAGACGGCGCTTAATCGGCGAGGATCTTGGCGCGCTGGGTGTGATACTCGCGCGGGGTGACCTCGTCGTTGAGGTAACGGCGGGTGAGCTCGGCCAGCTTGCCTTCCTTGGTGGTCGGCGCCATCGCCGGGATCGGAGCGGGGGCCGCCTTGGCGACCGTGGCTGCAGGTTTCGGCGCTAGGGGCTTCGGAGCGGAGACCATGGCCGGCGACGGCTTGGAGGCCTGTTTCGTGCGGAGAACTCCAAGGGCCTGCTGCTGTGCGGCGGTGTCGGAAGGCGGGACGTAAGCCGGGTTGGCCACCGGAGCGGAGACGACCATGGGAGCAGCCTTCTTCATCTCGACCGACTTGGCTGCGGGGGCCGAGGCCGGCTGAGCCATGGGCTTGGGGGTGCTGACCACGACCGGCGCGGGCTTGGAGGCCTGCTTGGCGCGGAGAACCTCAAGGGCCTGTTGCTGTGCGGCGGTGTCGGAAGGCGGGACGTAGGCCGGGTTGGCCACCGGGGCGGAGGCGACCATGGGAGCAGGCTTCTTCATCTCGACCGGCTTGACTGCGGGGGCCGGGGCCGGTTTCGGGGCCGGCTGAGCCATGGGCTTGGGGGTGCTGACCACGACCGGCGCGGGCTTGAATGCCTGCTTGGCGCGGAGAACTTCAAGGGCCTGCTTCTGCGCGGCGGAATCGTAAGGCGGGACGTAAGCGGGGTTGGCCACCGGGGCGGAGACGACCGCGGGCGAGGTCTTTTTCATCTCGACCGGCTTGGCTGCGGGAGCCGGGGCCGGCGCTGGCTTCGCAGGGGCCGCAGGAGCCTTCGCAACGGGAGGGGTGGAGCGGGGACTTTGGATGCGCCGGAGGGCCTCAATGGCCTGCTTCTGGGCGGCGGAGTCTTCAGCCCGGACTGTCATTGGCGCAGAGGGCATTGCCAACAAAGCAGAAGCGAGCAGGGGTTTCAGGAGCTTCATTCCGGGGGGTTCTAGTGGAATCCCCAAGGTCGCGCAACCCTCATTCAGCTTGAGGCGGAAGCCATGGGAGGAATCCATCCGGCTTGCGCGGCCGTTCCGCACAGGGGCACACGATTGTTGCCAGGCCCGGCTGGCGGGGCATTATGGCAAAGAACCCGGTCCCCTGAAAAACCCATGAAAACCAAGGCACATTTCTCAGCCTCCTTTCGTCTGGCCACGCTGCTGCTTTCATGCCTGCTCATGCCGCTGGCGGACGCGGCCACCTTGAGCGTCTCGCCTTCTTCCACGAGCAACACCTACCCGGGGCTGATCACCCTCCAGATCGGGGGACTGACCAACACCGAGCCGGTGGTGGTGCAGGAGTTCCTCGATCTGAACGGCAACGGGATCGTCGACCTTGGCGAACTGCTCGTGGACACGTTCCCGATCAACGACGGCGGGGCCAGCCTCATCGGCGGGAAAACCAATCTGAACGTGCCGTTCGACGGCGACGCCGCCGGGGGCGCGATCACCACGGCACTCCCGGCCCCCGCGCAGCGGGTCGTCGCGGACTTCGTCGGGCGGCACATCTTCCGGGTGCTCAGCCCGTCGGACCGGTTTGCGCCGGTCGACGCGTCCTTCCTTGTCACGAACACCGCTTTCCCGCAGTCCGTCACGGGCCAGGTCTTTCTCGCCGGGGCGCCCGCGGCGAACGCCGTCGTCATCGCGCTGGCGGGAGCGGACGGGCCCTACGCGGGCGGGACGATCACGGACGGCGCGGGACGTTACTCGCTGAAACTGCCCACCAACACCTACACGCTGGTCGCCAGCCGGCCCAACTGCTTCTTCGACTTGGCCCTCGCGCCCCGCGTCGCCCTGGCCTCCGGGGTGACGGCGACGAACAACCTCTATCTGACGAACGGCACGGTGACGCTTTCCGGCAGCGTGCGTGACGCCACCAACACCGCCGCGTTGGGCGGCGTCTTCATGATATTGTCTTCCGGGAACTACCTCGCCACCGCCTTCACCGCGAGCAACGGCACCTTCTCCGCCGCCGTCTCCCCGTCCTTCTGGAAGTTTGAAATCCAGGAGGACCGCCTGGCCAGGCGTGGCTATGTCACCCCCCGGCAATTCCCGCAGTTTGACACCACGACCGGCGCGGTGGCGAATGTCACGCTCCTGTTCCCCAAGGCGAACGCCATGTTCTACGGCCGCTTCACCAACAATCTCGGGGCGCCGTTTCCCGGCGTCGAGTTCCAGGCGAACGACGCGAGTGGCAGCGGGCCGTCGATGTTCCAGGGTCAGGGCATCAGCGACGCCAACGGATATTACTCGGTGGCTGTGCTGGCCGGGACCAATTCCTGGTATTGCTCGCCGAACTCCATGGATACCCCGCTGCTGGCCAATCACGTCATCAGCTCTCAATCGAGCGTCGTGCTCGCCGCCGGGCAGGCTTTCCTGCAAAACTTCACCGCGTTGCCCGCCACGGCCACCATTTCCGGGAAGGTCCGGGACACCCTGGGCAACCCCGTCGCCGGCGTCGGGTTCGGCGGTGGTGCATTCATCGGCGGGGCCAACTACAGCACGGTCAACGTGCTCACCGACAACACTGGCAATTACACCCTGCGGGTCATTTCGGGCCAGTGGGGGGTCCACTTCACCGCCAACGACCCGTTCAGTTCGGATAGCTTGGCCAATCGGGGCCTCATGGACCTGTTCGGGCAGTATCAGGTGACCATTCCGCCGACCAACGCGGTCTTGGACATCACCGTCTATCCGCTGGGTTCTTCGGCGTTGGGCGCGCCCAGCCGGTTGTCGCCGTCCCAAGTCAGCCTCAACGCATTCGGGCAGGTCGGGCCGGGCTACACGCTCCAGGTCTCCACCAATCTCGCTTCGACGAACTGGTCTTCGTTGTTTTCATTCCAGCTCCCTTCGAGCCCGTTCACCGTCACCGATTCCCAGGCGACCAACAGTTCCCGGTTCTACCGCCTGTTGAAGAACTGAGCCGTCGGCAAATCCGGCTCATGCCGTCCATCGACGCGCTTGATCGACTTATCAGCCGGCGCATCGGGACCATCAGCCCGCTTGCTGCCTGACAGGCTGGCGGCGTTTCCGCTTTCGCGCGTTGGCCGGGGTGTTTACTGCTGTCCCCACCATGAATGCGACAAAGGCACAGATCTGGGACCGTTTCCAAAAATTCTACCGTGAGTTCCCCGCCGCAGGCCTGGCCCTCGACATCAGCCGCGTCAACTTCCCGGCCGATTTCTTTGCCCAGTCCAAGCCCGCGATCACCAAGGCCTTCGCCGCCATGGCCGAACTGGAGAAGGGCGCCGTCGCCAATCCCGACGAGAGACGCATGGTCGGCCACTACTGGCTGCGCGACGCCGCGCTCGCGCCTACCAAAGAAATTGCCGCCGAGATCGAGGGCACTTTGAACGACATCGAGGCCTTTGCCGCCGCCGTCCACGCCGGTCAGATCAAAGGCGCGGCCGGCCCCTTCAAGAACGTGCTCGTCATCGGCATCGGCGGCTCCGCGCTCGGGCCCCAGTTCGTGGCCAACGCCCTCGGCCATCCCAAGACGGACAAGATGGGCGTGCTTTTCTTCGACAACACCGACCCGGACGGCATCGACAGGACGCTGGCCCGGCTCGACGGCCAGCTCGGCGCGACCCTCGCGCTCGTCATCTCCAAGTCCGGCGGCACGCCCGAAACGCGCAACGGCATGCTCGAAGCCAAAACGGCCTACGAGAAGGCCGGGCTCGACTTCGGCAGGCACGCCGTCGCCGTCACCGGCATGGGCAGCGCCCTGCACAAGGCCGCCGCCGCCGGCAATTGGCTGAAGAGTTTCCCCATGTGGGATTGGGTCGGCGGCCGCACGAGCGAACTTTCCGCCGTCGGGCTCCTTCCGGCAGCGCTCCAAGGCCTCGACATCCGCGGCATGTTGGCCGGCGCCAGGGCCACCGACGCCGTCACCCGCGTGGCCGACGCCGAGTCCAACCCGGCCGCGCAGCTTGCGCTCTGCTGGCACTTCATCGGCGACGGCAAAGGCACCAAGGACATGGTCGTCCTGCCCTACAAGGATCGCCTGGAACTCTTCGCCAAATATCTCCAGCAGCTCGTCATGGAATCCCTCGGCAAGGAGCTCGATCTCGCCGGCAACGTCGTGAACCAGGGCATCGCGGTCTATGGCAACAAGGGCTCCACCGACCAGCACGCCTACGTCCAGCAACTCCGCGAGGGCGTGAACAACTTCTTCGTCGTCTTCGTGGAAGTCCTGAGGGATCGCGCAGCCGGAAGCATTGAGGTCGAACCGGGCGTGACCTCGGGCGATTTCCTCAGCGGCTTCCTCCTCGGCAGCCGCGAGGCGCTCTACGAGAACGGCCGCCAGTCCATCACCATCACCATCCCGGAAGTCAGCGCGTTCTCAGTGGGCGCGCTCATCGCCTTGTTCGAGCGCGCCGTCGGCCTCTACGCCTCGCTGGTCAACATCAACGCCTACCACCAGCCCGGCGTCGAGGCGGGCAAGAAGGCCGCCGAAGCCGTCATCGCCCTGCAACGCCGCGTGCTCGCCCACTTGCGCGAACAGAAAGGCGCGGCCCACACCGCCGCCCAGATAGCGACCGCCCTCGGCGCGGCGGACGACGCCGAAACCGTGTTCAAAGTCTGCGAACACCTGGCCGCGAACCAAAGAGGCGTGCAGAAGAAGGCCGGGAAGAACTCGTTTGAGGCGACTTTTCAAACCTGTTAGTTACGTAGGGCATCTGTAAAATGCCCACGCACAAATTCAATTCGTCGAAAGCATTGACCTACCAGCATGGCTAATCCTGACAGTCAGTGGGAACGTATTATGAAGGTGTTCTTCCCGCTCGTGGTCGAAAG
>JAYVSO010000013.1:0-8771 GCA_043775315.1 Verrucomicrobiota bacterium
CACGGGCTCGCGCTTGCGAACAAGCTTTGCCTCGGGCCATCACATCCAGAGCGCCGCTCTGCCGAAGTGCATGAGGCCTTACTTCTTCACCTTCTTTTCTTCCTCCGCCGCACATGAGCAGAGCCACTCGGGGCCTTTGCATTTCGGGCAGGGGGTCGTGTCGTATTGCAGGCGCGCGGTGACGGGCCTGGCCTTCGTGTTCTCCCGGAACTGCAGGATCAGCCACTCGCCGGGCTTCACGGCAGGGATGATGAACTTGTCGCCGGCTTTCTCGACTTCGAGCTTCACCGCCTTGCCGTTCGGGCCACCGTTCGCGGTGAGCGTCTGCTCGGCTAGGGCGACGGGCTTCATGTCCTTATCGAGCACGGCGATCTGGAACTTGCCGCCTTTGACGATGACTTCGCCATGGACGCTTTGGTTCTTGGAGAACTCGAGGATGCGGCCGCCGTTGGGGCCGATTTCGATGTCGGCGTGCGCGAACGCAGCGGTGGTGAGGGTGAGGCTGCCGAGCAGCGCGAGGAGGTGTTTTTTCATGGGATGTGGTGTTGTTTTGGTTTGGTTGTTCGGGGGAAAGGTTCAGTGCGATGCGGGTGCTTCGTTCTCGATGGCCTTTTGCGCGGCCTTTCTGCCGAACGTGTAGAAGACCGTGGGCGTGACGCCGAGGCCGAGGAGCGTGCTGGTGATGAGACCGCCGACGATGACGACGGCGACGGGGTGCAGGATTTCCTTGCCCGGCTGGTCGGCGGCGAGGACGAGCGGGATGAGGCCGATGCCCGCGGCGAGCGCGGTCATGAGCACGGGGACGAGCCGTTCCTTCGTGCCGCGGATGACCATCGCCTTCGTGAAGCCTTCGCCCTCGTGCTGCATGAGGTGCAGGTAGTGCGAGAGAAGCATGATGCTGTTTCGCGCGGCGACCCCGGCGACGGCGATGAAGCCGACGAGCGTGGCGATGGAGATGTTGTTCAGTTTGAAATACGTGAAGACGAGCCCGCCCACGAGCGCGAGCGGGATGTCGAAGAGTACCTGGAACGCGAAGAACGGCGTGCGGAAGTAGCCGTAGAGCAGGACCGCGATGACGGCGAAGACGACGGCGCTGAGAACCGCGATCCGTTGGGAAGCGTCGCGTTGGGCGAGGAACTCCCCCTCGAACGAAACGAAATAGCCTTCCGGCAGCTTCACCTTGGCCGCGACTTCCTGCTGGAGCTTCGGCACGAGCGACGAGACGTCGCGCACGGTGGGTTTGATGGCGAGGGCGAAGCGGCGCTGGCTGTTCTCGCGGAAGATCATTTTTGGCAACGGCACACGTCGGCTCGTGGTTTCACTGGAGCTGGATGATACGCGCGGGCGTCCCGTGCCCTGTTCCCAGGCTTTGACATCCGATCCGTTTCTGCATCGGACGTGGCAATCCTTCAGAAGGTCAATGATCGCATGTGCAGGCGTATTCGGCGCGCTTGCAGACGCCGCAATTGTGGTTGTCGAAGGTGAAGCGGAAGTTCTGCGGCTTGGTTTCGGCTGTCTGCTTGAACTGCACGACGAGGTTGTAGCCGTCGCCTTCGGGCAGCTTGGTCTTGCTGACGAGGGTGTCGCCCTTCTTCTCGAACTCCAGCTTGGTCTTCGTGCCTTTCACATCGGCGATGACGGTCACGTTCTGGTCGGCAGCGGCGACAGGCTTCAGCTTGTCGTCGTAGAAGGCGATGGTGACGGAATGGTCCTTCTCTACGAAGAACTCGGCCTTGGGGTTGGTCTTTTCCAGGATGCGCCCGCCTTTCGGTCCGCCTTCGACTTTCGACTCGGCGGCGGTGGCGGTGACAAGGCTGGCGCACAGGGCGGCGGCCGCGGTGAGGATGCGAAGTGTGGTCTTCATGGTGTTTTCAGGGATGTGTCGCGGACCCGGTTTCCGGAGCGGGACCGTCTTCATCCGAAGACGGCCCGTCAGGATCGGTGTCCGCAGTTTTCTGTTTTCGCTCGATCCACTCGTAGAGCACGGGCAACACGAGCAGCGTGAGGAAAGTCGAGGTGATGATGCCGCCGATGACGACGGTCGCCAACGGGCGCTGGACCTCCGCCCCCGCGCCGGTGGCAATGGCCATCGGGACGAAGCCCAGCGATGCTACGAGCGCGGTCATGAGCTTCGGACGAAGGCGGGTGAGCGTGCCCTCCACCACCGCGTCGCGAAGGTTTTTTCCACCGGCGCGAAGCTGGTTGATGAAGCTGATGAGCATGATGCCGTTGAGCACCGCAATGCCGCTCAAGGCAATGAAGCCCACCCCCGCGCTAATGGTGAAGGGCATCCCCCGCAGCGCGAGGGCGAAGACGCCCCCGGACACGGCCAGCGGCACACAAACGTAGATCAGCGCCGCCTGCCGCAGGGAACCGAAGCTGAGGTAGATCAGCACGAAGATGATGGCCAGCGCGAGCGGCACCACGATGGTCAATCGTCGTTTTGCTTCGAGGTGGTTTTCAAACTGTCCGCCGAACTCGAAGTAGTAGCCCGCCGGGAAAGTGACCTTCTCGCGGATGGCGCGCGTGGCCTCCTCGACGAAGCCGCCGGTGTCGCGGCCCTCGACGTTGATGAGAATGGCGATGCGACGCTGGGCGTTTTCGCGGGCGATGGTGGTCACAGCCATGACGTTTGTGATGGTGGCCACCTGCCCGAGCGTGAGCAAACCGCCGTTGTCGGTGCCCAGTGGGAGGCGTTTTATGGAATTGGGGTCTTCACGCAATGATTCGGCCACGCGCACGATGATGGGAAAGCGCCGGTTGCCCTCGACCATGGTGCCGACTTTGGCCCCGCCCAGCGCGGTTTCGACCACGCGGTTTACGTCGTCGGCGTGCAACGCGTAGCGGCGTAGCGCATCACGGTCGGGAGTTATCTCCAGCATCGGGGTGCGCCCCGCGCCTTCAAGCAGTGGATCACCGTTGCCTGGAATCTTGAGCAGAACCTCGCGCACTTCGCCCGCCAGCCGTTCGATGGTTTCGTAGTCGTCTCCGAAGACCTTGCACACGAGATCGGCCCGTGCGCCCGCCATGATTTCATTGAAGCGAAGCTGGATCGGCTGGCTGCGCTCGTAGTTCTGGCCGGGAACCCTCGGGACCAAGGTTTCCTCCATCAACTGCGCCAGCTCGGGCCGGGTGGCGCGGCGTCCGTTGATCTCGCGCCACCGTTCGCGGGGATGCAGCAGGAAGAACGTGTCGGCGGTGTTCGGCCCCATCGGGTCGAGGGCGATCTCCGCCGTGCCGATCCGGGAATAGACTTCGCGGATCTCGGGAAACTCCTTCAACAGGATGCGTTCGCTTTGCTTCTGGAGTTCCAGCGAAGCGCCGAGGCCCGCGCTGCCGCTGCGGATCATCTGGAGCACGATGGCTCCTTCCTCAAGTTGTGGGATGAACTCCGCGCCGAGCCGTTTGAAAACCACCAAGGATAGAGAAAATAGCGCCACCATCGGCAAGAGGATGACAAGCTTCCAGCGGAGGCCGAACCGCAGGAGCGGCGTGTAGAAGGCCTTGGCCGTCTTCACCAGCCAGTTGTCCTCCTCCTTGATCCTGCCGCCCAGCCAGGCCGAGCACAGCGCGGGCACCAGGGTCACGGCCAGCAGCAGAGCGCCGCCCAAGGCCAGCATCACCACCACGGCCATCGGCTTGAACATCTTCCCTTCGATGCCCTGGAGCGCGAGGATCGGCACATAGACGACGGTGATGATGAGCACGCCGAAGAACATGGGGTTCACCACTTCCTTGGCCGACACCAGCACTTCTTCAACACGTTCGCGTGCAGTGAGAGTGCGCCCGAGCCGGTGCTGTTTCTCGGCCAAGTGGCGCAGGATGTTTTCCGCCATCACCACCGCGCCGTCCACGATGAGGCCGAAATCAATCGCTCCCAGGCTCATCAGATTGCCGGGGATGCCGAGCCGCACCATGCCCAGCATGGCGAAGAGCATCGAGAGCGGGATGGCCAGCGCGACGATGATCGCGGCGCGGATGTTGCCGAGCAGGAGGAAGAGGATGACGATCACGAGCAACGCGCCTTCCACGAGGTTCTTTTCCACCGTGCGGATGGTGGCGTTGACCAGTTCGCTGCGGTCGTAGAGCGGGGTGATTTCAACACCGGCCGGCAGCTTGAGCTGGATTTCCTTGAGCTTCCCGGCGACGGCCTTGGACACGAGCCGTGAGTTCTCGCCGGCCATCATGATGGCCGCACCCAGCAGGGCTTCCTCGCCGTTGCGGGTGCTGGCCCCGGTGCGGAAGCTGGTGCCCACGCCCACGGTTGCCACATCGCCCACGAGCAACGCCTTCACACCCGCGCCGAACTTCAGCGGCAGCCCTGCTATGTCCTCCGTGGTGGCCACGCGGCTGTTGGCGCGGATGACGACCTGTTCGCCGCCGATCTCGACCAGACCGCCACCGGCGTTGCGGGTGTTCTCGCCGATCTTGTCCGCAAGTTCCGGCAGCGTGATGCCCGCGCTGAAGAGCTTCGCGGGATCGGGCTGGATGATGATCTGCCGGACGTAGCCGCCGCTGAGGTTCACCTCCGCCAGGCCCGGCGTCTGCCGCAGCAGGGGCTTGATCTGGTAGTCGTGGACCAGCTTCAGCTCCATCAACTGTGCTTCGCGCGTCGGCGGCCGGTTCGTGGCGGCGGCGGTGTAGTCCACCGCATAGTAGAAAATTTCGCCCAGGCCGGTCGCGATGGGAGCAAGCTTGGGCGTAAGGCCGGGCGGAAGGTCTTCCGCCACGCCCTGCAGCCGCTCGCTCACCAACTGGCGCATCCGCAGCAGGTCCACGTCGTCCTTAAAAACCATCGTGACCTGAGACAGGCCGAACTTGGAGAGCGAGCGGAACTCCTTCAGCCCCGGCAGGCCGCTCATCTCGTTTTCGATGGGAAAGGTGACCTGCTTCTCGATCTCCTCCGGAGCGAGCGCGCCGACGGCGGTGTTGATCTGGACCTGCGGGCTGGTGATGTCCGGCACGGCATCCAGCGGCAGCCGCAGCGCGGCCCACACGCCCAAGCCGATGAGCACGGCGGCCAGCACAAACACGAGGGTTCGCTGCCGGACGGAGAATTCAACGAGTTTGGTCAGCATAACTCAATGTCCGTCCGAGCAGGCCTTGCCTCCGCGCAGCGCCTGGATTTCAGCCAGCCAGAGCGTCATGGCCGGCTTCACCACCACCTGGTCACCGGCGTAAAGACCGTCGATGACTTCGGCGAACTCGCTGTTCACCGCGCCCAGCTTGAGGGGAGCCCGCACAAAGGCTTCGCCGCTCACCGTGTAGGCGAAATCTCCCTCCAGCGTGCGGAGCAGTGCCGAGCGGGGAACGCTGACCACGGTTTTCTCCCCGCCGAGCGGCACGGTTGCGGCCACAAACGCGCCGTTGGCCAGCCGTCCGTGTTCATCAGGGACGGACAGCAAGACCTCGACTTCCGACCGTTCGGAGCCGCGATCCAAAGCCGTGATCCGGGCGACAAGCGGGGCCGCGCCCTCGACGGCAACCGAGATGGGCTGCCCCTCCCTGAGCAGCGCCGCCTCTGCCGGACTGACCCAGCCGCTGGCCAGGGCGGTCGAGGCGGCCATCGGCAAGGTTGAAGCGAACCGGGCTTCACTGGCCGCACGATAAACCCGCGCCGCAAAGCGGAACTCCGACGCGACCTTGCGTTCCTCGACCTCGGCGACTTCTAGCCCGATGAACTTCGCCGTTTCCGGTGAAACCCGCAGCCCGGATTTCACGCTGAAAGCGATGCCGGCTTGTTTCTCGCCGGCTTCATGGCCGACGTCTGCATGGGCGTGGCCATCGCCTTCCTTGTGAGCTTCCCCACCACAGCCAACGAGCAGCGTTCCTGCAGCCAGGATCAATGCGGTGTGTAGTTTGTTCAGGTTCATGGTTTTTTCTCCTCGGTTTCTTGGATGGTTTTACTCAGCGGCAGGGGGAACCCCGTCAGCAGTTCCAACTGCGATGCGGCATCCAGCGCTTCCTTTCGGGTATCAAGGAGGCTTTCCACCGCCTCCAGGTATTGCTTCTGCAGCTCGACATAGGTGGAGACCGGCACGGCACCAAGGCGGTAATGACGGTCGGCCAATTCCGCAGCGTCTTTGAAGTGCTTCCCGGAATCCGGCCGCCATCGTGCGATCTCCCGGATCTTCGCCTCGTAGGTCAACGCCGCTTCGATGACTTTGCGTTCGACCTCCCGGCGGGCTGCTCCGAAAGAAGCCTCGGCCTGCATCTCGCGCGCTTTGGCGGTTTCGATGCTCTGGGAATTGCGGTTCCAAAGCGGCAACGGCAACGAGATGCCGACGCCGATCACTCGTTCCCTGTCGCCTGCCCGTTCTTCGGACATCATCGGTCCGACCGAGATGGACGAAAACCTTTCGTTCCGGGCCAGCTCCACCCGAAACCCCTGCTGCGCCAGTTCAACCGCGCGGACCCGAAGCTCGAAATTGTTGGTCTGGGCCATCGCCACAAGTTCTTCAGTCGCCACGGCGGGTCGGAAGAGTAGCCGGCCGTCCTTGATGGAGACCGGCGCAGTCGGGGAGACGCCGCGAAGCTGGTTCAGTTCGAGCAACGCCGACTTTACGGCCAGGAGGGCGTCGCTGGCTTTACGCTGGGCATTCAGTTCCGTGGCTTCAATCACCCGCGTCTCCAGCAGCGGCGTCAACCCAGCCGGATCACGCTGCACCAGCACCTCACGCAACGACTTGAAGCGTTCAGCCACTTCGCCGGCCGCCGCCGACTTTTCCTGCGCTGCGAACACGCGATAGGCCAGCAGTTTCATGCGGCCCGAGATCGCGGCTTTGAACCGCTTAAGGCCCAGTTCCGCCAACTCGACATCATGGTTGGCAATGGCCTTCCGCAGGCCCAGCCGTCCCGGCCATTCGAGCGGCTGCATCAGGGAAACCGACCAGGCCACACCTTCTGCACTCAAGCCCCCTCCGCGCACGGTCTTTTGGCCCACGCTGGCGCTGAGTTCGGGATTGGCCCACAGGCCCGCGCTTTTGCGCCCGGCTTTCGCGGCAGCGATCTCGGCCTGGTAAAACTTGAGTTCAGGATTGCGCTCTAGCGCTTCGACAATGAGCGCGTCGATGGTGGCAGGCGCAACCGCACGGATGTCGGCGGCTCTGGAGGTTCCTGCCAACAGCAGGCCCAGACAAAAACAGGTCAGCTTCATAAACAGATTTCTGGTAAACAGGGCAAAGGCCCAACGCTAAAGGGAAAGCACCGGACGGACGCGCCCGATGACGACACGAAGTCCCCCGGGGAGGGGGACCGTTTACGAAGCGAAGGAAGGCGCGCGGGCGGGGAGCACCACGCGTTGGCTGAACTGCCATGAGCCGTGCCCGGAATTTTCGGGCGGCGAGGCGGGAGGTTCGACGGGTTTGAGGGATTCCAGAAGGTCGTCCAGCGGAACGAGGAAATGGGCCAGGGCAAAGACAGGTGCCTCCGGGGGAACTGTCTTGGACGTCAGAGGAAGCAGACCGTCATCCATGGCCACGCAGAGCGAGCAGTTGTCGCAATTGGATGAATCTGCGGGGCAAGATTCCGGGCTTTCGGAATGGGTGTGAGCTTCGCCAACGAGGGACCCCACGGTGGCTGAGACCTCGCAATGGCTGCCGCCGATCATCCAGAGAAGGATCATCGCGCTCGCAAGGAATGCCCTGATTGGCCGCACGGTCATCATTGATACCTTCGGCAGGGGGATGTTCAAAATGAAATCATTCGTTCGACGACAACTACAGACGCCCGGCTGTATCTAGCAGCGGGCCTGGTCGCTCGGCCTTGCCGTTCAGTCGCAATGACTTCTCCGCGCCGCTGATCAACACCGGCATCTTCGCGCACCGGGCCGGCACCGTTAATCCCGACACTCCCGCTCCCAATTCGAGAACACTTCCCGCGTTTTTGTGCGGAACCCTCGTCGTGGACGGTGAGCCTGAAACGGAAAGGTGGGCGGGGCCGTTGCCTCCGCAAAAGAAAAGGCCGGAAGGCGCGTCGCACCTTCCGGCCGTTGAGTCGGTATCGGTTACTTCGGCAGCACCACGGTGTCGATGACGTGGATCACGCCATTGCTGGCAGCAACGTCGGCCGCGGTGACCTTGGCGCCATTGACGGAGACCTTGCCGTCCCAGGCCTTAACGTCGAGTTCGGCACCGTTGACCGTCTTGACCATGCCGGTCTTCACGTCGGCCGCCATGACTTTGGCTCCGACCATGTGGTAGGTGAGGATTGCTACGAGCTTGGCCTTGTTCTCCGGCTTCAGCAGCGACTCCACTGTGCCCTCCGGAAGCTTTGCGAAGGCCTCATCCGTCGGGGCGAACACGGTGAACGGTCCCTTGCCCTGGAGGGTTTCGACCAAGCCCGCTGCCTTCACGGCGGCGACGAGCGTCTTGAAGCTGCCGGCACCGGAGGCGACGGCGACAATGTCCTTGTCGGTGGATTCGGCCCGGAGCGTTCCTACGCTGAGGGCGGTGGCGATCAATGCGACGATACCAAATGAGCGAAACGGTTTCATGGGTCAGTTCCTGGGTATGTTTTGGTTCCTCGCTGTTTTCAGTGGGTTGGTGTGGCCGTTCGCGCCCGTGGTTGGCTGGCCGTTCTCCCTCACCCCAGCCCTCTCCCGCTGGGAGAGGGGGCCAATGGGTCCGTCCCGGACGCTGACGCGGGAACCGGTTTGGCCCAGTCAATGCGGACCAAAGCAGTGCCCAACGCGGTCGGCGTCGCTCCCTCTCCCAGCGGGAGAGGGCTGGGGTGAGGGAGAACGCGGTCGAGCAGTCCAGAGCAACTCGGAG
>JAYVSO010000014.1:0-41614 GCA_043775315.1 Verrucomicrobiota bacterium
GATCGTCATCGTCGCGTTGCTCGCGATGTTCAGAGGACCGCCGCTCAACGTCCCAGCCACCCACGAGAGGTTGTTCGTCACTGTCACCTCCGCCGAACCCCCAAGGCTGCCGCCCGACACGCTGACTATTCCAAGCGCCTGCTGGCCGTTCTCAAATCCAAGTCCACCCGAGCTGACCGAGGCGGGCATCGTGGGCAGGTAGGTTCCGAAGACCGAAACCGATCCCGCCGTCACCTGGACCGCTCCCTGGCCTCCCACAGAACTCGATGCCAGAAGCGTGTGGGTGCCACCATTGAAGCGGAGGACGGTGTTCGTCTCCATGTCGAACGTGCCTGAGTGTGTTCCGCTGTTTTCGAGACGAAGCTGGCCTACGTCGATCCGGACGAGGCCGCCGTTGTTGAAGCGCGTGTTGCTGGCGGAAAGATTCTGAACGGAGGCCGCACCGGAGCCGGCGGTCTTGCGGATGGTGCCGAGGTTGTTGAGGACGCCGTCGTAGTAGGGGAGATCACCGTTGATTTCCATCAAGGCGTTTGTCTCGACGGTGAACACGGTTCCCAAGGCCCGGATGTCGCCGCCGGAGTAGATCATCCGCCCGCCCATGCTGACCGAGCGGGCCAGAGTCCGCGCACCACCGGTGGCCATGTTCAGGCGGCCACCCCCGCCCACCGTCAACAAGCCACCCCCGCCAAGGGTGCCGGCGTTCCAGTTGAAAGTGCCGTCCATCTGGAGGTCGGCATTGCCTCCGAGCGACGAACCCGCGAGCTCGATGATGCCGTTGGCTCCCACCGCGCTCGGAGACGACAGGCTCAAGGACTGGCTGGCAATCCGCACGGTCTGGGTGCCGGAACCGGCTCCGAGCAGGAGGCGCGAAGCGGAAGCCGCGACATCGACCGTGACCGTATAGGTGCCGGGGGTGTCGATCACCGCGATGCGTCCGGCATTGGGAACACCGGCGGACCAGTTGCCCGAAGCGCTCCAGTTGCCGCTGATCGCGTTGGTCCAACGCGTCAGTATGAGCGATCCATCGGCGACCACCGTTCCAGGCAATGCTCCGGCGTTGTTGACCACGGTGGCGGCGGTGAGACGGCCGGGGACATTCAGCACACCGCCAGGCTGGATCGTGAGTGTGCCTTCGATCCGGTTCTCCACTCCAGCGGAGCCCTGCGCGAAGGTGCCTTCCACCGTGACCGAGGCGTCGATGTTGGCGCTGTGGTCGAAGTGCAGCGTGGCATTCGTCTTGATCGTGAGCAGTCCACCGCCGCCGATCTGGGTCGCCCCCTGCAATTGGAACAGGCCGCGTTCGAGCGAGGCGGCACCGGTGACGTTGAGCAGCCCTATGCCGGCGAACACGGTTTCCCCATCGGCGATGACGCGGCCGCCGGTCGCCAGCTCCATGGTCACGGGAGGAAACTCGTCCGCAAAGAGCAGCCGGCCGGTCGGCTGCACTTCCACCAGACCGGACGACTTCAAGCTGCTGCCGGCGTGGAACAGCATCCACGCGTTGGTCCTCACCAAAAGCCTGCCGGCAGGAAGGATCTCGACCGGCAGGTAGACATGGGAGAAGCCGCCGCCGTTGCCGCCCTGCACCACGGAATCGAACGAACCGGAGACGACGATCCGGCCCGCTCCGGCGAGATAGGAGTGGACATCACGGCTGACCATCGAGAGAAGGCCGGCGTTGGTCAGGACGCCGTTGACCGTCAGCGTGCGGTCGGCCAGCACATGGAGCTGCGCGCCGGGAGCGATCTCGGTCGGACCGTTCAGCACGGCGCTGTCGATGCGGACGAAGCTGTTGCTGAGGATCTGGAGCGGCGAGCTGATGGTGTTGTTCAGCACCTGGTTTGCCCCGGTCAGTCGCAACGTCGCGGAACCGACGACCTGAGAGCTTTCACGCAGGGCGAGGGACGGCAGGTAGGTCACGTCGCCGTTCAAGGCCAGCCGGGATGATCCGTAGAATTCCGTGCCGCCCGCGCCGATGATTTCGCCGCCGAACTGGTTGGTGAAGACCGGCGCCGGGCCTTCGTTGAAGAAGACCAACCGGGTGTTCCCGCCCTGCACGTCCACGCGGCCCCGGTTCTCCAGCCAGCCGGTGGAGCCGAAGCCGGCCCACGCGTTGGAGTTTACCGTGAAGACACCGCCCGGCTGATTCAGAACACCGATCCGGAACTGGCCGTAGCCGCCGCCGTTGCCGCCCTGCACGAAGGTCTGAATCTGGGCCTCGTTGACTATCCTTCCTGGTCCTCCGACATAGCTGTGGACGTCCCGGCTCCTTACCTGAAGAAGCCCGCGATTGGTCAGCATTCCCGAAATTGTCAGGGTGTGGTCCGGATTAAGGTAAACGGTGGCTCCGGGCTGGATGACGACATTCGTCGTCACAGTGAGGCTGTCGAGGGCGACAACGGCCCCGGCGGCGATCTCCAACGGCGACCTGATGGTGTTCCGCAAGGTGTGCGTTCCCGCGAGCAGCAGCGTGCCCGCACCTTGAACAGCGGAGGAGTCGTTCAGGCTCAGGGTCGGCGAAATCGCGGTGCCCGTGTCGAGCGTCAGGAGAGAAGACCCGTAAAATTCGAGGCTGCCCGATCCGGTGAAACTTCCTCCGGAGCGGACGATGAGCTGGGGAGGAGTGGCTTCATTGAAGAGGACCATCCGCCCTCCGGCCTGGACCTCGATGCGTCCGTGGGAAACGAAGCGGGCGGTCGAACCGAAGCCGTTCCAGGCGTTGGACCGGACAAGCCAGGTGCCCAGAGCCGTGTTCGTCACGTTCAGGCGGAACTGCGAATAGCCGCCGCCATTGCCGCCAAACACATAGGTGGTGACCAGTCCTTCGTTCACCAGCGACCCCAAGCCTCCGACGTAGACGTGAACATCTCGGCTGCGGAAGGACATGGTTCCCCGGTTCAAAGCCGGGCCGTTGAAGGTGAGCGTCTGGTCGTTCTGCAGATCGGTCGTGGCACCCGGCAACACGGTGAAGTTCCGGGCGAAGGTCGCGTTCTGGAAGGACACCACGGCGTCGGACATCAGAACAACGTCGAGGTTCCACGTATTCCGAAGCGTCTGCGGTCCGCCAAACAGGAACACGCCGGACCCGGACGCGCTGGAAGAATCCAGAAGATAGAACGGAAGCCGCGAGACGACGTCGCCCATCACAAAAGCACGATTGGAACCATACACTTCAACCCCACCATCGCCCGAGAGCCGGGCGCCGGACTGGAGCTGGAGTTCAACCGGCGAAGCCACGTTGAACACGGCGAAGCGGCCACCGGTTGGCAGCTCAAGCTTTCCGGCCAACGTCACCGTCGTCGCTTCCTGGGCCAGCCAGGCATTCGCGGCGGTGAAGAGCCTGCCACCGCCCGACACCGTGGTCGGAACCTGGATGCGCGCCCAACCACCACCGCCGCCGCCCACGACGTAGGAACCGATGCTTCCGGATGAACCGGCGACTTCGACGCGGCCCGTGCCGTTGAGGTATTGGTTAATGTCGCGGCTGTAAACTTGGAGCCGGTCCCGGATGGAGAAAGTGCGGTTGATCGTCAGGACACGTTCGCTGTTGTTCAGCCAGACCATGCCGGAGCGCAGCTCGGCGGGACCATTCCAGACGACGTTCTCGTCCAGCCGCAGCTGGACGTTGGTGTTGTTCAACACCAGGCCGCCGAAGCGGGCCGCAGCCTGCATGGCCACGACGTAGGAGCCGGGGGTGTCGATGACCGCGATGGTGTTCGAGCCGGGCAGTCCGTCGGTCCACTTGGAGGCGTCGGTCCAACTGCCGTTCACCGGATCCTTCCACCGCGTGACGGTCAGCGACGGCGTGTCGTTCACCGTGACCGGGATCTGGATCACGCCGGACCGGCCGGCCTTGTCCACCGAGCGCAGCTTCACCACATAGGAACCGGCGGCGTCGTGGAGCGGGTTCAGCCGGAGGACCGCCGTCAAGACGGTGTTGCTCGCATTGTTGGTGAAGACGAGGTCACCAAGCGTAACGAACGCGGGTGGAAGATTGGTCGGCACGTAGTCGAGCAGCGCGATGGCCGCGTCAGGCGAAGTCACCCTGATGACCAAATTGCTCGATTCGCCCTCGAACAGGTTGACCGACGCGGGAACGGTGAAGGTGAGGCCGGCCACCACGTTCGTCGGCTGCGGATCGACGAAGTCACCCAGACCGTCGCCGTCGGTATCGGCAAGAAGCGGCGAGGTTCCACGGGCGATCTCAACCCCGTCCTCGATGCCATCGCTATCGGTGTCACGGGCATTCGGGCGGGTGCCGGCGAGGAATTCCTGGAGGTTCGTCAGGCCGTCGCCATCGAGGTCCAGGGCCGCGTCGTTGCGATCAGGATCAAGGCCGTAAGCGATCTCGAAGCCGTCGGGCATTCCGTCGCCGTCGGAGTCGAAGAGCGGATCGGCGATCGACTGGACAAAGACATACCCTTCTCCGCGGGTCAGGTAGCCGTCGGACACGTCGAACCGGATCGAGTCCACAACCGACGTTCCACGGCGCGGGACATAGATCGCCTGGTTGAGAATGTTCGAAAGGCCGGCGGGCGCGTTGGTCAACTGGCTGCCGAGCGCCACCCCGTTGGTCGTGCGGAAGAGACGTCCGGACGCAGGCAACAAGGTGACGATGGAATTGGTCTGAGGACCATCGGGATCGGTTCCCGGCAAGGTGATCAGCAACTGCGGCAGGCTGCTCGTGATGACCAGCGACTGGATATAGACGCCATTCGTCCGTGCCGGAGCGGAAGCCACCACGCCGGAGCCGAGGGAACCGAAGAGATTGGTGCCGGCAAGATTCGTCGCGACAAGTCCGGCGTCGCTGAGCGTCCAATACCCGACCAATCCAGCCCGCGGACCTGCAACCCGGTTGGTCAGCGCGCCCCGAATTTCGTCGGGAGCGAGCGAGCGGTTCCACAAGCGAAAGTGCGCCATCCGACCGGCGAACTGGCTGACGTAGCCGCGTCCGAGTTCGAGATCGTTTCCGCCCGCAACCGCGTTGGTGAACGACGTGGCCGTGTCGGTGGAAAGCAAGCCGTTGAGGTAGAACTTGACCCTCTTCGCCATCAGATCGCGCACCAAGGCGACGTGGGTCCATTGGTTCACTATTAAGCGTCCTGAGCTGAAGCCTTCGTAGGGGTTTCCGTTGCCGCCGTTCTGGCCGAAGTAATAGCTGACGCTGCCGTCCAGCTCGATGGTCATGGTGCCTTCGCCGCCGTAGGCTTTGGCAAAGGGGTTCTGCCGGTTGTTGAAGTTGGCCGGGTTGACCCAGAACTCTATGGTCTGGTCGCCAGTAATGCGGAGCGCCGGATCGTTGCCGAAGTTGATGTGGTCCGCGCCGTCGAAGGCCATCGCGAACAGGTTGGTCGTGTCGCCGGGGAACGGCGGCTGGTTCACCAGCAAAGGAAGCGGATCTGCGCCGTCGGGAATGCCGTCGCCATCCGTGTCGGACTTCCGGGGGTCGGTGCCCTGCGCGATCTCGACGGTATTGGGCAGGCCATCGCCGTCGATGTCCGGATCGTCTCGGTCGGCGATCAGGTCACGATCCAGGTCGGAGAGCACGACCACCTGGAACCGCTGGGTGGAGGAAAGCCCGTCGAAGTCGACGGCCACGAGCGAGACCTGCCCGGTCGCCACCGAGAACGATTGAAGCCGCAACGTGCCGGCGAGCTGACCGAGCTGATTCGTCTGGAGCAGACTGGTGGTGCCGCTCTCGGTGAAGATGGCGGCCGGGGAATTGAACGCCTCGGCGGGCATCACCTGGCGGGCGAAGCCGGGTCCGGACCAGGAGATCACCAGGTTGCCAGGTCCGCCGCCGTTGAAGTGGACGACGCGGAAGTCGTGCGGTCCTGTCGACAGCGTTACGATGCCCGACGCCTCACCGGAACCGTTGCCCCGGCTGACGACCACGACTCCGTCGACGAGGATCTGCGCTCCATCGTCGCTCGTCAGGATGAAGGTGTAGGCGCCATTGGTCTGGATCAGAATCTTCCCGTCAAAGCGGGACGCAACTTGGTCGCCCCGGACAGGACTGCCCGGCCATGGCGCGGAGAAGGTGCTCGGGAAGTTGATGTTCGGCACGTTGGTCACGAGCACAGGGGTCGTGTCGAAGTTGACCTGCGAGACATCGCCGGGCGTGAAGCCGATGTTCATGAAGCGCGCCGTGAGCCCGCGCTGGACGAAGGTTCCCGTCACATCCGCCTCCTGGATGCCGGAGAATCCCTTCAGGTTTCCGTCCAAGTCCCGGGCCACCACTCCGATGTTGGTCGCGGCGAACTGGACGATCTCGACGATCGAGTTGGAGCCCACGGCATCGATCGTCGGAGCGCGGAGTTGATTGGTGAAGCTTCGGATCGAAAGGTTGAACCGCGCGGGGAACGAGTCCAGGAGACCGTCGTTGACCACGAACTCGAAGACATCGGAGCCGATGAACCCGTTCGTCGCCGAGTAGATCACCAGCCCATTGGTGCCGGGCAGGAGGAACGGAGCGTTCGTGATCTCCGGTCCCAGCTCCGTGCCGTTCGTCGTGGCGAAAAGACGGCCGGACAACGGCAGGGAACGGATGCGGAACACGAGCGCGTCGCCGTCCAGATCGCTGCCGATCAGCTTCAGCGCAATCTGGGGGACGTTGGTGATGACGGACTGGGAGGCGCGCGACACTGGCGAATCGGATTCAATCCACGACGGCATGGCGGCCGAAGAACCATTTCCGAGAAGACCGTTGGAACCACCCGACGACGCATCTTGGGCGACCAGTCCCGTCCCTTCATCAAGCGGCCAGTATCCAGCCAGCCCCGCTTCAGAACCATTCAACCGGGCCAACATGGCCGCCTGAAGTTCCGCCTGGGTCCGGGCCAGCTTCCAGGTGCGGACCTCCTCGATGTCACCGTTGAAGAGCGATCGTCCATCGCCGTTGGAGACGGAACCAATCGCTGCCCCGTTGCTATCCCCCGCCACAGCGGCGGCGGCGAAGGCTCCGGCGAACTCCCCGTTCACATAAAAGATGCGGTTCGTGCCGTTATAGGTGATGGCCACATGGCTCCACTGGTTCACCGGGATGTTGCGCGTGCCGACGATAGGGTTGGCGTTGTTGATCCAGTTCTCCGGATTGCCACCGCCCTGGTTCAGTCCCAACGAGAGGCCCCAGAAGCCCTCCGAGTAGATCGTGGGCCACTGCGTGTTGCGGGCCAAAGGCCGCACCCAGGCCTCGACGGTCCAGGTTGAAGAACGGGTGAGATCGGACGAGGACTTCTCGGCAATGCCGACGAAATCATTCTGCCCGTCGAAGCGCAGGGCGAATTTCGCACCGCTGGTCAACCCGGCGACCGGACGGTTGTTTCGGACAAGCGGCTGAGGATCGATGCCGTCGGGCGTGCCGTCGCCATCGGTATCCGCGACGAGGGGCAGCGTGCCCTTTTGGAGCTCCTGGAGATTTGTCAGGCCGTCGGCGTCGGGATCTTCGCCCGCGTTGGCGCGGAAAGGATCGAGGTCGTTGTCGGCTTCCCAGCCGTTCGGAAGGCCATCGCCGTCGGCGTCGCCGGAGCGGGGAAGGAGGTTCAGCGCGATGATCGGGAGCAAATGGGGATTCTGGCCCGAGCGGCGGAAAGAGACGGCCACCGACGTGCCAGTGAAATTCGTCGCTAGACGCAGCTCGAACGAGGCGTTCGTCGTGTTGTTGTCCACGGCCACATCGACCGGGGCATTGGTTCCGACGATGAAACGAACCGCGTCCGCGCCGAGCCCCGTCTCAAACGTCACCGACGTCCGGAGCTTCTGGCCTGGGATGACCGGAGTTCCATTGGTCGGGGAAACGTCCAGCACGGCGGCCGTGCGGAAGGTGATGGGCAGGCCGTTGGGCGCGGTTGCACCCGCGATGGAATTGCCGGCGGAATCCTTCAACCCCGCGAGGAGTTCATTGGTGAACGTCACTCCCGGCGGCAGCGGAAGGGTCAACGGCGACACACGGAACGACGACGCGTCCTGCACGACGACGGCGTAGGGCAAAGCGAGACTGGCGTCGTTCGTGAACCGGACCGTGTTCGTGTTCACCGTCGATCTATCCAGGGCTTCCCCGAAGGTGAGAAGAGTTCCGGTAAGCCAAAGGCTGACGCGGCTGGAACCGTTGGTCGGTGCGGCCGTGGCCAACAGCGGAGCAACCGTGTCGGCCAGGAGATAGTTCAGATTCAACGTCGCCGTGTTGGTGCCGCTGTCGGTCGCGCGGATGGCCACGGCGAGGGTTCCGCCGGAAGCGGGCGCGTTGGTCAGCGGGACGAGGAAGACGTTCGTGACCGGCGCGTTGGCCGTGGCCGACGCGACCTGGATCGTTTGCGTGACGTTCACCGGCGAACCGGCGGTCACGGTGAGCGTCCACTGGTTGGTCGAATTGTCCGAGGACACGACGCTGAGAGGGAAAACCGCTCCTCCCGGAAGGCGGCTGCCGTTCGTCGGTGACGAAACGGCCAGCGTCGGCGCGGAACGGTCGACGATTTCGAAGCTGACGGCCTTCTCGGCGGAGCGGAGCCCGAGTTCATCCGTGGCCTGGACACGGAACTCGAAGAGCCCGCCGGGCGCGGCCGACGGCGGCACGACGAAGGCCAGCGTGCGCGTATCGCCGTTGGCGAAATTGGTGAAGAGGCTGATGCCGCCGATGCCGACGACGTTCAGGTTGGTGACTCGCGAATCGTCGGTGGCGCCGACGGACAGGGTGAAGATCTGTCCGTTGCCCACAGGACCGCCCGCCGGATTGATCCGTGTCAGCGTGGCCACGGGCGGCTGGTTGGTCACGGTGCTCACGACCAGTTCGGCAAACGGGCCGTCGTTGTTGAACCGATCGGTGGCGATGGCCCGGATCGTCGTGCTGCCGCCGGACGGAAGCTGGATCGCCATGCGAAACGGCGAGTTCGTCGTCGAACCAATCGTCACAAAATCCTGGGTGAACCGGACGGCGACATCGGCTTCAGGCGAGGCCAGAAGCGCCTCGACCTGCACGACGGTGCCGGCGATGGGCGAGACCGCGTTGACGATGCGCAGGGTGCCGAGCATGGGCCCGATGGTGTCGAGAGTGCTGAACTGGACGATCAGCGGCTGGTTCGGGAGCGCGTTGCCTGCGAGATCCCGGACGCCGCTGACCGTGAGCGTGTAGACCGCGTTCGGCTGGAGATCCGTTGAAGGAGTGAAGGCGAGAGCCTGGGCGTTCAACAGCAGGTTGCTCGATCCCGGAACGATGCCGCTGGGGCCGCTCAGCGTGACGAAGAAGTTCGTGGAACGGATCGGCTCGTTGAAGCTGAGGCGGGGCACGGAGCGCGGATCGACCTGGAACTGGCCATTGGTGGGAAAGACGGAGAGCAGGACGGGCGGATCGGCATCCAGAGTGGTGAACGAGCCGACGAACGGGGACGTCATAGGACGACCGACACGGTCGACGGGACCGCGCGCCACCACGCCGCCGACCGCATTGATCCGTTCGTTGTCCACGACGGTGATCTCGTATGTCCGCAGGCTCTGGAGCACCGAGTTCGGGGTGAGGCGGACGACGCCCAGGACCCCGTTCGTCGGATTGGCCCGCACGACGACGACGGCCGGGACCGTGTTGGTGCCGAGCTTGAGGAAGACGCCGTTGTTGCTGACGGACGAGGCGTCGATGGCCTCGTTGAAGAACAGATCGACGAAGGCATTCACGGGCACGCCTTCGCTGCCGGAGGTCGGAACCATCCCGATCACGCGCGGGTCGTCCTCGTCGAGAAGGACGTTGCCCAGGTTGTTCGTCTGGCCGTTGGCGGCGAGGGAGGATGTCATCCGGGCGATGCCGGCGACGTTGGGAACGATGGACTCGAGAAAGAAGCCGCCGGTGGGAACGTTGTCGAAGCGGAACGAACCATCCGCCGTCGTCCTCGCCGTGGCGCGCCCGGGCAAGCCGCTCTGGGGCGTGAAGAGGATGAGCACGTCGGCATTCGCCACGGCATTGGACCCATCCGACCGGACAAGCTTGCCGAGGATCACTCCGCTGGACCCCAGGACGAGCGTGTGGCCGTTGGTTGCTCCATCCGCAAGCATCTCGCCGTCGGCCCGGCCGGCCAGCGCCTGCGAGACGGAGACGAGGCGGTAGCCGCCGACCGGCACGTTGTCGAACCGGAACGCGCCGGTGCCGTCGGTGAAGGCCACGTCGGAAACTCCGGGGTTCAAGCCGCCCACGGTCGACAGGCCGACCTCGACGCCCGTCGCGGGCGTGGTGCCGTCGCTGCGGAAGACCCGGCCGGTGACGGAACCGACGCCGAGCAGCCGCAGCGTCACGTCGATGGCCGCGCCCGGCAGGCTCAGGGAGGCGCTGGTGCTGCCGGCGCTGAGGGATTCGGCGAGGATGCGCGAACGGGCGATGAAGCTGTAACCGGTCAACGGCAGATCGACGAAGCGGGCGACGCCGTTCGTGTCCGTATCCCGGTTGAGGGAGAAGCCTCCGCCGGAAAGGGTCACGGTCGTATTGGTGCCCGGCTTCACGCCGTCGGGGCGCAACACACGGACGGCGATGGATCCGAGCGATTGGATGCGGATGTCGGCAGCGATGGAGGCCAGGCCGTCGGGGATGTTTCCCGAGACTGAACCGTTCAGCCGGGAGATCGGATCCACGGCTGTCAGCGTGAATCCTCCCGAAGGCACTCCGGCAAACGCGTAGGAACCGTCCGGTCCGGCGGTCACCGTTCGAGTGGCGTTGAGCCCGTCGGCGAAGACCAGATCGACCGAGGCTCCGGGAACGACGTTGGTCCCGTAGCTGCCGATCACGATGCCGGAGACCTCCGTGAGCGTGGGTTCGACGAGCGTGATCTGGACCGTTTCACCGTCGACGGAAAGCTGCACGCCGAGGCTGCGGCGGATGCCGTTGATAGGGTTTTCCGCAATCACCAGATAGGATCCCAAAGGCAACCCGCCCACGTTGAACTCACCCGACGCACCCGTGCTCGCAAAAGCCAGGGGAGAACCAAAACCGCGGCCGATGACCACGTTGGCGCCTTCGATCGGGAGGCTGTTCGCGCCCCGCACGAAGCGGCCGGCGATGGAAGCGGTTGGTTGGAGCACGACCACGACCTCCGTTTCCTGGCCCTTCACGACAGTGACTCCCGATCGCCCGCTGATGGTCGTCGGACCGGTCACGAACGAGCCGCAGACGGCGAACGTCCCCTCGAAGAGATTCCCGAAACGGGCGATGCCGGCGGCGTCGGTCCGGCCGTTGAACGACTGGCCCGGAAACCCGCCCCGCTGGATCTCGACCGTGGCATTGGTGGCCAGAGCGCCATTGGCGAAGCGCGTGACGACCTTGAGCGAACCCGTGTCCAGCAAACGGACCACGGCGCGATTGGTCACGCCGGGATAGATCGCCAGGGAGCCCTGGCCGATCTGGCCGTTGTCGAGATTCGTGGCGGTGATGGTGTAGCCGCGACCCGGCTGGCCGTTCGAGTCGGTGGCGGGCAGGCCGATCTGGGTGTCGAAGAACCCGTTGCCATCGGTCCGTATGATGTAGTCCGCGCTGAAGCTGATGTGGACATTGACGTTCGAACTCGCCGGTGAACCGTCCGGGTTGAGGATGGTGCCGACGAGCCGCCCGTTGATCTCGCGGGTGCGCGGGAACTGCAGGACGACGTTGGTCACATTCCGCTCCGTCGAGGTCGTGACGCCGCTGTCGGAGATGACCACGGGAAAGAACGGCGAGGCCGCCTGCAATCCCCACGAACCCACCGGCAGGGCGTCCTTGAAGAAGAACGTTCCCAAGGCCGGATCGGAGTTCATGTCGCCCTTTACCCGGATGGCCGGTTTGCCGTTCGCCAGGAGCCCGAGCCCCGTGAGCCGGACCTTCGCGCCGATCGGCACGCCTTGTCCGTTGACGACGGTGCCGGACACGGAACCGGAGCGGAGGAACCGGATGTCGGCCACCACGGTCTGGCCGTCGAAGTTGAGGCTCGTCCGGGTGAAGCCGAAGGTGCTGGGATTGAAGGCCGCACCCTCGCCGTTGAGAAACGGATCGCTCGCGCCGGTGAAGATCGCCGCCGCCTTCGTGAGGGCGTTGATGACGTCGGTCTCGTCGCCGCCGCGGATCTGGCTGATCAAACCCGACGTGTCGGTCTGGGCGACCGGCGGCCCCGGCGCGCTCAATTCATAGGTGCCCAATCCGAGCGCCTCGAAGACGTAGCTGCCGTTGGCATCGGTGTTGACCCAGAGGAATCCGTCATCCTGCGGAATGGCGACGCGGGCTCCGGGAACCGGGGAGCCGTTCGCATCCAGCACGCGACCCGTGATGGTGGCGGCGGGGTTGAAGCGGATGACCACGAAGTTGTCCACGCCCGGCAGCACGTCGAGCGACGCGCTGCCGATGCGCGGGAAATCCCAGCCTGCGGCCGGATCACGTTCCACGCCGGCGCTGAGCGACTTCCGGCCGAGCGGGACACCCGGCATGGTGAAGAGACCGTTGGCATCGGTTCGCACGATGGTCGTGCCGCCGGCCACCAGCGCGTTGGTCACAGGGCGACCGGTGCTGGTCTCCACCCGGCCGAAGACCATCGCGCGGCCGTTGAGCGAAAGCGTGAGAAAGTTCCGGCCCGCCTCCTGTATTTGCACGCCGGTCCGCGTCGCCTGCCGGGTTCCATCGATCGAGATCGCGGCGACCCCAAAGCTTCCGACGGGCAGGTTCGCGATGGACCACAGGCCGTCCGTGTCGGTCACGGTCGAACCCACGATGTCCTTCACCTTGCCGTCGGCGAGAGTGCCGACATAGACGCGCGCGCCCGGGTGCGGCGACACGCCGTCCGTCTCCACCACCCGCCCCGCCAGGCCTCCGAAGATGACGCGGTTCGTGGAGAGCACGATGTCGACCCGGCCCGTCTGCCCCGGTTCGAGCAAGGCCTGCGACAGCACGCGGAACTGGCCGAGATTGTTCGTCGCACTGATCGAGAAGACGCCCAATGGAACGCCGTTGAAACGGAACCGCCCGTCGCTGCCGGTCAACAATCCGCGCACGAGCTCACGCGAACCGGGATCAGGCGTGAGATTCACGGCGGCGAGGTTTACCGGCGAAACGCCGTCGGCCGCGAGCACCCTGCCCTCGACCGATCCACGACCACGGAACCGCAGCGCGATCACCGCTTCGGAATTGAACCGGACACCGTCGATCAAATCGCGGAAGAGTGCTCGGTCGAGCCCCTCCGCCTTTGCGATCAGTTCAGGCAACGAGCCCGCCGCGAAGGCCGCGAGCAGGGAGTCCTGGGTCGCCGGATCATCGGAGATCTGCTGCAGCCGGTCCCTTGCGATCCGGTCCCCTTCCACGGAGGAGAGGATCAGGTTGATCGCCTGCTGGGAGAGGCCGCCGGTATCGGTGGCGGAAACGGAATAGGGAATTCCGCCGAGGACAAAATCGATGAGGAAGCCGCCGTCGCTCTCCGTGAAGACCTGCATCGGACGCTGGATGAACGGCAGGCATTCGTCCCCGGCCAACTGCTGGTCATACATGGTCAGCGTGACGGGCACGTTCGCCGCCGGGCTGCCATCCCCGCGGATCACGCGGCCACGGACGGCGATGCCCGACCGCAGATCGCTCAGCACCGGCAGGGCGGAGACGGCCACGGCATTGCCCCGTGAATCGGCGATGCCGGAAACCGTGAGCGTGCGCGGGCGGATCGCACTGAGCGTCTGCCTCATGTTGAGGATGGCCACCCGTCCGCCGGGCTGGATCTGGACGGACCCGGCGGTGTTCCCGTTGTCGAGGCGGTAGGCCGACGGCTGGTTCACCGTCGATTGCGTCATCGGCTTGGAGAACAGCACGGCGATAACGGTCCCGTAGTTGCCGAACTGGGGCACGATGCACGGCCGGGCCGGGCGTCCAACGGTGATCCCCGAGTCCTGCCGAACACTGACTAGGGACGGCGGAAGTTCGCTGATGGATGTCGCAACACCCGAAGTCGACTGGTCGACCGAGCCGTCGCATCCGACGTCGAGGGCGAGCACATCCCCCGGATCGCCCACGATGTGCTGGAGGCATGATCCCGATGCGATGGCCGCAACACTCCAGTCGAGCCTTCGGCCCACGCCGTTGGTGCCGAGGTTCAAGAGCGTAAACGCCGTCGAGCCCAGCTCGTTCGTCGCCTGCCAGTTGACGACCAGGTTGGTGGACGGTTTGAAGACAAGGACCGATGAGCGTGGTCCGGGATAGAGCAGCGACTGGCGCAATGCGCTCTTCTCGGAATTCAACGCACCGGCCGGACCGCGCACTTCGGCCTGCAGGTTCGTGCCCGTCGCGGCCGCCAGCAGCCACGCTTCGCTTCTTCCCATGAGATCTCCCGCGACGGCGGCGATGCGCTGGGGGCCGGAAAGGGAATCGCCCTCGTCGAGCACCCGCGCCACGGCCTGACGCCATTCCAGACCCGCATTGGTTTCCCTGAGGATCTGGTCGAATCCGGCGTCATAGTTCCGCCCGCCCTGCCAATCGAGGAGCAGGTCCATGACGACGCGGCGAAGGGAGTCACCGTATTTCAGGCGCTGGCCGGCTTCGGCGAGATCGAGCACGCGGGTGGTGATGATGGCCTTCGACGGCTTGATCACGCCCGGCGGAAGCTGCGCGCCGGTGGAGGCGCTGAGCGCCTGGCCGAGGACACGCTCGGCTGCGTAGAGGATGTTCGTCGGAAGCGCGTTCGCGAAGTCGGGCATCACGAGCGAATCCGGCGAGAGCGAAACGCCGCGTTCATCGATGCCCATGCTCAGGCGGAACCGGCCCTGCACGGAGTCGTCTCCGGTCGTCAGGTTGGAAAAGGAGATGGCGCCCGTCCTCTGCGAACGCACGCGATACCGCGCCGTCGCGGTCTGGCCCGGAAGGATGGTGCCCAGTTCGACCGTCTCGGGACTCTCCAGCACTCCGCCGCTGATGCTGCGGCCGGCGAGCGTGATGCGGACAAAGTTCGCGGGGGCTATCCCGGTGTTCATCACCGTGACCGACGCGTCATAGGGCTCACCGAAACGGACGGTGCGCGGATGGGTGAAGGCGAGGGAGAACCTGGGGTTGCGGACCAGCACCGAACCGGCCGCCTTGCCCTTCACCTTGACCGTTCCCGCCGCGAGGCCGTCGAGCTCCGCCGTCAGATCGAGGTCCATGATGTGGAGACCTTCCTGGAGGCCTTCCACGAAGAACTCGCCCTGCCCCGATTCGCCCGGCTGCAGACGCGCGATGTCGTCGGCCGTGCCCAGTTGTCCATCCGGACCGGCGCGCACGATGGCCTGCACGCGTTGGGCTTCCTTGCCGGGACCGATCCGCGCGAAGCGCAGCGGATCATCGCCGGGCTCAGCGTAGTTCGTGCTCGCGACCCGGTCGGGTCCGGCTGGAAGGACAAGCTGCGCCTTGATGTTCAGCACGCTGAGTCCGGAGCCCGCAGGGGCCCCGTTCTCGGTGAATATCTGCACGCTGAAGAACTGGTTCAGGTAGCCGATGTTGCCGGGGATCACCATGAGCGCGGGGATGGGGGGAATCCTCAGGGACAGATCCTCTTCGCCCACCTCGACCCGCTGGAAATTGATGCCCTGGATCTGGATGTTGAGCTGCGACTGCGAGAGCTCCGGAGGAAGCACGGTGCTGGCGGCGATTTCCTGGTTGATCAGCGTCGCCGTGACCAGACGCCGCTCCAGTTCGGCCGCCGGAATGATCTCCGTGTTGCCGTCGAAGCGCGGGGCGACCACGGGGAACCTCACAGGGATGCGTTTCCCATCGAGGACGAACCCGACCTCGAACTCCACCGCCCGGAAATTGTTCTCATCGATCGCGATGCCCTTCTCCTTGATCTCAGCCGCCGTCAGCGGCCGCGACGTGACACGGGAGATGAGCACCTCGTCGAAGACGTGGACAGGAACCGCCGACGGACTTCCCTCCAGTTTCACCTCGCCCGTCGCCGCGTCGACGAGCCGGATGCCGTCGAGCTGGTAGTCGCCGACGAGGTTCAGCGCCGGCAGGAGCAACGGCGTATTGACGGCGGCCACGAGGCGTCGCGCATCCATGCCGGGACCGCGCAGCGTCGCTTCGACATAGCTGTTCGTGATCGAGACCGAACCGTTCGTCCCGGACGATCCCGTCAGCTCCACCAGCACCGATCCGGCAATCCCCTTCGGCACCGAAAGCACGGCCGGGGTGACCCTCAGCTCCGTCCCGACCACGCGGTATTCGAGGGTGGCCAACGGCGCCGCGGCACGGATGAAAGGCGTAGTCGCGCAGACGACGGCCAGCGCGGACAAGAGGCGGATCATGAGGAAGGGGGTCTTCATGGTTCGTCAGGGCGCCGAGATGCCGTTGAGGTAGAACTCCGTCCTTTGCTGGTGATAGGCCCGCTGCTTCATCACGGCGTCCACATAGGGCTGTAGTGAAAAGCCTCCGGAGTCGTGGAAGCTCTGGATGGCGTTGGCGGCTTCGTCCATCCCGAAGGTCGCGAGCACGCCCGCGCCGACGGTCATCCAGCCGCCGTCCTCTTCAAACTGCTTCACCTGCTCCTTGTAGGCCTTGGCCACCTCGGGGTCCGACGCGGCGATGATGGCGAGCTTGCCGACGGCGAACCCGAGGTCGAACGCGGCGACCACGGCCGCCCTGCCGGCCGCGCTGGAGGCGACTTCATAGCCCTGCATCAGGGTTGCGGCGCGGCCCGTGACCTTGCCGAGCGCTTCGCCCACGTCTTTTGCCTCCTGGAACTTCGACCCGAACGTGAGGAACTTGCCCGTGGCATCGAGGATCCCGCCGCCCACGAGGAAAGCCTTCTCCTCACGTTTGCCGTAGGTCTTCTCGTAGTATTGCGCGACGAGTCCGTGGATGCCCGAGACGACCTCGAGCGCGAGTTTCTTGCGTCCGTCGTAGAACTGGGTGCGCTGCTCCTGGAGCTTCCCGAGGAACTCGTGGGACAACGTCTCCTGGTCGTGCGACTTGGCGGCGGCGGACGCGCCCTTCTTCAGGTCGTCGAAGTCGAGGTCGAAGACGCTGAACCGCGCCCCCACGGTGTGCATGTTGCCGAACCAGGCCGAGTTCTTGGGATCGACGACCCAGCTCGCGAGGCGGTAGTCGCGCAGCTTGAGGCCCTGGGCGATCAGATCAGCCCCCGGCTTGATGAACTTGTCGTAGGCGTCCTTGGTCGTCTTGAACGTATCGAGGACTTTCTGGGCTTTCGAGAGGTCCAGCTCATCGCCGCCGATGGCGGTCTGGCCGAGCGCGGCGGTCTTGAGCAGGAAGTCGGATGTCGCGATGGCCGCGTCCAGTCCGCCGGCGATGGGATCTTCGGGCTGTTCGCCGTGGCCGCGGACGAGGTTCAGGAAAGGAATCAGCTCCCCGGCGGATTCCTTCACGTCGTCGGCCGCGGACTTGACGGCCATCACGCGGTCGTAGAGTTCCTTGGCCTCGGAGGGGCCGGAGAACGTGCCGTCGCCGTCCTTGCGGCTGGCAGGATCGCCGTTGAAGCCGGAGTAGAAGGCGAGGCTTTCCTTGAACAGGGCGGAGTCACGCTGGAGGAAACGGGCAAGGATGGGATGCAGGTTGCGCTGGCCCATTTGATAGAGGCCGGTCTCCACGTCGAAGAAGGCGCCGTGGAAGAGGAGCGTGCTGCCAACCGCGCTGCTCCGGCCTTCAGGAAACGACGGATAACCCCAGGCGGTGAAGCGGATGTATTCGGCAAGCGATCCGTCGGCATTGAGATAGCCGCCGACGGAATCGACGATGTTCAGCAGCGGGGCAAAGCGGGTCAGAGCGCCGCCGGGAACCGCCGCCTTCTCGACCGAGACGAGCGTGCCGCCAAGATAGCCGTAGCGTCGGAGGAGCTTGAAGCCGGCGGCATCGACGTATTCCTCGATGAGCTGCCTGCCCTTCCACACGTAGCGCCAGCGGCCCGGTTCGCAGACGGCGGGCGAGCCGGTGACCTCCCGCTCGACGATACGGCTGAGTCCGTCGCGGACATAGGTGATCGTCGCGCCGTCGGACCGGACGACACGTTTCAACATGCCGAAGCCGTCATATTCCAGGCGCGCCGGGATGATCGACGGCGTGAATTGTCCCGGCAGCCGGACATAGAGCGGGGCGTTGGTGACCGAGCCGCGCTTGTTGTATTGGACGGGCAATCCATCCGCCGAAACGACACGCTGCCCGGTGAAGGAGAGGTTCGGGAAATAGCCTCGCAGATCCCCGGAAAGGCTGCCCTGGGCCGGGGCGTGGAGTTCTCCGTTCGTGTAGGAAAGACCGGTGAGTTTGGCCGCGCCGGAGTCTACCGTATTGGAGGCGGTGGAGAACCCAATGTCTTTCAGCCGAAGAGCCAGTGCCGCCGGATGACGGTCGAAGACATGCGAGCGACCCGACTCGTGGACGACCGCTTCGTTCAGGACACGAGCGCCCGGAGTCAGGGTGTAGTTGAAGCCCGCACTGGGGACGAAATCGCCGACTCCGTTGATCGCTCCATACTGGATTGATTCCAGGTCGAGATCCGAGGCGTAGTTCCTACGGATCACCAGGCCGCCGGTGTAACGGATTTCCGACCAGATCCCAGCGCCGAGGAAGGTCGTGGTGTTGACGCCAAGACCGCCTGCCGTTGTCGGCAGGCCATAGGTATCGGGACCGTAGGTGATTGCCAGGCCGGAAGGATAGCTTTCGGACTGGAGGCGGTTCTGGGAATCGAGCGTGACCTGCCACGTGCCCGAGGAGGTCGTTTCGCCCACCGGCTCGCCATACTGGTTATAGACGTAGGCGACGTTGTTGGCGCCACGGTTGACCGCGGTCTGGCGACCCAGCCCATCGACGAGGATGGTGAGGGTCTCGCCGTCGGCGGTGGTGGTTTCCAGACGCTTCGTGGCGGCGTTGTAGCCGAGCGTCTGGGTGGTCTCTCCATCGCCCAGCTTGATCTGGCCGGGCTCGAAAGTGGTGGCATCACGGCTGAGATACGACGTCTTGTCACCGTCGGGATAGCCCAACTCCTGCACAAGGTTGTCCCCGTCGAACTTGTAGGAGATCGCGCCGGCGGTCGAATTGCTGATGGCCGTCAGGAGGTGCTCGGCGTTGTATTGATAGTCGATCCTGGTCCCGTCGCTGAAGACGGCCGAGAGCATCCTGCCGCCGGGGGCGTGGGTGAAGCTGCGCTCGATGCCGTCCGGGTCGGTCATCTTCGAGAGGTTGCTGAAGTCGTCGTAGTCGAACTTCGAGATTTCCCCGAGGATGTCCACTTCCTTCAGGCGGGCCCGCGAGTCCAGGGTCAACTGGCGGGTGATGACGCGGCTGGACTTGAGCATCGTGACCCTCTCCGTCTTGGCGACGTCGCTGCCGGCATCGAAGTTGGAATACTCGATCTCGACGTCGTTGAGCCGGGACTTGGTGGTGCGGCCACCCTGGTCGCGGATGCCGGTCTGGACGACGACGCCGTCGATCTCCACTTCCCGCAGTTTTCCGTCCGGGAAATACCTCATGGTCCGTATACGACCACCCAGGCCGGTCGAGGTGGCGAGCCGTCCGGCGGCGTCGTAGGTGTAGCGCTCCTTCAGAAGGCTGGCTCCTCCTCCGCCGGTGATCTCCTTCGTCTTGAGCCGCGTTCGGGCATCGGGGCCGTCATCGTAGGTGAAGGTGGTCGTGGTCCCCTGCTGGTCGCTCGTCTCGATGCGCTTGAGCACGTCATAGGTGAAGGAGGCGGTGACGCCGTTCTCCGTCATCTTCTTGAGGAGCCCTCCGGGATGGAACTCCGCCGTCTTCTTCAAGCCCGGGCCCGTTTCCGAAGTCACCCGGACGCCGTCGTAGCCGTAGGTCGTGACCTTGCCGCCGACGGTCATGGTCTCCAGCCGGCCTTGGCCGTCGAAGACATAGTCAGTGGTGAGCTTCTCGAGTCCGGTCTCTTCAAGATCCATCTTCGTGACCTTGGCCTTATAGGCCGGGTCCGCGTAGCTCATGGTCATGGCGATGGACTTCAATCCGCTGCTGATCGTGCGCGTCTTGGTTAGGCCGTCCACGTAGGTGAAATCGACCGTGGGAAGGTCCGTGCCCGAGATTTTCTTCGGTTGTCCGTCGTCGTTGAACAGGATCGTCTGCTCCCGGTTGCCGGCGCCTGTCTGGAAGACCTGGCCCTGGGTGTTCCTCTTGTAGGTGTTGGCGGCGGAGTTCATCGGCTTCTCCTCCGTGATGAGTCCAACGTCGCGGCCCGAACCGAAGGTCATGGCCGTGGAGAAAAGATGGTTGTCCCCGTCGAGATCGACGGCGCTCGCCTGGTTGAAGTTGTTGAGCGTGTCTGTCCTTATGACCGTTCCGCCTCCGGTCTTTGTCCTGATCTGGCTGAAGTTCTGTTCGTAGTCGGTGACGATGCCGTTGGCGTCGGTCGAGGACACCAGACGATTCAGGAGCTTCGGCTCGTAGACCATCTTCGTGACAACCATCTTTCCGCCCTTGGGACCGCGCTCCGTCCGGATCACATTGCCGCGAAACCGGTGAACGACGTTCGTCGCATCGTAGACGACGCGGCCCTCGTTCACGTCGTCGGCCACCTCGGTCGGCCGGCCTTGATCGTCGGCCTTGAAGTCCCGGTTCGCGAACTTCGTGGGCCGGCCCTTGTCGTCCACCTCGAAGTCCACCTGATGGCCGTTCTTGGTGAACGACACCGTGGAAGAAGGAAGCGCGGCGCGGTCTTCGGATGTCTCCTTGGCCCCGGCAAACGTCGTGACCTGGCCGTCCACGGTCAGGGTGCTCACCAGCCCTTTCGGGTCGTAGCCAATGGTCACTCCGGGTTCTTCTGAACCGTCTCCCCGTCCGACCTTCAGCAGCAGGTCGGGTTCGGCGGCATCGTAGGCATGGACCGTTTCCGCGCCGAACTTCGGCTTGGCCTTCAGGAGATTGCCGGTGTCGTCGTATTCGTAGTCCACCTCCGATTCGTTGCTCAGGCTGGACTGGGCCCGGACCTTGCAGATGCGTCCCCATTTCGCCGCCTTGTCGCTGGGGGTGTCGTTGAATCCGCCACTGTTGATGACGGCCGGGGGCGGATAGTAATAGCCGAACTCGAGGTAGAGGCCGCGGTCGCCGGTCACGCGGTCCAGCTTGCCGTCCTCGCGATACTTGAAGGTGATCAGGCTGTCCTTGGAACGTCCCTTCGACTTGGTGATGCGCCCCATCCCGTCGAAGAACATCTGGATGCCCGTCGGGTGGACCATCCACCAGGTGCCGTCCTTGAACTTGTAGAGCACGGAAAAGATGCCGGGGGGCGACTCGTAGAACCGGGCGATCTTGTTCGTGCCGCCGGAACCGAGCACCTCGTTGATGGCCGGATCCCTAGCGTAGAGGTTGAAGTTGGTCGTGTTCTTGTTGGCTTCGCTGATGAGGGTGAACCGGAAGGCGTTGCCCGCGCCGTCGTAGAACATCAGGTCGCCGCCCGTGCCGGCGACGGCGTTCGTCCCCGAGCCCGGCGGGCAATCGGTCACGCGGAAGTCGAGCGCGAGGTCGTCGGCGATTTCCTGGAGCCGGGCGTTCAGGCTGAAGTCCCAGCCCCGGCCGAAGGGTCCGACGTAGCGCGAACGGCTCTCATAGACGCGCGTCAGGTTCAGCGCCTGTTCACGGCCCTCGATCAGGATGTCGGGATAGACCTCACGGGCCTCGCCTCCCTGGAGATCGACGCCCATGTAGCGCGGCGCGGCCGATGGGAAGGAACGGTTGGGGGAATCCGCCATCTCGGCCCGGAACGCCTTGTAGATCCGCTGCACGACGGGCGCGAAGCGGCTGCCTACTATCTTGCCCTTGAACGGAGCCAGGTAGAGCGGCGTGTTGCCGTCGTCCAACGCGAGCCGGAGATTGTCGCCCGCCCAGAGCACGGTCCGTTTGCGGCCGTCGTTCTTGACCAGATCTTTCTCGTCCTTCGACAGGGGCTCGCGGACGAGGACGATGGCGTCGGTCACGAAGGTGTTGAAGTCGTCGCTGAACATGTCGTCGGACAGCCGCTGCGCCCTCAACGCCTCCACCGCCGGCTGCATCTGGTCCACGCCGATGGTCCCAGCGGAAGACCCGACGAAGACGGCAGGCCGTTCCTTGCCGGCGGGACGCGCCAGCTGGCCGCCCAGGTCCAGGCTCTCGACCGTCACGAAGGTGTTGGTCCCGGCCCGGCCGGAGGCCCGCAGCACGGCGTAGAAGTGGACGGCCTCGTGCGGCGGGCTGTTGGAGCTACCGAGCGCGGGCGGAACTCCCGGAGGACAATGGACCTTCCACGCGGGCGTCAGGATGCGGGGTTCCGACCAGCGGGACTTGAAGCTCTGCACTTCCCCGCCGCCCTTGGAGATGATGGACCCGACATTGGTGACCGCGTAGCCCTGTGCCGAGACCAGGCGGAAATACGGGTCTCGGACCTTCATGAAGACGGAGCCGCCGGCCGAGCCGACGAACTCCAGATCGGTCGCCGCCACCACCCGGCCGGCCAGGCTGCCCGAAACGCGCCTGGTCACGGCGGGTGGTTTGTCCGTGATATTGTCCGGATGCCAGAGGAGCGAACGGCGCAGGTAATAGATCCCGTCCGTGGTCCCAACGGCATACTCGTCCGGCGCGGATCGTGTGAGGGTAAACGGTTTGCCGGGAGCGATTCCTTCGATGGTCGGCAGCTTGATTTTCTGCAACAATACGGGAACCTGCGCGTTCGAGAGATCGAGCACGTCGATGTCGTTCCCCGTGATGACAAGGGCGGCGCTGATGATCTTTGTCCCAAGGGCTCCCTCGACCGGAAGTTCCGTATCCAACAATACCCGGCGGGGAGCTTTGGACGCGTCGGGATATTCCAATGCACCCGTGGTGTCGGCTCCGTCGCCAACGAAGGAGCCGCCGTTCAACACGAGTTGGAACCGCCCGGGTTTGCCACCGCCGGGCGGCATGACCACCGCCAGCGTCCCTTGGCGGACGTCGAAGTCGTCGAAGAGCCGTTTGTCGGCCAACGTGATGACGGCCTCGTTTCCGAAAAACGTCAGACGCCTGGGCAGCGGGAGTTCGTCGCCGTCGTCCACGAAGTCGCCGTCGCCGTTCGCATCAAGCCCCGGCACGGCGGTGGAAGGCGCGATTCCCCGGCCGCCGAGGATGAAGGCCTGGAGATTGATCTGGTAGATCAGGCCGGCCTCGGGATTCAACTCACCGATGAACAGGTTGGGCGGAGACCAGCGCATCTGCGTGAACGCGGCTGCGGGATCCGGATTGGCCACTTCGCTGGCGATGCGGACCATGTTGGTCGGATTGGTCACATCCACCACCCACATGATCTGCCCCGGGGCGTCCGATCCGAGCGAGCCGCCAACCACCGCGATGAGGTGGTGGTTGGTCAGGATCGGCTCCTTCTTGCTCGCGCCGTTCGTCCCCATCGAGAAGCTGTAGTAGGGGATCTTGGCGATGGCCCTCGGAAAGAACGGCAGGTGGATCTTGCCCGCGAGTTCGGTCGTGTCCGTCATGCCGATGTTGTGGGCCTGGAGTTCGCCCTCGCCGTTGACGCGGGCGATTGAGAACGAGAACGCGCCGATGGAGACAGTGCCCGCACCAGGACCGCTCTGCTGGAGCGTGGCGGCCAGGTCGGGCGGCGTCTTGAAGGGCAGCAGACGTGGTCCCGCCATGAAATTTCCCGATAGGTCGCGTATCTTGGCCGACTGGAGCACGGCGGAATAGTCCTTCCCCGGCAGCAGGCCACCGATGCGGAGACGGAGCTGCCGTTGGTTCGCCGACAAGGACGGAAACACAACGACGCCCGGCGGCGAGATGGCGACGACATCCGCGTTGGTCGCCAATTGCGGATCAATCGGCTCGCTGAATTCGAAGACAAGGTCCGAACCTCCATCGCGGCCGATCATCGTGTAGTCCGCCGGGAACGACGCCACCACCGTGGGCGGCTGCGTGTCCTCCGGGTCGCCCACCGGAAGGCTTGGTCCGGCGGTGCCCGGACCGGAGCCGAAGAAGAAGCGGAAACGGTTGGAGACAACATTCCCCGCCTGGTCGTTGGCCGCGACCTCCATCGTGACCGACGAGCCGATGTCCACCTTGAAATCCACTTCGTAGCGCTGTTGGGTCGCGCCCTCACCGATGGCCGGACCGAGCGTCAGCGTGTAGTTGGTCGCGACGATCCTGTTCGTGGAGCCGATGATCGGCGACTCGGCCTCGATGACCTTGATCGAGGTGATGGCCGGAAGCCCGGAATCGTCGGTGACCCTGAAGCCGATCACCACGTTCGTCCTGATCGGCATCACCAACGCGGGCGGCAGTGGCTGGACCCTTGGCGGCTGGGTGTCGGTCGAACTCCCTTGAGGCAGGTTGAAGACAAGGTTCATCACGCTGCCGACGATGGGCCCGGCGCGGATGCCCTCGGGGGTGAACACCTTCACTGCCCGGATGCCGCTGAAAGCAGGATGGTAGGCCCGGAGCAGGATTGGTGAGGGGTTGAAGGTGTTGTAGGGCACCAGCGCGGAGTAGAAGCCCAGCGTGTTGGCGCGGGCGGTGATCGCCCCGGCCCGCAGGCCCAACGACGTGCCGGCCCCGCCGTCGATGAACACGAGCGCGCCCCGGACAATCGACAGAGGCTTCCCGTTGCTCACCATCAAGCGGATCGCATTCTCGGTGACGTCACCCGCTCCATCCGGAGCCGCCACCACCCGGCCCACGACGACGTGCCTCAACTGATACGCCCCCATCATGATCATCGTGAACGTGTTCAAGGCCGGATCACCCATGGCCCCGAGGAACGGCGGTGAGTGGCTGACCAGCCTGCCATCCTCGTATTCCAGCTTGTCCACCACCTCGAACATCTTCACGCCGTCCATCTCGAAGTTGCGGCAGAGCACGAAGGCGCGGTTCGTGGGGGATTCGCCCGGCTGCAGGCCCATCTGGTTCACGTCGATCAGCGCCGAGACGTCGGCCGAAACCAGCTGGGCAGGCCCTTCGCGCTGGAGGCGGAATCCGGACAACACCTTGGCCCCGCCCTCCGGCTGGTTCGTGCCGAGTTCCTGCAGGAGCTGCGCCGTTGTCAGCCCCTCGAAACGGAAGATGGTCTTGCCGTCGATGGAGCCGGGTTCCGCGATGAACCGCATCCTTCCCAGCTCGTTGGTCGATTCCACCGTGCCGCCGCCGGAGAAAAGGCCGACACGCCCGTCGCGAAACATCTGCCGGCTGGCCGGGACCGAGATCCGAGTCCCGTTGCGGTTCACGATGACCGCCGAGATTAAGTCGTCCTGCGTGCCCTCGATGCGGTTCGTGAAGCTGCCATCGGGCTTGGACAGCACGGTGGACGTCCGTCCGGAAGTCTCGTTCAACAGGATCACCGGCGACTCGGGCTCGGCCGTGCCGGGCGAACCGAAGAACGGGACCAGGCCGTCCGACGTCGGCTCATAGATTGTGAGGGCCGCAAGTGCGCGATTTCCGGCGGCGGCTTCCGTCGTGAACGCGAAACTCAAGGGCCCTTCGATGCGCCGGCCTTGCAGGTCGGTCAGGTTGGTCGAAAGCACCACTTGATGCAGCGTGCCCGCCGCGAGCTGCGCCGCCGGCTGGAGCGTCGCGACGGTTCCGGCAAGATTGAGCGACACGGCGGCGGGCAACGCCTGTCCGCCGGAACCGAAGAGACCAAGGCCGGTGGCCAAGGTCGCCGGGTTTATCGCACGAGTGAAGGTAATCGAAATCGAGGCGACTCGGGAAACGCCGCCCGCGCCGTTGGTCGGCTGGATGGAAACCACGCGGGGACCTCGGCTGGACAAGGCGACGTCGACCGCGGTCGCCGCGACACCGTTGGTCAGTGTCAGGCTGGCTTCGCCATCATCCGAGGTGGCGAAACTTCGAAGCTGAACCGACGACGGCCCGGCAGGAGACAGCAGGCGGAACAGGCCGTTGAACCGCGAGAACGTCAGCCAAGGCGTGCCTACGGAACGGACGGACAATCCCTCGGCCAGCTGGCTCGCCACGTTGCGCGCGATGCCTGAGAGAAGCACCTGCGGAAGCTGCACGCCCACGAGGACGAACTGGCCGGAGCCGTCGAGGCCGGGGAGGCGGTCGGCGGAGACGGGTTCGAGGCTGATCAGCTTGCCCGAGGCATCGGTGGTGAAACGTTCGAGCGGTTCGAGGCCGTAGTCGCCCTTCTCGTTCAGCACGCGGGCCAGGACGGCGAGGCCGTTGGTCAGCGGGATGTTTCCCTGAAGGGCCAGCCGGCGACCGTCGCCGAGGTCGCCGACGCCCAGTTCGAAACCACCGACCAGGTTGAACCCGTTCAAGGCGAGCTCGGAAAAATTCGTGGGGGCCACGCTGCGGATGACCGCCGCTTGGTCGCGTGTCAACGAACCAAGCCCGGCCACAACCCGGAGGTCGCCCTGGGCGATCTGTCCGCCGTTCGTCGCGAGGACGCCGCCGCGGAATTCGTCCGGCGCGAGCACATCGACCCGCAGGATCGCCTCCGCGAGTTCGTCACCGGGAAGAAGCAGGCTCGGCCGGATGGGAACGCTGGACTGAAGGGCTCCGGCCGCAGAAAGCGGCCCGCGCTGGTAGGCGACAAAGAATCCGTCGCGACCGGGCATCAGACGGCGGCTGCCGGTGCGGAGTTGATACACTTCGGTGAGATCGCAGAAGAACGTCGCGCCCGAAGGCACAAGGCCGGCCGCGTTGGTGAAGGTAAGTTCCGCGAGAGCGGTGACGAGATCGGGATTGCGGCTGGCCGCGCGCGACGGCGGGTTCATCCGACCGCCCGCCGTCCATCCGCCGAAGGCCACGCCATTGGTCGAAACTCCGGAGAGAAGAGATCCGATCACGGGTCTCGCCGGACGCACGGGCGCGGCGTCGCCCACGACCAAGGCATAAACGCCCGGCCGTTCCACCGCGACGTTGATCGAGTTGCTTCCGTTGCCGGCGGGAGTTTGCACCGCCACCCAGCCGGCCGGTTCCTCGTTCCACCGGGCAAAGACAGCCGTTTCACTGGTCGCAATCGGGCTCCAGGGTTTGACGGACGCCGTGGCGATGCGGGCCTGCGTCAGATTCACGTCCACCCAGAACGCCTGCAACGGGCTCCAGCCCATGGGCAGAAACCCGGGCAATCCCTGGCCGCTCAACGGCGTCAGCGTCACCGGCGCCTCGGTCACAAAGCTGCCGGGCTCGAATGCCACCGAGATGCCGGTGGCCGCGTCCGCCACCGAACCGCCGGAAGCGACTCCGATGATGACGGTGTTGGTCGACTTGACGGTCAGACGTGGTCCCGGAGCGAAGACCACAGGATTGGTTCCCGCGGAAAACGTGCGCCACGAAGTCAGGTGGTTGGTCTTGGAGAATCTCCAAGTGGCGGTTTCGCCGGGCAACGTGATGAGGCCCGAGCGGGATTCAGTGGCGAAACCATTGGTATCGACGATTCCCGCCTGCTCGGCAGACACGCCACCAAGAGCGACGCCCGCTTCGTTGATGGACCGCGCCAAGACGAGCGGACCGAACGTCGGCCGACTTCCGAAAACTTTGGGAGTGACCACCGGTGAACCTCCTCCGAACGCGAGCGTCAGCATACGCGGGCGCGAGGTTTGCCCCGGCGCGAGCAGGCCGTTCTGGGCCAAGCCCGTCAGGTCGTAGAAAGTTTTCCCTGGCGATCCTCCGTCCATGCCATCGGCGCCGATGGGACCGGTCGTGCCGGTGATCCCATCGATGGACAGGATGACGGGACCGTTGATGTCGCGGGCGCCCTTGTTGCGGACGGTCACCTCGAGATTCCAGACGTTGGAGGCGCGATTGTAGCGCATCGACTGGAAGAACACCTCAGCCTCGGACGACAGGTCCTGCAGACGCAGCGTCGAACCTTGAAGCGTAAAGCTTCGGTCCTGCGCCGAGGCCGACGCGGCCAGAAACACGGCGGCCATTGCGGCGAAGCCAAGGCCGCGCCGAACAATCGACTGGAGGGAGAATGAAATCATGACCGTCTACGGAAGAGGGGGATCAAACCGGCCAAACCACCCAGGCCGAGAAGCAGGGCAGCCGAGGGCTCCGGAACCAAGGCCACGTTGCCTAGGAAGGCGGTCGAGCCGAAAGCGTTCTGGTTATCGAAGAGGTCCATGACGATCTTGATGTCCTGGCCGAAGAAAGCCGCCGGCAGTTCCACGAGGACCAGATAGGCGTTCGCCGTTTGGCGGACGGGATCGAGGATCGGGAAGGCCACCAGCGACGCGCTCACGGCCGACGCCGAGAGAGGTATGGTTCCAGGCGTCTCGGGTCGCCAGACGAATCCGGTGATGTCAGCCGTGACGACCACGGCAATTTTCTGGCCGGTGAGATCGATGACATTGACCGTGACCGAGTCGGGAATGACCTGGGGAACCACGCGCTCATCGGTCGACATTCCGACGATCATCTGCAGCACGTTGGTCAGGGTCGACGGCCTTCCGGGAACATCGACCGCAGCCGAACGGATCGCGAAACCTCCCCCTGTCATCAGAGTAGTTCCCTGGAGTGCGCCCTGCGCCCACGCAGTCCCGCCAACCATCATCAGCAGCACTGATCCAACGAGGGTCGTCGACGAAAGTATTCTTTTAGGGCGACTCACTTTTTTCTGGGATGACGCAGATTCAGTCCGCCAAAAGCAACGGCCGACAGACCAGCACCATACTGTTTCTTCGGAGGGGCGATCTCCGAGTTGCATAAAACCTATCCGAAAACCCTTCGTAAGGATCTCCATGTTCTTCAAATGGCAATTCAAACTTGGACTGGAGCCGCCCACATGGGCTTCAGAAGTGCGCGATGACTTCGATCTCGATGTTGGCCCCCCGGGGCAAGCCGGCGACCTGGACGGTGGACCGCGCCGGTGCATCCGTCGGGAAAGAGCGCGCGTAGACCTCGTTCATCTTCGCGAATTGGCCGAGGTCGGTCATAAAAACAGTGCTCTTGACCACGCTGGCGAAGGTCAGGCCCTGGTCGTCGAGGATGGCCTTGATGTTCTCCATCACCCGCTCGGTCTGCGCCTGGATGTCGCCGGTGACGAGTTCGCTAGTATGGGGATTGATGGGGATCTGTCCGGAACAGAAAAGCAGGTCACCGACGCGCACGGCGATGTTGTAGGGTCCAATAGGCGGCGCGGCGTTCTTGGGACGGATGATGGTCTTGGTAGGCATGATTTGTGGAAAGGGTTCGACGGATCGGCTCAAAACTGGTTCACCGAAGCGATTCGAGGATCTTCTCGGCGGCGGCGCGCGGATTGGCGGCGGCGTAAATGGGCCGGCCGATGACGAGCCAGGTGGAGCCCGCTTCCATGGCTTCCTTCGGCGTGAGCGTGCGCTTCTGGTCGTCGCCCCCGCCACCGCCGGGGCGGATGCCAGGGGTTACGAACTGCATGCTTCCAGGAAGGATCTGCCGGAGCCCGACGAGTTCCAGCGGGGAGCAGACCAGTCCGCGGATGCCACAAGAGGCGGCCAACGTGGCGAGGCGTTCAACTTGCCGACCGATGTTCAAGTCGGCGCCGACGGCGTAGAGGTCCGCGCTTTCCAAGCTGGTTAGGACGGTCACTCCGAGGACGAGCGGCGCGGGTTGGCCGAGCTTAGCGGCGGTTTCCTGCGCGGCATTTTCGGCGGCGCGCATCATCGCGGGACCGCCGCTGGTGTGGATGGTGAGCATCTGCACATCAAGCTTCACCGCGGACTCGACGGCCTTGGCCACGGTGTTGGGGATGTCGTGGAACTTGAGGTCGAGGAACACGGCGGCCCCGGTTGCACGGACGCGGCGGACGATGTCGGGCCCGGCGCTGACGAAGAGTTCTTTGCCGATCTTGAAGGCACCGACGGCCGGGGCGACTTCGTCGGCGAGCTTGAGAGCGGCTTCGGCATCGGGGACGTCGAGGGCGACGATGATCGGGTTTCGCATCGCGGGGATGACGCCACAGGCCGCGGGCCATTTCAACCCGGCGAGTTCGGGTTTGATTTGAGCCCACCCACAAACGAATCTTACCCCATGCCATTACCGGAAGGCCCCGTGACGTTGACGCCTGAACAGGTGAAGGAACTTTCTTCGGGACTTTCCCACATGCGGCACGAGATCAACAACCACCTGTCGCTCATCATGGCATCGGCTGAGTTGCTCAGGCTCAAGCCCGATATGGCGGAAAAGCTCGTGAAATCGATCGTCGACCAACCCGCCAAGATATCCAAGGAACTCGCGGCCTACGGGCAGATCCTGGAACGAATCGTCGGCCCCCTCCGTTGATCGGCGGGCAGCCTTTGGTGCGGCCGGCCTGTAACCTTTCGCGGCGGTTGCCGTCTCGCTGGATAACCGTTTCCGAACAAGAAAGGCTGATCCGATGAAAACCATTCGCTCGTTCATTCTGGCCCTGGCCGTTCTGGCCACTGGCGCAACCGTTCCCAGTTCCTTCGCCGCGGAGAAAGTCTCCGACGAAGAACTTCGCAAAGAAGTCCTGGAGCTCCGGGACTTGCCGCCCGAGGAGCGGCGCGTGAAGCAGCGCGAGTTGATGGAAAAAGTCTCACCTGAACAGCGCGAGAAGCTCCGCGAGCGCCTGCAAAACCTCCGGCCTGGCGGTCTGGCATCTGGCACCAACGCGCCCACCGCGACCCCGGAACAGCGCGCGGCCCGGCAGAAGCAAGTCGGGGAACTGATCGCAAAGCGAATCGCCGACCTGGAAAAAAAGCAGACGAAAGGGAACATCACCGACCAGGAGAAACAGCAACTCGAGCGCGCCAGGAAAGCCCAGGAACAGCTCAAGAACGGACAATCTCCCCTCCTCGGCCAACGCCAACCGGACGCCACGCCGGAGCAACGCGACGCCCGGATGAAGGCGATGCGGGAGATGGCCGGAAAGCGTCTCGCCGATCTGGAAAAGAAGAAGGCCGAAGGAACCCTGACCCCGGAGGAGGAAACCCAACTCGGACGCCTGAAAACCATGCAATCCCGCCAGAAGGCCGGGCCGGCCGACGCGCCGAAATCCAAGTGACCAGTCCCACGTTCTCCCAGAGCCATCGCCGGAAACGGCGGTGGCTTTGTGCTTCGAGCCGTTCGCTCCCGGCCACATAATTACGCGACACTCATGGAACCCACCGACCCGGAGCTGATCGTGGCCGTCCTCAAGGGCGACGCTTCCAGCTTCGAGCCGTTGATCGTCCGGTATCAGCCCAGGGTCTTCGCCACCGCCCGCCGCTACGCCCGCCGCGAAAGCGAAGTCGAGGACATCGTCCAGGAGGTTTTCATGAAGGCTTTCCAGAAGCTCTCGTCGTTCCGCGGCGATGCTCCCTTCGAACATTGGCTCATGCGCATGGCCGTCCGCGTCTGCTTCGATTTCCTGCGCGGGCACCAGCGCAACCGCGAGCAGACCTTCACCGAACTGAGCCATGAAGAGGAGGATTGGCTTGAGCGCTTCCAGGCCGACCCCGACTCGGCCGACGATGAAGCCGCCGCCGCGAAGGCCCTGATCGACCGCGTCATGGACCAGCTTTCCCCGGCCAACCGCCTTGTCATCCAGCTTCTGGAGATCGAGGAGAAGACCGTGAAGGAGATTTCGGAAATCACCGGCTGGTCCGGACCCTTGGTCAAAGTCCGGGCTTTTCGTGCCCGGGCGGAGATGAAAAAGATCCTTACAAGGCTCGGGGCCGAGAAGTATTTGTAACCCCGGATCGTCAACGACCGTCGAAACCTACATGGACGCCGACAAACTCAAGAACACGCTCGTGAAGGCTGCACGGAAGCAGACGCCTTCGGACCACGTGCCGTATGCCTTCGAGCAACGGATCATGGCGCGCCTCCGAGGCCGCGCGGTCGAGGATCCGTGGACGCTCTGGGGCCGCTGGCTCTGGCGTTCGGCGATGTCCTTCGGCGTCGTGGCGATCGCCTGCGGCGTTTGGGGGTTCGGACCGGTAGACCCGAGCTTGGCGGCGACAGCAGAGGATGACCTCTCAGCCCACTTGGAGCAGTCGCTGTATGCCTCTGCGGCAGACCATGCGGATCAAATCGAGGAGACTTGGTGAAACCTTGGAAGGTCATTCTGGCAGCGGTTCTCATCTTCGCCGCAGGGGCAATGGCGGGGACGTCGCTGACCCGAAGATCGCCCCGCGCCGCCACCAATTCGCGCCCGATGGGCACGAACCAGGTCTCGCCGCCGACGGCTGCGCCAAACTTCGTCGTGCAGCGGCTGGAGTTTCTCAGGCAGGCTGAACGGCAACTGGACCTGACACCGGAACAACGGACCAAGGTCGAGCAGATCATGACTGACAGCCGCCAGAGGACGCGGCTCGTCATGGAAAAGCTCACCCCCGAGCTACGCGACGAGCTCAAACAGACCTCGCTCGCCATCCGTGAAACGCTCAACAAGGAGCAGAGGGAGAAGTTCGACCGCCTCATGCGCAATCGCGCCTTTCTGCAAACCCAGAAGCGCGACGAGAAACGTCCTCCCGGCGAGGAACGGAGAAAGAAGCTTTCCTCGACGAACAGCCAGACCTTCGGTCGGCCGGGCGAATGAGCGTTTGATCGGAGCTGGAACGAAAAACCCGCCGGACTTCCGGCGGGTTTTTGTTTTAAGAACGGTCAGGGCGCAGCTGCCGGGGCCGGCGGCGGCGCAGGTGCTTCCTCGCCCTCGATGAATCCCTGGAGCTGCCGGAGGCGCGTTGGATGCCGCATCTTGCGGAGAGCCTTCGCCTCGATCTGACGGATGCGTTCGCGGGTGACCTTGAACTGCTTGCCGACCTCTTCGAGCGTGCGGCTGTAGCCGTCGGCCAGGCCGAAGCGGAGTTCGAGGACCTTGCGCTCGCGTTCGGTGAGGCTCGTCAGCACGTCGCCCAGCTTCTCCTTGAGCAGGGCGTAGCTGGTCATGTCGGACGGGTTCTCCGCCGCCTTGTCCTCGATGAAGTCGCCGAAGTTGGTGTCCTCGCTGTCGCCGACGGGGCTCTGCAGGGAGATCGGCTGCTGCGCCATCTTGAGGACGGCGCGGACGCGGTCGACCGGCATCTGCATCTCGTCCGCGATCTCCTCGGGCGTGGGCTCGCGGCCGAAGTCCTGGATCAACTGCTTCTGCACGCGCATCAGCTTGTTGATCGTCTCGATCATGTGGACCGGGATACGGATCGTCCGGGCCTGGTCGGCGATGGAACGGGTGATGGCCTGGCGGATCCACCACGTGGCGTAGGTGGAGAACTTGTAGCCGCGTCGATACTCGAACTTCTCGACCGCCTTCATCAGGCCCATGTTGCCTTCCTGGATCAGGTCGAGGAAGGACAGGCCGCGGTTCGTGTATTTCTTCGCGATGGAAATGACGAGCCGGAGGTTGGCCTCGACCATCTCGGTCTTGGCCTGGAGGGCTTTCTTGGAGAAATGCTGGAGCTGCTTGTAGGCCTCGATGTAGCCGGGGCCGGACATGCGGACGAAGTCTTCCAGGGCTTTGATCTTCCGCTCCTCGCCCTGGATGATCTGCTGGGCCTGGGAGTGGCGTTTCTGGGACTCCATATCCGCGATGGCGCGCAGGCTGGCCTGGATCTTGTCGTGGATGTTGTCAGCGACGAGGGACATCTCCTCGATGACTTTCTGCTTGTAGAAGAACTTCGGGAAAGCCCGCTGGAGCTTGTCATCGAGCTTCTTGAACTCTTCTCCGGCCTTCTCCTGCTTGGCCTTGCTGCCCACGGTCGAAAGCTCCGAAAACTTCTCGTCCACGGCCTGATCGACCTCGCGGACGCTCTTCACGAGCTTGCGCAGCACCTTGAGGTGGTTCTCGCGGCCTTCGATTTTCTTGTCGACGATGACCCGGTCGAAGCGCTCTTTCGGCGGTTCGGAGATGAGCTTTTCGGCCAGGGCGATGTGCTCCTTACCGGAGAAACCGAAGCTGTAGATGATCCTCTTGACCTCGTTCTCGGCGTCCTCGATCCGCTTGGAGATCTCGACCTCCTGCTCGCGGGTCAGCAGCGGGACCTGGCCCATCTGCTTGAGATACATGCGGACGGGGTCGTCCAAGATGTCGAGACGGCTCTTGTCCTCGGGCGCCTCCTCTTCGGGCTCGGGCTGCTTGACGCGGTCGACCTCGGCCTGCTCGACGACCTCGATCTCAAGGTTGCGGAGCTTGGCGTAAACGGTGTCGATGTCGTCCGCGCCGATGCCCTCGGGCAGGGCTTCGTTGATGTCGTCGTGAGTCAGGTATCCCTGCTCCTGCGCGAGACGGACGAGGTCCTTCACCCGCTCCGTCAGGTCAAGACCGGCCTCGGTCTTGATGTTGCCCATGTTCTGGAGGGCGGCTGCGAGGGAATGCTCCGCGTCTGGAAGCTTGGAGCCGGCGGCGACAACAGCGGCGGCGATTTGTGAGGACTTGGACTTGGGAGCTATAACGGATCCTAAGGGAGAGGGTTTTGTGTCCGTCGGGCTCCTGCGGGCAGGAAGCTGGGCGGCAGGGACCACCGCGGGTGCGGCGTGTTTTTGGGGCTCGGGCTTTGGCGCCGGCTTCTTGCTTTTCGGTTTCACCATAAAAGAATTTGGGCAAGGGAACCCCCCTGCCCAGTCAAGGGCTGGCGAATATCCAAGTCGCACTCCCCCGCGTCAAGACACCATCTGGAATGAATGCCTCACTACTCCCCTGAAACCCATTTTAACCCGCCAAACCGAGGTTCCCCATGATCGCCGCCGTCGAAGGAACCTTGTTGAGCGTGTAGAAATGGATGCCCGGAACGCCTTGGCGGATGAGTTCCTCGCATTGTCCGGAGGCGAACTCGACGCCGAATTTCGCGCAGGCCTCGTCGTCTCCGGCAAATTCATTGAGCCGCGACTCCAGCGTGGCCGGGATCTTCGCTCCACAGAGCTGGCAGAAACGCCGGATCTGCCCGGCCCCCATGATCGGAAGCACGCCGGCGATGATCGGGACCTTGACGCCGAGCTTGGTGAGATGGTCGCGGAAGTGGAAGAAATCGGCGTTGTCGAAGAACAGCTGGGTGACGACGAAGTCCGCCCCGCAGTCGATTTTCGCCTTCAGACGTTCCCAATCGATTTCACGGCCCTCCTTGCACGCGATGTGGCCTTCGGGAAAGCCCGCGGTGCCGATGCTGAAGCCGCCCTGTTCCTTCAGAAAGCGGACCAGCTGATGGCTGAACTCGAAGCCGCCCTCCGTCGCCTTGAACTCGCCGGTGCCGCCGGGCGGATCCCCGCGCAGGGCGAGGATGTTGTCGATCCCGCGCGACTTCGCGTCGGCCACCACCGATCGGATCTCCTCCTTGGTCGCGTTCACGCAGGTCAGGTGCATGAGCGTGAGCAGACCGAATTCGTCTTGCATCCGCTGCGCGATCCCGAGGGTCTTTTCGCGGGTGCTGCCTCCCGCGCCATAGGTCACGGAGCAGTAGTGGGGATTCAATTTAAGAAGGGTGGGAACGGTCTTCTCAAAAAGCGTCTTTTCACCTTCCTCGGTCTTCGGTGGGAAGAATTCGAACGAAATGACCGGTTTGGAACCCGGTTTGCGCGCCGCGTGGATGTCCCGAATCAACTTCATCTGTGGACCAATGTTGCGGGGGAAGCCTGCCGGGTGCAAGTGCGCGGCTGACCGGAGCTTGCGCCGCACGGGCTGGGCCGCTTTCACTCTCGGGAGATGAACCGCTGCCTTTGCTTCGCCTGGAAACTCCTGATCCTCGCCATCCTCGCGATGGACTCGGGGGCGCAGACGCTCGGGCAGAAGGAAGACCTTTTCCGCGCCGGCGAAAAGGATCCGTCCATCGGCGAAAACCGCCCCGATCCCAGCGCCAACCTCAATCGCCTTTCCGGTGTCGAACGTCCCAATTTCGTTTTCCTCCTCTGCGACGACCTCGGTTACGGCGACCTCGGCTGCTACGGCAACACCAACATTCTCACGCCCAACCTCGACAAGCTCGCCGCCGACGGACTGCGTCTGACCGACTGCTATTCCGCAGCGCCGGTCTGTTCGCCGTCACGAGCCGCTCTGTTGACGGGTAGGATTCCCCAGCGGTTGGGCATCGCCGATTGGATCAAACCCGACTCAGGCGTCCACCTGAAGCGTGAAGAAACCACCGTGGCCCAATTGCTCCGCAAGGCCGGCTACAAGACCGCCCTGTTCGGAAAGCTCCACACCAACAGCCGGCTCGACGGCAAGGAACCCACTCCGACCGACTACGGTTTCCAATCGTGGCTCTGCACCCAGAACAACGCCCTGCCAAGCCATCAGAGTCCTACGAACTTCGTCCGCAACGGCAAACCCGCGGGACCCATGCGCGGCCACGCCACGTCCATCGTCGTTGATGAAGCCATCAACTTCATCGAACGCTCTGCCGGCAGTCCGTTTCTCGTTTTCATCACCTTCCACGCGCCGCACGAACCCATCTCCACCCCGTCCCGAATCACGTCGCTCTATCCCGGCGAAACCAATGCCAACCGCGCCGCCTACTTCGGCAGCGTCTCGATGGTCGATGCTGAGATCGGGCGGCTCCTGCGGGTCCTCGACGGACGTCTTCTCCGGAACAACACCGTCGTCTTCTTCACCAGCGACAACGGCCCGGAAACCTTGAACCGCTACAAGGGTTCCGAACGCTCCTACGGTTCACCCGGAGCGTTGCGCGGCATGAAACTCCACGTGACCGACGGAGGTTTCCGGGTTCCGGGAATAGTCCGCTGGCCGCAAGTCGTCCAGGCCGGCAGCGTCTCCGCCGAACCCGTCTCGGGCCTAGACCTGCTGCCCACGTTCGCCGAACTGGCCGGGGTTCCCGTGGCAAAAGACCTTCGACTCGACGGCACCAGCCTTCTTCCGCTGCTCCAAGGCAGGGAACTGAAACGCAAACAACCGCTCTACTGGGAATACCCCGCCGCCCTTAGCAACCCCTGGAAACTCGCCCTCCGTGACGGCCAGTGGAAACTCCTCTCGACCCCGGATTTCTCGCGCTTCGAACTCTTCAACCTCGCCGCCGACCCTTCCGAATCGGCCTCGCTCGCCGCCTCGGAAACCAATCGGGTAGCGCTGATGTCCCATCGCCTGCGCGAACTCCACGCCGAGGTCAACGGCATGGCGGCCCCGGTCAACTGATCGCTCGGGGACGCACTCGCCTCACTCAATTCATCAGCCGGACTGCTTCCCGACATCGCTGCCAAACTTCTCTTGCCGCCGCCAAAACTGCGGCGAACCATCCGCACTCATTTATTTATGGCGCACGTCAAACTCCACATCCCCGGTCCCGTTGAAGTCAGCCCCAAGACCTTCGAGGCGCTCTGCCGCCCCGCCATCGGCCACCGCGGCCAAGGCTTCAAGGACCTCTACGCCAAGATCCAGCCCCAGCTCCAGACGCTGCTCGGCACCAAGCAACTCGTCTATCTCTCCACCTCCTCCGCTTGGGGCGTGATGGAAGGCGCCGTCCGCAACCTCGTCACCAAGAAGGTTCTCAATTGCATGAAGGGCGCCTTCTCCGACAAATGGTTCGATGTCTCCAAAAAATGCGGCAAGGAAGCCGAAGCACTCCAGGTTCCGTGGGGTTCCCCCATCCGCGCCGAACAGATCGACGCCAAGCTCGCCACCGGCCAATTCGACGCGCTGACGCTCATCCACAATGAAACCAGCACCGGCACCATGAGCCCGCTGGCCGAGATCGCCGCGCTCAAGGCCAAGTATCCCGACGTGATGTTCATCGTGGACGCCGTCAGCTCCATGACCGCGCTGCCGCTGAACTTCGACGCCCTCGGCATCGACGTCCTCCTCGCCGGCACCCAGAAGGCTTTCGCCCTGCCGCCCGGCCTCGCCGTGTTCGTCGCCTCACCAGCCGCACTGGCCAAGGCCGCCACCGTCAAGGACCGCGGCTACTACTTCGACTTCGTGGAGTTCGAGAAGAACGCCAAGGACTCCATGACCCCCAGCACGCCGAGCACCCCGCATATCTACGCGCTCGACTCCAAGCTCGGTGAGTTCTTCGCCGAAGGCCTCGACGCCCGCTACGCCCGTCACCAGACGACGAACAAGATGTTGCGCGACTGGGGCACCAAGCACGGCTTCACCCTTTTCCCCGAAGCCGGCTTCGAATCGATCACCCTTTGCTGCTTCAACAATGGCGCCAAGCCCGGTGGCCGCGCCGTGGACGTGGCCAAGCTCCAGAAACTGGTCAAGGAGCAGGGCTTCCTGATCGACGGCGGCTACGGCAAGATCAAGGGCACCACCTTCCGCATCTCCAACATGGGCGACGAAACCGTCGAATCCATGACCCCGCTCATCGCCGCCTTGGACAAGGCGATGACGCAGCTCTGAGCAATACCGGTAGGGACGGCTCGCCAAGCCGTCCCACTTTCGAGCGCAGCGAGGCGAGCAAAGTGAGCATCTCCGATGAATGCCGATCAACCTCGCGAGCCCGGCCGCCAGCAACTCCCCCACGACATCCCTCTCTGGATCACTCCGGAACGGGAATTCTATTTCATCACCATCAACTGCGCCGACCGAGGCACCAATCGGCTGGCGCATCAGGAACTTGCCACCTCCCTCTTCGACTCGATCCGCTTCCGCACCCAACGCGGCGACTGGTTCCCTCACCTCGTTTTGCTCATGCCGGATCATCTGCACGGCATCTTCCAGTTCACGACCTCGGCGAAGCCGTTCCGTGAAACTATCTCCAACTGGAAGCGATGGACGGCGAATCATCTCGGCATCCGTTGGCAACGTGACTTCTTCGAGCATCGATTGCGCGGCGACGAACCTTGGTGGCAAAAGGCGGACTACATCCTGGAAAATCCGGTTCGCGCCGGACTCGTTTCCAAGCCTCAGGACTGGCCGCATGACTGGTTCCCATCCAGATAGGGACGGTTCGCTGAGCCGTCCCCATATCGAGCGCAACGAGGCGAACGAAGTGAGCATCTCCTCGACTCGTTCCATGCCACCCGAGATGCTCACTGCGCTCGCGACTCCTTCGTCGGCAAACGGGGCGGCTCGGCGAGTTGTCCCTACCAGCGTCCCTACCAGATATGAGTTTCACCGCCATCGCCGCCATGTCCGAAAACCGCGTCATCGGGCGCGGCTCGCAGATTCCCTGGCACCTGCCGGAGGACTTCAAATGGTTCAAGCAAACCACGCTGGGGCACGTGCTGGTCATGGGGCGGAAGACATTTGAATCGATCGGGCGTCCTCTGCCCGGCCGCGAAACCATCGTCCTGACCCGGTCCGGCTTCAGCCATCCCGGCGTCACGACGGCCAAGACTCTCGAAGAAGTCGGCGCCAAGGTGGCCGACCGCCAGGCCTTCATCGCCGGCGGTGCCGAGATCTATCGCCTCGCCCTGCCCCGCTGCTCCGACCTCTACCTCACCCTCGTGAAGCGCCCCGTCGAAGGCGACGTGTTCTTCCCGCCCTTCGAGGACCAGTTCGAACTAGCCGCCGAACTACGCGACACCCCGGAGTTCAAGATCCTGCATTATCGCAGGCGCCAAGTCGTCTGACGCCGCTCCGTTAGCCAAGTCCCTTCCGCTTTCCGCGTGATACCGCGCCGGTCCTTCCGGCAGTCTCGCGGGCGTCGATGTCGAAAATGCTGAAATCCTCCGGGGCCATGGCCGCCGCCACGCTGCTAAGCCGCGTGCTCGGAATGGTCCGGGAGATGGTCTACGCGAACTTCATGGGAACCACCGCCGTGGCGGACGCGTTCACCCTGGCCTTCAAGATCCCGAACCTGTTCCGCCGCCTATTGGGCGAAGGCGCGTTGACGGCCGCATTCATCCCCATCTTCAAGGACAAGGAGAAGAACGCCGGCATCGCGGAGATGTGGCGTTCGGCCAATGCGGTGATCTCCGGCCTGCTCGTGGCGGGAAGCGCCGTGTGCACGGCGGCGATGATCGGGATCACCATCGCCCTTCCGCTGCTGCAGGGTCACATCCAACCTTCCACCGATCTGACGCTCCAGCTGCTGCGGATCATGTTCCCGTATCTGCTGCTGGTCTGCTTCGCGGCCATCTTCATCGGCATCCTCAATGCCCGCGGCCACTTCTTCATCCCCGCACTCGGAGCCGTGGCCTTGAACCTCGTGATGATCGCGGTCGTTTGGCTGCTGGTGCCGCGCTTTGGCAAGGACCTGCCGCACCAGGTGTTCGCCCTCGCCTGGGGCGTCCTGATCGCCGGAGCCGTGCAGATGGCCTTCCAGTTGCCGACGCTGATCAAGGAGGGATTCAAACCCGTGTGGGTCTCGCCTTGGAACGATCCGACGGTCCGCGAGGTCGTGCAGAAGATGATCCCGGGCACGATCGGCGTGGCGTCGTTCCAGTTGAACGTGCTCATGACGGACCTGCTGGCGAAGTCCACGGAGGATGGCCTTGTCTCCGCGTTCAACACCGCCGTGCGTCTGATGGAACTGCCGCAGGGCGTCTTCGGCATCTCGCTCGCAACATATCTGCTCCCGACCTTGTCGGGCCTCGCGGCGGAGAAGAAGTTCCCCGAGTTCCGCAAGACCGTGGCCGAAGGTGTGAACCACCTGGTTTTCGTAAACCTTCTCGCCACCGTGTTCCTCGTGCTCCTAGCGGAACCGATGGTGCGCCTGCTGTTCGAGCGCGGCCGGTTTGACGCCGCGTCGACGGACATGGCCTACACGGCGCTGGCCGCCTTGGCTCCGGGACTGATCGCCTTCTCGCTGGTCAACATCCTCGCCCGCGCGTTCTACGCCCTCGGCGACACGCGGACGCCGATGCGGATCTCGATCTTCTGCCTCGTGGTGAATCTCGTTCTCACGGCTGGCTTGATCATCCCGCTTCGCCAAGTGGGCATGGGCTTGGCGAATTCCGCGTCGGCGCTGCTGAACGTCGCGTTGCTGGCGTTTGCGTTGAAGAAAAAGCTCGGGCACTTGGAGTGGGCCGAAGTCCGGCGACCGCTGGTCCGCCTGGCCGCGGCCGGAGCCGCCGCCGGGCTGGTTGCGTGGGCGTTGATGCGCTTCAGCGAAGCACGGCTCGGAACCGCTGGTCTCTGGCCGCGTGTTGCGGTTGTGTTCATCCCCATGATCGTAGCGACCGCAGCCTACTTCGGCGTCGCCCTCCTCCTCCGTGTGCCCGCCGCCAAGGAAGTCGTCTCGCTCCTGCTCGGACGGTTCGGACGGAAGCCCACTGCCTGACGGATTGCATCCGCCAGCGGCCGCCGCAACCTTGTCGTCGAACCCGCCGAAGCCATGAACCAACCGCTGCCACCCGAGAAACTGGAGGAGATCAGACAGGCGATGTATCGGGGCGAAAAGATCGCCGCGATCAAGCTCCACCGGGACTGCACGGGCGCGGGGCTGAAGGAGTCGAAGGAGGCCGTTGAGTTCCTCGAACGGGAGCTGCGCAAGACATCGCCCGAGAAGTTTACCGTCGCCCCTTCCGGCAAAGGATGCCTCGGCGTCCTCGCGACGGTCGCGCTCGTGGGAATCGCGGTCGCCGTGGTGATCGTCGCGATGGCGGAATCAAACTGACATGCACAGATGGGTAAAATTGATGGCCGTGTTCGTTTTGATAAGCGGACTTTGCCCGATCGCTAATGCCTCAGAGGAGACCCACATCTGGACTTTCGATGGAACGTCGGATGGGATCGGCTTGGTCGGAGTAGACGATGGACTAGGTATGATACGGACAAAAGTAATCTATGGCTCAGGGTTCTCTGACTACTTTTCTAGGGTCTTTCCTAGCTGAGAGGGCGTCTGCGGGTTTCGTTTAACAACAAGGAGTAGGGGTTTTCACGGCGGTGGTTCCAGCGCCACTCCGTTTCCTTGA
>JAYVSO010000015.1:0-5789 GCA_043775315.1 Verrucomicrobiota bacterium
GCCGTTCATCCCGGACGAGAAGAGCTGCGCGGAGAGTGATCCCAATTCCAGCAGCGCCTTGAGCAGGATATTCGGAAACCCGGCGCCACCAAAGCCGGAGACGAATACCGTGGCGCCGTCCTGCACGCCTTGCATTGCCGCGGCGGCGTTCGCCACGCGTTTATCAATCGCCATATTTTCCCCCGAACAGGTGGGGGAATGTGCGGCGGGGGCGGAGGTCGGTCAAGGTGGGGTGGCCTATTCGCTCCGCCAGGGTTCTGGCACAACCGCGCGACACGATACGGAGGAACAAGAGAAATGGCCGTCACCCTGCCGCCACCCGGAAAGATGCTGCTGCATTGGTCCCCCCGTTCCCCCTATGTGCGCAAGGTGATGATCGCCGCGCATGAAATGGGCTTGCAGGACCGGTTGCATTGCGTCCGCACCACCGTCGGCGGCACCACGCCGCATCTGGAATTGATGCGGGAAAATCCGCTGGGGAAGATTCCGACATTGGTGCTGGGCGATGGCACCATCCTGTATGATTCCCCCGTCGTCTGCGAATATCTGGACATTTTGCATGCGGGCCCAAAACTTTTTTCCACCGGAGCGGACCGCATTACCGCCCTGCGCCGCCTTGCATTGGGTGACGGCATGGCGGACATGGTGCTGTCCTTACTCGGCGAACGTTCCCGCCCCGCCGATCGGCAAAGCCAGCCGCATATGGATTTGTGGCGCGGCAAGCTGGATGCCTGCATTCCCGCGCTGGAACAGGAAGCCGATGCGCTATCGGCCAGTCCCTTCGGCATTGGCCATATCGCCATCGGGGTGGCACTCGCCCATGTCGATTTTCGCGTTACCGAGATGGATTGGCGCGCCGGGCATCCGAAACTCACCGCCTGGCACGCCGCCTTCAACGCGCGTCCCTCCGTCCTGGCCAGCCCGCTGGTGGATGATCGTTAATCGGATCAAAGGAAACTAAATATGAAATTATTCGATCTCACCGGCCGCGTGGCCATCGTTACCGGCGGCAATGGCGGCATTGGCCTGGGTATGGCCAAGGGTCTGGCACAAGCCGGTGCCACAATCGTGCTGGCCGGGCGCAATAAGGAAAAAGCCAAAACCGCGCTCGCCGCGCTGGGTGGTAAGGGTGTTTTTCTGTCCGGCGATGTGACGAAGGCGGCGGATTGCCGGAAACTTATCGCCGATACCGTGGCGCAGCATGGCCGCCTGGATATTCTTATTAACAATGCCGGCACCTCCATCCGCAAAATGCCGGAACTGTTGAGCGAATCGGACTACACGGAGGCAATGAGGGTTCTCGGGGCGTGCTTCGCCAGAGGCCGCGGTGTTCCGCAAGACAAGGTCGAAGCATGTAAATGGTGGAAACTGGCCGCCGATCGTGGCGACGATTCGGCAAGGGCCTACTTGGACCATCTGGAGGAGCAGATTACGGCTTCCGACCGGTCCGATGCGAAAATCCGCGCGAGCAAGTTCGTCCCTCAGATTCCACTCGCCGAACCGCTGACCCAGATCCGGGTTCGGCTCAATGGTATTTCGGGGACTGCATCGCGCCGGGTCGCGCTGATCAACACCAGCCATTCCTAGTCGGGGAGCAAAAGCGGCTGGCCCTGGGAGCGGGAACGAACCTATTGGTGAGGTGCGTTGAGATCACAGGATCATCCGTTCAGATTCAAGAGAACGACTCGAACGAGCTCGTGACTCTCACGTTTGGACAGCGCTGAGGCATCCACCAACCGCGGGAACTGAATCCTCCAAGACTAAGCAGAACATGAGTTCACCACGATTTCAGAACATGAGTTCATCACGATTTTATAGCATATAACATACACTGCTGGTAGCGGATAGCCGCTACGCCCCACACGGAAGAGCTGCCTAATTATGGCAGCGAAGAAAATCAGTCCCCTCTCGGTCTTCAGTCACGCGGAGAAGTTTCCTAAGTCCCCCACGGCCAAGCTCGTTTACGTGCTCCGTTTCACCGAGGCGTCCGCACTAAGCCAGCTACAGCTTGCCAAGCAATTCCCGCTTGCTACCAAGGATTATTTCGAGGGCAGGGCATACGGGCATTGGTTTACAGCTGGTTTGATAGCGGAAGAGCTGGGCTTGGCGTCCCGATTGACTGTCGGAGGTGCCCTTTGAGCACGCCTTCATTGAATTGCGACAAGCCCGGAAAAGTTACCCCCCTAACTTCGGTTGAGGTCGAAACACGGGAGGAAATCCAACTCCGCAAAAAGGCGGAGGCCTTCTTAGCAGGCACTAAGAGGATGCAAACGGACTACTTCAAGCTCTGCGCCTATATCCGTGACAAGCAGATCGAGCCGGTTGTTGTTCGTCGCGTCCTTCTCGGCGCGGGTTTTCACAAGGCGTCCGTGTCAGAATTTCTCAAGGTCTCCTTCGTCTCCGATGAAATCTGGCTTGAATACAAAGCCAAGACGATAGGCTTCAAACTGGCTCTTCAGGCTTCCCGTGATGAAAAGGGGGGCAAAGTCCACAGTCCCAAGACCCGTCTCCGCAACCGTCTTCTTGCCTTGGCCCACCGGTTCGAGGATGCGGCTCTGTTCCTCGAAGATAAAGACCTTGCCCTCATTGTTCCGGAACTCGAACGACGCTTGGCCGAGGGTAAAGACCTCACGTTTGAAAACGCCAAGTGCCTTGTGACCATCACGGCAAAGGGGGCCAAGTGAGCGAGAAACCTCCACTCCCCGGTGAACTCTATCAAGAGGCCCTCAAGCAAAAGGCACCGCTGGAAGTCGAATACAAAAGCGTTCTTATCTGCCTGCACGAAAAGGGATGGAAACCCAAGGAGATCTCTTTGTGGCTGGCTCTCAGAAACGTCCGGATCAACTCACTACGCATCGCGGCGTATTTACGCGAACACAACAACAAACCACAGCAATAGCATGAAAAAAGCAGAAGCCTACAAACTGATCGAAGCAGGAGAACTCGTCGTCCTTGGCGAATACCGGTCAAGCGACGCCCAAGCCATAACCTACCGTGACAAGACTACGGGTCGCATGGCCGAGATGAACACCCTTGCCCATACTGTCGAGTTTGGTGCCCACAGCATCAAGTTGCGCGAGCGCACGGAGGACAGCTTCAAGCCCGCCGAATACAAGAGCGCGTATAAGAAGGGCCAAAGGGTTGTTGTCCACCTCGAATCCCTGCTTCGGGAAAAGGGCGTTTACACAGGAAGCGGCAAGCTGCAACCTTTGGAAGACTAAAGCGCGTGTTGCGGTCTCCGAGCGATACCAGTCCACGCGCAAAATCGGAGGCAAGGTGCTCGGTGCCTCGGGCGTGGGACTTCGGTTCCACGCCTTTTTTCATGTCCACGTTAACCCAAGGAGTTCCCATGCAGATTCACTACACTGGCGGAGCGGTCGCTTTCCTACAGGCCGTCGCTGAGTTCGGTCCCATTGTCAGGACGGGAGATGCGTCGCGATACGCTGCTGCAAGTCGCCCGGCAATCCATGCGGCGGCACAGCGCGGAGAGATCGCACAGGTTGCCGTTGATGGTCTGGTTTACTACCCAGTGCGCCACCTCCAGAGATACTCACGCCAAGTCGAAGCGTTGAAGATGGTAAGGGAATACGCGACCAGTGCCTGTGCGGCCGAAGGCCGCACAGGCACGGTCGCCTATCCTTGTTCATTATCTAAACAATCTCCGAAGAAATAGGCATGAAGCCCTTTGCTGTTGTTCGCCCTGCGACCGTTGACGAGAAGCGCACGCATGCGTGTAAACAGTGCCGTGTCATCACGCTGGTGCAGGGCAGGTGTCCCAAGTGCGGTCAGACAATGTTTCCGTGGGACTACGGAACGGCTTACCGCCTGCGTTGGGTGGGGGGCGAGAAGCAGAAGCAAAAGATTAAGGTGCTCGCTGAAGCCGTTGCCTACCTCAAGGCATGCCAGGCAAAGGGGGATTTTGAATGACCAAGACCCAATTTGCGTTCACCTGCACCGCTGGGAGCCTCTTCGCCGAGTCGGACGACGTTTACTTTTGGACCTTCACCCTGACAAAAGGGATGCCCGATTGGTGGTATGGCAGGACGTGGCTTCATTTTCTTCGGGCTGTGGAACACCACATTGACGGCAACGTGTCCGGGGTCCGTGTCATCGAACCGCACAAGGTTCACGGGTTGCACTATCACGCCCTCGTAAATCGTCGATTGTCCGTTCACTTCCTTCGACGCATTGGTAAGCGCTACGGGTTCGGTCGTATCCACGTCAAGCATGCCGACTCAGGTGCTATTGCGTATCTGGCGAAGTATCTCACCAAACAGTTCACGAAGGAGCACAGGCTGCATACCGGGGTCCGTCGCTGGTCTTCATTCGGTGCGACCAGTAAAAGCCGCGTATGCGACATCGAGGTTGATTCACCGATGGCGAGACGCGCGCGGTCCTTCCGGGAAGCCTACGGCAGGCCCATGAAATTCCGTGAGTTCTGCGCTTTGAAAAGGATGCATGGATGAAGGCTATTGCTTCGGATTGTGGAGGTATGGTGCGAGGATCTGGGACCGTTGGTCAGAACTCGAAAGCGACCTCCAATGGCTGGTCCATAAAGAGCCTGTTATTGAGATCGAGGGGTGTCGCATGGAGACCCTCAACCACTGGAGGTGGCATCGGTCCGTTGTCGCTTTCCGTTACAAGTGGTCCCGGATATGCGATGTGGTCGAGATCATGCCGGGAAGCGAGCTGCAAAACTGTGGGTGGTGGTGGTATGCGCGGCTTTACAGACCAGCAGCCGACGACAAGGGGACGAGGGCTCTATAAAGGAAAGGCCAACATCCTGCATCTTGCAAGGGGGCACATCAAAGAAAGGCCAACATGTCCAAACAATCGTCCGCACTCGAAATCGAGGTTGAGTCCGAAGTCATCCTCACCGCTCCCGAAACCTTTGGTCGCAAGTGCGCCCGTTACACCCGCAACGTCGGCCTCGCCGTGGGTTCCGCCTACGTCGCTGGCAGCACTGCGATGGCCGCTGCTGCTGTCGACAGTGGCGTCCAGAACGCGATCGATTCCTTCGATCTGACGTTCACCGCCGTCAAGACCGTCGTCCTGACGATTCTCGTCTTCGCGGTGGGCTACAAGCTCGCCAAGCGCTGGCTCAAGGGCTGATCTGCTCAAACTGGCCGGGGCGGGTAACCGCCCCGGCCTTCCCCATTCTTCTCTATGACTTTCCTCCTCGCGTTTGAGCCTTCCACCTTCGTCATGGGTGTGGCTCTGGTCCTTCTCGTCTCCGCCCGTCATCTCCGAAACTACTACCGTTCAAAGTAAGGACTCTCCATGTATGTTTTACTTCCTCGCCGGATCTTTCTTTGGGTGGCTGTTCTGTTCGGTCTTCAAGCGGTGACGGTCTCGGCCTTCGACCTTCGCATGCAATATGCGGGGACAGTCACGAACACCCCGAACCTCGATGTGCGCTGGCATGGTGCCGTGAACTATTTCGGTTATCAGGATTGGAACGTCCCCGGCGGCTCCGACATCTACTCTCCCGGCGAGACACGCGATCAGCTGGGCATCTCCGACAGCACGCTGGATGCGTCTGCGGGTAACTCATTCACGGTGCAATGGTCGATTGCCGGCGCGAATTCGTGGAACAACGGAAGTGCCTCCGTGACGGTCAACCGAGGCGGGAGTTCGGGGGTGATGATGTGGACGATGACCGGCGCTCCTCCTTCGAGCTACTACCTCAAGGTCGACCTCTTCAACTTCACCCAATGCTGGCAAACCAATTGGGTCTATGAGACCGGCAACATTGTTCCGATTGGCGGTCCGTATGCGGTAGCGCCTGC
>JAYVSO010000016.1:0-9053 GCA_043775315.1 Verrucomicrobiota bacterium
GCCGGGATTACGCGGCGTATTACGAGAAGTGCAAACACGCCAACTCGCCGGCCATGCGCGATCCGAATCCGACCGTCATCCTGATTCCCGGCGTGGGCATGATCGCGTGGGGCAAGGATAAATCCGAGTCGCGCGTCACCGCCGAATTTTACAATTGCGCGGTCGAGGTCATGCGCGGGGCCGAGGCCATCGACAAGTATATTGCGTTGCCGCAGCAGGAGGCGTTCGACATCGAGTATTGGCTCCTCGAAGAAGCGAAGCTGAAGCGCATGCCGGCCGAGAAGGAACTGGCCCGCCAAGTCATCGTCGTCATCGGTGCCGGCTCCGGCATCGGCAAGGAAACCGCGCACCGCCTCTGCAAGGAAGGCGCTCACATCGTCTGCGTGGATCTCAACGAAGCCGCAGCCAAGGCCACGGCCGACGAGATCATCGCCAAGCTCGGCCACGGCATCGGCGTCGCCGGCAGCGGCATCTCCGGATGCGGCCCGGCCATCGGCCTCGCGGCCAACATCACAGACCGAGCCAGCATCCGCGCCATGCTCGACCAGGTTGCGTTGGCCTACGGCGGATTCGACTCCATCTGCGTCACCGCCGGCATCTTCGTGCCGAGCGACACCACGGGACACATCCCCGACGACAAGTGGGCGCTCACCTTCGGCATCAACGTCACCGGCAGCTACCTCGTCGGCGACGAGGCGTCCCGGACGTGGAAGGAACAGGGCCTGCGCGGCAACCTCGTGCTGACCACCAGCGCCAACGCCGTCGTGGCCAAGAAGGGCAGCGTGGCCTACGACTGCTCCAAAGCCGCCGCCAACCATCTCGTGCGCGAACTCTCCATCGAGCTTTCGCCGCTGGTGCGCGTGAACGGCGTCGCTCCGGCCACCGTGGTGCAGGGTTCCGCCATGTTCCCGCGCGACCGCGTGATCGGTTCGCTGGCGAAATACAACATCCCCTACACCGACGACGAAGCGACCGACTCTCTGGTGAAGAAGTTGGCCCAGTTCTACGCCGACCGGACCCTGACCAAGTCCCCCATCACCCCGGCCGACCAGGCCGAAGCCTACTTCCTGCTGGTGACCAACCGCCTCAGCAAAACCACCGGCCAGGTCATCACCGTGGACGGCGGCCTGCACGAGGCGTTCCTTCGATAACCAAGCCTGTGGAAGAAATTAGAGCGCCCGTGAGCTTCAACCCGGCAGATGAATCGAAAGTGCTAGCGGCATTGAACTCGCATGGCGTTTTCCTAAAGAAAGCAATTGTTGAGATCGTTAGCAAAAATAACGGCCTCACAATCGTAGCTGAAGAGCATGGCGAATCATTCGGTGAAACTCGTGTCTTGGATTTACTGATCCAAGATAACCGAGTTAACCCTCGTGTATTCTATGCCATTGAGTGCAAGCGAGCATGGCGGAAAAGAAAAAGATGGTTGTTTTTTCGAGACATCAATCAGGACTTCAGAGTCGCCAGATGCATAGCCGGAGTTCTTGGGCCACACAGCGTATTTTCCGATGCACGCACAGCCTTGTCCGAGGTTTGCTCTGAGGGCTACGAGATCGACTACGAAAAGACATCCACTTCTTTAACCGCCGACCAAGATCCAGTCTTCAAAGCAGCGTCACAGTTGGCTGCAGCTTATCTCGGCTTCGTTGCACGACGCTGTAGGGACTTGATGAGGGCCGGAACCAGCCTGCTGACCGCTCACTCCGAAAGGATCATTCCGGTGTTGGTCACAAACGCGGAAATCGCAATTGTTGAAGGGGACTGGATGCAAGTTGACCTCCGCAATGGCGTGTTGTCGAAACTGCCAAGCTTCTCAGAACGTTCAGAAATCGTCCTTAAACACCCTTTTCCAACTCCCATAGGATTAAACGCCGATTTCAGGGAATCTCCCTCTTGCGACCCGGATATGTTGCCGCGCTTTTGGAACCAGCAATTCAAGGAGAGTGTTCATATTGTCCAAGCAAACAGCTTGGAACGCTTCTTTGCTACGGACAATCGGGACAAGCTTCGCAGTCTGGAATCCATCACATAGTCTGCCGGTAAAGCTGGCGTTTTTTGAAGTTCATCGAATCGCTCAAGTCATTTCACTTAGAAGTATCTTCCCAACTTCCGCAGTTTTCGAAGGAGCGCCGGGTGGAACCGTCAGCACAATCAGCCCGATTTCCCTTGGATCAGCTTGGCCCTCTTCTGCTCCGTGCGCTCAACAATCAACCGTTCACCTTCGACCGTCAGCTCGACCTGATCCCCCGGTTGAAGCCCCAGCGCCTTCCTGAACTTGCTGGGAATTACCAGTCGTCCCTTGGTGGAGAGTCTCATCATGCTCATTGCCCACTGTCCTGCCCTTCTTCCGTCCTTCTCGCAAGCAGGCTCTGGTAGCCGCCGAGGTGACGAGGCGGATCTCCGGTCCTTGGACGCTCCGCCTCCTCACGTCGGCGGCTACGGGCGCTAGCTCTCAGAGACAAGCGCCGCAACCGCAACCGCCGATCCTTCGCCGGTTTCCGCCGGTTGAACCGAGTTCAGCCGTGGTCCGCTCGTTCTACGAAAGGCCACGCCGGGTTCCTTGACTTGGGAGGATGCCGCGCGGGAGCGTGGGCAAACTTCCTCCCCATGAACACCGGCATCCTTTCCAACCTCCGGTCGTGGTTCTCGTCCATCGCGCTCGCCGCCGCGTTGTTCCTCGGCGCTTTGGCCGCAGAAGCCACGGACATCGGCACCGCACGCGTCGATGTCACACCGACGGAACCGATCCGGCTTACCGGTTACGCCGCCCGCTCAGGGCCGCACACGAACGTCGTCCAGAAGCTCTGGGCCAAGGCGCTGGCCATCGGATCGGATGCGGCCGGGCCCGCCGTGCTGATCACCTTGGACAATTGTAGCATCGCCGAGGAGACGTGGCGCGAGGTGCGGAAGAACCTCGGCGTGTCCGCTAAGCTCGCGCCCGACCGCATCGTCATCGCCAACTCGCACACCCACAGCGCGCCGGCCACGAAGAACTGGGCGCCGAACATCTTCGTGCGCGACCTCACAGCAGAGGAACGGGGGGCCATCGACCGCTACACCGTGAACCTCGTCGCCCAGTTGGAAGCGGTGGCGTTGGAGGCCTTGAAGAACCGTCGGCCGGCCGTGCTCGGCTGGGCGCAGGGCAATGTCGACTTCGCCAAGAACCGTCGCACCGGACGCGGTCCGTCGCCGGGACCGGTCGACCATGCGTTGCCGGTGCTGAAGGCCGAGTCGACGAACGGAACCCTGCTCGCCGTGGTCGCGAACTACGCCTGCCATTGCACGACGCTCGGCGGCGATTTCAACCAGACCTGCGGCGACTGGGCGGGCTTTGCCCAGGAAGCCATCGAACGGACGAACCCTTCGGCCACGGCACTGATCACGATCGGCTGCGGCGCGGATTCCAATCCGGCTCCACGCGGCGGGCCAGACGGCGGGCTCGCATTGGCCAGGCAGCACGGCGAGTCGCTGGCCACCGAGGTGACCCGCCTGCTCGGCCTGAGTTTCACGCCGCTGCGCAACCTGCTCACGACGCAAGCCCGCGAAATCGGCCTGCCATTTGGTCCGCACTTCACCCGCGAACAGTTCCAAACCCGCAGCACCAACGCGGCGATCGTCGGGTATCACGCGAAGAAGTGGCTGGCCCGGCTGGATCGCGGAGAGGCGTTGCCCGACACGCTCTACTATCCGGTGACGACGTGGCGGTTCGGCGAGGATCTCCAGATGGTTTTCCTGCCGGGCGAAGTGGTCGTCGACTACGTGCTCCGTCTGAAACGCGAGATCGATCCGCGCCGGCTCTGGGTCACGGCCTACGCGAACTACGTTCCGTGCTACATCCCGTCGCGGCGCATCCTCGCCGAGGGCGGCTACGAGGCGGAGGACTCGCTGTGGTATTACGACCGGCCAGCGCGCCTCTCGACCAACGCCGAGGACCTCATCATCCGCACGGTGAAGGATCTCGTGTCGACGAACCTCCACACCACGGCCGCCAGCGCCGCGATGCCGCCGCCCAAGTCGCCGCAGCAGGCGCTCGACGCCTTTCGCCTGCGCAAGGATCTGAAGATCGAACTCGTCGCCGCCGAACCGCTCGTCGCGTCGCCGGTGGCCATCGATTGGGACGCGAAAGGCCGGCTCTGGGTCTGCGAGATGAACGACTACCCGAGCGGCATGAATCCGCCGGAGAACGGCGACCGCAAATACGGCGAGGCCGAGCCGAATGAAACCGAAACGCGTAAAACCCGCAGTGGCGGAAAAGCTCAGATAGATGAAAAAATGGCTCCACAATGATCTTCCACCAGCCGCGTTTCTGAACCTCCGGTCAATCTGACTCATGAAAGAACTTCCGAAACCCGCGAACCTCAGGATTGTCCTCTTGGGGGACGATACATCAACGATGGGGTATTACCGCCACATTCTCCATCGCATTTTGTCCGAACCGACAATTCTTGAGTTCACAGATATTTTTGAGGTGCTTGCAGAAATTAGACGGCAACCACCTGACCTGCTCATCCTGGATTGGACTCGTGCGTTTGCCGGAGGAGTTGCGGTGTTTCCCATGTTCGCCAGATTCAGCAAACTGTGTCCGGTGATGATCACCTCCGGGTCCACGTCGCAGCAAGAAGTGGAACGGTTCATCGCTCCGTTAGAAAATGTGCATTTTCTATGCAAGCCATTTTGGAAGGACATAGAAGAAACGTTTATCTCGCAGGTAAACGGATTGCTTTTGCAGCACCAGGAGATTCCCGTCCAAGAGTTCCAGAAAGTGAACGATCTCCTATTTGGTGATATTTGTTTTTCTTTGAAACATAAAACGGATCAACGCCAAAAGCTCCAGAGTTTGAACGATGACCTAAATGATCGTCTGAGAACGGCGGAGGCATTGCGAAATAGAGCGGAATACGAAATCGACGAGCTTTGGGGCGCGTGGTTTGGAATGGGAATACTTGCCAGCTTTTCTGCAATTCTTGGTTTTATTTGGCATTTGAGAGGACTGGATGAGGGCATTGCCGAGGCACTTTTGTTTAAGCTCCCGCTTGTCCTCGTAGCTATCACAGCACTCTCGGTTTTTTGTAACTGCTACAGAGCGAGCAAAAGAATTCAGCGGGTAAGAAGGGAACAGAAGCGCATAAGTGCTGATTCGAGTGGGTCTCGAAGGAACTGATTACCGTTGAGTAAATGTCGCTTCGCTGAACTTGACCTGACCCCACTTCCTGGACACCTCAGAACTGGAGTCCTGCGATTGGTTTGATGTTGTTGTTTCTGTCGGTTCTTCGCGACGGAGGGAGGGCGTAGCCCGACCGTAGTCGCGAAGAACCGTGCGCGACGGGATGATTGCGCCGACGGAGTTTTCCCCGATCGACCGGCAACGCCTGCTGGAGAACAAGTCAGCCATGATCCGCGAGGCGGCGAGGGCCTTGTTCGTCCAACAAGGGAGCCGTGAGGAAGCGCTCAAGGCCTTCACCGGAGTTTCGTCATTGCCCGGTCAGCCAACCAAAGGAGCCGCCGTCTTCAACCGCACCTGCGCGGCCTGCCACGCCTCGCACGGCCTCGGCCATGATGTGGGTCCGAACCTGACGGAGTTTCGCGGGAAGAGCGTGGACGACTTTCTTCTCGCGATCGTGGACCCGAATGCCGGGATCAACCCGAACTTCATCGCCTACCAGATCGAGACGACGGACGGACGCAGCCTATCCGGCATCGTCCGCAACGAAACCGCCAGCGGCCTCACGCTCCTCCAAGCCGGTGGAGCGAAGGAGTCCCTGCTCCGCGGCGGCATCTCCGAGATCCGCGCCAGCAGCCAGTCGCTCATGCCGGAAGGTCTGGAGCAGGGATTGTCGCCGCAGGACATGGCGGACCTGATCGCATGGCTGCGGGAAAGTTCGTCGGCGACTAAATGCGGGCCGGGCACGCCCGGCCCGCAACCGACGCTGGTCAGCCGAAAACGGACGGCTAGGGTTCGCCCATGTTTCCCGCTGTAGCCAAAGCCTCGCAGGTCCTCGTGGCCGCGCTCGTGACCGTGACCGCGTCGCGAACGATCGCCGCTGACCAACCCCAGTGGGGCCAAGCCTGGTCGCGCAACCAGGTTTCGGCCGAACGTGGCTTGCCGGATTTCTTTGATCCGAAATCGGGCAGCAACGTGCTCTGGTCGGCGGCGCTGGGAACGGAAACGTATTCCACCCCGGTCATTGCCGGTGGCCGGATTTACATCGGCACGAACAACGAGCAGCCGCGCGATCCGAGGCACAAGGGCGACCGTGGTGTTTTCATGTGCCTCGACGAGAAGACGGGCGCGCTGCTCTGGCAGTCGATCGTTCCGAAACGCGAGGAGGACATCTACCACGACTGGCCGAAGACCGGCATACCTTCGCCCGCGACGGTCGAAGGAGACCGCGTGTATCTCGTGAACAACCGCGGCCAGGTCGTCTGCATGGATGCCAAGGGCATGGCCAACGGCAACGACGGCCCCTTCCGCGACGAAGGCTCGCTCATGACGCCGAAGGGCACCAACGCCCCCGCGCAACCGATGGAAACCGGGCCGCTCGACGCGGATGTCCTGTGGCTCGTTGATCTCACCAAGGAAGCCGGTATCTGGTCGCATGACGGCGCGCACAGCTCGATCCTGATCCGCGGCGACTTCCTCTACCTCAACTCCGGCACCGGCGTGGACAACACCCACCGCAAGATCCGCACGCCCGACGCGCCCAGCCTGCTCGTCCTCGACAAACACACCGGCCGCATCCTCGCCCGGGACCGCGAAGGCATCGCGCCGACCATCTTCCACAACACCTGGTCGTCACCCTCCATGGCCAAGGTCGACGGCCGCGAACTCATCTTCTTCGCTGGCGGCAACGGCATCCTCTACGCCTTCGAACCGCTGGCCGCCGCGCCGAAGGCTGGAGAGGTCGCCACGCTCAAGAAGGTCTGGAACTTCGATCCCGACCCGACCGCGCCGAAGGAGGACGTCCACCGCTTCACCAGCAACAAGAAGGAAAGCCCGAGCAACATCTTCGGCATGCCCGTATTCCTCGACGGCCGCATCTATCTCACCGGCGGCGGCGACTGGTGGTGGGGCAAGAACGAAGCCTGGCTCAAGTGCCTCGACGCTCGTGGCTCCGGCGACATTACTGCGACGAACCTCAAGTGGTCCGCACCGCTCGGCCGCCACACCATGGCCACGCCCGCCGTCGCCGACGGACTTGTGTATGTGACCGATGCCATGCGGTTCCTGCACTGCATAGACACTGCGACGGGCGAGGAACTCTGGACCCACGAGCTGCGCGGCGACATGTGGTCCTCGGCCCTGGTGGCGGACGGAAAGGTCTACCTCGGCAGTCGGCGCGGCGACCTCTGCATCTTCGCCCACGGGCGCGAGAAGAAGCTGCTGAACACCATCGAACTCGTCAGCCCGATCAACGCCACCGTCGTCGCCGCCAACGGCACGCTCTACGTGGCGACGATGAAGACCCTGTATGCGGTAAAGGCGACGAAGTAGGGCAGTGCATCCCGCCTGCCCATGGACGGCTCGTCGCGAACTTCAAACACTGCGGGCTGATCAATCCATCGGGCGACTCCGTGTCGCCGTTGCCTGGACCGGGCAGGCTGTAAGGCCGCGCTCCCAAGGCCTACTTCGCCGTCGCCTTCTCCAGGAGCTGGGCGATCACCTTGTCGATGGTCACGCCGTCCGCTTCCGCGCGGTAGTTGAGCAGGATGCGGTGGCGCAGGACGGGCGTGGCCAGTGCGCGGATGTCCTCTTCCATCACATGGGCGCGGCCATCGAGGAGGGCGCGGGCCTTGGCTCCGAGGATGAGGAACTGCGCGGCGCGGGTGCCGGCTCCCCAGCTCACGTAGTTGGTGACGAACTCCGGCGCATTCGCCTGTTTGGGGCGGGACGAAGCGGCGAGCTTCACGGCGAACTTCACGAGGTCTTCGCTGACGGGCACCTGCCGGACGAGATTGTGGAAACGGAGGACATCGTCGGCGTCGAACAGCGGCTGGATCGGTTCCGGTGGCTTGCCGGTGGTGGCCTGGACGACCCGGATTTCGTCGGCCTCGGGCAGGTAGTTCACCATCACGTTGAACATGAACCGGTCGAGCTGGGCCTCGGGCAGGGGATAAGTGCCCTCCATCTCGATCGGGTTCTGCGTGGCGAGGACGAAGAACGGTTCCGGCAACGCGTGGCGGACGCCGGAAGCGGTGACCTGGTGTTCCTGCATCGCCTCGAGCAGCGCGGCCTGCGTCTTCGGCGGCGTGCGATTAATTTCATCCGCGAGGATCATGTTGGCGAAGACGGGACCGCGCACAAACGTGAGCTGCCGCCCGCCCGCGCCATCGTCGCGCAGGATTTCCGTGCCGGTGATGTCGGCCGGCATCAGGTCCGGCGTGAACTGGATGCGCTGGAATTTCAGGTGAAACACCTGCGCGATCGATTTCACGAGCAGGGTTTTCGCGAGGCCGGGTGCGCCGGTGATCAGGCAGTGGCCGCCCGCCAGCAGCGCGAACATGATCTGCTCGATCACTTCGCGCTGGCCGATGATCACCTTGCCCAGCTCCGCCTCGATGCGGGCGCGGCCGGCGATCAGGCGCTCGGCGGTTTCGCGCTCGGTGTTGAACGCGTCGGTCGGCGGAGCGGCGGAGAGAGGGGGCGGGAGGTTGGCGGCGGGGATGCTCATGAAAGATGGAAAGGGACTAGGGCGTGTTTTCAAAATGCGTTTTGCGTAGGCCAGCGCGCTGGCGCGCGCCCAAGCCGCGCTCGCAAGCGAGCTGACCTACACAAACCAGATTTCGTGGGAATGGCATTTTGAAAACACACCCTAAAGGGACCAAGGGACCGAAAGACAGTCAGAGGCTAGGGACCCAAAAAGTTTTTTGCCCCTTGGTCCTTTGGTCCCTCGGTCTGTTGGTCCCTTCAAATTCATCAGTGCGTCATCAGATAAAAAATCAAATTCACGCCGATCGGATAGGAGACGCGCTCGGAGAAGACGGCGAAGAAATCGGGCTCCTCGCCCTCGCGCTCCCAGCCGTCCGTGATGTCGCTGTTGTGAAACGCGATCACC
>JAYVSO010000017.1:0-28401 GCA_043775315.1 Verrucomicrobiota bacterium
CAGCCCTCTCCCGCTGGGAGAGGGCTGGGGTGAGGGAGAACGGCCAGCCAACCACGGGCGCGAACGGCCCCACCAACCCACTGAAAACAGCGAGGAACCTGAAGTGGTATCGTGTGGCCTTTCACAAAAAGCCCGTAGGGCTGATCTGTCTATAGGCACATTCGCCATCACGCAGCCCAAGCTCCGATAGGAGCGACCTCGAGGTCCCGGACGAGGTCGAATCATTGCCTTGCTCTGTTTTGGTTGGTCCCAGGCCGCTCCTACCGGAGCTTGGGGGATCGTGAGATCCGTCGACGCTATAGACAGGTGGCTCCTACGGAGCCGGGAATGAAGAGCGCATCACTTGAATAGACTCAGGGCCGGGAGTGGATCACCGCGCTTACTTCCATCCACTTTGCCAATTGGCCTCTCGTGCTGTCGTGCTTCAGACTCTCCGCATGTCCGCCAGCAGTCCGTCATCGTCCGAGTCCGCCAAAGTCGTTTCGCCGGCCGTCTTGAACCGGCTTCGCACCCTCGTTGCGCCGGAGGATTTCCTCACCTCTCTTGAGGATCTCATCCCGTATTCCTTCGACGCCACCGCCGCCATGTCGGCCATGCCGAGCGTCGTCGTCTTCGTGAGGACGACCGAGCAGGTCTCGCAGATCCTCAAGCTGGCCAATGAAACCGGCACGCCAGTCGTCACGCGCGGCTCCGGCACCGGCCTCAGCGGCGGTAGCATCCCGAGCCCGGGGTGCATCACTCTTTGCACGGTGCGGATGGATCGGATCCTGGAACTCGACCGCGCCAATCTCACCCTCATGTCCGAGCCGGGTGTGACCACGCTCGCCATCGCCGATGCTGCCTTGGCTGCCGGGCTCTTCTACCCGCCTGATCCTGGCTCGATGAAGATCTCCACCATCGGCGGCAACGTGGCGGAGAACTCGGGCGGTTTGCGCGGGCTCAAATACGGCGTGACCCGCAACTACGTCATGGGCTTGGAAGTGGTCCTGCCTTCCGGCGAGATCATCTTCTCCGGAAACAAGTGCGTGAAGGACGTGGCCGGGTATTCGTTGAAGGACCTTTTCATCGGCTCGGAAGGCACGCTCGGCGTCGTCACCAAGGTGCTGCTGCGCCTCATCCCGAAGCCGCAGGCGAAGAAGACGATGGTCGCCATCTTCGACCAGATGGACGCGGCGGCCGACGCCGTCTCGGCCATCATCGCGGCGCAGATCATCCCGTGCACGCTGGAGTTCCTCGACCGGACGACGATCCGCTGCGTGGAGGACTATGCGAAGATCGGCCTGCCGACGGACTGCGAGGCGCTGCTGCTCATGGAGACGGACGGACATCCGGCCGTCGTGGCCGAGGAAGCGGCCGCCATGGAACGCATCTGCCGCGAACAGGGGAGCCGTGAGGTCCGTGTGGCCGCGAACGACGCGGAGGCGAACAATCTGGCCAGCGCCCGCCGGGCTGCATTCTCCGCGCTGGCCCGCGTCGCGCCGACGACGATCCTCGAGGACGCCACCGTTCCGCGCAGCGAGCTGGCCCGCATGATCCGCTTCGTTGAAGGCGTTGCGCGGAAATACAAGCTGCGCGTCGGCACCTTCGGCCACATGGGCGACGGCAACCTTCATCCGACCTTTCTGACGGACGAGCGGAACAAGGAGGAGATGCACCGGGTGGAACTGGCCTTCTGCGAGATCTTCGACGAGACCGTGCGCCTTGGCGGCACGATCACCGGGGAACACGGTGTCGGTCTGGCGAAGAAGTCCTACCTGCGCCGCGCCCTCGGCGACGGACCCGTCGAAGCCATGAAACTCTTCCGGCGCTCGCTCGATCCGAAGGGCATCCTGAATCCGGGAAAGATGTTCGACTGAGCTGTCCGGGTAGCGCAGGCCAGCAGCCTGTAGTCCCATTCCGCACCGGGAAAAAGTTTTGGATTCCGATCGGATTGCAAACGCGTCCGCCTCCCAGACCCACCCGTTCTAGGGTTTCCCGCAGGGACGCCGAAACGAGTATGGCGGAGGGCCGCGCTCCGCAATCGAGGGCGATCGCGAGGTGTTGGACGGTTCCTCGGAATTGGATGCTTGTCTGGCCTTACCGCTTGGTCTTCTTGCCGGGCGCGGGCGCTTTAGCTATGGCTCGGTCGATCTGTTTCCGCATGATGCCGTTGCTGACGCAGATCTCGTAGGTGTGGTCGTCGCCGACGCAGCGGTGCCAGAATTCGCCGCCGGCGCATTCGACGATCAGGCCTCCGGCCGCGATGTCCCAGAGGCGGACGCCGTATTCCTTGTAGGCATCCATCCGTCCATCGGCGACCCACGTCATGGACAACGCGGCTGCACCAAGCAGGCGGATCTTGCGGACGCGGTGGATGAGGTGGTTGAAGACGGGGAGCATCTTGGCGAGCGTCACGTCGAGCTTGGCGAAACCGAGGGCGATGATGGCTTCGTCGAGCTTCTTGCGTTTCGCGACGCGGACCTTGCGGCCGTTCATCATGGCGGGCTGGCCCTTGATGGCGGTCCACAACTCGTCGAGGAACGGATCGTAGACGACGCCGGTCAACGTCTCGTAGGCGGTGTCGTCATGCTCGCCCTTCTTCACCTTGTGGCGGCGTTCCTGCAGGGCGATGGAAATGCAGGCGTGGGGAATGCCATAGGCGAAATTCACCGTGCCGTCGATCGGGTCCACGACCCAGCGGCGGGCCATGAGCGTGTCGCCGGAGTCGCCTTCTTCTCCGAGGACCGCGATGTCGGGGAAGGCCTTGGCCAGCAGCTTCTCGATCAGCTTCTGGCTGCGGACATCGAGCTCCAGCTTGATGTCGTGCTGGGTGGCGGCGTTCACGCGCTTGGTCTGGTTGGCGAGGTTCCGGCGCATGAGGTCGCCGACCTGTTCGGCGGCATCGACACTGGCGGCGAGGGCGCGGCGTTGTTCGGAGGGGGGGAGGAACTTCGTCATCTGGGCGGAGGATGTCGGGCGAAACGGATAATGGGCGAGGGGATTCTAAGAATGCGGCGTTGGTCTCATCGACATCCCAATCGCCCTCCTACTCGTGCCCGTTCTCTTTCTCGGGTCTGCTTTTGACCCGGGAGCAGTCTTGGATCGAGAGCGAGAAGGAAGACGAGGACGACAACGAGACTACGGAATGACTTCCTTGCGCTTCTCGACTTCGCGCTTGAGCCAGTCCGCTTTTTCTCCAAGCCCTCCTGTCATCGCGGCATTGATGATCCCGGTGAGTTCCGTCGCTTCGACCAGGCGCGTGACGAGCACGTGGCTGGCCCCCGCTTCGTAGAGCTTCGAGACATCGGCGTAGAGTTCGGCGTGGACGATGATCTTGGCCGTGGTGTTGAGTTCGCGGAGCTGGCGGAGGAGCCGGAGGTTGGTCACGCCCTTGAGGACGGTGTTCGGCAGCGTGCAGAGGATGAGCTCGGCCCCGGCGATGCCGGCGTGGAGCAGGGTGTCGCGCTGGCTGATGTCGCCGTAGATCGCGCGGATGTTGCGGGCCTTCAATTCGCGATGGACGTCGGGATTGAAATCGACGACGGCGAGGTCCTTGATGATTTCCGGCTGCCTGCGCTGGAGCTCCTCGAGCAAAGAACTCCCCGTCCAGCTGAAGCCGAGGAGATAGATGCGTTTGGCGCCATGGCCGGGGCCTTCGTCGGCGTGTCCGGCTGAACCGGGCTCCTTCGAATCCTCACCCAGATCCTTCATCCCCAGCCAGCGCATCAGCCCGAAGCCGATCGGCATGACCTTTTCGCTGCGGCTGATCGCGAAGCTGGCCAATACGCTGAGGATGACGAAGGCGTAGCTGACCATGCCGAAGAGCGAATCGCTCACGTTCTTCGTCTTGTGGCCTTCCGAGATGATCACGACGGAGAGCTCGCTCAGGGCGCAAAGGTGGATTGCCGGAAGCAGGCTGGCCCGGAATCCCTTGCCCATGCGGTAGAGCGGGATCGTCACGGTGATGAAGCGGGTGGCAACGACGACGACGACGATGACGAGCGCCCAGCCGAGGGACTTCAGGTCGATGGAGGGGATCATCATGCCGAGGGCGACGAAGAAGAGTGTGATGAAGAAGTCGCGGATGCTGGTGACCTTGGCCACGACATCGAGCGTGTAGGGGAACGTGGAGATGGCCACGCCGGCGACGAGGGCGCCCATCTCGCGGGAAAGGCCGAGGGCTTGCGCCACCAGCGCGACGCCGAAGCACCACGCCAAAGCGCCGACGAGCACGAGCTCCGGCAGCCGGGCGAAGGCCTTGAAGAGCTTCGGAAGGACAAAGCGGCTGATCAGAAGCGCTACGGACACGAGAGCCGCGACCTTGCCCAGGATCTTGAGGAACATGAGGGCGGAGGGATTCCGCAGCTCGGGTTGCAAGGCCCAGAAGACGATGACGACGACGTCCTGGAGCACGAGGATTCCCAGCGAAATGCGGCCCGGCAGACTGTCCAGCTCGCGGCGTTCGTAGAGGATCTTGACGATGATGACCGTGCTGCTGACGGCGGCGGCGATGGCCAGATACAGGGCCTCCAGCGAACCGGCCTCCATCCGGAATCCACACAGGAGGAACACGGCGAGTCCGATGATGATGGATCCGAAGATCTGCGATGCGGCGGTCAGCAGGATGGTCTTGCCCGCCTTGGCGATCTTCTTCAGGTCGATCTCCAGCCCGATCATGAACATCAGCAGGATCAGCCCGAGGCTGGAGATGGTTTCGACGGAGTGCGTGTCCTTGATCAGCTGATACCCCTGCGGCCCGATGACGTAGCCGGCGACAAGGTAGGCCAGCATCAGCGGCTGCTTGAGCTGATGGGCCACGACAGCCAGCCCCCATGCACAGAGGATGCAGAGGGCGATGTCGTTGATCAGGTTGTGATCCACGGGCGCGGAGCGTAGGGACAGCGTTTCAGGCGGGGAAGAAGTATGTCCGGCAGTTGAAGCGGATCCGCGGGCAGGACATCCTTTCGCAGCATGGTTATCCGGCCGGAGATGCAGCCAGCCGCGAAGAGCCTGTCCATGGCTATGGCCCCGAAGAAATGGGGCTTGCACACGAAGCGCTCATTCGCAGACTGCGCCCGCAGTTCAGGGCCAGCTTAGCTCAGCGGTAGAGCAACGGTTTTGTAAACCGTCGGTCGCCGGTTCAATCCCGGCAGCTGGCTCCAAACTTCTCCTCGGTGTTCGCGGTTCCGTCCGCTCTCTTTCTTCTGTGTCACCTCGAAGTGTCGCCATTCATCTGCTGTGCCTGGTGCTGTTGTCGGCTCCGTGGCTGCTCGGCGCGAAGGTCCGGGTGCCGGGTGTGATCTGGGCGACTTGCACCGTCCTTGCTGCTTCGTTTTGCCTGACTGCGGGTTCGCTGGCGCGGTTCGGGAGGTTTCGCCCGTCGCCGATGGTGCTCGGATGTGTGCTGGTTCTGCTCGGATATCTGGCTGTGTTCGCCTGGCGCGGGGAGCCCGAGTTTGCGACAGCCTTTTCGAAGGAATTCCACGCAGATCTCAATGCCAGCAATCCTGCCGGATTCATCGCCCCTCCATGGCATGAACGGCTGGCTCTTCACGCGTCATGCCTGCTTACCATCCTAACGGTGTCACAGTTGGCGCGGCTGCGAACGTTTCGGCGAAGGATGGCATTTTGTTTCGGGTTCAGCGCGTTGGCGGTCGTCGCCGTTTCGCTGATGCAGCGCTGGGGTGGGCTGGGAACTCTCCCGTGGGTGCTCGTTGAAGGAACACCGGAGCGTTGCAACGCCGGCTTTTTCCACTATAGCGCGACGGCGGCGTGCATCAACCTGGGCTGGCCGTTCATCGTGTTTTCCAAGTGGGGCTGGGAATCGCGGCCAACGGAACTTGGCCTGAAGGCCATCGTTTTCGCGGTGACGATGGTGGCGCTGGTTCCTTTGCGCGCGGAGGCGGCGACGGCGGTGGCCATAGTGATGCTTGTCGGTGGAATCGCCTGGAACGTGCTTGAAGCGAGATGGTTGATTAGTCGGCGACTGGTTCTCGCGACGGTGGCAACCGGGTTTCTCGCGGTGGGATTGTGGGAATTCTCGGAGATCAAAATGGTTCAACGAGGCTTTCCAGATGGATGGGAGAGCGCGGCCAAGACGGTTCTGGCGGCTCCGGAACGGGACAAGGAACTGAGGGTCAAATCAATGACACGCGGTGACCGCTTGGTGCCATCGGAGGCACCGATCAGGCCGGTCCTGTGGCTGGCGGGACTGAGGATGGCTCAGGACCATCCTTGGATTGGAACAGGGCCGGGGACATGGAGCCAGATGGCGGCGGTCTACTCCAATGACTCTATGGCTAACACGTTCTTCCACGCCGTCCAGTTCGCCCACAACGACCCGCTCCAGTTGATGGCGGAGTGGGGGATCGTTGCCGCATTGATGTTCGGATCACTGTTGCTCATCGCGACCGGCACTCGACTGCCGACTCCGCTCATTGCCTTGGCAGGCGTATTCCTACATTCGGCTGTGGACTTCCCTTTACAGGTTCCCGCCTTGCTATTTCTTGCGTCGGTTTCGGCGGGCGCTTGCCTCGCCGCTCCAAACAAAAAGGCCGGCTGAGAGATCAGCCGGCCTTCAGAGATCAATCTGGGATCACCTCACTGCTGGGTATTAAACCAAGAGTAGGAATAAGTCACAACGGCGGCGGTAATCGGCGTGACGACGATGAAACCAAGGGTGCCGTTGCACCCCTCAATCTTCCATTGAGTGTTGCCGTTCAGCGTGGAAAGCGTGATTCCTCCAGTAAGGCCCGTTAGAGCGGTGGGAGATCCAGTGCCGACCGGTGTTGCTGATATCGACACGCAGGCCGTGATGGCGTGGAAGGAACCGGGCAGAGGCACGCCGACAGGTTGGGACTGTGCAAAAGAAGAAAGAGCCAGCGAACTGGTGAAGAGGAGTGCTAATAGAGTTTTCATTTGTGTTTAATTATCTGACATATGTCTACCTTTGGGCCGGTTCCGCTGCAAGCCCTTTTTCTGTTGAACCGGCTCAGTTCGATCATCTGAAATGTTCAATCTCAACGCTGCTAGCGACAGAAAACCGACCAAGACGGACGCATTCCGGAAGGCCATGTCGCCAAAGGCGAACAGAACGAGCACCCCCCAGCTGATCATCAAAGGACCAGTTGAGCCGGCGAAACGTGAAATCGGCTTGCTCCGGATCAGCCAGAATGCACCCGGGAGCCAAAGCAGCAGACATCCTACGAGACCAAACTCCGCCAACCATTCAAGCCAGTCGTTGTGCGGGTGGCTATAACGAGTCGGGACGTCGTTGTGGAGTGTGATGGTTGCGGGCCTTTGGAATTCTTGGAACGCAGCGCCGTAGGCACCGAGTCCCCAGCCAAAGACAGGTTTCTTCGCAAGCATCGGAAGGGTATCGAGCAGGAGGAGATAACGGGTGGTGAAGGGGTTCTGCTGAATCAGGCTTTCCCACTGGCGGCTTCCGCCAGATTCAACTTGGTCCTTGCTCCAAGTGGATGCCCCCCAGGTGCCCGCGACTAGAAGAACGGCCGCCGCGGCCACCCAACCCCAGACTCGTGCGGATGACTTGAGGATCCGATTTTCTGCCAGGAACCACGCGAAAGCGATGGCGAAAACGAGGACGGTCAAAACTCCCAGGCGGGTCTTGGCCACAACGATCGAGATTCCCATGACGGCCATGGCTGCAAGAAGCAGGGCTCTTGAAACCGCTTTGGACTTCGCGACAAACAGCGATCCTGCCGCTCCCAATGCCAAGAGGACAAACGCGGCCCAATGGTTGTGATAGTAGAACGTGGAATAGAAATAGGACTCGGAGAACTCCCATTTTCCCAGGATCAGGCGCTCCCCCGAGTATTTGAACGGAATACCGATCAGTGCCAAGACGGTGGCGTTGAATACAAACAGCATCATCAGTTGCTGGAAACGCTGCCTTTCCATCCCGAGCGCATAGGAAGCCAATGCGATCAGACCTACGCCCAGATAAAGCCTGCCGGTGTATTCGGTTCCGCCCCAGAAAGCGGAGCTGGGCAGCCAGCCGTTGTGCTCAACGGCCTCGTAGGTCAGGTATTTCGTCGTCCACGGTGCCAGAAGCGAGTGGCTGGGATTGCCGATGCTGATCCAAACTTGCAGGCCTAGGAGAGACCAGCACACTACGGTGACCCAGAATCCCCTGTTCGGTTTTGGGTGGAGCTTTCCACAGTTCCACAGCCAGACAGTCAGACAACCAGCGCAGATCCAGCCGCTGTTGATGATCCAATAGTAGGCTAGATCACTCATTCCGCCGAAGAGCCAGGGCAGGACCACGAGCAACCCTGCCGAGGTCCACCAGAACACCATTCTCGCCAATGACATCAAACTGCTGCGGCTCATGGATGGAATATCGGTTCGCTTCGATTACCGTGTGATCCAGCCGCCGCCGAGGACGAGGTCCCCGTCGTAGAAGACGCACGCTTGGCCCGGCGTGATGGCGCGTTGTGGTTCGTCTAGGACGATGCGGGCGCGGCCGTCGGCTTCGGGATGAATGGTCGCGAAGGTGCCAGGATGGTTGTAACGGATCTTCACGGTAGCCCGGACTTCCGCCGGCGGGCTGTCATAGGGAATCCAGTTGCAGGTTTGGACGCGGAATTCCGCCCGGTCCAAGGCGGAGTCGGGGCCGACAACCACGCGGTTCGCGGCGGCGTCCAACTCGATCACGTAAAGCGGCTGGGTAGAGGAGATGCCGAGGCCCTTGCGCTGGCCGATGGTGTAGAACTCGATGCCGTCGTGTTTGCCAAGGACACGGCCGTGGAGATCGACGAGTTCGCCCTGGTGTTTCTCGGCGAGCTTGGCGTCCTGGAGGAATTTTCCGTAGTCCTTGTCGGGCACGAAACAGATCTCCATCGACTCCTCTTTGTCGGCCGTCTTGAGCTGGCATTCGCGGGCGACTTCGCGGGTGTCGGCCTTCGTCTTCTCGCCGAGCGGAAACATCGAAAAGGCGAGTTGCTCCTGACGTAGGCTGAAGAGGAAATAGCTCTGGTCCTTGCGCGAATCCAAACCGCGACGAAGCAGCATTCGTCCGTCGTCACGGCGTTCGACGCGGGCAAAGTGGCCGGTCGCGATGAACTGGGCGCCGAGCTGCTTGGCCCGGTGGATGAGCGTGCCGAACTTGAGAGTCTGGTTGCACATCACGCAGGGGTTCGGCGTGCGGCCGGCTTTGTATTCGTCGGCGAAGTATTGGATGACCTTCTGCTGGAACTCCGCCGCCTCGTCGATGAGGTAGTAGGGGACGCCGAGCTTGTGGCAGACGGCGCGGGCGTCCATCACGGCCTGGGGACCGCAGCACTTGTCCTCGGCGCGGTTCACGCAGTCCTGCGGCCAGAGCTTGAGGGTGACGCCGACGACGTCGTAGCCCTGCTCGATCAACAGCGCGGCCGTGGCCGAGGAGTCAACTCCTCCGCTCATCCCCACCAGCACGCGCGTTTTCTTCCGTTCGGTCACAGATGGAAATGCTAGGGAAAGCGCCGGATCAAACAAGCCGCCGTTCGATCGATGATTGGCCCCAGGCCCCGCCATGTGGGAGAGGTTGCTCAGGTGGCGGGCTGGAGCCTTGACGATGGCCCGAGACGATTCTCAATCGGAGAACCGCTTCGTCAGGTCGCCGTAGGCGTCGATGCGGCGATCGCGGAGGAACGGCCAGTGAGTGCGGGTGGTGTCCACTTTGGACAGATCGATCGGGACGATGAGGTTCTCCTCCTTGTCGACGGAACCTTTCGCGATGATTTCGCCGCTGGTTCCGGCCACGAAGGATTGTCCCCAGAACTCCAAGCCATCTCCGCCGATCGGAGTCTCGTGGCCCACGCGATTGACGGCGGCGACGAAGCATCCATTGGCCACGGCGTGTCCGCGCTGGATGGTTTCCCAGGCGCTGTGTTGGCGGACGCCGTATTCGGCCTTCTCGCCGGGATGCCAGCCGATGGCCGTCGGATAGAAGAGGATCTCCGCGCCTTGGAGCGCGGTGAGGCGCGCGCCTTCGGGATACCATTGATCCCAGCAGATCAGCACCCCGATCTTGCCGAACTTGGTTTTCCACGCCTTGAAGCCCGTGTCGCCCGGGGTGAAGTAGAACTTCTCGTAGAACAGCGGGTCGTCCGGGATGTGCATTTTCCGGTAGATGCCGAGCATGGAGCCGTCGGCGTCGATGATGGCCGCGGTGTTGTGGTAGAGGCCCGAGGCGCGTTTCTCGAAGAGCGAGGCGATGACCACGACCCCGTGCTTCTTGGCGAGCTTTTGAAAGGCGTCGGTGCTCGGGCCGGGAATTGATTCGGCCAGCTTGAAGTGGGCGTGGTCCTCGTTCTGGCAGAAATACTGCGAGCGGAAGAGCTCCTGCGTGCAGATGATGTTTGCCCCTGCTTTTGCGGCGCGCTCGGCGGCGGCGAGGGTCTTCTTGAGATTGGCGGCGGGATCAGCCGAGCAGTCGTGCTGGAGGAGGCCCAGCTTGATGGTGGACGACGACTTCATGGAAACGCTCCGGGACTACGGCTTGGTTGTGACTTCGGTGGACCGTTCGATCAGGAGCGTGTTTCCGCGCATGGCGGAAAGTTCCTTCGGATCGAGCTGTCCAAAGAGCTCGCGGATGTATCGTCCCATCGTCTCGTTCGTTGGACCGTAGCCCTTATGGTAGATGAGGTGCTCGAGATCGTAGAGCAGCTCCTCGCCCGTCTGGTAGCGGGCGCCGAGGTCTCGGGACATCGAGCGTTCAAGGATCTGGTTGAGGCGGTCGTCGATGCGGCTGTCGAGTTCGCGGAAGTCTGGAATCGGCATCTTGAGGACACGGTCTCGGGATTCGTCCGCGGACTTTCCTTTGAAGACGTTTGAGCCAAGGAGCAGGTTGGCCAGGACGATGCCGGCTGAAAAAATGTCCGAGCGCTTGTCGGTGATCTGGAAGTCGGCCTGCTCCGGGCTCATGAAGTCGGCCTTGCCGGCCACGACCTCGCCTTCTTCGTGCTTTAGAAGGCCCTTGGCCTTCGCGATGCCGAAGTCCGTCAGCTTTACGTCGCCTTCCCAGGCGATCATGATGTTTTTGGGCGACACGTCACGGTGGACGATGCCGAGGGGATTGCTGTCCTTGTCCGTCTTTGAGTGGGCGTAGGCGAGCCCACGGACCACGCGGCTGACGATGAAGACCGCGAGTTCCACCGGCAGCGCGCGTTTCTTGTCCTTCACCTGCTGGAGAAACTGCTCGAGGTTTACGCCCCGGATGAGCTCCATGGCGATGAAGTAGACGCCGCGCGATTCGCCCAAGTGGTAGGTCTGGACGATGTTCGTATGAATCAGATCGGCTACCAACTTTGCCTCGCCGATGAAGTTGTCGATGAAGTTTTTCTGGTTCGTGTAGTGCTGGCGGACGACCTTGATCGCAACGCGCTTCACGAAGTTTCGCACACCGATCTGCTCGCCTTCGTAGACGACTCCCATGCCACCTTCGAATATCTTTCTGGTGATCTCGTAGCGGAATTCGCTCTGGATTGTGAAAAGCGACGGCATCGCGCCGCATCGTGTTGTGTAGTGAAGAAGAGTCAAGCCCGCCGGGCTGCTTTTGGCCTGTGGTTAAAAAAAAGCCCTGCCTGAGCCTTTTTTCTTGATGTCCTTCTTCCGGGGTTTGTATAGACCGGCCGTCGTAAATCAGACCAACCCACAACTAATCACTTATGGCTAAAGCACTCTCCAAGTCCCAGCTCGCCGCGACAATCGCCGAAAAAGCCGGCATCACCAAGAAGCAGGCCGTCGGCATCGTCGATCACCTCGCCGAGCTCGCCTACAAGAACGCGAAGAACACGTTCACCCTTCCCGGCATCGGCAAACTCGTCCTCGTGAACCGCAAGGCACGGATGGGCCGCAACCCCGCCACCGGCGTCGCCATCAAGATCCCGGCCAAGAAGGTCGTGAAGTTCCGCGTCGCGAAGGCCGCCAAGGTCGCGATCCTCGGCGAGAAGTAATTCGTCGTCTTTCCCGCGGGGCGCCTTGTGAACCAAGGCGCCCTTTTTCTTTCCTTCTGTCACTCCTGTCGCCCGAGCAGTTCCCCGCATGAAGATCGCCGTTGTTGGGTGCGGAGCCCTTGGCAGCTACTACGGGGCGAAACTCTGCCGCGACGGGCACGAGGTCCACTTCGTAGTCCGGTCCGACTACGACGTGGTCAAACGCCGGGGGGTCAAGGTCCTGAGTCCCGAAGGCGATTTTCATGTTCAACCCAGGGTTGCGCATGCGTCGAAAGAGATTGGGCCCTGCGATCTCGTCATCATCGGGCTCAAGGCCACGGCAAACTCCGAATTCGCATCATTGCTTCCGCCGCTTGCCGGGCCGAAAACCGCGTTCCTCACGCTGCAAAACGGCCTTGGCAACGAAGCACAGCTCGAGGCAGTCGTCGGAAACGAGCGCACGCTCGGCGGCCTGTGTTTCGTCTGCATCAACCGCATCGAGCCCGGCGTCATCCAGCATCTGGCCCATGGACGGATCGTCCTCGGCGAATGGAAACGCTGGCCCGAACCGCGCACCCACGACCTCGCCTCGGCCATCCGCCACAGCGGGGTTCCATGCGAAGTTTCGGACAATATCGTCCGAACCCATTGGGAGAAGTTGGTGTGGAACATTCCGTTCAACGGACTCGGCGTGGCCAGTGCCGCGGGCCTGGAAGCGGTTGTCAGTGGCGCCGCCGGCGCTGTGGCCTCACACACCTGCCTGACCTCGGATCGATTGCTGGCAGACCCTCGTTGGGAATCGCTCGTCCGCGAACTGATGCTCGAAACCATCCACGCCGCCCGGGCGTTGGGATTGAAGTTGGACGAGAGCCTTGCGCAGGTGCAGATCGACCGCACCCGCGAAATGGGGGCCTACAAGGCGTCGACGATCATCGATTTCGAGCGGCGTCAGCCCTTGGAAATCGGAAGCCTCTTTCTCGAACCCCTGCGTCAGGCGAGAGCCGCCGGCGTTGCGGCGCCTCGCTTGGAAGCTCTCTGCCGCGTGCTAACGGCTTTGAATCCGACCTGAAGCTCCGGGGCTAGGCGTCGCCTCGGGCCAGAGCCGCCTTCTTGGCCTGGACCCACTTCACGAGGCGCTGGGTGCGCCATGCGGCGACGAGCACCAAGAACGCGACGCCCACGGGTCCCCACTGGTTCTCGATATGCGCCGGTAGGTGCATGAACCACGGCAGGAACGTCAGCGGTTGGTTGATCCACGTGAAGGCGAAGCGGTAGTTGAAGAACGTCGCCACATAGTTGATCTGGCCGACGACGAGGAACCACAGCCCGGCCACCATGAACCCCGCCGTGATGCGTCCGGCCTTCGTGCCGAACCACAGAACCAGTTCCGTCCACAGGGAGCGTTTCGCGGGAACTACATCGTCCAGCAGGCCGAGGCGACGGAACGAATGCCATTCGTTCTCGGCCAAGTCGTCTTCTCCGAGAGCGCCCGATTGAACTGCCTTCAGCACGGTGCGGCCGTAGAGGTAGGCGGTGGCGCAGCGCAGGAGGACGAAGGCAGGGAGCACCCAGAGAGCGCACACGAGATAGTAGAGCCGGAGGTTCTGTTCAACCACGGCCGGGGACAACTCGGTGGAGCTGGTGTTGCCTTGGGCGAAGAAGGTGGGTCCGACCATCATGGCGATGACTGGGAGCGAAGCGACCGCGTAGCCACCGGCCACGAGGACGTTGCCGAACCACGCCCGCTTCACGAGACCGCGCACCAGCTTGAAGTCGTAGAAGCTCCGCCAATCCCCGGTCGAAGCCTGCCGCGCCAGCGCCATCGGCACGTAGAACATGGCCGCGACGAAAAGCACGATGCCGATCAGGCTGACGCTCGCGCCGACGGCGACATGCTCATACTGCTTGTTGAATGAAACCTGCCATCCGGAAAACCAGCCCACCCACATCAGCAGCATGCCGGGCATAAGGACGAGCGACGCGTTGAGGAACATCTGGCAACCGAGGCGACCATTGTCCCACAGCGAGCGGAACAGGCCGGCGACGATCCGCTTCATCTTCTGTGACAAGAGCGGTTGGGCGGCGACCTGTGAGGAAAACCGCTGGGCCAAGAACCAGTTTGGCCAATGCAGGTGGCCATGGGTCCGTTGGTCTTCCGCCAGGAACTCCGCGAAGGACTTCACGTTTCCGGAACGCCGGGCGTTGCGCCACCACGTCCACAGCACGACGCGTTGCATCAGGCGTGCGGTCCATCCGGTCAGAAACACGGCTCCGAGCGGGCTCTGGACCATCAGCAGGCCGAGGAGGAACTTCACCGGCGCGAACACGGTTCGCTTCAAAAGCGACGGCCTGGGTTCTCCAGCGACGGTGGATTCCGGCTGTCGAACCGGCAGGGAAGGGGACTGGGAAGAGGCGTCCATGGCGTGGTGTCCTTGCTTAGGCGATGGCTTCCCCGAGAACGCGGCTTTCCGCGCTGGTCGTTTCAAACTTCATCATCTTGCCCAGCGTCGAGACGAGCTGGCTCTGGTCGCATAGCCCATCGACCACCTGGCCCTTGGCGATGCCGGGGCCGAAGAGGAGGGCGAAGATCTCGTGCGACGAACGCGAGTTGAAGTGGTGCTGGCACGGCACGTCGATGTAGGGGTTGTTGTCGCGGCCACAGTCGGGAATGACCGCGAAGATGGTGTTGTCCCGATACGCCTCGTCGGATTCCACCGCCGTGACGAGCTGCCGGAGGCCTTCGTCCATGATGGCGATGCCGCGCGTGTAGTGGTCCATGTAGCCCCAGTGCACGTAGTCGCAGTCGGTGTAGTTGACCATGACCATCTTGGGCTTCAGCTCCTTCATCGCGCGGATGGTGAGCTGGGTCAGCAGGCGGTCGCCGCGTTCGTTGACGAAGCCGGAATCCCCGTAGTGGCCGCGCCAGTTGGCCCAGAACTCCTCCATCTTCGGCGGCATCTCGTCCTTGCCGGCGGCGCGGGCGTCGGCCTTGCGCCACTTGGCCAGCTGTCCGCGTTTCTCCTTCAGCTCCTTCTCCGGGAGTTTTCCTTCGGCCAGCTGCTTCTGGAAAAGGTAGGTCTTGTAGCGGTAGAGGCTGAGCGTCTGTGAACGCACGTTCAGGCCGAAGCCGAGATGGTTGCTGAAATTGTAGAACTCCTCGTCCGGCCGGTTCTCGTTGTTCACGATCAACGTCTGGTAGTCCGGCACGTCGTAGGCCTTCCGCATGTATTCGAAAAGAGTCGGCACTTTCGGCTCGAAGCGCGTTCGGAGGAACCCGTTCTCGATGTCCTTATACGCGTCGTAGTGGCCTGTCATGATGTTGAGAGTGCCCTCGCCGTGGCTCGTATTGAGGCCCTTCAGCTGGGTGATCTCCATGTTCTTGTAGAGCGTGCCGCGCTTGAGCAGCTCATGGCAGAGGAAGGGCGAATAGGTCGTGCCGCTCTCGATCGATTCGCGTCGCCGGGCACCGCCGCCCCAGCGGATGAGGACCAGGTTGGGACCGGAGTAGGCCTTACGCGAAATGTCCGGTAGGACGGAAGCCGTAGCCGGCGCGCCGGACGCCCGGAGCAACGTCGGGCCGAGGGCCAGGGCGGACGAGCCGACGGCGAGATGCCGGAGGAAGTCTCGACGTGGAAGGGCGGGGGAAGGATTCGGATTCATGGCGGCGCGTGGTCGAGCGTTGGTCTAAGGATGCATCGGCGGGCGGCAAAGTTTCAGAAATCTCTCAGGCGGGAAGAACGGTCAGCGGCCCGCTGAACATCGTCAGGCTGACGACTTCGGTCCTGGCCAGATGCGGCCCGTGCGGCGTGCCTTTGGCCGCGTGGAAGAATGATCCGGGGCCGTAGACCTCGCCCGATTCGTCCCATTCACCGGACAGCACATAGACCGACTCGTCGGCCTCCGGATGGATATGGGCCGGAACGACGGTTCCGGCGTGGAATTTGCGCAACACGGTCACGCCGCCGGTGTTGGCATCCTTGTGCAACACGAGCAGTTCAACGCCGGGATACGGTCCGGGCTTCCAGCCGGCGAGCGGAGGTTTGAGCGAGATGGGGAACATGATGCGCGAGCCTCTCCCAGCGTCCCTGACTGCGCAATCAACTGCTTTTTGCCAGGATCTCCGCGAAGAATTCCAGCGTGTTGCCTAGGTGTTTTTGCCAATAGAGCCAGGTGTGTTCGCCGGGATTCTCGACGTAGCCGTGCGGGATGCCGGCGGTCGTGAGGTCACGATGGAGTTGTCGGTTGGGTTCGATCAGGAAGTCGTCCACGCCGCAGTCGAAGCGGAACGGGCGAAGGCGGGCGCGATTGGCCAGCATCACTTCCAGCACGGACTTTGGCTGGCCCACCGCCAGGTCGTAGTGGAAGCCGGATTTGCGGCACAGTTCCTCCAGTTGCGAAAGATCCGTCGCGCTACTTAGGCCGCTGAAGGCGCTGAACTTCTCCGGATGCAGCGCGCCCAACCGCAGCGCGCCGAAACCTCCCATCGAGAGTCCGGCGATGAAGCGCGGCCCGCCAATCAAGCGCGCGTCAGCATGTCCAGCGGCCTCGGGAACTTCGTCGACGATCCATGAAGCGTAGTCGCGGTCGGAGTGCTTCATGTAGGCCGAGCCATCGCCCCAGAGACCGTCCGACGGCATGAGCAAGGCCATCGGTTGAATACGTCCGGCGGCGATGAGCTTTTCGAGGATGATATGGGCACCGCCTTTGTAAGCCCACACCCAGTGGCTGCCGTAGACGCCGTGCAGCAGCGTCACGGTTGGCAGCGGTTGCTTGGGATCGGCGGACGCGGGCACGTAGACGGCCAGGTCCGCGCGTTGGCGCAGGGCGGGGGATTGAACGGTGATGAAATGGAAACCCGAAGGCGTCAGCGTCGGATCGGAAATCTCAATGGTCCGGAAGGGCATGGCGGAGGTTCCGCCGGACTTGCGACCGGTTCCAAGAGAATTGCCATGGCTTGCGGAGTCGCCGGGTTCTTTCCTAGGATCACCCAACCCATGAAACGCCTCACCCTTGTCGCCTCCGCCCTCGCCATGGCCGGAATGTTCACCGCCTGCCAGACCATGCCGCCGTCGCCGTTTCCTCCCGCGCAAAAGACTCTCGGCTCCATCGAGCGCCTTGATCCCGCGTTCGACAAGCTCCTGCCCGTCGGCTCACAGATGGAAATGCTCGGGAGCGGCTTCAACTGGTCCGAGGGACCGATCTGGATCGCGGCGGAAAAGGCGGTGCTCTTCTCCGACGTGCCGGAAAACGTGGTCTACCGCTGGAAGCCTTCGTCCGGCGTGCAGGTCGCCTTCAAACCCAGCGGCTACACCGGCAGCGTGCCGCGCGGCGGCGAGCCCGGTTCCAACGGCCTGACGACCGACCAGCAGGGCCGATTGCTCCTCTGCCAACACGGCGACCGCCAGGTCGCGCGGCGCGAGAAGGACGGGCGCTTCACCGCGCTGGCCACGAACTACCAGGGCAAACGCTTCAACAGCCCGAACGACCTCGTGGTGAAATCGAACGGCGACATCTACTTCACCGATCCGCCCTACGGCTTGGAAAAGAACAACGCCGATCCGAAGAAGGAGATCCCCTTCAACGGCGTCTACCGTCTCCAGCCCGACGGCAAGGTGACGCTCCTGATCGACAGCCTCACGTTTCCCAACGGCATCGCGTTCTCGCCTGACGAGAAGGTCCTCTACGTGGCCGTGTCCGACGGAAACAACCCGGTCATCATGGCCTACGACGTCCAGCCCGACGGCCTCGTGGCCAATGGCCGCGTCTTCTTCGACGCGAACCCGCTGAAGAAGCCCGGCGTCAAGGGATCTCCCGACGGCCTGAAGGTGGACAAGTCAGGCAACCTCTGGGCGAGCGGCCCCGGCGGCATCCTCGTCATTACGTCGAAGGGCAAGCACCTCGGCACCCTCGCGACCGGCGAAGCCACGGCCAACTGCGCCTTCGGCGACGACGGTTCCACTCTCTACATCACGGCCGACATGCACTTCGTCCGCATCCGCACGAACGTGAAGGGCTGCGGGTTCAAGTGAATTGCTGTGGCTCCAAGGCGCTGAATGGCGAAGCAGCTTGGATTCTTTCACAGAAATGTCGGAAGGGACTTTTCGCAAATAAAGGCATCGATCGCTGGAGGGGTGTTCGAATTCGTTTCATTAACATGCAGGAGAACCTGAAAGAAGAATTTGAGGCGACAAAAGCCGCCGCTGAAGAGGAGAATGCGACCCCTCAAGCGATGTGTTCGTTAGGATGGGCCTATGAAAACGCTTATGGAGTTGAAGGGAGCCTGATAGCAGCAGCGCTATGGTATCGCATGGCGGCAGAGCGCGGTCATCTGCTCGCGCAAAAAATTCTCGGAAAGTGGTATGAGATTGGTCGTGGAGTGGACAGGGACTCGACCAAAGCCCTGATTTGGTATCGAAAAGCTGCGGAGCAGAACGACGCAGAGGCGCAAGACTACGTTGGGTCTGCTTTTTTTTTATGGCCGAGGAGTGGACGCGAACCCTGGTGAAGCAAAGAAATGGTTTCAGAGAGCCGCAGAACAGGGCTACGCGCCGGCTCAGCACCATCTTGGATGGGCATATTTTTGTGATCCGGATCGTGATCCCGTCGAGTCAGTAAAGTGGTATCGAAAAGCAGCTGAACAAAACTACGTTCATGCACAGCATTCTCTTGGAAGGGCTCACTCTTGGCCCGGCGGAACAGGGGGAGTCGTCAAGGACGACACTGAAGCTATGGTTTGGTATCGAAAAGCAGCGGAGCAAAATCTTCCAATAGCTCAGTATTGTTTGGGTGAAGGCTACTTCAAAGGCAAGGGAGTTGAAATGAACCGAACGGAGGCCGCGACGTGGTATCGACGGGCGGCGGAACAAGGACTTTCACTTGCGCAGTTTAGTTTAGGTGTATGCTATGAAAACGGTGAGGGTGTGGAGGTCGACTTTGCTGAGTCCACTGACTGGTATCGAAAAGCTGCTGAACAAGGCCACGAAGAAGCACAAATGAAAATGGCGTGGGCTTACAAGCTAGGCAAAGGTGTGGATGCCGACTATGGCCAAGCCTACTGCTGGTTTTACTTGGTTGCTCGGGAACTAAGCCGAGGTCAGGCGGAGTTGGTCGTGCAGGCTGCTTACCAACACGATTTCATTGGGGGGAAGATATCATCTCTCAAGCGTATGAATGCCCGGAAGAAAGCAACAGAGCTCAGAAATCTGATCGATTCGAAGAAGAAGGTTGACGTTTCAAATCAGAGACCAGGCGAATGAGAGAGTGGTAACGATCTCCTCGCTGGAATTGCCGAAAACAAAGCCCCGCCGGATCACTCCGGCGGGGCTTTGCATTGAGAGGAGTTTAACGGACGCCGCTCAGCCGATCAGTTCCAGCGCGGCTTCGGCCATCTTGGGACCGGTCAGACCGTGCTTCACGTAGAGTTCCTCGGCCATGTAGGCGCTCTGGCCGAACTCGTTCTTGATGCCGAGGCTCTTCACGCGGTGGGCGATGCCGGCGTTGCTCAGCGCGTGGCTGACCTGCGAGCCCATGCCGCAGATGAGCTGGTGGTCCTCGATGGTGACCAAACGTCCGCCGGCTTTCTTCACCGCCGCGCCGATGGTCTCGATGTCCACGAGGTTGATGAACGGATTGTTGATCACCGTGGCGGACTTGCCCTTCGAGGCGAGGATCTTGGCGGCTTCAAGCGCCTTGTTGAAGAGCACGCCGGAGCCGACGAGCACGACGTCGGTGCCCTGCTGGATGACCTGCGCCTTGCCCCACGGATAGGTCGAGCCTTCGACCCAGCGGACGGGATAATTCTCGCGGCCCACGAAGAAGATCACGGACTCGCCGTCATGGCCGGCGGCGCGCTCGTCGCCGATGCGTTTGATCGCCTGATACATGAACGCCTCGGCTTCGTCGGCGCAGCTCGGGGCGATGACGACGGTGTGCGGGATGGCGCTGACGGCGGCGAAGTAGGTCGTGGCCTGATGGCTCGCGCCGTCGGCCGCGTCCTGGAAGCCGACGTGCGAGAACATCGCGATCACGGGCGCCTGGGAGAGCGCGGCCATGGTCAGGGGCAGGTTGCCCTTGGTCACGCCGAACTGGCCGAAGGTGTCGACGATGGGGATGAAGCCCACTTTGGAGAGACCGGCGGCGGTGGAGATCATGTTGGATTCGGCGATGCCCACTTCGATGAAGTTGCCGGTGGCCTTCTGGAAGGTGCTGATGCCGGTCGAGCCCTGCACGTCGGAGCTGACGGAATAGACAGGGTAGCCTTCCATCGCGGCCTTGATCGCGCCGGCTGAGAGACCGGCCTGGACCTTGTCCTTCTTCACCGCGGGAGCAGCAGGCGCGGGATTGGCGGCGGCGGCTTCAGCCTTGGTCTTCTTCGCGGCTTCGGACTTTTCCCAGTCGGCGCGGAGAGAAGCGGCCCAGGTCTTGAACTCGTCCGGGGTCTGGCCGCCGAAGATTTCGTCGACGAAGGGAATGATCTTCTCGCCGTTCGCGAGCGGGAAGCCGTGGCCGCCGGCGGCGTTCTCCTCGGTGGCCTTCACGCCGTAGCCCTTGATCGTCTTGAGCCAGATCGCGACGGGCTTCGCCGGATTCGCCTTGGCGTCGGCCACGGCCTTCTCGACGGCCAGGAAGACGGCCTGGAGATCATGGCCGGTGGAGACTTTGCGGACATCCCAGCCGAGAACGGCCATCGCCTCGAAGGTGGGCTGCATGGAGAAGGAATCCTTCGTGATGCGGCCGGAGAGCTTCGTGTCGTTGTCGGAGACGACCATGACGAACGGGTTCACGCGGCCCTTCCCGGCGAGTCCGGGGATGGCGGCGAAGGCTTCCTTGGCTTCGCCTTCCATCGAGGCGCCGTCGGAGACGATGGCGATGGTCACACGGTCGTTCTTGGCCAGCTTGTCGCCGATGGCCAAACCCTGGGCCTGCGGCAGAGCGGAGCCGAGCGGGCCGTTGGAGAGGAGGACGCCCTCGGGGTTGAGATGCGATTCGCCGTGGCCGGTCAACTTGCTGGCGACGGAGCGGAAGCCCTTGAGCGACTCGAAGGTCAGGCCGTCAAAACCATAGTTGGCGCGCAGGGCGTAGATGCCGTTCTCGGCGTGGCCCGCGTCGTTGACGAAGTTGTAGGCTTCATGCCACTGGCGGCCGGTGGTCAGGAACATCAGGCCGTGAATCGCGGCGTTGACCTCGGCGTAGGCGGCAGGCCCGCCCCAATGGCAGGCGGCTCCACCGTTCACCGCATGAACGTCCATCAACGCGATGAGCGCGCGGGTGGTCTTGGGGCATCCGAGTGTGACGTCGGCACCGGCGTCGTTCTTGACCGTGGTGGCGTATTTCGGTCTGCCGGGGGTGGGCGCGAGCTTGGACTTGAGCTTCTGCGGGACGAGGGGCGGGAGTTCGACTTTCGCGACGACGGAGGTATCAGCGGCCATAGGATTTCAGTTCGGTTTCGGGCACAAAATTGAGGCGTGAATCTAGGAACGGGGAGTCAAAAGGGAAGGCTGATTTTGCCTTCATTGGCAACTGATGGAGTCGGTGTTGAAATGCTGGCTCACAACTGGATCAAGCCCCAAGCTGGCAGCAGGGATTCACAGGAATGACGAACGACTCATCCAGGAAATATACTAAGACAGCAATATTTCTGCTGTTGCTGGGATTCGTGCATCTGGGGCTGAACTTCACCATTGGAGTCGGCTTAACCGGTGCCGGGCACGGTGTTGAGACGCATTTGGCTTTGGCTGGTGATCCCGGCGGCTATTGGTATTTCGCATGGATGCTCATCCTTCTGTTGGCGAACTCCGAGTGGTGATGGGCGAGAGTGATCGCCGTCGTTCTGCTTCTGGTGAACTACGTGTTGATCCTGTCAGGAGACGGTCTGCGATTTGAGGCAGATTGGGGGCGGCTCCGATCAAATGAGACGCGCGGCTGGTATATGGGCCTTATCGCCTACTGGGCCGTCATCCAAATTGTGGCCTGGATGCTGATCATCGGCAGGGATGCCGCCTTAAAAAACAACGACAACAAGGCACCTGGCCGACCTAAACGGTAGATTCGAGGCGAACCCCGTTTACTGCGCAGCTCCGAGCGATCCGTGGACTGAGCAGATGGGAAACTGGCCGACGTAGTTGATCGTGTGGCTGCCGCCGCCGGGGCACTTGAATTGGAATCCCTTCAGATAGGCGGCCAGATTTTCTGCCGTGGGCAGGCCAGTGGCGTCCTTGCGGTTTTCCAGGGCCCATTGCTCCTTGGCTCCCTGGATCTGCTTCATCATCTGGAAGCAGGCTTGCTGCGTGCCGGCGAAGGCGGCGGTCTGGGCTTCCTTGGTTCGCTGCTGGAGTTGCTGGTTTTCGGACGCCAGCTTTTCGCGACGGACCTCGATCTGGGTCTTCTTGAGCTCGCTGACGCGTTTGTCGGTCTCGGCTTTCTCCGCCATGACCTTTTCATTCTCCTTCTTCGCTTCGTCGAAGCCTTCGTTCTCCTTCTTGAGCCGGTCCACTTCGGCCTGCAGCCCGGAACCGGCTTTGAGATCGAGGTTGCGTTGGCGGATCTTCGAAAGATCGCCGCCGAGCACGCTGAGCTGGTTTGCTTCGGCGGTGGTCTTGAGGTGTTCCGACAGGCTCAGGCCCGCCCACGAAAGGGAGGCGACGATGAGGAGGATGGGAATCCAGATGAGGCGCATGACGGGAAGGGGATCAGGGCTTGGGACTCTCTTTGCGGATGACGATGCCCGTGGCGTTCGTGGAAAGGTAGGTTGTCCCGTCGGCGTTCTTCTGCACCAGCTCGAAGGATTCGCCCTTCAATTTTTCGAGGACGTCGGCCGGCAGGTATTTGGAAAGGTCGGCCGGGCTGGTCGGGGAGGTTCCGTTTTCCTGCACGTATTTCCGAAGGCCGCCGGCAGTCGCCCGGATGGCTTCGGGATCGGCACCCTGTTCACGGAGGCGGCGCATCATCTCGAGCATGATGCGGCCGGAATCCGCAGCGGACGACCGGACCGGAGCGGCGGCGGTCACGGCCATCTCGGTCGGGACGGCTGCCGCCCGGTTCACGAGCGCGAGGGCTTCGGCGCGGAGTCGCTGGTTTTCGGTGGAGAGGTCGGCGAGCTCCGGAGCGGCTGCGGCTGGTTGGGCGTTGGTCGAACGATTCAGCGCCGCAGTATCGCGGCGGGCCTGGAGGGTCTCTGTGCGGATGCGGAGCATTTCGGCGTTGGTCCGTCGGAGCGCATTGACCTCTTCGTCCTTAGGCATCGTGGCCGATAGCTTCTTGTTCTCGGCATCGAGGCGGCGGGCTTCCTCGGAGGTCTCGCGGAGCAGGGTGACGTTTGCCTGTCTCACCGGATCATTGGCATAGACCCAGACACCGACGGCCGCCGCGGCGCTGACGGCGGCCGCTGCCCAGGCGATCTTGAGGGAGGAACTCGACATGGCGGGAGCAAACACCGGAACGGGTCTCCTGCCAAGAGCGCGGAACGATTTCGATCAGGCCTTCCGGGAGCGGATGACTTCGTCGATGGCTCGGAGCAGGTCAGCAGGCGAGAAGGGCTTCCACAGGTGCTTCTGGCCGCTGCTCTTGAGGAACTGCTCCACCTTGGGTTCGCTGCCGAATCCGGTGACGAAGATGAACCGGTTCGTCAGGTGCGGCTTCGATTTCTCGACCGCCACGTAGAACATGTTGCCGGCGACTTGCGGCATCATCAGGTCGCAGATGATGACGTCGAAGTCCTCGTGCATGATGAGCTTCAGTCCTTCGGAGCCGTTTGAGACGGATTTCACGGAATGTCCGTGATGTTCCAGATGCGACTTCAGGACGCCGGCGAACTCCCGGTCGTCCTCCAGATTGAGGATGCTCAGGCTTCGGGTGGCTTCAGGCTTTTGGATGAACGTGGTCACGCTGCTGTAGTGAGACGTCGGCCGGAAAGGGAATCCAGTTGAGCGACAGGAGTGGACCCTGCAGCCAAGGCCGCCTGCGTGTTCGTCAGATTCGATGGCGGTTTAACGGCGGGGAGTTCCCGGAGCTTGCGCGCTCGGCGTGGGTTTCGGTGCGACGCTTTGGATGTAGCCGATAATGTCGCGCAGCGATTCTCCACCCAAGGCCTCAAGGCCTTCGGGCATGAGCGAATTGGCCACCTTGGTCCGCGTGGTGATGTCGGATGTCTTCAAGTCCATGGTCACGCCGCCGGCCATCCGGATCTTGACGCTGGCGGAGTTCTCGCTCGCGATCAGGGCCGAGTATTGGGTGTCGTCCTTCAGGGTGATGTTCCAGGTGCGGTGTTCATCGTCGACCATCCGGTTTGGGTCGATGATATGGACCAGGAGTTCGGCAACCGGATGCGAACCGATGCCGTCCAGATCCGGCCCGAGCTCGAAACCCTGTCCGGCGATCCGGTGGCAAGTCGCGCAATTGGCGACGAAGAGATCCTTTCCTTTCGCGGCATTGGCGGACGCTTCCACGAGGGGGCGGAGCCGGTTGATGATTTCGTCCTTGGCGGGATTGGCTGCGCTGCCCAAGGCGGATAGCAGCGTGCGGGCGCGTTGGGCGGTCGCCGCGTCGGGATGGGATGAGAGCCGGGACATCAGGGTCGGTCCGAGGGCGGCCGTCGCAACCTTCTTCGTCTCCAGTCCGTCGAGAAGGAGCGCGGTCCAGGCCGGCCGGCTGACGAGGGCGTTGAAGGCCATCTCGCGGGCGGTGGTGGGCCAACTGGGGAAAACATCGGCCAGCGTGGCGCCGACGGCCGGTTCACCCGTGGCGACGATCGCCGCGACCAGTTCGCGACGGAACGCTTCCGGCTGGGGTTGGCGCAACATCGCCAGAATGGCCGGCATGATGTTGGGGACCGCCCCGCGGGCGCCGAGCAGTGAACGAACGCTGGCCGCGCGGGCCTCGGGCGTTTCGGAGGAATCCCGGCTCTGGGCAAGCAGTTCGTCGACGAGCTTGGCGATCTCGGCCTTGAGCGCGGTGCCCTGGCCCCAGGCGATGGCGAGCGGAAGTCCCGCTGCCGCCAGGGTCCGGTTTTCCGACGTAACGACGATGCGCATGGCGTTCGCGACAGCCGCCGTGTCGGCAGGAGGAGCGGATGGACGCCGGCTTAGCTCGGCCAGCACGACGGCTCCGAGGGAGGCCTGCCGGGCCGAGGCTTGCGCGACCTCCAGCATCACGGACGGGTTTCCGTTGTTGGCCACCGATGCCGCCAATGAGCGGGCAAGGTCGCTGTTGGGATTCACGCGGTCCCGGCCCCGGAGGAGAGGGAGCAGTTGCGGACCGGGATTGTTCGCGGATGCCGCGGCGGCGGCTGCCTTGGACCACGCATCATCCAGCTTCGATTGAACGGCGAGCAGCGCCGGACCGGCCTCGGGATCGAGCGGCGCTGCGCTGAGGGCCCTAAGTGCGGTAAGGCGGACACGGGCGTCCGGGTCGTTGAGGGCCGCCGTGGCATCGGATCCATTCAGCGCGATATGTCCGGCTTCCGCGATGAGCAGGGCGTTTTTCCGCACCCCGACGTCGTTTGCGCGGATGGCGGCCGACAGTGCCTGCGGGGGAAGTTTCCCGAGCCGATGCAGCGACCACAAGGCGAGGATCCTTGCGGCTGCGAAGGGCTCATTGGCCGCCATCGATGTGAGCGCGGGCGTGGCCTGGGCGCCCAGCGTATCGGCTTTTTCCATTAGGACGCGGATGGCGTTGAAGCGCACGACGCGGTTGGGATGACGGAACGCCGCGACCAGTTCGGTGGCGTTGGCTTTGGACAAATCGGGCAACGCCAGCCTGGTCGCCGCATCGTGCTGGATCCGGTAGATGCGGCCGAAGTAGTGCTCGCGGTCCGGTCGGACGGACGCGCCGGACTTGCTGTGCTGCGGGCCGCGCGTGTCGTTATGCGCGACGACGGGGGTATAGAAATCCAGCACATACATCGCGCCGTCGGGCCCGGTGGTCACATCGATCGGCGTGAAGTAATGATCGCGCGACCGGAGCCACTCCTTGTTCTCGATGACAAGACTTCCCTTGAAAGTAGGGCCGACGGGCGTCATGCGCTCGTGGTGGATGATGTCGAGGATCGGCTCGGTCACGAACATCAGGCCGTCGTATTCGCGAGGCCAGGCACCGCCTTCGTAGACGAGCGACGAACATGCCGCGCTGTAACGCCCCACCTGGTCGATCTGCATCAACGGCGCACGGGTCGGAAGGTCGGTCCGGGCGACGGTCCTGCCGGGGTTGACCGAATTCATGCTCTTGGCCGCGGTAGGCCCTGCGCGGGCCAGCACCCACTCGGGCAGGACGACATGCTGGAGCGGATTTCCGCTGGTGGCCTTGCCGTGCCACAGCTCCATGTCGCTGGTGACCTCCGCTCCAAAGGTGTTGCCACCTTGCGAAGCGACCTGTTCCACGGCGGTGCCGTCCGCCTTGAAGCGGAACAAGCCGGGCGATGTCTTCGCGAGGATTTCGCCAGTGCCGGGCTTCGTCACGGTCGCGCCGCTGCCCGTGCTGGCGTAGATCCATCCGTCCGGTGCGGGGATGAAATGGTTGGCGACGAAGTGCGTGTCGCCGGGGGTGAAGCCGCCGTAGAGCGGGATCTCCTTGTCGGCCTTGTCGTCCCCGTCGGTGTCGCGCAGCCAGACCATGTTCGGCTGGGCCACGACGATGACGCCGTCGCGGTGCATGCAAAAGCCGGTGATCAGCTCGAGGCCTTCATGGAACACGGTCTTTTTGTCCATGACGCCGTCGCCGTTGGTGTCCTCGAGAATGCTGATGCGGTCCCGGGCCGGCCTGTCGTAGCGGCCGGGATCGAGGACGCCGCCTTCCTTCCACGCGTCGGCGTTGAGCGTGCGACGGCCGTTCGGATACTCGGGGGTCTCCGCGATCCAGAGTCGACCTCGGGCATCCCATTGGGCGGCGATGGGTTTGTTGATCAAAGGCTCGGAGGCGATGACCATGGCCTTGAAACTAGGCAGCATTTCAAACTGATCCACCGCGTTGCTGGGGCTGAGCGGGCCGCCCGGCGGGTAGCGCAACGTCGCCAGGTCGGCCTTGGAGCAAAGCTCATCCACCGGCTCCCGTCGCGCGGTCCACGCCACGGCCCGGAGAACAAAGCTGCGGATGCTCGGGTGGTGCAGCGTTCCCTCCGCGCCCTGGAGGAAAACGGCGGCGCGATGCTTGGCGCCTTCAAACGCCCACATCTGTGGCTGGATGTCGTAGACCGACGCGCGGGCGTTGGTGATGTTCTGCTTCTCCTGTTCCGCGCGTTTCGTGTCGCGGGCATTGGTGACCTTCGGGGTGAAGGCCGAACCGAGCACGAACACGTCCTCAGCCAACGCGAGGTCGTAGAGGGTCTCGTCCTCGACGTCGAACGACGAGGACTCGCGGACGATGGGATGCGAATCGGTCCGCACGTTGAGCATCATCCGGCTGGTGAAACGCCGGCTCGACTCGGGATTCCAAGCGCCGCCGAGGATGGTCTTGCCCCAGGCGGCATCTCCTGCCGCGACGGCTCCATGCACCGCGACGATGCCGCCGCCCCGGTCGCTGAACGCGGCGAGCGCGCCCTGCGCATCGGTCGACAACTGCGTGAATCCGCCCCTGTGCAGCAAGACGACGTCGACATTCGCGAGGGCGGTCGCATCCGCTGCAGGCGCCGTGGACACGGACGCGCCGCCGGACTTCAGAGCCGCCGCATAGACTGTCCGGACGGGTTCGGAGTCGCTGGTAATGAGGACGCGCAATGTGGCCGCCATCGTCGACCTGCACGAGGAAGCTAGGATCAGCGAAGTCAGGATGAGGAAGACGAGACGCATGGGGTTATCGGTTTGGCAAAGGAGCCGGCAAGGAGGCCCGCCATTTCAACGCCGCTTCTTTCATCGATGCCGCGACCGAGGGATGGGCGGAAGCGAGGTTCTTGGTTTCGTTTGGATCGGCCGCAAGATCGTAGAGTTCGGTTCCGGTGCCGTCGGCGTTCAAGAGCAGTTTCCAATGACCCTCACGCATCGCGACGGTGGGACTGCGGTTTACGCCTGCGGGATAGGAGAAAGAAGTGTTGTTCCGCCCGTATTCCCAGAACAACGGCTTGGCACGGTTTACAGCGTCACCTCGGAACGATCCGGAGAAGTCTTCACCGTCGCCCGCAAAGTCCGTTGGCAATGCCACGCCGGCCTGCGCACAAAGTGTCGGAAACAGATCCCACGCCGTGAAGACGCTCGTCGCATCGACTCGATCTGCGGGAACCACTCCGGGCTGCCAGACGATGCAAGGGACGCGGATGCCGCCTTCGTAGAGACTCAGCTTGCTGCCGCGCAGTCCAGCGCTCCGTTCCTGGTCGAAGGTCGGAAGCGGCCCGTTGTCTCCGAAGAAAACCACCAGCGTGGGCCGCGAAGGGTCAGCTTTGCGCAGGGCGTCGAGCAGGCGGCCAATCTGGCGGTCCATCTCCTTGAGCACGGCGGTGTAGCTCTTGCGCGTGTTCGGTCCGGCGCCGTCCTCGTGCGGCACCCAGGGCGTGTGCGTGTCATCA
>JAYVSO010000018.1:0-20041 GCA_043775315.1 Verrucomicrobiota bacterium
AGCGGGAGAGGGCTGGGGTGAGGGAGAACGCGGTCGAGCAGTCCAGAGCAACTCGGAGCCGCAAGACGCATGGTTACCCACTGAAAACAGCGAGGAACCTTCTATCTTGAACCGAAGAACCGGAACAAGGTCCTCGGCTATCCGGCCGATGCGTTCGCCACGGCGTATAGAGTTCTGCGGTTGACGGCCGGCAATCAGATCTCCACCACCACGCCAACCGGCTTCGAGTGGGTCGGCTACAAACCTCAGCCGCTGAGTTCGATCACCGGCCCCTACCTGCTCTACAATCTGAGCTTTGGCGGGGACGGAGGCGGCGAGTTCTCCGTAACCCCTTTGGGCCAGAGAGAAGGCTACGTGGGGGTGCAGTTCTTCGCGGACGACGGCCTACACCACGGCTGGATACGGGTGCGCGGCGGCGAATACAACGACGGTCGCATTCTCGACTACGCCTACAACACCGTGCCCGGCCAATCGATCACGGCAGGCGTGGTGCCGGAGCCTTCCACTTGCGCCCTGCTGGGATTGGGTTCCCTTGCCCTCTGGAAGTTCCGCCGTCCGAGGTGACGCCCCTGCTCCTGGCCTGGACCGGCAAGGCCTTCGTTTTTCCTCAAAGCACCACGAAGGGTTTCTGAAACCTTCTCCCTGGAACTTGTGTCCTGCCTGGGTGACGCCATGCTCCGACAAGCATCCCAAACCCGACTCCCGCGCATGAACTCCGTCCCGCAAAACCTCCGGCCCACCGCCGAAACGAAAGGCTCCCTATGATCATGGCCGATGTCCTCAAGTGGTTCCTCCTCATCCTGGGCGTCCTGCTCGTTTTCATCAGCTACTGGGTGGTCGCGGAAGCCCTGTTCCCCCGCTTTGTTTCGCAGGCCCGTGAGCGCTTCAATCGACCCGTGAAGCTAACCTTGGTCGGGGTGGGCTCCATGGCTCCGGCGATCCTCGTCGGAATCATTCTCCTGAACCGCGCCAATCCCGCCGTGAAGGTCGTCGGTTGGCTCGTGGTCGGCGTGCCGATCATTCTTGGCCTCGTCGGCTCGGCCGGGTTCGCCCAGAAGGTCGGCCTCGGCCTGCCCTCGCCGACGGATGCCTCCCAGCCCTGGCGCCGGGTGTTGCGCGGCGGCACGATGCTTTCATTGACGTTCCTCCTGCCGCTCGTCGGCTGGTTCTTGATCCTGCCGTGGACGCTCATCAGCGGTTTCGGCGCGGCCATCACGTCGTTCAAACCGGCCACCACACCGATATCCCTGATCCCTCCCACGGCATCGGCGATCGCCCACGAGACAGCCCCCACGCCATGAGCCTGACGCGACGTCATTTTCTCCAGGCAGGCGGCGCTTCGGCGCTGCTGGCTTCGGTCGGATGCGACCGGCTTCCGGAGGCGATGAAGTCGCTGCTGGCTCCTGATCGGGTGTCCGTCGACGGTCCGTTCCGTCCGCCGACGTCGGACGAGATCGATCCCGTTTCACACTTCCTGAACCGTCTCACCTTTGGTGCACGGCCCGGCGACTATGAACGCGTCCGCGCCCTTCACGCCGACGCCGACCAGGCCGCCGCGATGTTCCTCGATCAGCAGCTTGCTCCCGAGAAGATCGACGACGCCTTCGCCGCCCATTCCATCCGCCGCCTCGAAACCCTCGTCGAACCGCTGGGCGAACTCTTCGAATACAAGGAGAAGGTCCTGCTCGACGAACTCACCAGGGCCACGCTCCTCCGCGCCATCAACAGCGAACGCCAACTCTACGAGGTGATGGTCCATTTCTGGAGCGACCACTTCAACATCGACCCCTCCAAGGGCGACGCGAAATGGCTCAAGGTCGCCGACGACCGCGACGTCATCCGCGCGCACGCGCTCGGGAAATTCTCCGACCTCCTCAACGCCTCCGCCTTCAGCCCTGCGATGCTCTGGTATCTCGACGGCCGCGTGAACCGCCGCTCCAAGGATTCCGACAAGCCGAACGAGAACTACGGCCGCGAACTGCTCGAACTCCACACGCTCGGCGTGCACGGCGGCTACTCGCAGAAGGACGTGATGGAAGCCGCGCGTTGCCTGACCGGCTGGACCGTGCGCGCGACGGAGCAGAGCCGCTTCGATATCGGCAAGGTGGAGTTCAATCCCCGCCAACACGACAAGGGCCGGAAGCTCCTCCTCGGCCACGAATTTCCCGCCTGGCCGGAAGGGTTGTCCGCCGACGAGCAGCAGGAGCGCGGACGCAGCGAGGTCTTCTGGCTGTTGCAACTGACGGCGGATCACCCGGCGACCGCCCGACACATCGCCACCAAACTTTGCCGACGCTTCATCGCCGACGAACCACCGAAGGCCGCCGTCGATTCCGTCGCGGCCACGTTCCTGAAAACCGGCGGCGACATCCGTTCCACGCTGCGTTCGCTCTTCGCGACGGCCGAGTTCCGCGAAACGCGCGGCGGCAAATTCAAGCGCCCGTTCCACTTCATCGTCTCGGCCCTGCGCGCGACCGGAGCGGAGACGGACGCGGGCCAACCGGTCGTCGATTTCCTCCTGCGCATGGGCCACGCGCCGTTCCACTACCCCACGCCCGATGGTTATCCCGAGGAGGCATCGCCCTGGCTGGGCACCCTGCTCTGGCGTTGGAACTTCGCGGTCGCTTTGGCCGAAGGCCGCGTGGGCGGCACGAAGATCCAGGCAAACAAACTCGCCAAAGCCTTCGGCGGCGATGCTGGACTGATCGCGCATCTGCTCGGACGCAGACCATCGGAGGCCGAGACTTCCGCCTACCACGAATCCGGGACCGGCCTTGCCCTGATGCTGGCCGCCCCGTCCTTCCAAAGGTGCTGACATGGCCAAGCTCCAGACATACGTGACGGGCAACGGCGACGAACGCCGGACACTGGTCGTGGTCTTCCTACGCGGCGGCGCGGACGGCCTCAACCTCGTCGCGCCGCTCGACGACGACGGCTACTACAAGGCCCGCCCGCGCATCGGCATCTCGCGCAAGGACGCGGTTCCGCTGGACGGATTCTTCGGCCTGAACCCGTTGATGAAGGATCTGGAGCCGGCGTGGAAGGAAGGGCTCATGTCGGTCATCCACCAGGCGGGATCAGAAGACACGACACGTTCCCATTTCGAGGCGCAGGACCTGATGGAGCACGGCGGCGTGGTGGCCGGCGGTTGGCTTGGACGTTTTCTCCGTTTCCGCGACGGCGCTCCCGCCGGGGCGTTGTCCGCCGTGGCCTTGGGTAGGGAGTTGCCCGAGTGCCTGCGAGGCGCGCCCAGCGCGACGGTCATCCAGTCGCTCGACGAGTTCTCCCTCGGTGGCAATTCCGCGAAGCTCCAGCGCCAGCTCGCCGGCCTCTACGGACTGGAAACCGGTCCGCTCGGCGGCGCGGCGCGGGACACGATGGCCGCGTTGGAACGCATCGAGACCCTGCGGGCCACGCCGTATCTGCCCGCCAACGGGGTCGAATATGCCCGCGACGAATTCAGCCAGGGACTCCGGCAGATCGCCCGGCTGATCAAATCGAGGGTTGGCCTCGAATCGGCCTCGCTCGACTTGAACGGCTGGGACTCGCACTTGAACCAGGGCGCGATCATGGACCCGCGCATCCTCAACCTCGCGCAGGGTCTGGCCGCCTTCACCAAGGATCTGGGCGGCGCGATGGCGACGACGTCCGTTGTGGTGATGACGGAGTTCGGCCGGCGGGTGGTGGAGAATTCCGCCTTCGGCACCGACCACGGCCGGGCCAGCGTCATGTTCGTCCTCGGCGGCGGCGTGAAGGGCGGCACCGTCCATTCCAAATGGAGCGGGCTGAAGGAAGAACTGCTCGAAGGCCCCGGCGATCTGCCTGTGGTCCACAACTACCGCAACGTCCTCGCACCCGTCCTCCAACGCCACGGAGCGGGCAGCGATCTGTCGAAGATTTTTCCCGACTTCACCGTCGAGCCCATGGCGATCTACGGGTGATCAACCCACCAAAGCCGGTAGCCGCGGACATGAGTCCGCGCTGATCGGATGAAGTGCGCCGATCCACATCAGTCGCGACTGTCGGTTGGCCAAAGGGTAGGGCGAAGGCTCCTGCCGAGCCGCCTTGGGGCCTTCGACCAACAGGGAAGCGTCTCGCGGGAAGCTCGAAGCGAACGGAGGCCAATTGTTTGGCCGCTGTGACCGAAAGGATTTTAGGAAGCGCAGCGGCGGCTCGGCGGGAGCCTTCGCCCTACCCAAACAAAACGGGCTCCGGCGTAAACCGGAGCCCGATCGTTGAATGACTGCTGAGTCCGCTTCGGCCTAGTTCAGCTTCGCGGCGCCCGGGACGACGTTCACGGTCTGGAGGACTTCCTGGTTGATTTCCTTACCGTCCTTCGACTTCAGGGTGAACTTGGTCAGCACCTGGTGCGCAGGCCGCCAGTCGGCGAAGTGGAGGGTGACCGTCTTGCCATCGGCGGAGAGGTCGGTCTTGGTGACTTCCATCTTGTCGCGGCCGATCTTGAGCGGTTCGGCGGCGGAGACTTCCGTGCCGCCGTAGTTGAGTTTGCCGTGCCCTTCGGCGCGGACGATGCGGCCGCCCTGGGTCTTGTCATCCATGTATTTGACTTCGTAGTTCCAGCGCTGGACGGAGAAGTTCTGGAGATCCTTGACCGAAGCGGCGTCGAGCGGCTGGGTGAAGCGGACCTGCACGCCGTCGCCTGTCACCTTGAGGTCATCGACGGTGTAGCGGGCCTTGCCGGTGTAGCGCACGCGGTCGATGCCGGCGAGTTTGACAGCTTTGGTCTGCCAGCCTTGGAGACCGGCGACGTAGAGCTGACCGTCGACCTTGTTGAAGACGGGGCGCATGGCCGAAGAGGTGAACTTCAGGGGAAACTTGATGACGCCGCCCTGCATTTGACCACTGACCTCTTCCTTGAGCACATGGAAGAGCTGGCACTGGCCGTAGGATGTGTGGAGCAACTCGCCTTCGGGCAGGCCCCACTTGTTGCCCTGGACCCAGGTCTGACCGCCGCCGGAATTATCCGCGGTGCCGTGGTGCAACCACGCAAGGGGCTTCTCACGTTTGGCGAATTCCTTCATGCCGCCGGTTTCTTCGACGCCGTAGAAGCCGCCGGGTTTGATCCAGTTGATCGGGCAGGCGGGCACCCAGGTGCCTTCGTTGTCGCCGGTGGTGATCTGGCCGTTCCACGGATTCACGCCGATGCCGTTGGGCGCACGCAGGCCGCTCGCGACGACTTCGAACTTGGAGCCATCCTTCGAGACCTTCATCAGCTTGCCGGCGCTGGCCGTGACTTCACCGTTTCCCCCACCGCCGCCGAAGCCGCGGCCGCCGCCTTTCACGGGACCGGCCTTGGCGAAGTAGAAGCTGCCTTCCTTGTCGGTCTGGAGATCGAAGACGAACTCATGGAAACCCCACGACGCCGTCAGGTCGCTGTTGAAGTTCTCGTAGTAGTCCGCCGCGCCGTCGTTGTTGAAGTCGGTGAAGCGCGTGATGCCGTCGCGGCCGATCACGTAGATCTGCTCGTTGACAATCTTCAGGCCGAGCGCGTCGAAGAGGCCGCTAGCGTAGCGGGTCCACTTGAGGTTCTCCAGCTTCTCGTCGATGCCGGAGATGATGAAGACGTCGCCGTCCCAGGTGCTGACGGCGGCCGACTTGCCGTCCTTGAAGAAGTCCAGGCCGCCGATGCGGATGCGGCGTTTCCACGGGTTGTTGTCGGGAACGGTCAACGAATCGGTCACGTAGGCGCCGTCTGGCGTGGCACTGGTCTCAAGCGCACCCTTGGTCACGACCGGCTCGGGCCAGCGGTTGGCGGCGGGCTTGGTGAAGTCGGCCACCGAGACTCCGGAGGAACTGATCTTGGCGAAGGCGCCGGCCTTGGCGGCGGAACCGCCCCAGACGACGACGTTGAACGATCCGGCCTTGGTGCCCTTGGCGATGGACAGGAGGACGTTGCCGTCCTTGGCGCTGAGGGAGACGCCGTCCAACGATCCGTCGATGCGGACCTTGGTCACGTTGGTCCCCTTGGTCAGTGTGGCCACGTTGCCTTCAACGGAACCGCTCGAACCGGCGTCGAAGGCGACGTTGTGGTGGATGGTTTCCTTCGTCTTGCCACCGCCGAACAAGCCGCCCTTCGGGGGATCGAGCCGGATGCTGCGGACGAAGGCCACTTCGCCATCGGCGGCAACTGAGCTTGGCTGGTCGTAGATTTTGGTGCCCTTGACCGTGTAGGCGAGGACGACTTTGTCACCGCTCACGTAGAGACCGTCGTAGCGGGCCACGGACTTCGGCATCGGCCCGAACGGCTCGGGCCGGACGTCCTTGAAGCTGCCGTCTTCACCGGCCCAAGCCGGACCGGCTTTCGCGGCGAACTTCTGCACTCCGACCATCTCGGGATGGCCGCCGTGCGCACCGTTGAAGGTCACACCACGCTCAGAAATGAACCCGCCGACCCAGCCGCCCTGGAAGCGGAGGATATCCATGTCGAAAGAAACCGTGGAGTTGTTGCCCACCCGGATAGCGATGCCCTTGGGTGCCTTGTCGGTGCTGTCCTTGTTCACGATCACCGTGCCGATCGCGGCCTTCTGGAACGGGAAATCATCCTGCAAAAGCCTGAACTGCTGGGCGTGGACGGGGCTGAGGGCAACGAGACTGGCGGCGAAGCCTGTGAGAGTCGCCAGCCTGATGTGACGTAGAATGGTATGGTCGCGCATGGTTTTAAGTCTGTATCAGGACGCCCAAAGCAAGGTCCAGATTCAATCCGCTGTTTGCTCGCCCGGCGAAGAGCGACGCGTGCCGGCGCAGGCAGGGCGCAGCCTCCCGGCAAGCCGCCCTCACGACTCACCACCAAAAGGAACGGCCCCTGCGGCAAGCCCGCGGCTCTTCCGGCCTGCCGATCGGAACCCGCTCGCTCACCGTTCGCCCCAAGGCGGCTCAGCAGGAGCTTTCGCCCTACCATCGGCCCGCGCGCTGCGGCCGTGTGCCGACACCTGAGTCGACTAGGCGCCGCCCGCCGGATCAAAAACCTCCAGAACCAGGCCCTCGCCCTAAACATGAAACTCGTTCCAGCCTAACAATATCGTGATCCTGCTACTCAGGAGGCATTTTTGGTCTTTGCAACGATGGGACCGGCGAGCGCGCGAAGAGAGGACAGAAAACTGATCGCGATCAATCCGGCCCGTATCGAGTCCAAGATCATCCAGCGCCGCACGAGGGCGAGCACCTCCACTTCGCTTCGCGAAATCCGAGCCTTATGGATCGACCACAACTCACTGATCATCGGCCAGAAGATCGTCGGCGTAACCACCCAAATCACGACGAAAATAATCACAGGCACCAGCAGCCACACGCGCTCCCCGCTCTTCCATCCGCTAATCAAGGCGCCTACAATCACAATTAGCATCAAAACACTCAGCGGCTGAAAGAACGTCCCCGGGTCGATGGGATATTCCTTCCCGTATGGCAGGTGAACAAACGAAGCAGGCGGCGATGCCCCCCAAGCCCCGGCTACGACCAGCAAATCGAACAGTTTAGCGCCCAGGCCAATGCCTCCGACCAACACCGAAAACCAAAGGAACAAACGCGTCGTCCGGAGTCGCGCAGAGCTTAAGACTCTTTCTTGAGGCGAAGTCGGGGTCATGTTGGTGTTAGTGGCCATTGAACGTTTGTTTTGCTGCCTAGACCCTATGGCTTGGGTTGGGTGGGTGGGTTGGGTGTGGGAGACGGGTCGTTGGAACGTGGGTTAAGATCCGCGCGAGCGGAGCCCAGAGCCACCTGGTGGTGGTTCGCCGGATCACTCCGCCAAACCCTCCACCTCAATGCCATGATGAACCCGTCACCCACGGTGCAAACGATCAAATATGTCGGCCTGGATGTCCACGCCCAAACCATCGCCGTGGCCCTCGCCCTGACACCCCGTCGAAGCGACTTCCCCCCCGCCGCGTGAGGGCACGCGGCCTACCAAAGGCTCGGGAATCACCTTGGCCTTTGTAGGCCGCCCTCACGACTCACCAACAAACTGAACAGCCCCTTCGGCAGGTTCGAGGCTGCCGGTTTGCAACCGGCGGTTCTGTTCTCCGATTGGAAGGAGCGTGGCCTTTGGGTGGCACAGGTCTTCGGCCTGCTGTTCCGGGTCTCCGGCCCGGAACAGCCATGCGTAATCGGGACGGAGCAGGCGTAGTCCGTCAGCCAACGGGCACCATGGTCCGCGAGGCGGGCGCACCGCCTCTCCCAACGCGATCGCTGCGGGCGGACGCCACAATCCGTTCCGGGTCGGAGACCCGGAACAGCAGGCGTGACGCCTGCGCCACCCGGAACCCGAGGCTTGCAACAAAGTGAGATGCGCCCTTTTGAATGGCTACGGGTTTTGTAGCCTCTTCAGAAAGCATGACGCGGAAGACTCCAATCCTTCTCGGCTCGGCGCTGTTGCTCTCGGGGGCGACGGCGCTGGGGTTGCAGATGGTCTGGGCGCGGATGCTGGCGGTGCATCTCGGGCAGGAATGGCCGGCCGTGCTCGCGGTGACGACCGGGATCTTCGCCGGGATGGCGACGGGCGGATGGCTGTCGGGCAAGTGGCTTTCGCGCGGGCTTGCTCCACTGACGGGCTACGTCGTCTGTGAAGCGCTGATCGCGGTCACGGCGGCGGTGTCGTCGTGGCTGATACCGGCGGCGGGCCATCTGGCGGACGCGTTGGCGGCGGGACAAACCTCCACCACCGCGCGGCTTGGCGCGGCGTTCGCCGCCGCGACCCTTGTGCTCGCGCCCGCCACGGTCGCCATGGGCGCGACGTTGCCACTGGTGGAACGCTTCCTGGCCGATTCACGCCGTCCGTTCGGCGGCTACTATGCGGCCAACCTTTTCGGCGCCGTCGTTGGCGTGGTTGTGACCATCGGCTGGTTGCAACCTGCGTTTGGGTTGAGGAACAGCGGCTTCATCCTCGCGGCCCTGGGACTCGGGGCGGCGGGGCTGGCCCGTTTGGCCAACCGGAGAGATGGACGGCACGACAGGGCGGTCAAGATGCCCGCCCTACCTTCAGGAGCTTCCTCGCTGGCAACTGTGCTCCCTGCGTTCGCCCTGGGATTGGCGGGACTCGCCTTCCAGGCCATCGCGACGCGGCTTCTTGCGCTCGGTTCCACCAGCACGATCTATTCGGCCGCAGGGACTCTGGCCGTCTGGCTCTTGTGCGGCTTTGCCGGTGCGGCGATCTGGCGGGCGTTGGGCGAGAAAGCTTCGAGCCGCATTTCCATGGCGACTCTCTCGGCCTTCACTGGTCTGGCCATGGTGGCGGGAATCGCCTTGGGGACACGTTTCGCTGACCCCGCTTCTCCACCGAGCACGCTGGTGGATCTGCTGCTACGGGAAGCCGGTCGCGCCCTGATCGTCACGGGACCGGCCGCGCTGCTGCTGGGCGCGGCGTTCGTGGCCCTGCTCGACTCAGCGCGACGTCTGCGCGCATCGGCTGCCACGGTCGTCGCGTGGAACGCGCTGGGCGGAGCCTTGGGCCCGGCGCTCGGCGGTTTGCTGCTGGTCCCGAACTTCGGCGTGTCGGGTGCCGTGGCGTGGGTCGCGGTGTTGCTGGCGGTGGGTTCGTGGCCGCGCACGCGCGGAGCCGTTGTGTTCGGACTGGCGGTGGTTTCCATCGCGGTGGCGTTGCACTTTCTCCCGAATCCAGCGGGCGATACGGGGGCGAAAGTAGTCGTGGAGCGGAACGGTTTCTTCGGGAACGTCCGCGTGGTGGAGTTCAACGACGGTTCGCGGGCGCTGCGCGTAAATCAACGGCTCCAGATGGGCGGCACCGCGCCATCCGCCGCGGCGGCGGCCCGAAGGCACACGTTGTTGCCCCTGCTGCTCGCTCCGAAAACGGAGTCGCTGCTCTTCCTCGGTGTCGGCACCGGCGTGAGCCTCGGACCGGCCACGCAGATCCCCGGCCTCCAGTCCGACGGCGTGGAACTGGTCCCCGAAGTGGCGGAACTTCTCGGGTCCTTCGAGCCCCAGAACGGCGGCGTGCGCACTCATCCGCGCGTCCACATCCACGTTGCCGATGCGCGTCGGTTCGTGCGTGCGAGCGAACGCCGCTGGGATGTGATCGTCGGCGATCTGTTCCATCCCTATCTGGACGGGGCCGCGTTCCTCTACACGAGGGAACATTTCGCCGCCTTGCGGGACCGGCTCGAGCCCGGCGGCCTGGTCTGCCAGTGGCTTCCGGCCTACCAGCTCGACGACGCGTCGTTCCGCAGCATCACACGTTCGTTCCTCGATGTGTTCCCATTGGCCGAAGCCTGGCTGTTGCGGATGGAAATGGATTCGCCCGTCATCGGCCTCGTCGCGCGCGCGCCCGGTTCAGATCGCGACATGGACTGGTCCTCACGACTAGGCCAACCAGGCTGGAAGGAGGCGTTGGGTTCGACGGCACTGACTCATCCGGCGTTGGTCCGTGGGCTGCACCTGGCCGACGCGGCCACACTGCGCAGATTCGTGGGCGACGCCCCGGCCAACACCGATAACCGGCCCGCCGTGCTCTTTTCGTCGATCAACGCCCTGACGATGAAGCCGACCGTCGCGGGCGATCTCGTCATGGGACTCGCCCGTGCCGGCGAATCGACGCTGCCGCTTAACGACCACGGAGGTTCACCGGAGGAGCTCATGGCCTTCAAGAGGGCCCGGAACACTTTTCTGCGCGGCCTGCAGAAAGAAATCGCCGGCGAGACCCGCGCCGCGATCGATGACTGGATCGCCAGCGCCGGCCAGTCGCCTCTGTTCACTTTCGGCTATGCCAAGGCCGCCACGATCGCGAGCGCCGTGGGTTCGGCCGATACGGTCTTCGCGCGGGAGATCCTGGGTCGCCTGCGCAAGGTCCGTCCCGACCTGAAGCTGGCGGACCAGCTGTTGGAACGGATCGGTGCGGGGACCAAGTAAGCGCGAGAAGGAGGACGCGCGGGGGAGTGCGGAAGTGCTGCGGACCTTTTTTGAAACTCTGTTCCAAACGCCGGGTTCTCGATTCGTCGGCCGTCGTGTCGACCAACCAACTCCGAACCCGCATATGAAGATCTCCTCCGCATTCACCCGCACCACCTTCGCCGTCATCCTGGCCACGTCCCTCGTCGCGCATCTTGTCCGCGCCGACGAGTTGGCCGGGGCCGTCGACATCGACAAACTCATGCCCGCCGACCTCAAGGGCGAGCGGGTGTCCGTCGAACTGACCCGGCCCCTGCTCTCGATCGCGTCGGCCTTCGCCCGTCAGCAGGAACCGGAAGCCGCGCAGTTGATCGATTCCCTCAAACTCGTCCGCGTGCGCGTCGGCCAGTTCGGCGAGAACGGTAAGGCGCAGGCGAAGGGGTCCTTCAACGCCGCACGCAAGAGCCTCGAGTCCACCGGATGGCAGAAGGTGGTTTCGGTCCAGGACAAGGCGGACGACGTCACCGTCCACCTCAAGATGCGCGGCGAGGAGGCGATCGAAGGACTGCTCGTCACCATCTTGAGCGGAGACAAGGAAGCGGTCGTCGTGAATGTCGTGGGCAACCTGAAGCCGGACCAACTCGCGAAACTCGGCGCCCGCCTGAACCTGGATCCGATGAAGAAGGCCGGTGAACTTCTGGAGAAAAAGGACGGGAAGTAGGCCACGCCGGACAAGTTCCTTTTCAAGAACTCCTGATCCGTGAAACCCGATGATACGCGCGCGTATCATCGGGTTTTTCGCGTTCCGCCACGTTCGAGCATTGCTTCCGCACAATTCTACTGAGCAATCTTTGCACATGCGTCCCCTCACTGGCCTTGTAGCAGTCATGCTGTGTGCCTTGAGCTTGCCGGCAGCAGACAATTACCTTCTCACTCCTGACTGCCATCCGCATCCGAACGTTCCGCGTGGCTCCATCAGCAAACACAATTGGACCTCGACGAACATCTTCCCGGGAACCGTCCGCGAATACTGGATCTACGTCCCGCAGCAGTATGACAAAAACCGTCCCGCCTGCCTTATGGTCTTCCAGGACGGGTCGGGCTACGTCTCAACCAACGGCCAGTTCCGCGTCCCCACCGTCTTCGACAACTTGATCCATCGAGGTGAAATGCCGGTGACCATAGGGATCTTCGTCAACCCGGGAACCGTCCCGGGTTCGGGAGGCGACTATCGGTCCCGTCCCACCCGCAGCTTCGAATACGACACGCCCGACGAACGTTACGGGCGCTTCCTGACCGAGGAATTCCTTCCGCCGATCGAGAAGCAGTTCAACGTCACGACCAACGCCGCTGGCCGGGCCGTTTGCGGCATCAGTTCCGGCGCGATCGGGGCTTTCAGCGCCGCCTGGCACTTTCCCGATCGCTACGGAAAGGTCGTCAGCCACATCGGCAGCTATGTGAACATCCGTGGCGGCCAAATCTTCCCGTCGCAGATACGGCAGTTGAAGGACAGGGCGCCCGCCGATGCATCGCCGGTCGCGGCGCGACTCCGCACCCAACGCCTCGGTCTTCGGGTCTTCCTGCAGGACGGCACCAACGACCTCGACAACCTCCACGGCAATTGGCCGCTCGCGAACCAGGACATGGCGGCCGCGTTGAAATTTGCCGAGATGGATTTCCGATTCGAACTCGGCGACGGGGGCCACAGCGGCAAACACGGCGGCGCGATCTTCCCCGACACGATGCGCTGGCTCTGGCGCGACTGGCCGAAAGACAAGTAGCCACCGCCCAAAGCAATCTTCCGAAACCATGACGTTCAACTCCCCTCTCCGACCGCTGCGTTCGGCCCTGGGCCTTGGTCATTTCCCGATCTGTGCCGCGCTCCTCTTGTTTGTCGGCACTCTGGTCTGCCCGCGAACGGCGCGCGCGATCGACGACTACAAACTCGGGCCCCTTTCGATGGAGCAGGCAGACGTCCCAAAGGGCCGTGTCATCGCCCACTCCAACTTCGCCAGCAAGGTGTTCACAAACACCACGCGCGACTGGTGGGTCTACGTCCCGGCCCAATACGACGCCAACAAACCGGCCAACGTGATGGTCTTCCAGGACGGCCACGACTACGTCGGACTCAAGGGCGCGTGGCGGGTGCCGACGGTCTTCGACAACCTGATTCATCGCGACGACATGCCGGTCACCATCGGCGTCTTCATCAATCCCGGCCATGAGGTTTCCCGCGGCATGCTCACGAACGAATGGCGGGCCAGCAACCGCAGCGTCGAATACGATTCCCTCGGCGACCGCTACTCCCGGTTCCTCATCGGCGAAATCCTTCCGGTCGTCGCCAAGGACTTCAACCTGACGACCAATGCCGACGGCCGCGCGATCTGCGGTGCGAGCTCGGGCGGCATCTGCTCTTTCACCGTCGCGTGGGAAAGGCCCGACCAGTTCCGCAAAGTCCTCAGCACGATCGGCAGCTTCACCGATCTGCGCGGCGGAAACGCCTATCCTTACATCGTCCGCAAGACGGAGCGGAAGCCGATGCGTGTTTTCCTCCAGGACGGCGCCAACGACCTCGACAATCCCTTCGGCAATTGGCCGCTGGCCAACCAGATGATGGCCGCGTCCCTCCGCTACATGGACTACGACTACAAGTTCGTCTTCGGCGACGGACAGCACAACAGCAGGCACGGGGCGTCGATCTTCCCGGAAGCCTGCCAGTGGCTCTGGCGCGACTGGAAGGAGAAGGGGCTTTAACTGCGCCCCGTCCTTTTCAGATTTCCCTGCGGTTCCGAATCCTCTCCCACGATGAAACACCTCCTCCAATTTTGCGCCGCCGCCGCACTCGCGATTTGTTCCCAAGCCCAGGACCTCGCCGGGGATCTCACGCTTCATCGCCTGCTGATCCCCGGTGAGGAATGGCAACTCGTCGTCGACAAGCAGGGCTTCGTCGATGCGCCGTGCGCGGGCGATGACGACAATTTCTATTTCTCCGACATGCGCAGTGAACAGGGCGTCTTCCGGGTCGCACCCGACGGCAAGGTCGAACCCTTCGTGAAGGCGAAGGGCGTCAGCGGAATGAAGTTCGCGCCCGACGGCCGGCTTTACTGCGCGCAAGGAGGCCAGAAGCGCATCATCGCCGTCGATCCGAAGACCGGTGACACGACGGTTCTCGCCACCAACGTCCAGCCGAACGACCTGGTCGTCGCGAAGAACGGCCACGTCTACTTCACCGAGACCGGCAAGAAGCAGGTGACGCTCCTCATCTCAAAGACCGGTGAACTGCGCGCGGTCGACATCGGCATCACCGCCCCGAACGGCATCACGTTGTCCACGAGCCAGGGAACGTTGGCCGTCTCGGACTATCGCGGCATACACGTCTGGACCTTCCGAGTGGAGGAGAATGGAGATCTCACCGCGAAGATGCCTTACATGACGATGCGCACCGCTCCCGACACCGAAGCGTCCGACAAGCGCATGCGGGCTCCTGACTACAAGACGGCCAGCGGCGGCGACGGCATGGCGACGGACACGCGCGGGCGTTTCTACGTGGCCACCACCATGGGCGTGCAGGTCTTCGATCCGACGGGGCGCGAATGCGGGCTCCTGACCAAACCATCCGACAAGGCGATCACGTCGGTGACGCTGGCAGGACCGAAACACGGGTTCCTCTACGTCACCGCAGCGGACAAGATTTTCCGCCGCAAGGTTCAGGGCGAAGGCGCCATCTTCTTCAAGTGACGGACTTGCCTCGCTTGCGCCTCATGAGCGGGATCATGCGGAAAACCGACAGCGCAACGCAGCCCCATCCGAACACGTCGCCGTTCCGCCGATAGAACGTCGGCGCGCGGAATGCCCCCGGATCAATCTCCACTTCGGCCACGAGGAATCCCGCGCCGTAGATGGACCCCTGCCCATCGCGCAGCACTTCGCGTATCCGCCCCGTGGAATCGATCCAGCAGGTGACGCCGTTGTTCGTCGCCCGGACGATGGGCCGCCGATTCTCCACGGCACGAAAGACCGCCGCCGCCGCATGCTGCCATTGCGCGGCTCCGTCGCCGAACCAGCCGAGGTTCGTGAAATTGACGAACACCTCGACGTCATCCAACGCCGCTTCGCGACAGACGGGCGCGAACACATCCTCGAAACAGATCAGCGGCCCGACGGCCATCGGCGGATTGCCGACGCGGAAGAGTTCCGGGCCGGTTCCCGCGCTGAAGCTGCCGCCGATCGGCGTAAGCCATTTCATGAACGGCAGCCAACGCTCCAGCGGAACATATTCGCCGAACGCGACCAACTGCCGCTTCCGATACCGCCCGACGAGCTCGCCCTTCGCGTCGAGATGGAAAGCGGTGTTGTAGAAGTTCGGCAGCGCGCCGGCGGGAGCGCCTTCGACCGGCTCGACGTCGTCCGCGCCGAACAGAAGGGGCACGCCGGCTTTGACCATCATTCCCCGGAGTTCCTCGAACTGTTCGCGGCTGATGTCCGGCAGCGACGCCTCGGGCCAGACCACGACGTGGGGCTGGTTGGTCAACGCGGCCCGCGTCAGCTCGAGCAAGGTGCGGAACCGATTGGTCGACTCCTTGCGATCCCAGATCAGCAGCTGCGGAATGCTCGGCTGGATCAGGGCGACCCGTCGGATCGCCATCGGTGCCGGGCTCTTCGCCATGATGCTGGATCCAACGGCAAACAGCACCGTGACCAGCAAGGCCGGCACCAGGATCTCACCCGCCAACGCCCGTCGACGCGCGGGAGCCTTGACCAGGAGCACCAGCGAACTCGCCAACCCGAACGAGAACCAGACCATCAGGAACGAAACACCGGACACTCCGGTCCACTCGGCGACCTGGATCAACGGCGCCATCCGGAATTGGGAAGTCCCCAGGAGGTTCCACGGGAAACCGCTTAGGAACCGGCTTTGGGTCATCTCGAACGCGACCCAAAGCGCCGCGAGACCGAGGCCCCATTGTTGCCGCCGGCCCCACGAGCTTTCCGCCAACGCATCGAAAACCGATGCGGCATCGCCGCGAATCCAGCGGCATCCCAACCAAGTCCACAGCGCCGTGTAGAGCGCGAGAAATCCGGACAATGCCAGCCAACCGCCAATGGCGCCGGCTGGAAACGGAACCGCCAAGAGCCACCTCAGCGCGGTCAGCGAGAAGGCTAAGCCGGCGAGATATCCGCCGAGGAATGGTTTGCCCGGAAAGGCCCACACCGCCGCGATCAAGACCAACGCCGGAGCCACCCATCCGAACCCCGCGATCCCGGAAGACGGAAACGCGAGAGCCCAGACAATTCCGGCGCTTGCAGGAAGCAGCCAGCGCAGTTTTGGGGGGAACGTCGCCATGGATCCGGTGGATTTGATGGATGGCCGGACTGCGCAAGGCCCACCAGGGATCAGCAAACCACTGGGCCGCCCTTCTTCCGGTAGATCAGGAACGATGGATGGATGAAGTTGTAGCGGACGAACTGGTAGATCACGAGGCCCACGTCGACATATTCCAGATCGGGGTAATTCTTGGAAACCCACGCGCGCCATTCCGCGTTCGTCCACTGGGTCTGATGAAGCTCCAAGCCTTCGTGGATGTCAGAGGTTTCCGTGGTGGAGGCGATGAAATACCCACCCGGCGCCATGTGTTTGACGATGTTGTCGAAGACCGCAGGCAGATCCTTCGGCGCGATGTGCTCCATCACTTCCCACGCCGTGATCAGGTTCATCTGGGCCGGCTGCGCGTCCATTTTCACTTGGAACGGCTTGGTGATGTCGCCCGTGAAGAGGTTCGTGTTCGCATGCGTCGCCCAGTTGGCGCGGCGATGTTTCAGGGAGAAATCCGAACCCTCGATGCCGACGCCCACCCATCCAAGCGACATGAAATCGATGACCAACTGGCCACCCGCGCAGCCAAGATCCATCATCTTCAAGATCTGGCCGGGGAACTCACGCGACAGCTTGGCGTCCATGTGCAGGACGAACTTCTTGTTCGTGCTGTTGTTCACCGCCGTGCCCTTGGGCGCGATGTGGTCGGGCGACTCGAAGGCGACCGGATGATTGGTCTCGCGTTCGACCTTCACCTTCGGGATGAGCCGGCCTTTGCGGCGGCCCGGCGCGATGAAGAGCCAGAAGAATTCCCAAGCGACTCGGTAGATGCGGACATGGACCTCGTTCCAGACCCGACGGAACTGCCCGGTGAAGAGGAAGCGGATGGCTTTGAGGACGTTTTCCAAAGTGCCGGGACGATATGGAAGGCCCCGCCGGAGAAACCAGAGGAAAGTCTGCCGCTGCCGCGGAATGACGAAGCCCGAAGGCCAAATATCGAAAAGAAACCCGAAGTCCGAGGGCTTCATCCCAATTTGGCCTTTGGACTTCGGACTTCGTCATTCCGTCGGCCTAGCCGACGGCCGCATACGCCGCCTTCGCTGCAGCGATGAAGGCTCGGACTTTGTTGGCGTCCTTGCGGCCAGGAGCCATCTCGACGCCGCTGGAGACATCCACTCCGAAGGGCTGCACCCGCGTGATCGCTTCGCCGACGTTCTCGGCGGTCAGACCTCCGGCGAGGACGATGGGACGGCCACGATTCTTGGCGGCGATGGCGAGATCCCAGTTGAACTGTTCTCCCGTGCCGCCGTGGCCGGTTGGGGAATACGCATCGAGCAGCCAAGCATCGGTCGGATAGTCGGTGAGCTGATCCAACGACGAAATGTCCTTCACGCGGAACGCCTTCATCGTCATGAGCCCAAACTGGCCGCAAAACTCCGGCGTTTCCTCGCCATGGAACTGGAGGATCGTCAACTGCGCCGAGTGGATCGCCTGCCACACCAGCTCATCCGTCGGATTTACAAACACGCCGACCCGGCCAACCCACGGCGACAGGCCACGCACAATGCCCGCAGCCTGTTCCAAGCCCACGGCCCTCGCGCTTTTTTCGTAGAACATGAGCCCGATGGCGCCGGCGCCGGCTTCGGCCGCCACTTGGGCGTCCTCGCGGGAAGTGATGCCGCAAATCTTGATCATGCGCCCGCAAGCTGCCGCACCGCCGCACCGATGTCACCCGACCGCATGAGGCTTTCGCCGACGAGGATCGCGCGACTGCCGGCGGCTTTGAGGCGTTCCACGTCGGCGCGGGTGCAGATGCCGCTCTCGGCGACAAGAAGCGTTCCGGCGGGAAGCCGGGAAGCCAGGCGCTCGGTCACGGCGAGGTCGACTTTGAAATCTTTCAGGTTGCGGTTGTTCACCCCGATGAGCGCCGCGCCAATGGCCACAGCGCGGTCCAACTCCTCCTCGTCGTGGACTTCGACAAGAACAGTCAGCCCGGCTTCGGTGGCGAGATCGTGGAAGCGCTTCAGCCGGGCGTCGTCGAGGATGGCGACGATCAGGAGAACGGCGTCGGCACCCCACTCGATGGCTTCGAGGATCTGGCGTTCATCGATGATGAAATCTTTCCGCAGGAGCGGCAGCGAGACGGCTTGGCGGATGGCGCGGAGGTAATCGAGCGAACCCTGGAAAAACTTCTCGTCGGTCAGCACGGACAGGCAACTCGCGCCGGCGGCTTCGTAGGCTTTGGCGATGCGGACGGGATCGAAGTCCAGGCAGATGACGCCCTTGCTGGGGGACGCCTTCTTCACTTCGGCGATGAGCCCGATGTCGCCGACGCGCGGCTTGGCCAAGGCGGCGAAGAAGTCGCGGCGCTCGCCGTGCTCCAACATGGCGTCGCGCAGGTCGCCGGCGGCGATGAGGCGCTCCGGCAGCTTCGCGACTTCGAGCTGCTTCTGGGCGACGATGGTGTCGAGGATGTTGGGCACGTTTAATCCTCCTCGTCCTTCACGCCCTGCATGCGCTTGAGCGGGCCGCCGGCGCGGAGCCAGCCGTTGACGTAGGGATCGAGGTTGCCGTCCATCACGCCCTGCACGTCGCTGGTTTCGACGCCGGTGCGGAGGTCCTTCACCATGCGGTAGGGCTGGAAGACGTAGCTGCGGATCTGGTTGCCCCAGCTCACGCTGCCCTTGTCGCCGTAGAACTTGTCCATGTCGGACTTCGCGGCGTCGAGCTTCAGGGCATAGAGTTTCGAGATGAGGGCCTTCATCGCCGTGGCGCCGTTTTGCAGCTGGCTGCGCTGGGCCTGCGAGGCGGCGACGAGACCGGTGGGGATGTGGGTGAGGCGGACGGCGGTCTCGACCTTGTTCACGTTCTGCCCGCCCTTGCCGCCGGAGCGGAAGGTGTCGCGCTGGATCTCGCTGTCGGGAATGACGATGTCGGACTCGCTGATGTCGTCGATCTCCGCAATGACGTCGACGCTGGAAAAGCTGGTGTGGCGGCGTTTGTTCGAGTCGAAGGGGGAGATGCGGACGAGTCGGTGGACGCCGCGCTCGGCCTTGCAGAAGCCGTAGGCGTTCTCGCCTTCGACGCGGAAGGTGACGCTCTTCAGGCCGGCGGAATCCCCCGCCAACGCATCGGTGATCTCCCATTTCCAGCCGCGCCGGTCGAACCAGCGGTTATACATGCGGGAGAGCATCTCGGCCCAGTCCTGGGCCTCGGTGCCGCCCGCGCCGGCGTTGATGCTGAAGAAGCAGTTCCGGGAATCGTGCGGGCCGGTGAGGAAGACCTTGAGTTCGTTGACCTCGATCTCCTCCAGAAATCCGGGGATGTCGCGGTCGAGTTCCTTCTCGATGGCGTTCTGGGATTCCTCGGGTTCGGCGTCGCCGAGTTCGAGCATCGTCTGGAAGTCGCTCAGCTTGCGCTCGCAGGAGGTGAGGGGCTCCAGCTTGCGTTTGATGACGTTGGCCTCCTCGATCAGCTTCTGGGCCGTTTCGCGGTTGTTCCAGAAGGTGTCGGTGGCCATCTGGGCCTCCAACTCGGTCAACCGTTGTTTCAATTTGGGGACGTCAAAGAAACCTCCTGAGATGGGTCAGCTTGTCGGCGGCGGTGGCGATCTGGCTCTTCGCGACTTCGAACATAAGGCCCAGAACCTAATGAGCCATGCCCCGATGGAAAAGCCCAAAGCCGACGGGCAATGATGAGGGTCGAAGGTCAATCAACGAAATGGCGCCAGGCGATGCCTGATGCCCAGATCACCGACCCCTGATACCGGATACCGGGTTCCTCGCTGTTTTCGGTGGGTAACCATGCGTCTTGCGGCTCCGAGTTGCTCTGGACTGCTCGACCGCGTTCTCCCTCACCCCAGCCCTCTCCCGC
>JAYVSO010000019.1:0-4550 GCA_043775315.1 Verrucomicrobiota bacterium
CCGCCATTTGAAATCACGTCCGAAGCGGGGTAATCCATTCCATCTTTATGTCCACGTATCGCGAAGAAAAACTCACGGAGATCTCCAGCAAGTTCCAAATCTACGGCCAGGTGCTCCACGCCGAATCCTGCAAGATCGGCCACATCAACGAGACCTACTCCGCGACCTACGATCAGGGCGGCACGCGCGTCCGCTACATCCACCAGAAGATCAACCAGCACGTGTTCAAAAACCCCGAGGGCGTGATGGACAACATCATGCGCGTGACCAGTCATCTCCAAAACAAACTCCGCGCCGAGGCCGCGCCCGAGCCGACGCGCCGCACACTCACCGTCGTGCCCGCGCGCGACGGCAAGCCCTTTTATCGCGATGACGAGGGCGAATACTGGCGCACGTTTGTGTTCGTCGAGCGCACGCAGACCTTCGAGTCCGTGCAATCCCCCGAGCAGGCGCTCGAAGCCGGCAAGGCGTTTGGCAAATTCCAGCGCCTCCTCGCCGACCTGCCCGGCGGTCGGCTCGTCGAGACGATTCCCGGATTTCACAACACGCGGAACCGTTTCAACGCGCTGCAACAAGCGGTGAAAGAGGATCACTACAACCGCGCCGAATCCGCCGCGAAGGAAATTGCTTTCGCCGCCAAACACGAAGTCATCGTGGACATTCTCCTCAACGCGCTCGCCGACGGACGCATCCCCGAGCGCATCACGCACAACGACACGAAATTCAACAACGTGATGCTCGACGCCGACAACGGCGGCGAAATCTGCGTCGTCGATCTCGACACCGTCATGCCCGGCCTTGTCCATTACGATTTCGGCGACATGGTCCGCACCACCACCAGCCCGACCCTCGAGGACGAGCGCGACCTCTCCAAAGTGACCATGCAAATGCCGATGTTCGAGGGCCTCGCCCGCGGCTACATGTCGCAGGCCGGCGCGTTTCTGACACCCACTGAAAAATCCTTCATCGCCTTCGCCGGCAAACTCATCACCTTCACCATCGGCCTGCGCTTCCTCACCGACTACCTCAACGGCGACAAATATTTCCGCGTCCACCGCTCCGGCCACAACCTCGACCGCGCGCGCACGCAATTCAAACTCGTGGACTCAATCACCCGCCACGAGGAACAGATGCAGGCGTTTGTGGATGGGTTGTGAAAGATTCGACTCACAACCAGCCAGCGAGCCTGACCGTCCTCTCGCTGTCAAAACTCTTTAGAAATGTCCCCTTAAGAACTCAGGAGAAAATGTCCCCTTCGTTGGTTGTGGGTTGTTGTTCCCTTGCCGCTGGTGGGGCCAGCTTCCTCACGCTCCCGATCCGCTGCCGCCGCCACGGATGGTCCACCGCAGGTTTCCAAGCCGCCGTGGGCGGCTTCGCCGCGGCTGCCTTGTCCGGCTTGGGGCGCGCGGGCGCGGGGCGCCCCGGCAACGCTCGCCACCGGAGCTTCTCTCCACCTCGCTCCAGCTGCACCAGCGCCCCGAAGCAGGGTTTGCGCTCCCGCCATTGCCGGTGCTTTTGCTGGCGCCGCCGCACGGTGCGTCGCCCCGCCGCCAGGAGCCAGCGCCGCAGGGTCTCGTGATCCACCGCCAGCTTCTCCTGGGCCAGATACTCCGCCGCCAGCGTCGGCCCGAAATCGGGATAGCGCGCGGCCACGCGCGCCAGAATCTTGGCCCGCAGCGCCGCCGGCTTGCGCCGGCGACCGGGCTGGCCCCGGTGCCGATGCACCAGCCCGGCGTCGCCCTGGGCGGCATAGCGCCGCCAGACCCGCTTGGCCTGCCTGTAGGACAAGCCCAGCACGCCGGCTGCGGCCACCAGCTTGAGGTGTCCCGTTTTCACGTGGGCCATGATCACGGCTCGGCGCCGTTCCTTCGCACTCATCGTCAATGTTTCCGTCATGCCGCCGGTGGCTACCGCCACCGCCGCCAAAATGGGACATTTTCTCCTGAGTTCTTAAGGGGACATTTCTAAAGAGTTTTGACAGACGAGTGGCACCCATCGTCGCCAATTGTCACGCATTGGCACTTCCACAACGCTCATACGGGGATTGGCTTGATGTATTTGTGCGAAGTGACTTCAACCCCAGTTTCCAAGCCGTTTTGGTGAAGAAAGCTCTGACATCAAAGGCTGAAGACACGTTCCTAAAGCCCGATCAACTATGCCCCAATAAGTCGCGCTGTTTCTGGATCATACCGAAACTTCTCAATCGTTCCATCCGTCAGTTTTTGAATCGTGCCCTCAATCACCGTCAACGGAACAAGGAACCACTCCCTTGGCTCTACTTGGGAACCGAATCGATCCTTCAATTCCAAGTCCAAGCGGGCGTTACTGAAAAACTTGTGCAGCAACGCCTCCAGCCGCTTCCGATTGATGTTGGCGAGTTTGAACGTGGCGACGATCTCAACATCCGCGAGCAGATAGGTTGGGTCTTTCTTGGCGTTGGCGATCCGGCTTTTCACGTCGCCACCGGTCACGCCGATCTTGTGGATCACCGCCCGGTTCTTCGCTACGAACGGGTGATCGGATTTGCTTTGCAGGACGTAGATGTGGCCCGTCGGCAGATCGTCGGCCTCTTCGACGCCGGAAAAAAGAGGCCCGTTGTCCGGCTCGGTGATCCTTCGGCTGATCTTGTCCTTGTTCAGCGCCCGCTGGAGCGACCGGACGAGGAGATCGCTTTCCGTGCCGTTGTCATAGATGACCCGGAGGCGGCGATCCGGCCGGCCGTAGTCGCTCACAAACGGTTCGCCCATCTCGGCTACAAAGACCTTCTGACCATCAAGGATGAACCAGTCGCCCTTGGTCACCTCGGCATTGGCCTGATACTTCAAGGTTCGACGGACGCCGGAATCGAGATCACGCTGGCTTCTTTCAAACAGGGGCCGAAACAACTCGATATCTAGGCAGGGATTCCGCTGCGCGATTTCCTCGGCGGCTTTTATCTCATCACGGGACCGGACATGCACCAGTCTTGTCACATCTTCATCCGGGTTGGGAGCCACGCCGAGAGAAGCCAGCAACGCTTCGTCGCTCGGGGGCGCATCGTGAAGAACAATGGAAGTCTCCGGCTCCTGGCCCAACAGCCCTTTTGGATCGAGGTCTTTCAGGATTTCTCGGCATTCGGACGATTCGCGAATCCGGTCCAGCCTCACGGCATACAGGCGCTCAAAGATGTCGCGGTTTTCTCCATGCTGCGGAAGACGGCTGTGTTCCTCCACAAAGCGTTGGATCTCCTCGAAGCCTGCGATGATGCGCTGTTCCCGGGGCGTGCGACCGCCTGAAGCCACGGGCTCGGCGTCCACGCCGAGTTCCCCGAGCAGTTCAATATCTTCGTCTGTGACGCCTTCAGGCATTGCCGCTTTCCTTCACCTTTCTTTGCAGAAAAGCAATCCCCTCGGCCATCCGCTTTTCCCAAGGGTCCATCGCCGTGAGCGACGGCAGTCGGCCTTTTTCCTGCTTGAAGCGCAGCGCCCGGGTGGCCAGTTCCCGCGCCTCTTCCATTGTTAGGTTGATCTTCTTTCCGGCGATGATCTCGGCAACCTGCTTCAAGCGTTCCTCGGTCATGGCTTTGGACAGAATCGCGTAGGCTTCTCCGAACGGGTTGATTCGGTCGATCAGGTCGATGTCGATGTCCTTAACCGTTAGGGAGAACTTCCGAATGCCGTCGATCAACGCCGTGTTTTTGGACGCTTCTCCGATGTCTTGGTTGATCAACGTTTTGGCCGTTTGCACGAGGTTCAAGGCCGCGACCGCGTGTTGGCGGATGGCTTCCTGATCTTCCTCGTCCAGATTCGGGAACTTCTCCTTCACGATCTTGCCCATGCGGACTTGGGTCAGTTCTTCCGGAATTAGGTTCTCCTTGTCGAACATCCCGCGTTCGATGGTCTGCTTGTCCTGCACAAATGCGGTGATCAACTCGTTCAAGTCCTCCCGACAGATGCGCTCCGCTTCCTGGGACTTCGGTTCGACGAGGCCTTTGATTTCCAACTGGATCTTCCCGGTTTCCGGGTTCATGCCCACGTTGCATTTGTTCGGATCGTAGCCGCCTTCGCCGTAGTCGTAGCCCGGGGTTTGTTCGTTGTTCGGATTCTTTGGCCGGAACTCGAAACGCGGTGCCAGCACCTGCTCCATGAGCAAGCTGGCGGCGATGGCTTTGAGCGTGTCGTTGACGGCTTCCGTCACCGTTTCCTCGCTGGCATCGGGCTCGGCGATCAGGTTGGTGAAACGCGCGCGCGTCTTGCCGGGCGCGTCGCGTGTGGCCCGGCCGATGATCTGGACGATCTCCGTCAGGCTGGAGCGATACCCGACGGTCAAGGCGTGCTCGCACCAGATCCAGTCAAAGCCCTCCTTCGCCATGCCAAGGGCGATGATCATGTCCACATAGTCGCGGTTGGTATTTTGCTCCGGGTCTCTCAACGCAGCCGCTACTTTTTCCCGCTTCGTGGCATCATCATCCACCAGGTCAGCGATGCGCAGCAACTTCCCTTCCTTGGTTTTCACTAGTTGAAACCCCGTTTTCGGATCAATGCCCTGCCATTCCCCGAGTTCGTGAATGA